>CAWKIU010000005.1:0-9936 GCA_963849895.1 uncultured Alphaproteobacteria bacterium
CTGGGGTATACGCAATCTGTCTGTATTCTATATTTGTGCGCGAAGTCATAGACGACGCGCCCGCCGTCCCAATCCAGCGATTCGCGGACCGTGCGCTCAAGATTGCTCCCGTACTTTTGCACTTCGACCAAGCTGGCGGCTTGATTGGCCCAAGCCTTATCGCTCATTTTTTCTCCAGAGTGAGCTCCGTGTGGGTATTTATCCGAAATCCAAAGTAAGAACTTTCGCGGTGGGAGCAGAAAATTGGTTGCCACTTTTCCTATATGCCGTCCATAGCAGGGGCGCGGTTGTCGGGAATCGATGCAGATTCAGTGCCTTAAGGCGAAAATGATTTCGCTTGGCTGACGAAGAAAGCCTGCGAATCGCGATGACGCCGGATGAGTGGCCTGTCGATTCGTTCGGCACAATAATGCCTTTGTCCGCCAGCTATAGACTGATCTCCTGCCGGTCCAGCCGAATGACGAAGGCTCTATAGGTCCGACTCAGCTTAAATTTGGCAGTACCCCCACCCCGCTCATGCCGATTTGTCAGTGTGGTCAAAAAGGTAAAGTCTGTCCGAGTTAGCAACACCCCCCGGGCTTGACCCGGCCATCCATCGAAACGAGAGACACTTTTGCCGCGCAGACGCGCGGCTACTGGATGGCCGCCTCAAGGGCGGCCATGACGAATTGGGGTATGGGATATTCTTAGATCGACCCTTCGATCCATTCCTTGATCTTCGACTTGGGCAGCGCGCCGACTTTGGTCGCGGCAACCTGGCCCTGGCTGAAGATCATCATGGTGGGAATGCCGCGCACGCCGTATTTCTGCGGCGTCGAGGGGTTTTCGTCGATATTGATCTTGGCGATCGTGACCTTGCCGCCGAGTTCCGTGGCCAATTCCTCGAGCGCGGGGGCGATCATGCGGCAAGGTCCGCACCATTCGGCCCAGAAATCCACCAATACGGGGGTTTTGGAATTCAGGACATCGGCCTGAAACGACGCGTCGGAAACTTTGATCGGCTTCAGGCCATCGGCCTGAGGCGCTGCGTCGGAAGCTTTGATCGGCGAAGACATTCGCAATTCCTCGGTTGGCGGGGATACATATCTAGGAACGGTTCCCCCCTTGGTCAAGGCGCTTGCGGACGCGCCCCGTTTCCGCCTCTAGAAAGGCCTCGCTCAGCGCCATCAGGCTGGGCCCTTCGGTCCAGACCAGCGCGCAGGCGATTCGTTTGGCCGGAAAAATCCGCGCCGCCGCCGCACGATAGAGCGCCATCTGGGTCGCATAGATTCGCGGCATGTCTGCTTCCTGTGCAGGTTTACCGGTCTTGAAGTCCACGATCAGCACCTCGTCATCGCTGACGGCCAGCCGGTCCACCCGGCCATGCACGCGCGCGCCCGCGCCAAGCTGCGGCAAATCCGCGACGATAGAGACTTCCGCGCGGCTGCCCGGCGCGAAGGCGGCGGCGAAGGCCGGGTCTTCGATCACCGCGATCGTCTGCGCTGCCAAGCGCTCAATCTCTTCGCCTTCGATCCCGCGCGCGGTGAGGAACTTGCGCGCGAGTTCCGTCCGCCGCTGCGGCGCCACATCGGGCAATCGCGCCAGCATCGCGTGGACGAGTATCCCGCGCTGTGCCGCGCCGCTGGCGCGCAATGGCGAAGCCATCGTCGGCTCGTCCATCCCTGCCGCCATCGAAGGGCGAATGAGCCACGGCGTCGGGCGCTCCACCGGCGCCGGCGTCAGAGCCCAGGACGGTGCGACGAAATTCTCAACTGCCTCAACGTGCGGCGCGGCGGTGGTTTCCGTGCGATCACCATACGCCAGGATTCCATCCGCAACTTCAATTCCCAGCGATTTCGCTGCGCGTTCCGCCAGCGTGTGCCAGGAACCGTCCTTGGTGCCGTTCTTGTTTTCGAAGCCGCAGATATACAGCCGCTCCTTGGCGCGGGTGAGCGCCACATAGAATAAGCGGCGATGTTCCTTCAGCGTTTCACGATGCGCGGCGAGTTTGGCCGCGATCACGCTCTGCGGGGCGGAGGCGTCGCGCAACGGAAACAGCACACCATCATCCGTGTACAGAAGATGTCCCTTGGCCGCCGGATTTTCGGGCAGCGATGTGGTGTCCGGCAGGATGACGATGTCCGCCTCCAGCCCCTTGGCGCCATGTACCGTCATCACCCGCACTTCGTCGCGGCCGCGTTCCATGTCGCGTTTGACGTCCGCGCCGCCGCGTTCCACCCAGTGCAGAAAGCCCTCCAGCGACGGCGTGTTGGCGCTTTCGTAAGCCAGCGCCAGCGAAAGAAACTCGTCAATCGCATCCGCCGTTTCAGCGCCCAGCCGCTTAAGAAGCCTGCGCCGTCCATCGCGCGCCGTCAGAACACGGGCATAGAACTCGAACGGCGGCGCATAATCCGCACCGCTCCGCGCCTCGCTCAGAAACGCATGCGCCTCAACAAACTGAGACTGCCGCCGCGAAAGCGCACTCCACAGCGAACCCTCGCGCCCATGCGCCAGCGCGAAGAGTTCTTCCTCCGACAATCCGACCAACGGCGAGCGCAGCAGCGCCGCCAGGTTCAGGTCGTCCTGCGGCAACAGCACAAAGCGTCCCAGCGCGATCAGGTCCATCACCGCGATCTGCTCGGTCAGCTTGATGCGATCCGCGCCCGCCACCGGCACGCCGCGCTCCTTCAGTCGGCGGATGATCTCGCTGCCGAATGGCTCGCGCCGCGGCAACAGGATCATAATGTCTCCCGGCCGGATCGCTTCGCTGTGACCGGGCAAAACCGCGCCGCGCGTCAGCCAATCCTTGATCTTGTCGGCAATCTGGTCGGCCAGGCGCGCAATGGGGCTGTTCTCGCGCTCCAGATCGACCGGGCGAAAATCCCACGGATCGGTGTCGGGCTTATCGCTGGGCACCAGCGCCGGCCAGAATTCCACCAAACCCGCCGCCTTATCGCGCAGCGCGTTGTGCTTGATGGGAAGATCGCCGGACGTCAGCCCGTCGCGCGCCGCCGCATCGGCGAACACTTCGTCGACGAACTTCAAGATCTGCGGCGCCGACCGCCGCGAGGTTTGCAGATATTCATACGAGAACGCCTGGCCCGCGCCCTCAACCCGGCCCTCGAAGAACCGCCGCCGCACGTCGAACTGCGCCGGGTCCGCGCCCTGGAAGCTGAAGATCGATTGCTTCTCGTCGCCCACCGCGAACAGCGTGCGCGCGCCGCGCTCCACGCCTTCGCCCGCGAAGAATTCCTCCGTCAGGCTTTGCACAATGTCCCATTGCAGCGCGCTGGTGTCTTGCGCCTCGTCGATCAGAATATGGTCGATGCCTTCGTCGAGCTTGTAGAGCACCCAGGCCGCGCCGCTCTTTTGCAGCAAGCGGTGGGTTCGCACGATCAGATCGTCATAGTCGAGCACGCTGCGTGCCCGTTTCTCGTCGGCATAGACCGCGCGCACCGCATCCACGATGCTCAGCGCCGCTTCGCACAGCATCGCCGCATGTGCCGCGCGCATACGATCCTCGAATACCAAGAACCGTACAGCCAGACCTTCCAGCGCCGCCAGAAGATCAGGCCGCGCCTCGGCCAGCTTCTTGGTGGCGAGCTTTGCGAACAACACGCCTTCCTTGGTCAGCAGCGCCTCGCGCATAGCCTCAAAGCGCGCCTCGGCATCGCTGGATTGGGCGGCAACGCTCAGCGCGGCGGCGCGCTTGGCGTCGCCCGCACCGCCTTGCGCAAGCCAAGCCGCGATCTCGCCGAGCGCCGCCACATCGAGCGTCGCCACAAATTCCGCCGCAACAATCTTCGGTGTGTCGCCCGGTGCCGCGCCATGGGCCGTGCGCAGCAGGCTCGCCCATTCGTCCTTCGCCAGGAAAGCATCCAGTTTTCCCCGGTCCGCGCCCAGCGCGGCATCGAGAATTTGTTCCAATCGAAAATCGCTGAGATGCGTCACAAGATAAGCGATGGCAGCGGCGCGCGGCGTGTCGCCGCCACCGGCGCGTTCCAGCACGCGGTTGCGCGCTTCGCCGATCAGATCGCGCGCGGTACGTTCGTCGAGCACGCGAAACGCGGCGGGCACGCCCGCTTCCAGCGGAAAGCGCTTCAGCACATATTGACAGAAGGCGTGGATGGTTTGGATTTTCAGTCCGCCCGGCGTCTCCAACGCATCGGCGAACAAGCGCCGCGCCTTTCTCAGACCTTCCTTGCCGCCAACCTCCGCGCCGACTTCGGCGATGTTCGCGGCCAGCGTTTCGTCCGGCAGCATCGACCATTTGCCGAGCTGGCCGAACAGCCGACCCGCCATCTCCGCCGCCGCAGCTTTTGTATAGGTGAGACACAGAATGCGCTCTGGCCGCGCGCCCGCCAGCAGCAGCCGCGTCACGCGATTGGCCAGCGTGTGCGTCTTGCCCGCGCCGGCATTCGCCGCCACCCAGGCGGAGCGATTGGGATCGGAGGCGCCGCTCATTCGCCGTCTCCGCGCCAGCCGCTGAGCGACCACTCACGCACCCGCGCCAGATGATCGTAATCGCCCGCCATGTCGGCGCGATAAGGTGCCACGCGCGAATAGTAGGCGGTGGCTTCGTCGTCGAAACGTGCGATGCGCAAGGCGAGCCGCTCTGCGGCATCGCGCGCAATCTGCGGCGCATCCGCCTTGACGGTTCGGAACGCTCCGGGGTTCGCGCCGCCGGTGATGCGCACATAGACAAGTTCGGCAGGTGCGAGCGCACCAATCTCCTCGAACCCGCCCTCGGCAAGCATCGCGCCTTCCAGCGGCAATTGCGGCGACAAATGCTGAAGCACTTGCTTGTCGGTCGGCGGCGCGCCGGTCTTATAGTCGATTATCGCCCCGCCGCCGGAATTCAGCCGGTCGATGCGATCCGCTTTGCCGACGAGGACGAAATCTCCCGCAGGCCCTTTGATCTTGAGCTTCCCCTTGATCTCCACAAAGCTTTGCGCAATTCCCACGCGCCGCTTGCGTTCTTCCGCCACGAACCAGATCGCCGCGCCCAGGAAGCGCGGCCGCCACAACGCGAGCGATGCTTTGGGCACTGCAATCGCGCGGAACACGTCATCGGCGATTTCGACGAGCTTCGCCGCGGCGTCTTCGGGCAAGTCGCGCGGATATTTTTCCACGAACAATTCGAGCGCCCGGTGCAAGGCGCTGCCGCGCTCCATCGGCCCGATCTCAGCGTCCAGCGGATCGAGCGGCCTCAGCCCCAATACTCGTTTTGCATAGATCGCATAAGGATCGCGCAGCCAGGTTTCAATCTCGGTCACCGACAATTGGCGCGGCCGTGCCACAATTGGCGGGCGCGGCGCGGGCGGCGGAGCGGCCTGCGTCTTGCCCGGATCGGACAGCGCGCTCGCGATGCGATCATAATGCGTGGCCGGCGCCAGCCGCTCCGCGATGCCCAATCCGCTTGCAAGCTGCATCAACCGTTGTACCCAGCGCGACGCCACGGTCGGCGAACCTTCGGATTTGAGCGCGCGCGTCAAAACGACATTCGGTCCCGCCGCGAGCGCCGCAAAGTCATGTGCCGAAAGTCCGATGGCGCGCTCGGGCTGTTCCAGGCCCAGCGTGCGGCGCATCGGGCGCGAGAACCATGGATCGTCCGCCGCCGATGCGGGCCACGATCCTTCGTTCAATCCGCCCAGCACGACAAGGTCGAAATGCTGCAGCCTCGCTTCGAGCGGTCCCAAGATCGCCAAACGCGGATGACGCCCGAAAGCCGGGCGCACGGCGATCTCCTCCGTCAGGGCGCGAAACAGCGGCGCATAAGAACTGGCCTCGATGGCGGGCAATTCCTCCGTCGCCGCTTGCTGCAAATCCGCCACAAAGCGATTGGCCGCATCACCCGCCGCGCCGTGCCAAAGCGCGGAAGCGTCCGCAAGCTTCTCCGCCGCCGCGATATGCGCATCGAGCGCATCGGCAATGGCGATTTCCGGCCGCGTCAGCGCATCGGCCAGCGGCGCCAGCGCATCGCGAACCCGTGCGAACCAAGTCTTGAGGTTGTCGTCGGTATTTTGGATCGCAGCCGTGATGCCCGCCAATCCGGAATCCGGTCGCGGTCCGCGCAGCGCGATGTCGAGTTCGCGGGCATGCGCGCGAAACACACCGGCGTCTTCGCCCATCATCGCCAGCGGATGTTTGAGCAACGCCAAAAGCGGAACCGGTGCAAACCCGCTGTCCGCCGCTTCCGCCAAGAGACACAGGAACGCACCGGGCGCGGTTTGCGACAATGGGTGTCCGGCGGAATCGTCGATGGCGATATTCCAGCGGCCAAGTTCCGCCGTCACACGCCGCGCCAATGCTCGGTCGCGCGTCACCAAAGCCGCGGTCTTGTCCTTTTCCTCCAACGCTTCGCGCAGCAGCAGCGCGATCATGGACGCTTCTTCCGCCGGATCGGCGGCCGCAAGCAGCGTCAGCCCGTCGAGCGCCGCGCCGAGTTTGCCGCCATCGCCTTCGGCCAGCGCCCGCCAGGCATCGGTGGTCGGCGCGGGACGCAGCACCTCGCGCAGAAATCGCTCGCGCTGCGGCGATGTCGGCGCTGGCGACCAATCGGCAACCTCGTCGCGCTCCACACCGATGCACTGCAACACTTGCTTCAATGCGAATTGCGGATGGCCGGGATCGAGACGCTGCCAGCTATCGTCGTCCAATTCGCGGTCGAGCCCCGGCAGCACGACCGCGCCTTTCGGCAAACGCGCGATGACGCCAAGCAATTCCGCCGTCGCCGGAATGCTGCCGGTCGAACCCGCGGCGACGATGGGCTTGTCAGGTGGATCATTTTGCAATCGCCGCGCCAAGGCGCGCAGGGCTTCATTGCGATGCGCCGCCGGATTGAGGCGGTCTTCCGCCTTCAAAATTCCCGGCCACTCCGTATGGATCAGCGAGAGGAATTCCTTGACCTCGGCCCAATGTCCGGCCAGCGCCAGCGGCGCAAGCTCATCAAGTTTTGCAAGATCGGCGCCTTGGGTTTCCACCTCGTCCATCACTGCCGCGAGGCTTTTGGCGAGGCCGGCGGCTTGCCCAAAGCTCAGCCGCCCGTAATCGCGCGTCAGGCTCCAGCGACGGATCAGCGTTGCGAGCAACAGGCGACGGCGCAGCGGCGCAATGGCGGGCCTCAATTCCAGATCGTCGGCGCTGGGGTCGAGCAGCAATTCGTCTTCATCGACATCGCCCAGCGGCCTAAAATCGGGCAGCAGCGTTGCGCCACCGGCCTCGCGCGCGAAAATTTCGGCGATGGAGCGCGCCGCGCGCCGCGTCGGCAAATAGATCGTCGCATCGGAAAGCGCGAAGGTCCCGCCGCCGAAACGCTGCAGCAATCCCTGCGCCAGACTCGCGGAAAAGGGCACGCTCGGCGGGATCGTGAAGACGTTTGCGCCGGGGCGGCGCGCCGTTTCAGGCCGCTGGGGCAAGGTCGGACAGGAAGGCGTTGGCGTCTGCCACCGCTTGGGGCGTTCCGACATGGATCCACACGCCGTCCAGGCGAACGCCGAACAGCCGTTCTTTCTCGATGGCGCGGTCCCACATCACATTGGTCGAAAATTTGCCCGACGGCGGATTGTCGAACAGCCAGGGATGGACAATCTGCACGCCGGGAAAAGCAAACGGCGAAACGCGGCCCTGCGGCACGCGCGATAGCCGCCCGGTGGCGTCCATCATGAAATCGCCGCCGCCTTCATATCCCATCGCCGTGACCATCGGCGCCATCAACAGCAAGGCGTCCATCTCGTCGGGGTTCCAGCGCGCATTCATGCGTTCCAGCGCCGCGCCATATCCTTCGACCCAGATCGTATCGGAATTGTGGATGTAGAACGGCTCGCCGCCGAATTGCGCCAGCGCCTTCACCACGCCGCCGCCGGTGCCCAGCAGCCCTTCGGATTCATCCGAAAAGCGAATTTCCACATCCTTGCGCTTGGCCAAATGCTCTTTCAGCATCTCGGCCATGTAGTGAATATTGACGACGATCATGGTGACGCCCGCCGCCACCAGCCGGTCGATGGCATGGTCGATCAGCGCCTTGCCGCCAACCTCGACCAGCGGCTTGGGGCGCTCGCCGCTAAGGGGCCGCATCCGCGTGCCCAGCCCCGCGGCCATGATCATCGCGCGCGTGGGTGCAGTCATATCAGGCTCCTTCGAGTGGCGTGCGTGCGTCCGGCGGAACGGCGCGGTCATACCATGATTTTAGCGCCGCAAGCGTCGGGTGACGAAGATCGCGGTCCAGATAGGACCAAACCCTTGGTAGAAGCGCGAGATAGCGCGTTTTGCCGTCGCGCCGGGCCAGTCGCGCGAAAATCCCCACGATCTTGGCGTTGCGCTGGGCAGCGAACACGGCCATTTCCGCTTCAAACGATTCGGCGTCAAGCGGCGTGCCTCGTTGGCGCATCGCAGTCAGATAATGCGCGGTGGTGCCTTCGGCGATGCCCACGCTGACATCGCGCCGCGCATCCTCGATCAGCGAGATGAGGTCATAGGCCTTGCTGCCCGCCACCGCGTCCTGGAAATCGATCAGCCCGACGCGCGCCGCGCCCGCGCGCCCCGGCAGCCAGATCAGGTTCTGCGCGTGATAATCGCGATGCACGAACACTGGCGCCGAGGCGACAAACGGCGCCAGCGCCGCCCGCCACAAGGTGCGGTGCTCTTCAATCTCCTCCGCACTCGCCTTGCGGCCAAGCGCGGCAGGAAAAAACCATTCCGGCAATAGATCGGTTTCCGCCAGCAGCGCTGTCTCGTCATAGGCGTGCAGCGCCTTGTCGGGCGGGAGGAGCGCGGGCGCTCCGCTCGCGTGCAGCTTGGCCAGAACGTCGGCCGCGGCACGGTAGAGTTTGCGCTCATCGACGCCCGGTGTGAGCACGTCGGAATAAAGCCCGTCGCCCAAATCTTCGATCAGCACGAAGCCTTGCGCGATATCCTCGGCATATATTTGCGGCGCGCTGAGCCCCAGGTCGCGAAGATAATTCGCTGTCGCGATGAAGCGTCCGCAATCCGCGCCCGCCAGACGCGCCACTGCGTTGTAACCGAGCGCACGACGCTCCTCAGGCGTTGCCTGCGTGCCCGCCACGGGCGTTTCCGCCATTTGCGGCTGATCCATCAGCATCGCCATGCGATCGCCAATCCGCAGCCGAACATAACGGCGGGTCGAGGCATCGCCGGGCAGCGACGTGCGCACCGCCTCGCCCCATCCCGCGGCGGCGAGGAAGGCGTTCATTGCTTCGGCGCGTTCAGCGTCCATGCGCGTCACCGCAAATATAGTGCACCCAATCTGCCGGACCGCTGATCTCGGCGCGGCGGGTGTCGGCATCGATGGTGGTCAACCGGATTTGCAGCGCGTCCGGCGGCAAGCGGTCTCCGGCATTCTGCGGCCATTCGATCAGCGCGGCGCCGTCTTGCAGCGCCTCGTCCAGGCCAAGCTCGTCGATCTCGCGCGGGCTCTTGATGCGATAGAGATCGAAGTGCCGCACGGTCAGTTTCGCGGTCTCATAGGTTTGGACCAGCGTGAAGGTCGGGCTGGGCACGCTTTCCGTCACGCCAAGGGCGCGCAGAATGGCGCGAGCGAGGGTAGTTTTTCCCGCACCCAGATCGCCTTCCAGCGTGACGGCATCGCCGACGCTCAGCCCTGCGGCAATCCGCGCACCAAGGGCCTCGGTGGCGGCCAGGCCGTCCAGGGTGATCGTCTTGGTAAAGCTGGGAGAATCCTTGTCCATTACAGCCCTTGTAGCGTGGCGGGAGGCTCGCCTCAACGCGCTTGGCAAGTGGTTGATTCCCCCATCCGCTCGGACATGGTAGCCGCGCTTTCTCCATCGTTTTTGCGGAATTTCATGGCACACAACATCGTCATCATCGGCGCGGGTCAGGCGGGCGCGCAGGCCGTCGCCACCTTGCGGGCGGAAGGCTATTCCGGCGTCCTCACGTTGGTCGGTGACGAGCCCTTCGCGCCCTATCAGCGCCCGCCGC
>CAWKIU010000006.1:0-95229 GCA_963849895.1 uncultured Alphaproteobacteria bacterium
AAACGTATTGCGGTCCGGCCATGGTCGGGTCCTCATGCGGTGCGAAGAAGGCGCGGTTTTAGAGTTCCAGGCGGCCCGGTCAAGCCAGGATGATCAGAATTTGATCTTTGCCCGGCTCAGCAGCGAGACGCCGTTGTTGCCGTTCTGGCCGCCCATGTTCATCTGATAGGAGGCATTGGCCTGCAGCGCCACCGGTCCGTTGAGGAAGGTGGTGATGTAGCCCAGTTCGATATCGGTTTCCGGCTTGGTGCCCGCGAATAGTTTGTCCCGGCCGAAGAACTGGAACTGCATGTCGTTCGTGGAACCCGACGAGAAAGAGCCCGTGCTTGTACCGTCGCTAGGCGCCGGCCGCGAGAAGGCCACGCCCAGCGCATCGTTGCCGAACAGGCCATGCTTGGCCACCGCGATGCCGTAGGACTCGCTGTGCAAATTCATTTCCGTGCCGCTGCCGAGCGCGCCGGACTTAAGACTGAGCTGTGTCGTGCCTTCGCTGTAAGCCGCCGTGGTCACCCATCCGCCGCCGAAGCCGACATGCGCCGAAAGGCCGAGCGCCGAGGTGCGCGCCGCATCGATCGCCGCATTGTTCTCGCCAAGAGCCCCGCCCCGCTCGGTCGTCTGCGATGCGGTGAAGCCCACCCCGCCCCATTTGGCGAAATTCCAAGACAAGCCGGCAAATGCGGACCGGCTGCCGCGCGCATCGTAGGGCGCGGGCGCTCCGCCGAGCCGCGCCACGGCAAGACGCGCGGAGTAGCGATAGGGATTGAGACCGGTTGTGCTGGACGCCAGGCCGAGGTCGAGATGCAGATCGTCCGCCAGCGTCAAGCTTGTGCCGGCATAGGAACCGCCGCTCGACAAGGACAGATAAGGCGAACTTGCCGCCGACGCCGAGATGAACATGCCGTCAAAAGCATCTGCCGACGGCGCATAACGATCGAGCAGCCGCGGCACATCGGTATTGACACCGGATACAACGCCGACGCCGTCCAATAGAGCGAACTCCGCTTCGACTTCACCCACGGCATAGCGCGACAAATCTTGCGGTCCGATGGAAGCGCCCGGCATCACTGCGGGCAAATCGAGCGAAAAGAAATTGGCCTGACGCGGTGCAGGCGCGGTGATCGCGCTGACTGTTCCCGCATCCGACGAGGCAAGCGCCCACGACGGAGCGGCGGCCGCCAAAACGGCAGCAACGCCCGCAGCGATACTCAGCGTGCGGTTGAACGATCCCCTCATGACACGTCTGTTCTTTTTCTTCATCCCTAATTGGCTGCCGAATTTAGCAGACAAGGTCTCAAAAACTCAAAGGATTCCTTGGTTTTTTCGTGACATCGAAGCAACATCTACGCACGGAATTGAGCTTTTTTTGAGACTGTATGGCTGCCGTCCCAGCATATATCCTGGGGGTAGGGAGGCCGGAGCCGCTTTATGTTGATTTGGATTCGTGCCGGGCGTGCTTATTCGGGAAATGAGGCGGGGACGTGCGCCGCTGCGCAATATTCTCTAGGATAACGCCAGCCCGCCCAAAATCAGGAGTTTTCGTGTCCGACACCATCGCACTGGGCGCCGCCATTCGCCTGCATCCCTCCGATAACGTCGTCGTCGCGGCCCTCCGTATTCCCGCCGGAACCGTGATCGATCACGAAAACATCACGGCGGCGGAGGCGATTCCCTCGGGCCATAAGATCGCGACGCGCGCGATTGCCAAGGGCGACGCCATCCGCAAATACGGTCAGGTGATCGGCGCGGCGACCATGGACATCGCGCCCGGCCAGCATGTGCACACCCAGAATGTCGCGATCTCTGATCTGCGCGCCGATGCCGAGATTGCGCACGCCTTCCGTTCCAATCAGGCACCCAAGACGTTCATGGGATACAAGCGCGCCAATGGGCGCGTCGCCACGCGCAACTATATCGGCGTGCTGACGAGCGTAAATTGTTCCGCGACCGTTGCGCGCCATATTGCCGAAGCGGCGGAGAAAAGCGGATTGCTCGACGGCTTTCCCAATGTCGACGGCATCGTGCCCATCACGCATACCGGCGGCTGCGGCATGGCAAGTGCCGGGGAAGGCTTCGAAGTCTTGCGCCGCACGCTGTGGGGCACGGCGGCCAATCCCAATTTCGGCGCCGTGCTTTTGGTGGGGCTTGGCTGCGAAGTGATGCAGATCGCCCGTATCAAGGAAGAATACGGCATCGCCGAAGGCCCGAATTTCCAATCTTTCACCATTCAGGACACCGGCGGCACGCGCAAATCCATCGCGTTGGGTTTGGAGCGGATCGCGGCGATGCTGCCGGACGTCAATCGCGCCGTCCGAACCGAGCAGAATGCCAGCGAGTTGGTGATCGGTCTGCAATGCGGCGGTTCGGACGCCTGGTCCGGCGTCACCGCGAACCCGGCGCTCGGCAATGCGTCCGACAGGCTGGTGGCGCTTGGCGGCACGGTGATTCTGTCGGAGACACCCGAAATCTACGGTGCCGAACATTTGCTGACAGCGCGCGCCGCGTCGCCTGAGATCGCCAAGGCGCTGAAAAAACGCATTGCTTGGTGGGAACATTACACGTCCATCAACGGCATGGAGATGAACAACAACCCCTCGCCCGGCAACAAGGCGGGCGGCCTCACCACGATTTTGGAGAAATCGCTGGGCGCGGTCGCCAAAGGCGGAACCTCGCCGCTCAACGACGTGATTGAGTATGCCCAGCCAATCGCCAAGCGCGGGCTAATCTTCATGGACAGCCCCGGCCTCGACCCGTGCTCGGCGACCGGACAAGTTGCATCCGGTGCCACCATGATTGCGTTCACCACCGGGCGCGGCTCTGCCTATGGTTGTAAGCCTTCTCCGTCGGTCAAGCTTGCCACCAACAGCGATATCTTCAATCGCATGCCCGACGACATGGATATCGATTGCGGCACGATTGCCACCGGCGCCTCCAGCGTCGAGGAAAAAGGCGCGGAAATCCTGGATTACCTGCTCGAAATCGCCTCGGGCAAAAAGAGCAAAAGCGAAGAGCTGGGCTATGGCGGCCTCGAATTCGTGCCCTGGCACATCGGCGCGGTGATGTAATTTCCTCCCCAGCTTCCTGGAAATCAGGGATTGGACGAACGCCCGCGCCTCTGTGTAACCTGAGGCACGAAGGTGGGACGCGTCGACGTGACAAAACGCATAAAATGCGCTGTGACGTTATTTGCTCTGATGCTCGGCGGTTGCACGAGTTCCGAGGGCGTGAACGATCCGTTGGAGCCGGTCAACCGCGAGATTTTCGCCTTCAACCACACGTTGGACAAACACGCCGCCGTGCCCGCAGCCAGCTATTACAAATCGGCCATGCCCGATGACGTGCGCGAAGGTGTACATAACTTTCTGTCCAACCTGTCGGAGCCGGTGACCTTCGCCAACGATATCCTGCAGGGTGAAGCCACGCGGGCCGGCTATTCGATCTGCCGGTTCGGCGTGAACACGACTGTCGGCGTCATCGGTATCATGGACCCGGCAACCGGCATGGGATGTCCGGGCCATGATGAGGATTTTGGCCAGACTTTGGGCACTTATGGGGTGCCGGGTGGGCCATATCTAGTGCTGCCGCTCGTAGGATCTTCCCAGACGCGCGACGCCGCCGGCAAGGTTTTCGTCGATCATTTCTTCAACCCGCTGGGCTATGTGGCCTATCACGGCAAGCTTTATGTCTCACTCAGCGAAAGCTTTCTCAGCACCGTGGATCAACGCTCGCGCACTGTGGACAGCTTGCGCGACATCGAGCGGCGCTCCATTGACTACTATGCCACCATGCGCAGCGCTTACTTGCAGAAGCGCGACAATGAGATAAACAACCGCGATGTCGCGCCGGACCCGCCGAAGCAATAAGATAGTCCGTCGCACCTGCTAAAGTCGGTCATATGCACCCCATTGAGACTATTGTCGCATTCTGTTGCCGGCATGCGCGCCTTGTCGTCCTTGCCGGCGCCTTGGCCGCCGGCGCGGCCTTTTGGTACACGGCGGACCATTTCGCCATGAACACCAACAGCGAAGGGCTTATCTCGCCGAACTTGCCCTGGCGCCAGAAAGAAGCCGAGTTTGATCGGCTGTTTCCACAACGCACCAATCTCATTCTGGTCGTGATCGACGGCGCCACCGCGGAGCGCGCCCAGGGTGCCGCCAATGCGCTTGCCGCCAAGCTGTCGGAAAACAAGACCATGTTCCCCGCGGTGCGCCGGCCCGACGGCGGGCCATTCTTCGAGCGCAACGGCATGCTGTTCCTCTCCGAACAGGAGGTGCGCGATACCACGCAAAAGCTGATCCAGGCGCAGCCCTTCCTTGGCGCGCTGGCAGCCGATCCGTCGCTGCGCGGCGTGATGGACAGTCTATCGACCGCCATGATGGGCGTCGCGCACGGTCAAGCCAAACTGTCCGACATCGACCGGCCGATGACCGCTTTCGCCGACACGCTGGAAAAAGTCGCGGGCGGTCAATCGGCGTTTCTCGCCTGGCGCAAACTGTTCACCGGTTCGACCGGCGGCGAGCGAACGCGGGCCTTCATCGAAGTGCAGCCCAAGCTCGATTTCAATGCATTGGAGCCGGGCGAGGTGGCCACGCAGACGATTCGGGCGGCGGCACGCAAACTGGAATTAACGCCGGACAATGGCGTGCGCGTGCGGCTGACGGGCCCGGTCCCCCTGGCCGACGAGGAATTTGCCACCCTCGCCCAACGCGCCGGGCTGATGGGGACGGCGATGCTTGTGGCGGTGATCCTGTCGCTGTGGCTGGCGGTCTCTTCGTTCCGCATCATTGCCTGCATCCTCGCCACGCTGGTCACCGGCCTTCTGCTGACCATGGCCGTGGGTCTGATGGCGGTTGGCGTGTTCAATATCATCTCCATCGCCTTCATCGCGCTGTTCGTGGGATTGGGCGTGGATTTCGCCATCCAGTTCTCGGTGCGATACCGATCCGAGCGCCATCACGACAACAATCTGGAACGCGCGCTGTCGCGCGCCGGCGGCAAAGTGGGTATCCCCTTGGCGTTGGCGGCGGCGGCAACCGCGGCTGGCTTCTTTTCGTTTCTGCCGACCGAATATGTCGGCGTCGGCGAGCTCGGATTGATCGCCGGAATCGGTATGATCATCGCCTTTGCGCTGTCCATTACCTTCCTGCCGGCGCTGACGCTTCTGGTTAATCCTCCAGGCGAAGACGATCCCGTCGGCTTTACCGCATTTGCCCCGATTGACCGCTTCTTGCGCGTCTACCGCCGGGAAATTCTGATCGGCGGCGCGGTGGTAGGTCTTGCCGCGCTTGCCACTGTTCCCTTTCTCAAATTCGACTTTAACCCGCTGGATCTGAGAAGCCGGAAAGTCGAATCCATGTCGACCATCTTCGACCTGATGAAAGACCCCGACACCTCGCCAAACACCATCGACGTTTTGGCGCCTTCGCTGGACGCCACCGACGCGCTGACGGCGAAGCTGCAAAAGAGTCCGCTGATCGGCATGGTGCTGTCGCTGAAAAGCTTCGTGCCCGAGGATCAGCCCAAGAAACTCGCGATGATCTCGGATGCTTCATTCCTGCTAGACGCGGCCCTCAATCCCTTCGTCGTCAAGACGCCGCCGAGCGATGGCGAGAATGTCGCCAGCCTATTCTCCGCCGCAACGGCGCTGCAGCAAGCGGCGGGAAAGTCCAAGGCACCAGCGGCCAAAGATGCGCGCCGTCTGGCGGGCGATTTCGAGCAGCTGGCAAAGGGGCCGCCCAGCGGTCGCCTGGCGGCGTCAAAAGCGTTGATTCCAGGGCTCGAAACGCTGCTGGACGAACTGCGCAACGCCTTGCAGGCAGCGCCCGTAAGCGTCTCGACCATGCCCAAGGAAATGGTGGACGAATGGGTTGCCAAGGACGGCACGGCGCGCCTGGAGGTCTACCCCAAGACCAATGCCAACGACAACAAATCGCTCAAGCGCTTCAGCAAAGCGGTTCTGGCCGTCACGCCCGATGCGACGGGAACGCCGATCACCATTCAGGAATCGGGCGAAACCATCGTCAACGCCTTTATCCAAGCCGGCATCTGGTCGTTCCTGGCGATCACGATTCTGCTCTTCATCGTGCTGCGCCGTCTGCACGATGTGCTGGTGACGATCGTGCCCTTGGTGCTTACGGCGCTTCTGACGCTGGCGACCTGCCGCGTTGCCGGATTGCAGCTAAATTTCGCCAACATCATCGCTTTGCCGCTGCTGTTCGGCATCGGCGTCGCGTTCAACATCTACTTCGTCGTAGCGTGGCGCGCGGGAGCGCAGGCCCTGCTGCAATCCGCCCTGACGCGGGCGGTGATCTTCAGCGCGCTGACGACGGCATCGGGCTTTGGCTCGCTCTGGCTGTCGAGCCACCCCGGCACCGCCAGCATGGGCGAGCTTTTGATCATCTCGCTCGCCTGGACGCTGATGACGACGCTGTTCTTTCTGCCGGCGCTGCTAGGGCCGCCGCCAAAAGTCAATCGTGCATCACCTTATCCGAAAGCACATTGAGCTGTTTGACGAGCGCCGCGGCGCCGCCCGTTGACACGGTCGCGCTGTAGTCTGACCGCTGGACCGCGAGCTGACTAATCGTGCCATTCAGGTAGATATCGAGAACCTTCCAAGTTCCGTCGGTCTGGCGCATGCGATAATTGAACGGCACCGTCTGGCCGGGCGCCACCAATTTACTTTGTACGATCTTGTCGGCGCCGCGCGGCGTAACCGTGGGATCGACGGTGAATTTTTCGCCGCTATAGCCGTCGAAATTCTTCGCGTAATTGGACACGGTCATGCGCTCGAAGGCCGCCAGCAGCGTCTGTTGGTCCGCGGGGGACATCGTCGCCCATTTCGGACCGACGGCCAGGGCAATCATGTCGGGCAGATCGAAGCTTTGCTCGATGGCGGGTTTCAGCTTGTCGTAACGGCCCTTCAGGCCGAGTTCCTTGGCATGCTTCATCGAATCGAGCAGCACATCGTAAAAACTCTGGACCTGCTGTACTGCCGGATCGGGAGCGTCCGCTTTCGCCACGCCCGCAAATGATGCGGTAAGAAGGAATAGTGCAGCGAGCGACGACGCTCGCATGGCATGAAATTTCATTGTCGACCTCTTCTTAAGCCAGGGCCCCGAACGATGCACATTGCACCCTTTCTTGGGCAAAATTAAGGGCCGCTGCGTCACGATTCCCGGTCGAGCAAAAACAGCGGCAAAGCCCGCAATTCGCCCGCTTCCGGCCCATATTCGTCGAGCGCGGAGATCGCACGGTTTGCGATCTTTTCGGCTTCAATGCGCGCGCCGGCCGCGCCATGAATCGAAACCAGCGTCGCCTTGCCATGGCTTTCGTCCTTGCCGACGGCTTTGCCCGTTTTCTCCGCCGTGCTGGTGACGTCCAGAAGGTCGTCGGTGATCTGAAAGACCAGGCCCATGTCGCGCGCGTAGTCGCGCAGACGTTCCTGATGCGCCGCCCCTGCTTCGCCTAGGATCGCACCCGCCTCGCAGGAAAACTCAAAGAGCTGGCCGGTTTTCAGCCGCTGCAGCAGAATTACTTCGTCGGTGCCGAAGGCGCCTTCTTGCGCGCGCATGTCGATCATCTGCCCGCCGATCATGCCGTTGCTTCCGGCGGCCTTGGCCAACCGCGACACCAATGCGCAGCGCACGGCGGCGCTGGGGTGCGTCCGTTCGTCCGCGAGGATTTCGAATGCAATGGTCAAAAGCGCGTCGCCCGCCAGAACCGCGGTCGCTTCGTCAAAGGCCTTATGGGTGGTCGGCCTGCCGCGCCGCAAATCGTCGTCGTCCATGCAGGGCAGATCGTCGTGGACCAGCGAATAGGTGTGCAGCACCTCGATCGCGGCGGCGGCGCGCAAGGCATGGGCCGGGTTAACCGAGAAAAGCCTGGCACTCTCGAGTACCAAAAAGGGCCTCAGCCGCTTGCCCCCCGCAAAGGTGGCATAGCGCATGGCCTCATGGACGCGCCCATGCAGGCCGTGCGGTTTGGGCAGCAGTTCGTCCAGGACAGCTTCGACCGCCTTGGCGGCCTCACCCATCGCGCGCGAGAGATTCGCAGCACCCTGCCCTGGTTCGCTCATGCCCAATCCGCCCCTGCCTGGAGTTATCGGGATGTTCTCTATCGCAAATCGGGCCTCGAACAACCCGGTTCGGTCCGCGGCACATTTGAATTTCGCAACGTGGCAAGAAAGTCATTGCGGAAAAGGGCGTCTTTCGGGAAACTGTCCCTGGGTGCGCTGCAGCGCAATTCCCCTTTTGCGCTAGGGATTTAGCGCTTGAAACTGATGTTTTTGCGTGACGGGGGTTGAGTGCCATGCGTGTCGTTCTTGCCCAGCCGCGCGGCTTTTGCGCTGGCGTCGTACGGGCGATAGACATCGTCGAGCGCGCCCTCGAAAAATTCGGCGAGCCGGTCTATGTGCGCCATGAGATCGTCCATAACCGTCACGTCGTGGACGCCCTCAAGAGCAAGGGCGCGCGCTTCGTCGAGGAATTGGACGAAGTGCCGGACGGCGCGGTGACGGTGTTCAGCGCCCACGGCGTGGCGCAATCGGTCTTCAAGGATGCCAAGACGCGCGGCCTGCCCGTGCTGGACGCGACCTGTCCTCTGGTCTCCAAGGTTCACAGCCAGGGCAAGCGCTATGTCGGCAATGGCCGCACGCTGATCCTGATCGGTCATGCCGGCCATCCCGAGGTCGAAGGCACGATGGGCCAAGTCGGCGCGCCGGTTCATCTGGTGCAATCGGAAAAGGACGTCGACGCCATGACGCTCCCGCCCGAGACGCCGGTGGCCTATGTCACGCAGACGACGCTTTCCATCGACGACACGCGCAACGTCATCGCTGCGCTCAAGCGGCGCTTCAGCGATATCGTGGGTCCCGACATCACCGACATCTGCTACGCGACGCAAAACCGCCAGTCGGCGGTGCGCGAACTATGCCGCATTTCAGACGTGATCATTGTGGTCGGCGCCAAGAACAGCTCGAACTCCAATCGGCTGCGCGAAATCGGCATTGAGGAAGGCGTTCCCTCTTATCTGATCGCGGACGGCAGCGAACTCGACCTCGCCTGGGTGACGGGCAAAAAGACCGTCGGGCTGACGGCCGGCGCGTCGGCGCCCGAGGCGTTGGTGGAGAATGTGATCGCCACGCTTCGCCAACTCGACCCCGATCTGGAAGTGTCCCAGATGGACGGCAAGAAAGAACATATCGAGTTCCGGCTACCCGCCGAACTCAGAAGTTAGGAGTACGCTTTGGGCATTCCCGCAATGCAGATGGCCCGTATCGGGGCCTATGTGGTCAAGCAGCACCTGAGCGGCAAGAAGCACTATCCGCTGGTGCTGATGCTGGAGCCGCTGTTTCGCTGCAACCTCGCTTGTGCGGGTTGCGGCAAGATCGACTATCCCGACGACATTCTGAATCAGCGCCTCTCCTATGACGAATGCATGGAAGCGATCGACGAATGCGGCGCGCCCGCCGTGTCGATCGCGGGCGGCGAGCCGCTGCTCCACCGCGAGATGCCCCAAATCGTCAAGGGATTCATCGAGCGCAAGAAATTCGTGATCCTGTGCACCAACGCGCTGCTGCTGGCCAAGAAGATCGACCAGTATGAGCCGAGCCCCTACTTCACCTGGTCGATCCATCTCGACGGCGACAAGGCGATGCACGACAAATCGGTGTGCCTCGATGGGACTTATGAGAAAGCCGTCGATGCCATCAAGCTGGCCAAGTCCAAAGGCTTCCGCACCCAGATCAACTGCACGCTGTTCGACGGCACCGATGCCGAGCGCACCGCCAAATTCTTCGACGACATGATGGCGATGGGGTTGGACGGGATCACCGTGTCGCCGGGCTATGCCTATGAGCGCGCGCCCGACCAAGAGCATTTTCTCAACCGCGAGCGCACCCGCAAACTGTTCCGCGATATTTTCGCGCGCGGCGACGGCGGCAAGAAATGGCAATTCACGCAGTCCGATCTGTTCCTGGATTTCCTGGCGGGCAACCAGACCTATGAATGCTCGCCCTGGTCGATGCCGGCGCGCACCGTGTTCGGCTGGCAGAAGCCCTGCTATTTGCTCGGCGAAGGCTATGTGCAGACCTTCAAGGAATTGATGGACGGCACGGACTGGGACAAATACGGCGTCGGCAATTACGAGAAATGCGCCAACTGCATGGTCCATTGCGGCTTCGAGGGCACGGCGGTGGCCGAACTCGGTCAAGAACCCGCTCAAGCTATTGCCGATTGCGATGCGCGGCGTGAAGACCGATGGCGCCATGGCGCCGGACATCTCGCTTGCCAATCAGCGGCCTGCCGATTTCGTGTTCTCGCGCCATGTCGACAAAAAACTAGCCGAGATACGGGCAGCCAAGACCGCGTCCCAGAACGTGGCGGCAGCGGAGTAAGGCGCGGAACGCCGTTCCTGCCTCGCGCCCGGTCTGGATCAACTCGCCGATTTGCGCGGGATCGCCGGCCACCGACTTCAGCACCAGTGCGAGGCGCGGCTTGCCGTTCGCCTTGAGTGGTTCCAGCGCCGCGGGCGGCAGCGTGCGATCCGATGCGTCCGATATTGCGCGCAGCGCTACAAAGGGCAGTCCATGCGCCTTGGCGAAGCGCGCC
Organism: uncultured Alphaproteobacteria bacterium; assembly: GCA_963849895.1. Classification (GTDB taxonomy): domain Bacteria; phylum Pseudomonadota; class Alphaproteobacteria; order Micropepsales; family Micropepsaceae; genus Rhizomicrobium. The sequence continues at coordinate 10,605 of CAWKIU010000006.1, forward strand.
GCGATGTGGGATTCCATATCGACGGCATGACCGCCCGTCTTGGCAAATTGGGTCTTCTTGGCATTGATATGGGCGGCGATGGCATCGACACCGGCGACCGAAGCCAAGCGCGCGCGCGGCAGCTTGGCAAGCAGAACGGCGACCCAGGCCGGATCGCAGGGATAGCGTTCATCGGCGGTTACCACTGTTTCCGCGATGACCAGATCGCCTGTCTTGAGCAGTGGCGCCAAGGCGCCCGCGATTCCGAAACTGATGACGGCTTTGGCACCCTCTGCGGCTTCTTCGAGGCGCCGCGCCAACAACGCGCTGTCGCCGCCGCCGATCACGGGTTTCAGACCCGCGCGCCGTGCGATACGCGCCTCCTTGGCGAGGCCGACAACGGCGATGATACCCAAGGAGCGCCGATCAGAGCCCATAAGCCACCCGCCGAGAATTGCCCGATTTTAAATTGCGGTAGCGCGCCACCGCCCAGAGCGGAAAGAATCTGGGATAGCCGTGATAGCGCAGATAGAAGACGCGCGGGAAGCCGCCGCCCGTATAATGCTCCTGGCTCCAAAGTCCGTCGGCGGATTGCGTTGCCTGTAGATGCGCAATGCCGCGCGTCACGGCGGGATGATCCACCTCCCCCGCCGCCATCAGGCCGAGCAGCGCCCATGCCGTTTGCGAGGCGGTCGAAGGCGCGCGTTCATAGCCCGCATAATCGAGCCTGTAGCTGTTGCAATCCTCGCCCCAGCCGCCGTCTTCGTTCTGGATGGCGATCAGCCAATCCGCTGCCTTCTTCATCATCGGATGATCGGGCGCGATCCCTGCCGCATTCAGCCCCGCCAGCGCCGACCAGGTGCCATAGATATAATTGACGCCCCAGCGCCCGAACCAGCTGCCGTCGGCAAGCTGCACCCGTTCGAGATAGGCGATGGCATCCTTCATGCGCGCGCTGTTCTGCGGCTCACCCAATTGCGCCAGCATGCCGATGCAGCGGCCGGTGACATCCTCGGTCGGGGGATCGAGCAACGCGCCGTGATCCGCGAAGGGGATGTTGTTCAAATAGGAATAGGTGTTGTCGGCATCGAACGCACCCCAGCCGCCATTCTTGCTTTGCAGCCCTTCGACCCATTCGCGTCCGCGCGAAATGGCCTGGCGATAATCGGCTTGCGGCGCGACCGTTTCCTTGGCGCGGTCGAGCGCCATCACGACCACGGCGGTGTCGTCGAGATCGGGATAATAGGCGTTGTTGTATTGAAACGCCCAGCCGCCGGGGCGCACGCCGCGCCGCTCTTCTTCCCAATCGCCCTTGACGTCCAGAACTTGCAGCGGCTTCAGCCATTCCAGCGCGCGCGCCACGGCGGCATCGGCCTCGTTTGTGTGCGCTTCCATCAGCGCGTGGCAGACCAGCGCGGTGTCCCACACCGGCGAGACGCAAGGCTGGCAATACGCCTCGTCCTCCTTGACGACGAGCAGCTTCTCCACCGATTTGCGCGCAATGGCGCGGTCGGGGTGATCGGGCGCATAGCCCATCACATCGTACATCATCACGCTGTTGGCCATGGCGGGATAGATGGCGCCAAGACCGTCCTCGCCGTTCAGCCGCTGCGTCGTCCAGCGCACGCATTCGCCGATAGCGCGCGCGCGCAGCCCCTTGGGCCAAAACGGCTCGAAGCGCTTGAGCAGCCAATCGAGCGCGCCAAAGAACACCGCCCAATGCCATTTTTGGTGCGGGGCGCGCTTGGAGGCGACTTGGCCATCCGGCAAAAACAATTCGCGCACGTCGATGCCGCGCGGATTTCGCGCCAGCGGCTTCTTGGCGGCCAGCACCAGGAGCGGCACGATCACCGTGCGCGCCCAATAAGACATCTTCGAAAGATGGATCGGGAACCAGCGCGGCAACAGGATCAACTCCACCGGCACGGTCGGTACCTTGTTCCAGGATATCTGACCGTAAAGCGCCAGCAAAATGCGGGTGAAGACATTGGCCTTGTCCGCGCCGCCGCGTTTCAGCAGTTCGGCGCGCGCCCGCGCCATATGGGGCGCACCAGGATCGTCGCCGATCATTTTCAGTGCGAAATAGGCCTTCACCGTCGCCGAAATATCGAAGGCACCCGCATGATAAAGCGGCCAGCCGCCGTGTTCGCCTTGGATGCGGCGCAGATAGACGCCGATCTTGCGTTCCAGTTCGAGGTTCGCCGTCTCGGCGAGGTAATGCACCAGCAGCACATATTCGGCGGGAATGGTCGCGTCGGCTTCCAGTTCATAAACCCAATGGCCGTCGGCGCGCTGTTCTTTCAGCAGCGCGGCCGTCGCATCCTTGATGATCGCGTCGACCGCGATGCTGTCTGCCGGTAGGCGATTCATGGGTCCCCTCGCGCCGGATTATACGGCACGCCGCGCCAATCGTGCAGCCTCTTGACCCGAACGCAAGGCGCTTTCGATGGTGGCCGGAAGGCCGGTGTCGATCCAGTCCCCAGCCAGGAGCAGATTGCGCCACGTCGTCGCCGCCCCCGGACGCCGCGCCGCTTGCGCCGGCGTGGCGGCGAAGGTCGCACGCTTCTCCTTGACGATCTGCCATGGCGGCAAGGACGCGGTGAGGTTGTAGGCGCACGCCACGTCGCGCCACAACAGGACGGCCAGCTCCTCGCGGTCTTTGTCGACAATTCCGTCGGCGGCGCTGACCGTGACCGAGATGCGGTCGGCAAAGGCAAAGATCCACTCCGCCGTCCCGCCGATCACGCCCAGCATAGCGGGCGCACCTTCCGGCGGCGCAATCTTGAAATGGCCGTTGACGATGGCGCGAAATTCATTGGGCGTCGTGAGTTTGGGCACCAAATCATGCGTCACCCAGGGCGGCGTCGCCAGAATGACCATGTCGTCTGGTGATAGCGGGATCGTGCTGTCGGGGAACTCCAGCGCCAGGGCGTAGCTTGCATCGAGCACGATGCGCCGTAGCCGCTGACCGAGGCAAACCTCGGCCCCATGCGCGGCAAGGAAGGCCAAGGCGGGCTCCACAAAGGCTGCCGCCAACGTGGGATGAGCGATCCGGGGACGATAAGCCCGCCCGCCCTTGGCCAGCGTTTCGCGCAGGACGGCGCCCGCGAGTGCGGCGGAGGCCGTCTCCGGTTCGGTGTTGAGCGCCGCCAAGAGGAAGGGGCGCATCAGCCGGTCCCAAAGGGCGCCCTTGCAGGGAATCACCTCGGCGACGGTTCGCCCGGCCCCTGCCGAAAGCAGCCCCGCCAGGCGCGCATAATCGGACGGCTTGGTGCCGGGAACCCGGCGGCTGCCCACGAATATCCACCAAGGCAACGGTCCTTCATTGGGCGCCAGCGTCCAGCGCTCGCCCGTGGCGAGGTCGGCAAAGGCAAATGCCGCATGCTCGGGACCTTGAAGGGCATCCTTGGCGCCTATGGTCCGCAGATAGGACTGGACCGCGCGATTGCCCGAAAGGACCAGATGATTGCCGTTGTCGATCACCGCGCCCAGCGTGGCATCGAAATAAGAGCGGCAGCGCCCGCCCGCCTGCCCCGCCGCTTCGAAAAGCACGACGCGCGTGCCCTTTTCCGCCAACGCCACGGCAGCGGACAATCCGGCCAATCCGCCACCGATCACATAAGCGCTCTTCATGGCGCTAGGCCATGGCGCAGCACGATCATCGCAAGCTGCGCCTTGGGAATGCGCGCGCGGCGGCGCGGCGGCGCCCAGCCATTGGCTTCCATCCGGCGCAATATCTCGCAATAGACCGCGCCCATCAGCCGGGGCGCGCGAAGATTTCCCCTAGGTCTTGCGCGCATGATGGCGTTGGCTTCCTCGTAATGATTATGCGCGATGTCGGCGACGCGGCGGCAGGTGGCGTCAATCGCGGGATCGGCAAGTGCGGCATCGGGCTCGCGCACTTCGTTTAGAAATTCCCGCGGCAGATAGAGCCGATGAACGGCGGCGTCCTCATCCAAATCGCGCAGGATGTTGGTGAGCTGCAGCGCGCGGCCCAAATGATGCGCCAGCGCGAAGCCGGGCTCTTCCGCCATGCCGAAGACTTTGATGGAAAGCCTGCCCACGGCACTCGCCACGCGGTCGCAATAAAGATCGAGCGTGGCGAGATCGGGCGCGATGATGTCCGCCTCGACATCCATGTCCATGCCGTCGATCACGGCGACAAAGTCATCCAGGCGGAGGCGATAGACCGCCACCGTCTCGACCAGAAAGCCTGCAAGCCCCGGCGCACCGCCGGAATAGAGCGCGTTCACATCGGCGCGCCATTGGTTCAACCGAACGCGGCGTTCGGCGCGTGTGCCGACGCCGTCATCGGCGATGTCGTCCACCGCGCGGCAGAAGGCATAGATTGCGAACATCGCCTCGCGTTCCGCCTTGGGCATCAGCCGCATCGCGGAATAGAACGAACTTCCGGCGGCCTTGCGGCGCACCGCTTCGATTTCGGGCGAAGACGTATCTGTCATGGGCACGCTCCCGGACGAAGACGACCGCCAACGAAGCGTACGAACGCGGACAGCAGCAGATTTGGAAGTTCCGCGCGCCGGTGATGCACGCGCTCGCACAGCGGATCGCGCGTCAACAGGCGCGTGTTGAGATCTTCCGCCAGCCGCTGAATGACGCTGACTTCCAGCGCCAGGCGCTTGTCGCGAATATGCGCCGCAAACGGCGCCGAACGCGCCAGTAACTGCGCGTTATGCCGCGCCAGATCCGCAATCACCGACCGCAAACCGGGCGTGGACTTCGCAGCGCCCAACGCCTCGACGGTCACGCCATGCGCATCCATCGTATCGCGCGGGAGATAGACGCGGTCCAGCATTGTGTAGTCCTTGGCGCAATCCTGAAGATGATTGATGACCTGCAGCGCCGCGCATAAGCTATCCGACAAGGGCCACACCGCGCGCGCCTCGCCATGCACATCGAGAACATAACGGCCCACCGGCATCGCCGAGAAGCGGCAATAATCGATCAGCTCGCTCCAGTTTTCATAGCGTAGCTTGGTGACGTCGCGGCGGAACGCTTCCAGAAGATCGAGTGCGTGATCGGCGCCAAGACCGCGCGCGGCGAGCAGGTCGCGCAGCGCCACGCCTTCGGGCGAGGTGACCGCCTCACCCACAAGGCTGGCGCGCATGATTTCGAGCAGGCGCAATTTTTCGTCGGGCGCGGCGCTGGGATGATCGGCGACATCGTCGGCGGTGCGCACGAAATTGTAGAACGCCAGGATCGCGGGTCTGTTGCGCTTGGCGATGAGCACGGAGGCGACGGGGAAATTCTCGTCGTGGTGGCCCTTGCCCGAGGACAATGCGGCGGCGTGTTCGCTCATGTCCTTGCAATCGCCTGGGCGCGGCCCTTCCACATGCCGCCGCATCCGCGCCAGAATTGCGCGGCGGAATCGATGGTGAACCCGACATAGAAGACGCCGATGAGCGGCAAAGCCAAGCCCCAGAATGGCGAGCGGCGATAAAAATGCAGCATCGGCTGGAAGGCGAGCGTCATGGCGGTCCAGGCCAGCGCGCCGAACAGCGCGGCGAGGCCGCCCATGAGGAAGGCCGCCAGCGGAACGATATAGAGGAGCGCCATTCCTAGAACCGTCCCAATCAGCACCAGAGGCGAATAGCCAAGCTGCGCATAAGCCGAGCGCGACACCATGCGGTGAATGTCGGCGATGCGCGGATAGGGCCTGAGACTCTCGGCGCGCTCGGTTAGGCCAAGCCAGATCGGGCCTTGTTTCTTCATCGCGCCCGCCAGCGCGCAATCATCGATGATCGCCGAATGAATGGCTTCGATGCCGCCCGCGCGCGCCAGCGCCTCGCGCTTCACCAGCATACAGCCGCCGGCCGCCGCAGCGGTGCGTTTCTTCGGATTATTGGCCCAGGAAAACGGAAACAGCATGGCAAAGAAGAACACGAAGGCGGGAATGAGGAAGCGCTCGGCGAAACTCTCGCAGCGCAGTTTCGCCATCAGCGAGACCAGAACCAGCTTGCCCGCCTCTGCCCGCGCCACAAGGCGGCGAAGATTGTCTTGCGTATGGGCGATATCCGCATCGGTGAGCCAAAGGTAATCGGGCGGATTGTCGGCGTTCGCCCATGCGATGCCTTGTTGAACGGCGAACAGCTTGCCCGTCCAGCCCGGCGGATGCACCGCCCCGTTTACAACGGTGACACGCCCGCCGCCCAGTTGATGCGCAATGCGCGCCGTATCGTCGCTGCTTTGATCGTCCACCAGAATGATACGAAACGAACCTGGATAATCCTGCGCCAGCAGGCTGGCGATGGACTGCGCGATGACATCGGCTTCGTCGCGCGCCGGAACCACGGCGGTGACGGACGGCCACGCGTTTGGCGCGGCAGGCTCATCGCGGTCGTCGCGCACCCGCGTCAGCCAGAAAAAGCCCCTGCCAAACAGCAGCACGAGCCACACCGCGAATGACGCAAATGCCAGCAGCGCCGCAATCATTTGAGATAGCCCGCATGGCGAAACCAACCCAGCGCATCGTCAAGCGCTTCGCGATAGGGCCGCGCCGTGTAACCAAGCTCGCGCTCTGCCTTCACGGAGGTGAAGAACATGTGGTGCTTCGCCATTTTGAGCGCATCCACTGTCAGAAACGGCTCCTTGCCCGTCAACCGCGCCACGGCCTCTGCCGCATAGGCGAGCGGAAACAAGGGGCCGCGCGGCAAGCCGATGGTCGGCGCGCGGCGGCCGCACAGCGCGGCAATATCGGCGAGCATCTGGCGCAACGAGACGTCCTGCCCGCCGAGAATATAACTCTCCCCGATGCGTCCGCGTTCGAGCGCCAGAATATGCCCCGCCGCAACATCGTCGACATGCACAAGGTTCAGCCCGGTATCGACAAAAGCGGGAATGCGGCCCGTCGCGGCTTCGACGATCACCCGCCCCGTCGGCGTCGGCTTGATGTCGCGCGGGCCGATGGGCGTGGAAGGATTGACGATAACGGCGCGCAGCCCCTCCTGCGCAATCATCCGCTCGACCAGCCGCTCGGCGGCGAGCTTGCTCTTCTTATAAGCGCCGATGGCGCTGTCCATGGTGTGGCGCGAAGTCTCGTCCGCCGGTGCGCCGTCCAGCGGCTTCAGCGTCGCCACGCTCGATGTGTACACGGCGCGTTCGACACCAGCGGCAAGCGCTGCCTGCATCACCGCGCGCGCGCCTTCGACATTGTTGCGCACGATGTCGCTGGGATCGCGCGCCCAGAGCCGGTAATCGGCGGCGCAGTGAAAGACATAGCGCACGCCCGCCATCGCCCGTGTCATCGCCGTTTGGTCGCGCATATCGGCGGTGACGATCTCGGCCTTTATCCCCTCCAGATTGGCGCGCGGGCTGGTGTCGCGCACCGAAAGACGTAGAGCGAAGCCCTTGGCCGCAAGAAGGCGTGCCAGCGCCGAGCCGACGAAACCTGTCGCACCAGTGACAAAAACAAGGTCGCTCATCGCGGCTCTCGCGAAAAGGCGCGTTTGCCCTCAAGCGCTTGCCAGATCATCAACATCGGCACGCCCACCACGACATCGCGTCCGCGCTTGAGCAGCGAAACGGCAAGCCCGATTTCCGCTCCGACGCCGAACACCGGCGCCAGCGCCGCATAGCCTGCTTCCTGCACGCCAATGGCCGACGGAATAAACACCGTGGCGCTGCGCAACGCGGTCAGAAGGCTCTCGATGGCCATGGCGGAAAGCACATCGATATGCGCGCCGCAAAGGTGCATTACCAGCCATAGCCACAGCCCGCTGGTCAGCCAGGCCGCGAAATGCATGACCGACGACGCGGTAAGTTTCCAAGGCTTGGCATAAAGCGCGCTTAGCTGTTCCGTGAAAACCTGGGTATGGCTGATGGCTGCCGGGAGAAAACGGCTTGCGAGCTTGGTTGTGATCGCGCCGCTGCGCCGCTGCAACACGACAAAGAGGATCACGCCGGGAATCAGAAGCGCCGTGCCGACGATCATGCCGTCCGCATAGGGCGCCATGGCGGCATTGGCGCGCAACTGCGTAATGCCCAGCAGCAGGCCCAGCACAACGAACGCGATCTGCGCCATCAACTCCGTCGTCACATCCACAACGGTGGAGGCGAAGGCGAGCGGCGGCGCGAGCCCGCCCAGGATCGCCGCGCGCGCGCCGATCAGGATGCCGCCGAATTGGGTGAAGGGAAGAAGGTCGCTTGCCGAATCGCGCAGCTGCCGCACGGCGATAAATTTCGGCCACCCCATTTGCTCGCCGGCAAGCGCGTACCAGCCAAGTCCTGAGAAGACGCTGACCATCAAGCCCGCGAGCACGATCAGCCCGAAGCCGCCCCAGCCCACGCGCTCCACCGCCGCCAGCACCGGGCCGAGCCCGATATGCCAGAGCACGATCCCCGTGATCGCAACACCTACGGCGAGGGCTGCAATGGCGCTGAACTTCATGTGCATGAAAGCGACGCTGGTGAGGTGGAACTATTGCGGCAGTCTAGCGGCTTCGGCCAAGCTGTGGAACTTGGCGAAAGGTCCCAAGGCGATCTGGAATTTCTTTGTCATCTCAAGGGCTTTGCGCGATATGAGGGCGGCCGATTCGGCCTCGTATTTATAGCCTTCCGCGGCCAGGGCAAACCCCGCCGCCGCGGCGGGGTGCAAATAGATTTCGCTGTCGCCTTCGGGCAGGTTTTCGAGAAGGCCGCAAAGGCGTTTCTCGTTCATCGCGCCGGACCAAGCCAGCCCGAAAACCTGCTGCGGGGCGAAGATCCCCGCGCGCACCAGGCGCTTGCCCAGCCACCTCGCCCATAGCTCCACCCCCAGATTGCCCGAAGTGCCCGGTTCGATCCGGCGCAGCGTGGCGCTCGGCTCATAGGGCACCCGCATGGCGTTCAACCCGTAGCGCGCCCCGATTTTCAGGATCAGCGAAGCGATGGTGGGATGAAGGTGGAAATGCTTGTGGGCGTTCACGTGGTCGAGCACAAGCCCGGTCGCTGCGAAGGCGGCGAACTGCGCCTCGATCTCGGCGGCTAGCTGGCGGCGCACGGTGGGAAGAAAGAACATCGCGGCGCCCGCGCGCGCCATGTCGGTGCGAAAGAAACCGTCCGCATCGACCAGACCCGGAATTTGCGCGGGCGGCAAAGTCGGGCGCCCCTCCACCAGCACAAGATGCAAGCCGACACCCAGTTCGGGCATGGCCTTGGCGCGCATGACGGCATCTGCGGCGGCTGGTGCGCCGACCATCAGGCTGGCGGCGGTCAGAATCCCTTCGCGATGGCCACGCTCCACGGCCTCGTTGACCGCGAGTGCTGCTCCGAAATCGTCCGCTGTGACGATAAGGTTGCGCGCCGCCATCAGGCGGCGTGTTCCTTGCGCTCCTTCAGGAAGTGGAAGAACTCCACGCCTTCGCGCAACCGGCGCTTCATCATATCGCTGGACCGCATCATCTCGCCGACGATCGAGGCAACCTTGCTCGGCCGGAAATAGAACTGCTTGTAGAAGCTCTCCAGCGAATCGAAGATTTCCTTGTGGGAGAGATGCGGGTAATGCAGCGGCGCGATCTGGATGCCGCTGTCGTCAACCAATTCCGCATTCGCCGCGTCGAGCCAGCCGTTCTGCAGCGCCTGATTATAAAGGAATGTGCCGGGATAGGGCGCCGCTAGAGACACCTGAATGGTGTGCGGATTGATGCGCTTGGCGAACTCGATGGTTTCCTTGATCGTGCCGGTGGTCTCGCCGGGCAGGCCCAAGATAAAGGTGCCGTGGATGGCAACGCCGACTTCGTGGCAATCCTTGGTGAACTTCTCGGCGACGGGGATCAGCATGCCCTTCTTGATATTGTGCAGAATTCTGCTGATTGCCGGATTCGTAGCCGACCAGCAGCAGGCGCAATCCGTTGGCAGCCAGAACCTCCAGCGATTTGCGTGGCACATTGGCCTTGGCATTGCACGACCAGGTGACGCCGAGCTTGCCAAGTTCCTTGGCGATGGCTTCGGCGCGCGGCAAATCATCGGTGAAGGTATCGTCGTCGAAGAAGAATTCCTTGACCTGCGGAAACGCCTTTTGCGCCCATTTGATCTCTTCGATCACATGGCCGACGGAGCGCGTGCGGTAATTGTGCCCGCCGACAGTCTGCGGCCACAGGCAGAAGGTGCAGCGCGATTTGCAGCCGCGCCCGGTATAGATCGAGATATAGGGGTGCTTCAGATAGCCGATGAAGTAATTCTCGATCTTGAGATCGCGCTGATAAACCGGCGTCACGAAGGGCAGCGTGTCCATGTTCTCGATCATGGGACGGTCTTCGTTGTGGATGATCGCACCCTGCTTGTTGCGGTAGGAAATTCCCTTGATGTCGCGCAACGGCACTTCGTCGGCCACGTCCTTGATGGTGAAATCGAATTCGTTGCGGGCGACGAAATCGATCGCCGTGCCTTCGCGCAAACTGCCTTCGGCATTCACCGCCACCTTGGCGCCGATCATGCCGACCATCAGTTTCGGATTGGCGGCCTTCATCGCCTGAGCCAGTTTGGCGTCCGATCGGAACGACGGAACCGAGGTATGCATCACGACGAGGTCGTAATCCTTCGCCACGGCGACCACATCGTCGATGGTGATGTTGTGCGGCGGCGCATCGATCAACTTCGAGTTTTCCACCAGCGCGGCGGGTTGGGCCAGCCAAGTGGGATACCAAAAGGATTTGATCTCCCGCTTGGCCTGATAGCGCGAACCCGCGCCGCCATCGAAACCGTCAAAGGACGGCGGATTGAGAAACAAGGTCTTCATCATCGCCGGACAGTCCCCGAATTTGCGTGTGAACTTTGTATCAGAAACGAAGCAGCCAAGGCAGTTCCTCCATCACGGCGCCGAGCGAGCCGAGATTTCCCTTGCGGCCCAAGGCCTTGAATCCGTCCGCCACGCGCCCGCTTTTGAACGCTTGATAAGAATCGTGCAGCGAAACGGCGGCGTGCTGCATGACACTGGAATCGCGGTAGCAGTCGATCATGCACTTCGTGCAGCCGTCGCGCACCAGCTTGGTCTCGTCGAATTCGCTGATATGGCACATCGGCTTTTCCCAATAATGGCAGCGCCAGACCATCAAATCCCAATCGAGATAGAAGTAGCGATAGCCGCCGAGACAGGGAAACTTCTGCTCGCCGCCGTTCACATGGCGCTTCATCTCGTCGAGGGAGGCGCTGGGGTTCACCACCTGGAAGCCAGACTTCATCGCCTTCATCTTGTCGAAATCGGCCAGCAATTCTTCGCGCGATTGGTTCACCAGTTCCGACGCGGAATAGCCCAGGAAGTTCGAACCCAGTTCCGTCACCGGATAAGAGAAGGTGACGGAGGTGAAGCCAAGCGACGTCAGGAACGGCTGCAGCTTTTCATAATCCACCAACCGGCTTGCGGTGACCGAAGCGGTGGAATAAATCCCCCGCTCCTTGAATACTTCGTTCGCGGCGCGGATCTTGTCGCAAACGCCGGGCAGCCCGCGATTGTTTTCGTGCAGTTCTTCGCTCGCGGCATCCACCGAGATGATGAAGCTCGACGTGCCCGCCTCGTGCAGGATGCGAATTTTCTCGGGCTTCAGAAGGCCCGCATTGGTCACCAGTACGACCTTCATGCCGAGATCGCTGGCATGGCGCGTGAATTCAATCAGGTTGGGATGCAGCGTCGGCTCACCGCCGGTGAACACCAGATAGCGCACGCCGGCGCGGTACATGGTGCTGATCGCATCCAGCCCGCCCTGGCGCTCGACATATTTCCACTGATCCTTGGGCAGGCTGTCGCGCGCGAAATTGCAGAAGCCGCAATTGGCGTTGCAGGCGTTGTTGATGGCGAACTGACAGAAGCCCGGCCCGCCCTGGTCCAGGACCAGCTGCAAAGTTTCCATCGCGCGCGATGTGCGCGTTTTCGGCCGCTTGGGTGCCACGGGTAATTCGGCCGCGCTTTGGTCCATTATTCGCTCCAAGGTGGCTGAGGCACCAAGAGCCGCAGGCCGTCAAATGCATGATTGGCATAGAATATAAGAGAGGAACACAGGCGAGTCACGGTCCTGGGCGCGGGTTGGGGCATACATTGTCCCGAAGTTAGAATTTCGACAAAGCGCCGCGTTTTTTTACCTGAAGGCGCTCGCCGCGCCATTCTACCCTTCCGCCGAACAGCGAAGCCAGAAAAACGCCGAAGGACAGCACGTCCCGGACGGGCAAAAGCCACAAAGGCCCTGCCCCGTTGCCGACAAACCGGTCGATACGTCCTTTGAGCAAAGCCCGCGCCGCCACAGTGGTAATTAATGTAGCGAGCGAAAACACGGTAAACCCAGACAGGATTGCCCCTAGCACGGCTAGGGGAATGGCGTGGGTCACGATGCTACCCGCATGGCCAGCGGGGTCGGCGCCGCGGATGGTGCGCGCCCAACGAAGCTCATGGGCCAGCCATTCGGCGATGGTCTTCTCATTGCTGGTGTGGCGCACGACAAGTCGGGGGATGACGACCACCAGCCCCCTCGCCCGCACCGCGCGGCCGATCTCGTAATCGTCGGCCAGGACGGCGGAAAAAGCTTCGAACCCTCCGATGTCGCCCAGGACGCCGCGATGCAGCGCCATGGTCGAGCCGAAGCATGGTGATGCCATGCCGAGCGCCATGCCCGTCAGCACATTGGGCAGGAACTGGTAATCGATCCCCATGGCGGACAGGCGCGCGGCGAACCCGCCACGCGCCGCGCCGGAATAAAGACAGCTCACCATGCCGACGCCCGGCTGTTCCAGCGCGGCGATCACGGTGCACAGATAATCCGGCGGCGCCCAGATGTCGCTGTCGCTGATCACCAGCACATCGTGGCGCGCCTCACCCAGCATGTTGATGAGGTTGGAGACCTTGCCGTTTGCGCCATGGCGGCGCGGATCGGCCACCAGCGTCATGTCGAGCGCGGGAAAGCGCGCCCGCAGCCGCTCCACGATGGCGACGGCGGGATCGGCGGCGTCGTGAACGCCGAAGACAATCTGAACCGGGGCCGGATAATCCTGGCTACAAAAACTCGCCAGATTGTCTTCAAGTCCCGGCTCGTCACCATAAAGCGGCTTGAGAATAGTCACGGCGGGAAAGGCCGCGGCCCGCTGTGCCTTATCGCGAAAGCGCGCCACGAAGACGGCAGCCATCACCGAATAGCACGCACCGCATAAAGCAAACGCGCTGATGGCCAAGCTGCATAAAGAGATGACATGCATTCAAAATTCCCCGGCACGCGCCGGGGAACTATGACATCTTTCAATGATGCTTTGAACGCTTGGCCGCCTTTGCAGGTTTCGCCGGGTTGGCCGCGACCGCGCCATGCGGCAATAGGACCGCATTGTTCAGAGCGGTGATCTCTTTCACCCCATTGTCGAGACCGACCTCAACGCGCACCGCGCCCGGCTTCATCGGCAAGGCGACGTTGACGGTCTTGGGCTCCAAATCGACCGGCGCGGGAATAGCGGGGATGGCGACGCTTGCCAGCACCTTGCCCTTGGCGTCGATCAGCTTGGCGGTGCCCACCGGCGCCTCGAGCGCGCCCAGGCTATGGATGGTGAGATTGACCGTTCCGCCATCGACCGAAACATCCTCGGGACCGATGCCGATATCAGGGCGGTTCGCCGTTGATGGTTCGGGCGTTACCAGTTCGAAGTTCGCCAGAGTCGTTTTATGCGGCGCAAAGGTGAGGTCGACACTGGTCGAGCGCTCGAAGGTGAAGGTCTTGGGCGCAATGCCCTTGCCCGACATCTTCCAGGTCCCGGGCTTGATCATCCATCCCATCATCGCCGCCTTGATCGGCTTGGCGGAGAGATTATAGGCCTCCACCGTGAACTTGGTCGGCAGCGGGCTCTCGATCAGGATGCCGACGCTTTCCGCCTCGGTCGGTCCGCCGAAGCGCCAGCTCACCAGATTGCCCTGGAAGAACTGATTGCGGCGCAGCGTCATGCCGCCCAGCCGTGAACGCTGCAGCAGATCGCTGAACAGCTCGACGCGGTCCGACCACCAATGCCCTTCGGTGACCATATACATACGCTGCGTATCGGTCTGGATTTCGTCGGCATAGAGGTCTTCGAGGAATTTTTTGTCGCCGCTCACCAGCCAGGCCATGTAGCGCTGGGTGTTGACCGGTGTTGCGCCGTCGTCGCGCGCTGGCGAGAAGCTGCGGTTTTCACCCGCCGCTCCACGATCCGCCGTCTTCATATAATCCAATATGTCCTTGCCCCAGCTGCCGGCCTTATCGAGCTGGCCGATCAGATTGGCGTTCATGAATCGCAGATCGTTGTGCATGCCGGGATCGATCACGCTGTAGAGCGGCAGCAGATATTTCTTGTCGCCGGTCCATTCATAAGCGGCCCAGAAAAGCTGCGTCACCGCGCCGATGCCGCGCGTACCGGGTTGCAAATAGCCCTTCGTCTCGTCGGTCTGGGAGTTGAAGAACTCCGGGAAGTGCCAAGTGCCGTCCGGTTGCTGCTTGCCGTAGGAGATATAGCTGTCGGCAACGGACAGGATCAGCTTCTTCAGTTCCGGGTTGTCGTTGTAGTTCACCAGCAGCACGCCGGGCTGAAGGATCAGATAGGAGTAGGGATGCTCCCAGCCCCATGGCCCTTCGGTGACGACGCGCGTGCCGCTGAACAGCTGGGTGATAATGTCGGTGTGACCGGTCTTGTTGGTCTTGACGATCCTGGGGTAGGCGCGCGCCGTTTGCATCAGACGCTCGATCACCTTGGGGTCGCCATAGTTTACATACATGTCCTCGCTGCGGACGTTGATGCCTTCCTCATAGGAATGCAGATAGTCGGTGAGGATGGTGCCAAATCCGTTGGTTATCATGTGGTTCTTATCGACGGCATCCGCCAGCGCATCGACGGAATGGCTTACCTTGTCCTGAATGTCGCCCATCTGCGCCAGCGGCGGCCATTGCTGCAGCAGATCGACATCGTCGGAAATGCCGCCGCCGAAATCGCCAAAAGAGACCTGACGGTTGTCGATCCACCATTCGATATATTGGCGTACGAGCTTCAGGTCTTGCGTCTGGCGAAAGGGCCAGAGCGGCACGCCCTTCGGCGCGATAGGCTGCGCGAAGGCGGGCCAGCCTTGTTCGGGATTAAGCTCGTCCCAATAGAGCCGCCCAAGCTTGTTGTCGGGGTCGGCGTCGAACAAGGAGGCGAATTCGCGGTCGAGCCTGTCGAAGCGCGACAAGCGCTTGTCGTTGGTGTGTTCTTCCACCAGCCAAGCGACATTGTCCCGGACCTGATTGAAGCGGTCGACGATGTGCTCGGGCAAAGCCGCAGCGCGCGCCTTGAAGACCAAGCGCACATGCATGCCGTTCAGCGAAGCCGCGCCAAAATCCTGACCGGCGCCGGCAATGGTGAGATAGAGGCTCTTGTCGCGCGGCAAGAGACGGTCGCGGGTGTCGAGCCAAACGGTGCGCGCCTCGCCCGGCTTCACCGAAACGCTGATGTCGAGCAGATTGCGCCCGGGCCAGATCGGGTCCTTGATCTGGATGTTGAGCGGGAAATATTCGCCGTGCGTCGGCTTTACCTTGAGCGCCGGAATATCGATGGCGATGCCATCAAGGCCCACATTCATGTTCTCCCAGCCATAGGAGAAATGGCCGACTTCGCCGATGCGCGCGTCGCGGAAGTCAGCCGGGATGATGACATGCACGATCGGCATGGCATGGGTGGGCAACGCCGTAGTGCGCTTGTCCTGCGGCGCGCTGTCGGGCAGCGCCACGACCGTCGTGCTCTCGTCGGTCACATAGCGTCCGTCGATGAAGTTCTCGAGCTTATCGGCGCTGGGATAAAGATGCGGATCGGCCGCCGGGCGCACGGTATAGGATAGTTTCTGCTCGTCCTTGGGCTCGCTGCCCGGAACGAAATTATACGCTTGCAATTCTTGGATCGGAGTTTCCTGCACCACATTGTCGAAGCGCAGCTTGCCGCCGGTCATCGGGGCGAATTGATAAGAGGTGCGCTCCTGCCCTTCCGGGCGCGTGGCCAGCAGCGTCTCGCCATCCTTGCCGAGATAGGTCAGCGTGCCAAAGGCCGCGCCTTGGAATTCGATATGGTTCCACGCCTCGTTCGGCAAATCGAAGGTGATCGACTTGCCGCCCTCGACATAGACATTCCAGTCCGGCAGCTCGAAATAATCGTGGCGTCCGGGCAGGCGCGAGCGGTTGTAGACGCCCGGCCAAGTGGTTTCGGCGATGCCGTCATTGCCGTTCGTCATCCGCTCCTTGTGGTCCCAGGCGGAGGTGAATTCGACTTTGCGGATCGTGGTGTCGGGCGAAGACAGATAGGTCGGCGCATCGCCCAGCCGGTTCCAGCCGTAACGCATCCACCATTCGCTCCGCCATTTGGCGTCCGCGAGATCGCGCACCGGCGCGGGATCGGCCGCAACCGGCTTTCCGGCCGCGAGCGCGGTCACGCTGTCCGGTGACAGCATATGGTCGTAGATGCGGATTTGGTCGATGTCGCCGCCGCGCACATATTGATAACCGCTTTGTACCTGATGCGGGCTGATGACGCGGCTGAACGGCCCGAACTGGTCGAGGCCGGAATCCAGCACCGCCGTCGCGTCTTTTTGCGCCACGGGTTTGCCGTCGACATAAAGGCGGATGCCCTGCGTCTCGTCCCAGGCGAAGGCGATGCTCACCCACTGGTCGGGCGCGGGGATTTTATCCATCCGATAGGACACGCGCGTGCGCGCAAGATTGTCGTCGGTGACGAACGCGTCGATGCCGTGGCCGTTCCAGTCGATGCGCAGCCACACCATGTTCCAGCTGGTGTGGTCGAAATAGGCCACGCGGAAAATCGGAAACTGCATTTCGCCGAGCGGCTCGCGCGCGCGCCAATTGAACGACAGCGTTCCGCGCTGGGCGTAGATGTTCGACGCCGCGTGCCAGGCCAGCACCTGTTCACCGTCGGAGCGGATATAGGGGCCGGTCTTGGGATCGACGGCGATCTGTGTCTTGTCGTGGAAACTCGGCGCCGCATCGCCCTTGGCGAAATCGGCATCGAAGCCCTTGTCGGCGGACAGCGAGAACAGAAGCCCGCTGTTACCGGTGTCATTTTTGTCGGCGGCAAGCGCGGCAAGTGTGCCGATGCCCAGCACCACGGTTGCGGCGAAAACGGCGACGATGCCGCGGACGGACCGCAGCTTTGCGATGATCGTTGTCATGTTTCACTCCCGTTGGACGAGGAGCGGACTTGCCCAAGATGGCCCGCGCTTGCTTATCGATGCTTATCAGCGGATGACGCGTGCTCCGTTGCCCTTCATCACCGCTTCCACTTCCTTGACGTTGACCATAGAGGTGTCGCCCGGCGTTGTCATGGCCAATGCGCCATGGGCCGCGCCGTATTCCACGGCCGCTTGCGGGCCCTTTCCCTCAAGGAAACTATAGGCCAAGCCCGACGCAAAGCCGTCGCCGCCGCCCACGCGGTCGAAGATTTCCAAATTTTCACGCATCGGCGCTTCGTAGAACTTGCCTCCGGCGAAGATCACCGCGCCCCAGTCGTTGAAGGTCGCGGTCTTGGCGTTGCGCAGCGTCGTGGCGGCAACCTTGAAGTTCGGGAATTGCTTCACAGCGGTGGCGATCATCTTCTTGAAATTCGCCGGATCGATCTTGGAGATATGCTCGTCGAGCCCTTCCACTTCGAAGCCGAGGCAAGCGGTGAAATCTTCCTCATTGCCGATCATCACATCGACATATTCGGCGATCTTGCGGTTGATCTTTTGCGCGCCTTCCTTGCCGCCCTGGCTCTTCCACAGCGAGGCGCGGTAGTTGAGATCGTAAGCGACGATCGTGCCGTATTTGCGCGCGGCTTCCACCGCTTCGATCACTGCTTCGGAGGTGTTGGACGCCAGCGCGGCGAAAATTCCGCCGGTGTGGAACCAGCGCACGCCTTCCTCGCCGAACAGTTTTTCCCAATTCACTTCACCGGGCTTGATTTGCGAGGCGGCCGAGTTGGCGCGGTCCGAACAACCCAGCGCGGCGCGGATGCCGAAACCTTTTTCAGTGAAGTTCAGTCCGACGCGGGTATTGCGGCCGATGCCGTCGAATTCGCGCCAAACGATATGCGAGGTGTCGACGCCGCCCTGGCTGATGAAATCCTCTACCAGCCAGCCCAGATCGTTGACCGGCAGCGCGGTCACGACGCTGGAGCGCTTGCCCCAGCATTTCTTCATCGCGCGCGCGACATTGTATTCGCCGCCGCCTTCCCATACCTGGAACTGGCGCGCATTGCGCACCCGCCCGAAACCGGGATCGAAGCGCAGCATCACTTCGCCGAACGAAACACAATCCCACTTGCAATCGCCGGCAGGACGGATTTTCAAGATTTCCTCAGCCATTTCTATTTCCCGCGAATTTTCTTGATGAGCGCGATGGTCTCGGCGACCTTCTTCTCGATGCCTTTATAGTCCTTGGCCTTCAGCAGATCGGCGCTGATCAGTTTGGAGCCGATACCGGCAGCCACGATGCCCGCGCCGAACCACATGCGCAGCGATTCCTCGGTCGGATCGACCCCGCCGGTCGGCATGATGCGTGTCCACGGCATGGGGCCGAGCACGTTCTTGACGAATTCCGGCCCGCCCACCGACGAACCAGGAAACACTTTCACGATCTCGCAGCCGAGTTCCTCGGCATAGGAAATCTCCGAGGCCGAACCGCAGCCGGGGCTATAGGGAATTTTCCGGCGGTTGCAGACTTTGGCGACATCGGCGTTGAGGATAGGACCCACGACGAATTTGGCGCCATTGGCGATGAAGATGCCCGCCGTCGGCGCATCCACCACCGAACCCACGCCCATGATGACGCTGGGGTCCGCTTTCGTGAAGTGACGCGTCACGTCGTAGAAAACATGCGAGGCGAAATCACCGCGATTGGTGAACTCGATGCACTTCGCGCCGCCGTCGGCGCACGCTTGAATCACGTTGGTGCAGACTTCGACATCGGGGTGATAAAATACGGGGATCACGCCTTGGGCCATCATTGCCGCTAAGACGGTCATGCGATCTTGTGCCATCCACTTGTCTCCCTAGTCCCCAAGCCGAACGAGGCGCAATTCAGCAACCTTGCGCGCGGCAATCAACTCTTATTACACCGGCGGCCACAACGACATTGCGGATGCGGGTTAGTGCCATATGACACCGGTGTCATTCCCTAGCGCATTCCGCGTCCGCAATCAACAAATCCGATCGGCCGCATGACGAAATTCCGGCGCGGCGCGTGGGCGCACCACAAAAAAAAGCGCCGGGGAGGTTATCCCCGGCGCCATGGTCGTCAATCAGAAGGAACTCAGTAGGTGTACTTCGCGCCGATGTAAAAGACGCGGCCAGTCTCATGATACTGGTACGACCGTTGGGCATCGCGGTCAGCGTAGATGTTGCTGGCCTGGTTGGTCAGGTTCAGCGCATCAAACGTGAACATCAGACCATCCTCCATCTTGTAGGAGGCGGACGCATCGATGTTCAACGTCGAGGCGCTGAAGATGCCGTAGTTGTTGTAGTTGCTGAGGATGTTGGCATCCAGGATGTAATGGCTGCGATAGGCGGCCGTCACACGTGCCTGATATACCGTGTCGTCGTAGTACACTGTCGCGTTATAGCTGTTGCGCGACAGGTTGTTCAGATCGGCCGTCATCAGCAGCTTGCCGCTCGTGTCATAATAGCTCTGCTGCGCCTGGACGTAGGTGTAGTTGGCCAACACGCCCATGCTATCGAACGGATGCGGCAGGAAGTCGAGTTGCTGCTGCCAGTTGATTTCCGTGCCGTACAACGGGGCGCCCTTGACGCTGGCCGACGTGGTGTAGACCCACGTCATGGCCTGACCGCCTTGGCCGATACAGTACGAATTGGTGATCGTACTCCAATCGGAACCGCTGCCGCCGCAAGCTGCAACGAACGCGGTTTGATCCATGCCGAACGGATTTTGCGCGGCCGTCCCGGTGATCGATTGCGACTGCACGAAGTTGTCGAGATGCTTGAAGAAGCCCGCGACCGAGAGCATCGACCCCTTCGAATAGTACCATTCGAAGGACAGATCGAGGTTCTTGGACCGCATCGGCGGCGTAGCCGGATTACCCACCTTCGCGGTGGCGTTGCTGCCCGACACCGAGACCGAACCGGTGGGCAACATGCCCGACAGATTTGGCCGCGCCATCGCGTAGCTGGCATTGAAGCGAACCAGGAAGTCGTCGCCCCAAGGCTGCAAGACCGTGTTCAACGACGGCAGGAAGTCGTGATAGATATTATGACCTGTCTGCTTCGTGATCACGCTGTTAATCAGCGAGTAGCCGGTCGAGTCGGCTTGCGTCAGGATGTAACGCACACCGGCGTCGCCGCGGAAGGACATGCCGGCGATGCTGGTATCCCAAGAGGTCTGCACCCAGCCGCCGAAGTCGTCTTCTCTCACGCCGCCCGTGCTGGAGTAGCCGGCCGCCATGTTCAGCGGAAATACCGTCGGATCCCAAAGGCTGATCGCCGAAGCCGCCTTGGTGAGATCCGTCGTCATCCACGTAATGGTCGATCCAGCTGGAACGTCGATCCCTCTGAGCGTCACAGGAGTTTCGTAACTAGACAGTGGAACCGCACGGATGGCGTCCGGGATCGTAGCCAGCTCGCCGGTGCCGCCGGTTGAACGGCGGGTTTCCAAGGTGCCGAAGCCGAAATTCCGGAAATCGAAGCCGCCCGACAGTTTGAATTCGTCAGACAACTTGTATTCGAAATCGACAGCTCCCGAACGATAGGAATTGTAGGCGAATTCCTGGCGTTCGCGAACATTCGACAAGAACCAGCTGGCGGTCGAGGGAATGGCACCCAGATGGATCATCGGGATGTTGCCCTGGCTGTAATCGTACTCATACGGATCGGCCGTCGTGCCGGCGCCGCAAGTATAAGCGCCCGTCTTTCCGGTTCCGGTGCAGCCCAAATCCGCGGCCAAAGTGGTTTGGATCGGGTTGCGGTGATGCGATTCGGACCATCCGAGCAGCATGTGGACCTTGAACGCGTCCGAGAAGCTGTGCGTGCCGTCGAGTGTCCCCTGCATGAACCGCGTGTCGAGATGATCGAGACGATGTTCATTGCGAACGCCGACATTGGTCGCCGTCAGTTCCTCGATGGTGCTCGTCGCGTTGAGATTTGCGTCGTGGCCGGTCGCTCCGCCGATCGTATAGCCGAGCACGTTGATGGCACCGACACCTTGGGACGACACATAATCCGTCGTGCTGCCATTTACAAAGGTGGCCGTGGTGCCCTTGCTGCCCGTGCTGAACGAGTTTTCTTCCAGGTAATATTCGTTCCGGATCTGGGCAAAGTCGGCATACAAGCCATCGAGGGTGAACAGTGTGTCTTCGTCAGGCTGCCACTGGACCGATGTGGTCAACCCAAGACGTTTTTCATGGGTCGTGACCAGATCGTAACGCGGGAAGCGCGGACGGAACGCCGCGTCAGCCGTGGAACACACCGCGGGCTGCGTGCCGCTTGTGGGGCATGTCGTGCCGTCGACGCTGCCGAAGTCATTGGTCAGCGAAGCCGTCGAGGCGTTGCCCAGATTGGACATCCAGCGCACCGAGCTGGTGCCTTCTTCCAGCGTATTGCTGATCGCGTAAGCGCCCGAGAACAACACGCCCAGGCGTCCGCCCAGGAATGTATCCGACACGAGGGCCGCAAAGCGCGGGTCCGTGCTGCCGGCCAGATCCTGATAGCCCTCTTGCGCCGAAGTGGTGAAGACGAAGCCGTCATGGTCGAATGGATGTGCCGTGCGCAGATCGACGGTCGCACCGAGCGAACCTTCTTCCATCGACGCGGAATTCGACTTGTGAACCGTCAGCCCGCTGAACAGATCGGATGCGAAGACGTTGAAGTCGAAACCGCGGCCGCGGTTCGTGCCGCCGGCGCCGCTACCCGGGTTGGAGGTGTCAACGTCCTGCGAACCCACCGTCGCGATGGCTTCCACACCGTTGATCAGCACGCGGGTGAACTGCGCGCCGAGACCCCGCACCGTGATTTCGCGGCCTTCGCCCGATTCACGATTGAGCGAGACGCCCGGAATGCGCTGCAAGGATTCCGAGACGTTCAAGTCTGGAAACTTGCCAATGTCTTCTGCCAAGATGGAGTCGGACGAGTCGAGCGCCGTGCGCTTCATATCCAACGCTTTTTCGAGGCTCTGGCGGAAGCCGGTGACCGTCACCGTTTCGATGCCCTGGCTCGATGCGTCCTGCGCGAACGCCGCGCCTGTCCCCATGACCGTCAATAGCGCAACTGCGGATGCGCCCAATTTAAGCCGCGATGACGCAGCTTGAGTCCGATTTGCCTTCAACACTGATACCCTCCCTGGCCTTCATCCCCGAGCGAGAAATCGCTCGTGCCCATTTCAAGATGACGGCGTCTAGTGCGAGTTCTTCCCAATTGACACCGGTGTCATGTCTTTCGCCTTATGGCGTCGCTGACACCGGTAGCAACAACCATAGGCGCGAACCCATCGCGCGCACAAGCCGTTCGCCTGCCATCGCGTTCGATAGCCGCCGGCCGATGCATTCGTGCAACATAATGTTGCTTAACAACCTCGCGCAAAGGGCGGGGTGAAGAAGGTCGGGAACAAAATCGCTCCCGTATATCAAGAACTTCATGCTCCCTATGCCCAAAAAAGCCGAACGCCGGGGTTGTCCCCCGGCGTCGCTACTCTTTCGGACGTGTGCCGGCGTTTAGCGTGCCAGCCACCCTCCGTCGACGGGAATGATCGCTCCGTTGAGATAATCCGATGCAGACGACGCCAGGAACACCGCCGTGCCGCCGACATCCGAAGGCTCGCCCCAGCGGCCCGCCGGAATACGTGCCAGAATTTCGCGGCTGCGACTTTCGTCACCGCGAAGCTGGGCCGTGTTGTCGGTCGCCATATAACCCGGCGCGATGGCGTTGATGTTGATGTTCTTCGCCGCCCATTCGTTGGCCAACAGGCGCGTGATGCCCGCCGCGCCGCTCTTGCTCGCGGTGTAGGAGGGAACGCGAATGCCGCCCTGAAACGACAGCATCGAACAGATGTTGATGATCTTGCCCGCGCCTTGCGGCACCATCACACGGCCCGCTGCCTGACACATAAAGAACAGGGCCTTGATGTTGACGTTCATCACGTCGTCCCAGTCCTTCTCGCTGAACTCAAGCAAATCCGCGCGGCGGATAAGACCGGCGTTGTTGACGAGGATGTCGAGTTTGCCGAGGCCCTTTACGGTTTCGTCCACGATGCGCCCGACCGGCTCGATGGTCATGAGGTTGGCGTCGATCGAAACGAATTTGCGGCCCTCGGCCTTTACCAGCGCTTCGGTTTCGGTTGGCGCAACGAAGCCCGCCACCGCGATGTCCGCGCCCGCCTGGGCCAGCGCGAGCGCGATGCCCTGCCCCAAACCGGTGTTGCCGCCTGTGACCAGCGCCACTTTGCCTGCGAGACTGAATGGATTCTTGCTCATGGCTTCCCTCACTTAAGCTGGCAGATGTCGAGAACATTCATGTCGGTGTAGTCGAGATTTTCCCCGCCCATCGCCCAGATGAACGTGTAGTTGCTCGTCCCCGCGCCCATATGGATCGACCAAGGCGGCGAAACCACGGCTTCGTCATTGGCAACCAGGATATGGCGCATGGCATCGGGTTCGCCCATGAAATGGAACACCCGGTCGGCCGCCTTCAGATCGAAATAGAAATAGGCTTCCGAGCGCCTGTCGTGCAGATGCGGCGGCATCGTGTTCCACACGCTGCCGGTCTTCAGCACCGTGACGCCCAGCAGCAATTGCGCGGATTTGCAGGTCGCCGGCACGATGTACTGATAGATGGTGCGCTCGTTGGAGGTCTCGAGCGCGCCGCGTTCCAGCGGAACCGCTTTCTCGATGGAAATTTTCACGACCTCGTAGCGCACATGCGCGGGCGTGGACGCCAAATAAAATTTCGCGGGATTGGCAGCGTTGCTCGATTCGAACACCACATCGGCGCTGCCCATCGGCACATAGAGGCCGTCGCGCGGTGCAAGATCATAGCTCTTGCCGTCGACGCTGACGCGGCCGGCGCCGCCGCCGACATTGACGATGCCCAGCTCGCGCCGCTCCAGAAACGGTTTGCCCTCGGCGGATTTTGGCTCGGTCTGCGCCGGAAGTTTGACGGCGCCTTTGACGGGCGCGGCCCCGCCGATCACCAGGCGTTCGTAATGCGCGTAGTTGAGCGACACCTCGTCCGGCGCGAACAGGCCCGTCATGAGGAAATGGTCGCGCAAGGCTTGGTTATCCAGGGCGGCCATGCTGTCGGGGTGCGTAGCTTGAATGATCTTTTTGTACATCGCGGGACCTCTCGACTGGATGGCAAAGAATGGCTTTTTGGTAACCGGTGTCATACTCTCATCGGGCACGGATGTGCAATCGCCTTTACGCGGTGCGCGGCCGGGCGGTGGATTCGCGGATAATAAGTGTGGGAATCACCTCCGTGACGTCGTCGCGCTGAGTGCGGCCCTCCTTGCCACGGTTGATCAGCTTTTCCGCAGCCATATGCCCCATATCGCGGATCGGCAGGCGCACCGAGGTCAAGAGCGGCCACATCCGCGAGGCCACGGGGCTGTCGTCGAATCCGACGACCGACAAATCGCCCGGAATTTCGAGACCCATATTGCGCGCTGCTTTATAGACGCCGGCCGCCATTTCGTCATTGCCCGCGAAGATCGCGGTGGGCCGCGGGTTCATCGACAGCAATTCCTTGGCCGCGGCGTCGCCGCTTTCGAAGGTGTATCCGGCTTCGCGGTCGTAGTTCTGCTTGAGACTAAGGCCGCGTTCGCTCAATCCTTCGATAAAACCGCGTCTGCGTTCATGGGATGAGCGAAAGGTCGATGGCCCGGAAATATGCGCAATAATCGTATGGCCCAGATCGCACAAATGGCGCGCGGCGTCCGCGGCGCCGGAAACGTCGTGCGTCACGACCATGGTGGCAGCGCTGTCAAGCGAGACCGACGCAATGCGCACATAAGGGCAATCGATTTCGTGGAGCAGTTCCACAAGGCGTTCGTCCTCCGACACGGAAGGCGTCAGCACCACACCGAAAAGCTTTTGGCGTTCGATGAAGGCGCGCATGTCGGCAAGGAAGCTGGCTGCTGCGCGGTCGCAAGGTCGGATCACCAGCTCGAAACTGGAATTGCGCATGGCATCGAGAATGCCCTGTTGCATGTTCACGATGTATTGCGCCGTGGGATTGTCGTAGACCATGCCGATCAGGAATGAACGGCGGAACGCCAGCCCGCGTGCTTGCGGATCGGGCGCGAAGCCCAATTCGCGGATAATCTCATTGATCTTGAGGCGCGTTTCTTCCTTCACGAAAGGCGAATCGTTGATGACCCGCGAAACGGTCTTCTTCGACACGCTGGCCAAGCGCGCGATGTCGTTGATCGTGGATTTCTTAGCTCTGCGGTCGGGATCGGGCGGCGTGGTATGGGAGCGTGGCGCGCCCGGCTTCGCCGGCTTTTTTGTTGTGTTCACAATCTGTCCGGGAATGGCCCCGTCCCTTCTTAGCTTTGGTCGGGCTTTAACGGCAATGCGAGGTTGGGCTTTGCGCGGCGTATGACACCGGTTACCATAACATCATGCCCAAGAAATATCATCACGGCGATACGCCCATGAAGCTGCCGCGTCTAGATGAAGCCCACCTCGCAGACGTGCCTGCGAATATCGGCCGCCCGCGCTATGCGCGGGACAAGGCACAAATCGGTATCGTCCATTTCGGGCCGGGGGCGTTTCATCGCGCGCATCAGGCGGCGGCGTTCGATACGCTTTTGGCGCGCGATCCGCGCTGGGGCATTTGCGAAGTCGCGCTGCGCACCGCGGATGTGCGCAACGCATTGGCGCCGCAGGATGGGCTCTACACGCTCGTCGAATTGGGCGAGCACAAAGCTGCTCGCGTCATCGGCGCGGTCAAGGAACTCTTGGTCGCGCGCGAGGCGCAGGCGCCCGTGTTGGCACGCTTGGCATCGGCTGAGACGCTCGCAGTGACGATGACGGTGACGGAAAACGGCTATTGCCTGACGCGCGAGGGAGACCTCGATGTCACGCGCGCGGAAATCCAGCACGATCTTGCCAATCCCGGCGCACCGACAAGCCTGGTCGGCTGGCTGGTGGAAGGATTGCTGGCGCGCCGGGCGGCGGGCCTTGGGCCGTTCACGACGGTCAGCTGCGACAATTTGGTGGACAATGGCGCCAAGCTGAAGCGCGCCGTGGTGCAGTTTGCGCAAGAGCGCGACCGCACCCTGGCGGAGTGGATTACGAACGAAGCGCCGTTCCCGCGCACCATGGTGGACAGCATCGTTCCCAAGACCGACGACGCGCTGCGCGCCGACGTTCGCGCCCTTATCGGCATGGAGGACGCCTGGCCGATCCAGCGCGAGATCTTCTCCCAATGGGTAATCGAAGATGTGCCCGGCTCGGTGGCGCGCGATTGGGCTCCAGCGGGCGTCACCATCACCTCTCATGTCGCCGCTTATGACCGCGCCAAACTCAGGCTGCTGAACGGCGCCCATACGACGCTGGCTTATGTCGGATCGCTGCTGGGATTCTCCACCGTGCTTGAGGCGATGCACGACGCCGCGCTCGCCGGCTTCGTCGAACGGTTGATGCGCGAAGACATACAGCCAAGCTTGACGCCCATCGCGGATTTCGATTTGGCGCAATATATCGGCGCGGTGCTGGGACGATTCCGCAATCCCGCCATGCGCCATACGCTTTCGCAGATCGCCTGGGACGGATCGCAGAAGCTCGGCCCGCGCCTGCTCGGCACCATCGCCGACACGCTGTCGGCCGGACGTCCGCTCGACCGGCTTGGCGTTCCGATCGCCGCCTGGATGCTTTTCCTGTGCAAGCGCACAAAAGAAAACGGCGAGATTGTCGATCCAAAAGCGAAAGAGCTGCGGGCGATTGCCGCAACGTGCGAAAATCGCGCCGAGAGCGATGTGCCGAAATTCTTGTCATTCGACACCGTTTTTCCGCGCAAACTTGCGGTCAATGCGCAATTCCTGGCCGCAGTCGGCAAGGCTTATGACGCGCTTGCGGCGGGGCGTTTGCCGAACTTTTAGCAATTCATAAATCAATAAAATTCAGCCGGGCTTAAGGGTTAGCGCGCCACTCTCCTGCGCATCGGGGGAATGTCTGTGGGCGAGCCGCAATTCACATCTGAGCCGCAATTGCTCGCGCCGGGCGAAGCCTTGCGCGTGCTGGAACAGCGCACCCAAGCGGCGGGGGACGAACTCGCCTCGCGCACCGATGCGGGCGAGGACGTGCTGCATTACCTGGCGCAAAACGGCGCCGGCGCCACGCGCCGTGCCGTCGCGGCCAATCCTTCCGCCTCCGCGCGCTCGAACCGTCTGCTGGCCGACGACGATGAAGATGATGTGCGCGTCGAACTGGCGCGCAAGATCGGCCGCCTATTTCCCGGCCTTCTGTTGATCGAACAAAAACATCTACGCGAACTGACGATCGAAACGCTGGAAACGCTCGCGCGCGACGAGGAGCCGCGCGTCCGCGCCATACTCGCCGAGGAAATCAAGCACCTCGACTGCGTGCCCAAGCACATCGTTAAGCAGCTGGCGCACGACGTCGAGACCATTGTGTCCGAGCCGATCATCGAATATTCGCCACTGCTGACCGATACCGATTTGATCGAGGTCATCGCCGCGGCTCATACCAATGCCATGCTGGCTGCGGTGGCACGGCGCAAGGGTCTGACCACCGCGGTGAGCGATGCCGTCGTCGCAACGGGCGACACCAGGGCCGTGGCGACGCTGCTGGCCAATGTCGATGCGCATATCCGCAAGCGGACACTGGACAAGATCGTGACCCAAGCCGCCGAAATTGCCGAATGGCATGGCCCGCTTGTGCTGCGCGCGGAATTGTCGCCGCGCGCGATCCGGCGCATCGCCTCCTTTGTTGCCAGCGCCTTGATCGATGCGCTGGCCGGGCGCGGCGGGCTCGACGACGCCACCCGCGCGCACCTCAAGAAAAAAGTTCAAGAGCAGCGCAAGAAAGAATCCGCTGTGCCGGCGGCGGGTTCGCCCAATCCGGTGGCCGAGGTCGATGCGGCGATGCGGGCCGGAAAATTGAACGATGTTTTCATCGCCGAGGCCGCCGAGGCTTGCCAGAAGGACACCGTGGCGCGCGCGCTGTGCGTGCTTGCGAAAATCGACGAAGTCATCGTGCGCCGCATTCTGGAATCGGGCTCGGCGCGCGCGGTGACCGCGCTCGCTTGGCGGGCGGGGCTTGGCATGCGCATCGCCTTCAAACTGCAGAATTCGATTATGCACCTGAAGGGCGCCGACCTTCTGCCGGCGCGCGGCGGGGTGGACTTTCCCCTGACCGAAGACGAAATGCTCTGGCACCTGGGTTATTTCGGGGTCAACTGACCGCACCCCAACAAATCGTGTTCCGTCCCACCCGGCGGCCATGCTAATCAACCCCGGCGCGGGCGTAGTTCAATGGTAGAACGGCAGCTTCCCAAGCTGCATACGAGGGTTCGATTCCCTTCGCCCGCTCCACTTTTTGTTGCCAAAGGCGACAAAAAGTGTCGCGTCGTAGCCCGAAGGGCGAAGACGGACCAAGTCTGAGCTGAATAGCTGGCGCGATCTTTTATAGTTTTCTCCGATTCAAGCTGCGCATATTGAAGAAGTAACGAACGCTTATTGCGACTTCATCTGTAATGCCGCAAATAAGGGCCGCCCCGACAGCTGCACCAAACCATGGCTAGTGAAGCACTTCCCAGAGAAGGAACTTGTAAGCTCTGTGGAAAGCTCGACGCGCTGGTGAAGTCACACATAATCCCGCGATCGTTTTTTGATCTTGAAGAGGATCAGCGAGGGAAACTGATTTCAAATGTGGCGGGACTATATCCCAGAAAAGCGCCAGCCGGCGTGTGGGACCGGATAGTTTGTGAACAATGCGAACGTAGCTTCAGTGAATATGATAGTTATGCTGCGAAGGTACTTGTTCAGGACTTAAACAGCTACAAGCGGGTCTCTTATAGGGGCAAACCCGTTGCCCTCATTGCCTCAGGCATCAACTACCATTTACTGAAGCTGTTCGCGATAGCGGTTCTTTGGCGCGCATCCGTCGCTTCGCATGACTTCTATTCCCGAGTGCGACTTGGACCGTTCGAGGAGCAAGCTCGCAGCATGCTCTTGGCTAGCGAGCCGGGGGAGATAAACGAATTCGCGACGTGGTGGAGTGTTTTCAATATCAATTGGACCCCTGGGATAATGGACCCATTCCACGAGCGATGGTCCGGGATAAATGCATATCGCTTCTATTTTGGGAGAGTACTTGGGTATATCAAAGTGGATCGACAGAACATTCCCAGCGAGTTTCGTGAAATAGCGATGGCACCGGCTCGGGACCTCGTGCTGATCGCTCGAGATTTCGAGAATTCAAAAGACCTCCGGGCGATGGGAACGCTTCTGCGAACCGCAGTGCGCGGCCAGAGTGGGCGGCTATTCTAATAGCACTCGTCTTGGATAATGCTCCGCGCTGCGGGAAGCCGCGCTTCTACCACCTAACTCGGGGGGACGATCAAAGCTCCATACGAGGGTTCGTCGCTTACGGGCCGCACGTCCTCTCGATTTGATTTTCGTTCGAATAAGCAAAATTCTCCAACAGCATCACGCTGTTGGCAGCAAACGCGCCGAGCTTATCCAATACAACCCAACCTGGGTGTATGATGCGCCCATGATGAGGACCGCGTTTACTCTGCAAACGACCCACGTTTTCGCGGAACGGGCGATGTACGTCCATTCGCCTCGCTTTTTTTCGCGATATCAGAAGCGCGACCTGTCCTGGCCTACCCCCTCCCCCCGGGGGGAATTATGCACTTGACATACCGCACTTAAGTGCCTATATTTAAGGTCAGAAAAGGAACTGACCATGTCTGCCGATCTTACAAACCCAATCTTCACCGATGAAGAAGCCGCTCGCAAACACTTTGAAGCCCTTCGCTGGCCGGATGGCGTCGTTTGCCCGCATTGTGGCGTGGTCGGCGAGGCTACCGAGCTTAAGGGCGGTTCGACCCGTCCCGGTCTGTACAAGTGCCGTCCCTGTCAGAAGCCGTTTACGGCCACTATGGGGACGCTGTACGAGCGCTCGCATATCCCACTGCACAAGTGGTTGCTGGCGACTCACTTGCTGGCCGCCAGCAAGAAGGGCATTTCGGCGCATCAATTGTGGCGCATGCTCGGCTTTGGCTCGTACCGTACCGCTTGGTTCATGGCTCACCGCATCCGTGAAGGCATGGCACCGTTGAAGGGTGAGGCTGGACCGCTTGGTGGTGAGGGCAAAATCGTTGAAGCCGATGCGACCTATGTCGGCGGCAAAGAAAAGAACAAACACCGCAACAAGCGCAACAACAAGAACATCGGCGGAAAGGGCAAGCAAATCGTTCATACGTTGGTTGAGCGCGGCGGTCGCGCCCGTTCAAACCATGTCGCGAACGTCAGCGGCAAGACGCTCCGCAATGTTGTTATGACGCAAGTTAGTCGCAAATCGTCGCTTATGACGGATACGGCAGGCGGTTACATGGAAATGGGCAAAGAGTTTTCCCGTCACGAAATGGTCAACCATGAAGCTGGCGAATATGTGCGCGGCGATGCGTCCAGCAATACGGTCGAAAGCTATTTCGCCACGTTCAAGCGCGGCATCGTCGGCACATATCACAACGTCAGCGAAGCTCACCTAAAACGCTACTTGGCTGAATTTGATTTCCGCTACAACGAGCGCATGGCACTTGGCGTTGACGACAATACCCGCGCTGCAAAAGCAGTCAAAGGCGTGGCTGGCAAGCGTCTGACATATCGACAGCCTGACCAAGCCGCAAACGCTTAAGCAAAAGACTAGAGCGTTTCTAAAGTGGCGTGAACGGAGGATGCCGTGACGGTGTCCGCCGTTCGCGCTATGCTTGAATTGTCAGACTCAAGCAAAGGACCATAAATGACAGATTGGGAACGTCAGGCGCGAGCCTATCGCGCGATTCTTAGGGCGTGGATGATGGCTCATCG
This sequence comes from uncultured Alphaproteobacteria bacterium, assembly GCA_963849895.1. Classification (GTDB taxonomy): domain Bacteria; phylum Pseudomonadota; class Alphaproteobacteria; order Micropepsales; family Micropepsaceae; genus Rhizomicrobium. Next base: position 41,597 of record CAWKIU010000006.1, read on the forward strand.
CGTTGCTGACCCGGATGGTTTCCGAGATATGTGCGTTGGTATCCAGCAGGGGCTTCTAGATGCGCCACTGATTCCGGAAGAGGGTGGTATACGCGAAGAAACCCGCCTTCGATTAGAAGAGATACTGAGAGAGCTTGGCGCGCAAGACTTATTGTTGGGGAATTTTCCAAAGCAGTAGACCTCGAAGAAGGTGATTTCCATGGGGAAGCTATTAGCTGTTTTCATGTTCGCGCTCGCCATTGGTCCGGTACAGCCAGCGCTGGCGAATTGGCAATTCACGAAATGGGGAATGACGCCGGAACAGATAATCGCCGCATCGGGTGGCCGGGCGAAAAGTTTGCCGAACCCAGAAATTGTTGGCAGTGAGATGGTGATGGTTACAATGCCTTACACGGCCGGTGAGTTTGGATTCCGCGCGGGATTTTACTTCACAGGCAATCGGTTATCCGAGGTGCGACTCGATCTCCAAAATGGAACGATGTCGGCGATCCGCGTTTCTCTGGAACAGAAATATGGCGAGCCGTTTAAGAAAGATGTTTGGCATTCCGAGCAAGACGAAATTATTCTTTTTCCTATCGGAGAAACATCGGGTTTCGTGGCCTATCGTCCACTGGCGAACGCCAATAATTCAGGACTTTGACCGTGGCGCGCTGCGTTTCGTATTGGCGTGCGACACGCTCTTGGACCGGCTCGCCTTCTTCTTGCCTAGTGGCTTATGGAGCGTTGGCGGCGTCGCAATCATGTTCTTAATGATCGCATCGCGGCGGCGCGCGGCTTCGGCGTCTGAGTATTCCTGCACCTGCTTCTTCATAGGTCGAACCCAATGACCACTCTCACACCAGAACATCGCGCCAAGTTGCTTGCAAGCACGAAAGAGCGGGCAGCAGCCTTTCTTGATGATATCGCATATCTGCGCGCGTTGTGTAAGAAAGACCAAATCGCAGCAGAATTGCGGCGCGCGAGTGCCGTCTTACGCCGACTATTAGTCGAAAATGACATTACCCTTGTAGCCGCGCCAAGAATTGGGCGAGTGCTGTTTTGTGCGCCTAATAACAAGCCTTACTACAAAGCGGACAGGCAGACACCCCTGACATTCTTTTCTAGCGGCGGAACAGAGGCTTTCGGTTTGAGCTTCCGCACCCTAGCAGTTGGGCCAGCACGAAATTCGCCGCTGACCGAGGAACACCCAGACAAAACAGTTCTCTTGCGCTTAGATCGATTCCTTACCCAACGCGTATTGTGTCTTAAAGCGAAGTGGGTAAATCGAGCCGACGTGATTAAATACATCGCCAACATCGCCTCAGGCGTTCACTCAGGGGCGCCTTCCACGGCGGAGGATGAAGTAATTTCGAAAATTCGCCGCTCCGTTTTGCTTTCTAAAAGCGGCGACGACGTAACGGTGCATTTCAATCTAAATTCCATTTATCAGGGAGTAGACCCTGCCTTCCGCTATACCCCAGACCACCTTGACCCGGTCTTGCTGGAATTGCTCGCAACAATCTCCTACCTGCTCAAATCAGAGGATGTCGTCCGGCTCGAAGAACTCGTCACAAACGAATTGCGATAGCAATCGAGCATGGAGAGGAATACCGACGCCACCATGGCTTCTGGCTCCTCCTCGGCGTAACTCCAGCGGGAATAGGCTGCCATACCTGCCCGCATCATCTCTGGCGTGAGATCAATTTCTTCGCCCCTGGCAGGTGTCTCTGCGCACATGGCGCACCCAATGCGGACACCCCCTCAATGATTTCATTACCGACTAGGAATTCGAGGGGGTGCATCGCTACACTCAAATGCCGACCCGTCACGCCCATAAGGGATGGATGTTACGTACCCGGTATGTCAAGTGCATAATTCCCCCCCCCGGGGGGGTGGGGGGCTAGAACAGAAAACAATTATATTGCCGAAAAACACGCAAGCCTTTGGTCTGTTTGATGAAACCGTGCTGCCGCACCCGCTGGAAAGGGGGCGACTTGCCGGAGGGCGGGCGATATAACTGGCCACCGTGCCTGTCGATGCGAGTCGCGGGCTTGTAATTCATCCGGGTACGGACAATGGCGAATGTGACGGTGATCGGCGCCCAATGGGGCGACGAGGGCAAAGGCAAGATCGTCGACTGGCTGTCGGCGCGCGCCGATGTGGTTGTGCGCTTTCAGGGCGGGCACAATGCGGGCCATACCCTCGTGATCGACGGCGTGACCTACAAGCTTAGCCTGCTGCCCTCGGGCGTCGTGCGCCCCGGCAAGCTGGCCGTGATCGGCAATGGTGTGGTCGTCGATCCTTGGGCGCTCAATGCCGAGATCGAGAAGCTGCGCGCCCAAGGTGTCGTGGTGACGCCGGACAATCTGATCGTGGCGGAGAACGCCGCACTGATCCTGCCGCTGCACCGCGAACTGGATGTGGCGCGCGAGAGCGCCAATTCGGTGCAGGCGCTGGGCACCACCAAACGCGGCATCGGTCCGGCCTATGAAGACAAGGTTGGGCGGCGCGCCATCCGCGCCATAGACCTCAAGGATTTGCCCGGCCTGCCTGGGAAGATCGAGCGGCTTCTGGCGCACCACAATGCGCTCAGGCGCGGCTCGGGTGTCAGCGAACTGACCGTCGATGACGTGCTGAAAGAGTTGACGGCGATCGCGCCGAAGGTTCTGCCCTTCATCGGGCCGGTGTGGCGCACGCTGGATGAAGCGCGCCGCGCGGGAAAGCGCATTCTCTTCGAGGGCGCGCAGGCCGTGCTGCTCGATGTCGATCACGGCACCTATCCTTTTGTCACCTCGTCCAACACGGTGGCGGGGCAAGCGGCGGCTGGCTCCGGCATCGGGCCGCGTCAGATCGGTTACGTACTCGGTATCGTCAAGGCCTACACCACGCGGGTCGGCGAAGGCCCCTTCCCCAGCGAACAGAAAAACGACACCGGCGAACGGCTGGGCGCACGCGGCGCGGAATTCGGAACCGTTACGGGGCGCAAGCGCCGCTGCGGCTGGTTCGACGCGGTGCTGGTGCGCCAGACCATCGTCACTGGCGGCGTCGACGGGATCGCGCTGACCAAGCTCGACGTGCTGGATGGGTTCGACGAGATCCAAGTCTGCGTCGGCTATCGCTTGCGCGGCAATGCGCTCGATCATCTTCCGGCCGACGCCAACGATCAGGCGGCTATCGAGCCGGTCTACGAAACCATCGAAGGCTGGAGCGAATCCACCCGCGGCGCGCGCTCCTGGGCGCAGCTTCCCGCCAACGCGGTCAAATATGTGCGCCGGATCGAGGAGTTGATCGGCGCGCCGGTGGCCCTGCTCTCCACCAGCCCGGAGCGCGAGGATACCATCCTGGTGCACGATCCGTTCCTGGCCTGACGCCAATGCTGAAAACCCGGTTCACCGAAATGTTCGGCGTTTCGCATCCCATCGTTCAGGGCGGGATGCAGTGGGTGGGCACCGCCGAACTCGTCGCTGCGGTCGCCAATGCCGGTGCATTGGGATTTCTCACCGCACTGACCCAGCCCACGCCCGAAGCGCTCGCCAAAGAAATCGCGCGCACGCGTGCGATGACCGACCAAGCCTTCGGCGTGAACCTCACCATCCTGCCGACGATCAACCCGGTGCCTTACGACGAATACCGCCAAGTGGTGATCGAAGCGGGCATCAAGATCGTGGAGACGGCGGGCAACAATCCCGCCCCGCATCTTGCCGCCTTCAAGGCCGCTGGTATCAAGGTCATCCACAAATGCACCAGCGTGCGCCATGCGCTGAAGGCCGAATCGATCGGCGTGGACGCTGTCTCTATCGACGGCTTCGAATGCGCCGGCCATCCCGGCGAGGACGACATCCCGGGCCTCATCCTGATCCCGGCGGCGGCTGACAAGATTGCAATACCCATGATAGCTTCGGGGGGATTTGGCGATGGGCGCGGCCTAGTGGCGGCGCTGGCGCTTGGCGCTGACGGCATCAACATGGGTACGCGCTTCATGGCGACCAAAGAGGCGCCCATCCATCAGCGGATCAAAGAAGCCATCGTCGCGGGCGACGAACGCGCCACCAATCTCATCTTTCGCACCCTGCACAACACCGCGCGCGTGGCGAAAAACACGGTCAGCGACGAGGTCGTCGCCATCGAACGGCGCGGCGGCGCGACCTTCGAGGATGTGAAGCCACTGGTCGCCGGCAGCCGCGGACGGCAGGCGCTCAAGGCCGGCGAGGTGGACGGGGGCATCTGGTCGGCGGGGATGGTCCAGGGTCTGATCCACGACATCCCAAGCTGCCAGGAACTGGTCTCGCGCATCGTGGCCGAGGCGGAGGCGATCATCGGCACAAGGCTTGAGCAGATGATTGCGAAATGACCGTTGCCGCCATCACGTTCCGCCTGTTATGCAGTGAGTCATGTATAATTGTTCGAAGTGCCCGGGCTATTGTTGTTCGTATCACATCATCCCGGTGACCCGGCGCGACCTCAAAAGGCTCGCCGCCCATTTCAAACTCAGCTTCACGAAGGCGAAGGCCAAGTTCGTCACCAAGGGCGATCCCAAGGACGGGGGCGAGTTCAAGATGCGCCGCAAGGCGGACGACGTGTTCGGCCGCATTTGCCGCTTCTTCGACACCGAGAATCGCCGCTGCACCGTCTACAAGGCGCGTCCCTCGATCTGCCGCGACTATCCCACCGGGCGATGCGGCTATTACGATTTCCTGGCGAACGAGCGGCGCACCCAGGAAGATCCCGAGCTCGTGGCTACGACCTGGAATAAATAAGCGGTCCTTGCCGCGGCGTACCCTTCTGCTACCGTTCGGGCAGGGGGCTTAGATGAATTTGCTCGGATCGCCTGGCCGTACGCTGGCGTCTATCGTCGCTTTTGTGCTGGTCGTCGTCGCACTGGCCATCGTCGCCTATATGGCGGCCGGCTGGAACTTTTCCGACGCGTCCTACATGGTGTTGTTGACGGTTTACACCGTCGGCTATGGCGAAGTTCATCCCATCTCCACGCCCTACTTGCATGCCGTGACGATGGGCACGATGATTTTGGGCTGCACCGGCATGATCCTGCTGACCGGCGCGCTGGTTCAGTTCCTCACCATTACGCAATTGCAGCAGATATTCGGGATGAAGCGCGTGACAGCGGAAATCGACAAACTGAATGGGCATGTGATCGTGGTCGGCTTCGGCCGCATCGGCGCCATGTTGACCAAGGAACTGAAATCCGGCGGCACTTCTTTTGTTGTGCTGGAACAAAGCGAAAAGCGCGTCGCCGAAGCGCGCGAGAAGGGATATTTGTGCCTCGCCGGGGATGCAACCGACGAGAACGCGCTGCTTGCGGCGGGGATTGCGCGTGCACGCACGCTGGCAACCGTACTACCCAATGATGCCGTCAATGTTTTCATTACGTTGTCCGCGCGAAGTCTAAATCCCGCCGTCGAAATCATCGCGCGCGGCGAAATGCCGACGACCGAAGGCAAGCTTATTCAGGCAGGTGCCAACCATGTCGTTCTGCCCGCCCATATTGGCGCGGAGCGGATTGCCGAGATGATCCTCTATCCCGAAACGGCGCGCGTGCTGCGCACGTCGGAGAAAATGCAGGATCTGGAACGCACGCTTCGTGGGCTGGGCCTGGAAATGGAAGTGATCGTCGTGCCCGAAAAGGGTGCTTTCACCGGCCTTTCGATCGAGGAAATCGAGACTCGCGCAAAGGGACAATTCTTCGTGCTGCAGATCGACCGGCGGGGCGGCGATGCAATTACAGCGCCGGAACGTAGCTTGAAAGTACATGGCGGCGATGGTGTCGTCATCGTCGGTCGCGGCGGCCAAGCCTCGCGTGCGCTGTTCGAAGCGCCCCCCGAAAAGGCCCGCGCGGGGCACGTGACCTTTTAGTTCGGCTTTGCCCAGTGATTGAGTGGCCCATGGCCACGGCCCAGGCCCGGCGCCGTGGCGATCGCCGCCTGCACATATTCGCGGGCGCGTCCCACCGCTAGCGGCAATGACATCCCTTGCGCCAAGCCACAGGCAATAGCGGTAGCAAGCGTGCATCCCGTACCATGTGTATGGCGCGTCTTGATGCGCGGAAAGGCCAAGATGTCCTCACCCAACTCCCAGACCAGCACGTCGTCGATGGTCGACTTGGTCGAATGACCGCCTTTGATGAGTACGGCACTGGCGCCCATGGCGCGCAGCTTCGCGGCCGCTTCGCGCACGCCCTTGCGACCCGCCCCCGCGACACCGGTCAACCGTTTCATCTCGGGGATATTGGGGGTGATAAGACTCGCCAGCGGCAAAAGGTGTTTCCTGATGACGGTCTCTGCGTCACGGTCCAAGAGTGCCGCGCCGCTGGTTGATACCATCACCGGATCGACCACCAGGGGAATTCCTCGCGCATGTTCGGCCAGCGTGGCGGCAACAATCCGAACGGTCGCCGCGCTCATGACCATTCCGGTTTTAATCGCGTCCGCGCCAATGTCGCGAAGACATGCCAGGATTTGATCGCGCACGATTTTTGGCGGAATGGCGTGGACGGCGCCGACGCCTTTGGTGTCCTGCACGGTCACTGCCGTAACGGCCGTCATGGCGTAAACGCCGAACGCATCAGCCGTTTTGATGTCGGCCTGAAGGCCTGCGCCGCCGCTTAAATCAGAGCCCGCGATGATGAGCAGGCGCGCCGGTTTGGCGCTCACGCAGCCGCTTCCTCGATCGCCGCGGCAATATCGTGGACAATATTCTGGATCAGTACCTGGTCGTCGCCTTCTGCCATCACGCGGATGACCGGCTCCGTGCCCGACTTGCGCACCAGGATGCGCCCCGAGCCATTAAGGCGCGCAGTGCCCGCCTCGATGCATGATTTGACGCGCGCGTCTTCGAGCGGCGCGCCATTGCGGAAGCGCACATTTTGCAGCACCTGCGGCAACGGTTCAAAAAGATGGGCAGCTTGGCTCGCCGGTTTCTTTTCGAGCGCGACCACCGCCAGTACTTGCAGCGCCGCGATCAGCCCATCGCCCGTCGTGCAGAAATCAGACAGCACGATATGGCCCGATTGCTCGCCGCCAACATTGAAGCCGCCCTTTTTCATTTCCTCGATCACATAGCGGTCGCCGACGGCGGCGCGCGCCAGTTTGAGGTTCTGTGTCGTGAGATAGCGCTCAAGCCCGGCATTCGACATCACCGTCCCAACGACACCGCCGCCTTTCAGGACACCCGTCTTGCTCCACGAACGCGCAATGAGTGCCAGAATCTGATCACCATCGATGATGCGGCCATGCTCATCGGCCATCACCACGCGATCTGCGTCGCCGTCGAGCGCGATGCCGAAATCGGCGCGCATCTCGCACACCTTCTTGCACATCGCTTCGGGGGCCGTGGAACCGCACTCGAAATTCGTGTTCATGCCGTCGGGTTCGACACCGATTGCCACGACATCCGCGCCAAGCTCCCACAGCACGGCGGGCGCGACCTTGTAGGCGGCCCCATGGGCGCAGTCGACGACGATGCGCAAACCGTCCAGCTTCAGATTGCGCGGAAAGGTATATTTGACGAACTCAATATAGCGCGCTTGGGCATCGTCGATGCGCTTGGCGCGGCCGATCTTGGATGCCGGGACCAGAACCTCATCTGAGCCCTTGGCCATCGCGGCTTCGATTTTCTGTTCGCAGGCATCCGAAAGCTTCTGCCCGTCCGGCCCGAACAGCTTGATGCCGTTGTCGGTATAGGGATTGTGCGAGGCGGAAATCATCACACCCAGATCGGCGCGAAGCGAGCGGGTCAGCATAGCGACGGCGGGTGTTGGCAGAGGCCCGAACAGGAACACGTCCATGCCCACCGAGGTGAATCCCGCAACCAGCGCGGATTCGACCATGTAGCCGGACAGGCGGGTGTCCTTGCCGATCACTACACGATGGCGATGTTCCCCGCGCGTAAAGACGCGCCCAGCCGCCATTCCAACCTTCATGGCAATGTCGGGCGTCATCGGAAAGCTATTGGCAAGGCCGCGAATTCCGTCCGTGCCGAAATATTTCTGCGTCATGTTATGCCGCTGCCCTGTTCCCTGTGACCAGTCTTATCCCTCAATCATAACAAAAGGTTGAGGCGATTCGTATCAATCAGTATTGCGCGATGTTGCAGCCTTTAGGACTGCCAATCCGTCGGCCAAGGCCGCCGGATCATGGGTGCGGATATAGTCCGTGCCCTGCAAAACCGCAAAGAGCTCGGCGGCGAGCGTGGCGGGACCCGCTCCGGCGCTGTCCCGCCCGGTGATCTTTCTTAGGAATGACTTGCGCGAAACGGAGACCAAGACAGGCAAGCCAAACGCTCGTTTCAGCTCCGGCAGGCGGCGCAAAACGGCGAAGGACGCGCCGGGATTGCTCCCAAGGAAGAACCCCATGCCCGGATCGAGGACAAGGCGCGCACCTGCCACACCTCCATCCTCAAGGGCGCGGATGCGAGCCTCGAAGAATCGCAGGATGCGGTCAAAGATTTCCTCCGGCGGGACCTCCTCGCGCGTGGCACGGCCGCGCTCCTGCACGGAATGCATGACAATGAGCTTGGATGCAGACGCAGCGAGCGCGGGATAAAGAACCGAATCAGGGAACCCTTGAATGTCGTTCAGATAATCGACGCGCTCGGCGAGTGCCCAGCGTTGGACCTCGGGCGCGAAACTGTCGATGGAGACGGCAAGTCCGTCCCGCTTGAGTGCTTCCACCACCGGCCTCAGCCGCGCAATCTCGTCTTCCGGCGCGACAGGCTTGGCGTCGGGATTGGAGGCAGCCGCGCCTAAGTCGAGGACTGAGGCGCCGTCCGCGGCGAGTTTGCGCGCCTGGTCAATGGCGGCTTCGGCGGAAAGATATTTTCCGCCATCCGAGAATGAATCCTCGGTGATGTTGACGATGCCGAAGATGGTGGGCGACATCCCTCACCCTTTCGCAGGCACAAGGGACAAAGCCGATGTCACCGCCCCGGCTGAGGTTCCGGCGCGATAATGCCAGGACCGGGGCCACGCGGACGGCCGGCAGCCGGCACGCTGGGACCCGGACCGCGCTGCGGCTCGGGCTCCTCGTAAGGCGTGCGCACCGGAGCGATCCCCTTCAACAAGCCGTTGATTTCATCGCCTGACAGCGTTTCGTATTCCAAAAGTCCGCGCGCCAACACGTTAAGATCGTTCATGCGCTCGCTGAGAATCTCATACGCACGCCGATAACAATCATCGATAATGCGGCGAATTTCGGCGTCGATACGCTGCGCCGTGGCTTCGGAAATATTCTGAGTGCGCGAAACGGAGTGACCGAGGAAGACTTCCTCCTGGTTTTCCGCATAGGCAATAGGACCAAGATCGTCGGACAGTCCATAGCGGGTGACCATGGCGCGCGCCATGCGCGTCGCCTGCTCGATGTCGCTCATCGCACCGGTGGTGACCTTGTCATGACCGAAGATGAGTTCCTCCGCGATGCGCCCGCCGAATGCGACGCACAGATCGGACAGCATTTTCTCACGCGTCACCGAAAGCTGGTCGCGTTCGGGCAAGCGCATCACCATGCCGAGCGCCCGGCCACGCGGAATGATCGTTGCCTTATGAATGGGATCGGAGCCCTTCACATTGAGTGCAACGATGGCATGGCCGCTTTCGTGATAAGCGGTGAGTGTCTTTTCTTCCTCGGTCATCGCCATCGAGCGGCGCTCCGCGCCCATCAGGACCTTGTCCTTTGCTTCTTCAAGCTCGCTCATGGTGACGACGCGCTTGCCGCGCCGCGCGGCCAACAGCGCCGCCTCGTTCACAAGATTGGCGAGATCGGCGCCCGAGAAGCCCGGCGTACCGCGCGCAATGACCTTGGACTCAACGTCAGGTGCCAGCGGAACCTTACGCATATGCACGCGCAAAATTTTCTCGCGACCGACCAGATCCGGGTTGGGGACCACGACATGGCGGTCGAAACGGCCCGGGCGCAGCAGCGCGGGGTCGAGCACGTCTGGGCGGTTGGTGGCGGCGATCAGGATCACGCCTTCGGTGGATTCAAAGCCATCCATTTCGACCAGCAACTGGTTGAGCGTTTGTTCGCGCTCATCATTGCCACCGCCCAAACCCGCGCCGCGATGGCGGCCGACGGCGTCGATTTCGTCGATGAAGACGATACAGGGCGCGTTCTTTTTCGCTTGCTCGAACATATCGCGCACGCGCGACGCACCGACGCCCACGAACATCTCGACGAAATCGGAGCCCGATATCGTGAAGAAGGGAACATTGGCTTCGCCCGCGACGGCGCGCGCCAACAGCGTCTTGCCGGTGCCCGGCGGCCCTACCAGCAGCACGCCCTTGGGAATACGCCCGCCAAGGCGTTGGAATTTTTGCGGGTCTTTGAGGAAGTCGACAATCTCCTTGAGATCGTCCTTCGCCTCGTCGACGCCAGCCACATCCTCAAAGGTGATGCGGCCCTGGCGCTCGGTCAAAAGTTTGGCGCGCGATTTGCCGAAGCCCATCGCCTTGCCGCCACCGGACTGCATCGATCGGATAACCCAAATCCATACGCCGATTAGCAACAGGAACGGCAGGTACTGGATCAGGATAGCGACCAGATTGAAATTGTCGTCGGCGGGCTCCGCATTGAAGTCGATGTGATGGTCGATCAACCTTTGGACCAGGCTGGGATCTTCGGGCTTGTTGGTGGTGAATTGCTGTCCCGAACCCAAGGTGCCGCGAATCTGATTGCCCTGAATTGTGACCTGTTTGATGGCTCCGTTGTCGACCTGCTGGACGAATTCGGAATATTTGATGCCCTGCGGGGCCTGCTTCTGACTCGGGCCCTGAAACAGGTTGAAAAGCACCACCAAAAGCAGCGCGACCAGTATCCACAAAGCCAAATTGCGAAGGTTGTTCAAGGGCGTCCTCTCATCGGCGGCAAAGATTCGCGCTGAATCCCGTATCTATAGATAGGGCGTTTCTAGCGTATTGCCAGATTTAGAAACGTTAAGGATTTTGTGTCGCATCGGCAACGATTATGGATGAATGAGCTTAAAAAGCTCTTGGAGACCCTTGCTCCTTAGTTTTTCCTGTATTTCGGGCGAATTTCCTCGCGAACGACGAGCAAACTGCCTGCGCCGAACACGGCGCGCGCCTTTGGCGCTGGTGCAATTCGGCAACCATGAAGTGTCCGGCCGGCACCGAGCATCCCGGTCCCGATAAGGTCAAAAAGCCGCTCCAGCCGCTCGAAACGCGGTCGATAGGGATTTTGGGAGACTGCCATCAGCACGCGGGCCAGCGCCCGCAGCCCTAGTTCCCGCGGCGCCCCGGCCAGGGCTAGATGGTCCAGCACCATCCCCTCCCCATCAATCCGGCAGGCCCGCGCCAATACGGCCTCGGTCACCGCGTCAAGCGCTTCGCGGGCGCGCGCCAAATGATTTGCGGCATCGGCGATGCGCTCCTTGCCAAGTCCCGCCGCCTCAAGCGCCGGCCATGCGTTCCTGATCTTGACGCGCGCGAAGCGCGGATCGGCGTTCATCGGATCATCGAGCCATTCTTGACCACGGGCATTGAGGTCATCGCGCAGGGCCTTGCGTTCCATCCCGAGCAACGGTCGGACCAGCAACAATTGGGAGAATTGCGGCACGGGATAAGACGCCACGGCACGCATCGCCGACAGCCCGTCAACTCCGCTACCGCGCGCCAGCCTGAGCAGGAACGTCTCCGCCTGGTCGTCGCGCGTATGGCCCACATATATCGCCTGAATGCCGTTTGACACGGCCCATTTACCTATGAGGCGATAGCGTATTTCCCGCGCCGCAGCCTCAACATCCGCATGCGGCGTCTCGCCGGTATTGGCCAAAAGTTTCCCGGGAAGTCCCGCCTGCTTCGCCCAGCGCAATACTTGGCGTGCCTCGCCTTCCGAGCCTGGGCGCAACCGATGATCGACGCAGAGCACGACAGGCGGCGGCAACCGCGCCGCTTGCGCCCAATCTCGCAGCAGATGCATCAGCCCCAGCAAATCGCTACCGCCCGAAACAGCGACAGCGCCGGGCCAAATCGACCCCGCCATGCGCATCGCATCGGCAAACCGAGCCGCCAGGCTGGTCCCGCTTTTGCTATTTGCAGGATCCAGCGCGCGCGGTTGCAGCTTGCGAGAGGACGGACGCGGAGGCCTGCGAGTATTTGCTCTTGATCGCGGCAAGCGTCAGGCAACCTTCTTTTTTCTGGCCGAGCGCAAGAAGCGACTGGCCAAGCTTGAGCATGCTATCGGGGCTGCGCGGACTTGTGGGGTATTTTTTGATCTGCTCGGCGAAAGCCTGAGCGGCACCCGCATAGTCCTTTTGGACATAAGCAATGTCGCCGACCCAATAGACAGCTTGCGGGGTAAGCGCATCCTTCGGATATGCGTCCGCGAAGGCCCGAAAAGCGGCGCGTGCTTCATCGTATTGGGCTTTGGTCAAAAAACTCATTGCCGCGTCGTATTGCGTCTTGGTTTCGGGTGCATCCGCCGCCTTTGGCAAGGTGCCAAGCACCCCGCCCGACGGCACTATCTGACCGGCCGGCGCGACGGCAGCGGCCAAAGCCGCATTGGTGTCGCACGGTATTCCATTGTCCGACTGACCAGGGGCAGTGCTGGCACCCAATTGCTGCGCCGCCAGCGAGCACAGTTTGTAGTCGAAATCCTTTTTCTGACGATCGACGCGATCGCTCAGCTCCTGAACGCGATGACCAAGCTGCTCGTTCTGGCCGGTGACCTGCTGAAGCGATTGCTCGAGATCGTGCACCCGCTGCTTGAGGTCCGAGATTTGGGAATCCTGATCGGCCTCGTGCTGCAAGCGGGCGGCTTTGTCCGCGTCGCTCTCCCCGAACAGTCCGGCGAGCTGCACACCGAGCGGCTCTGCACGGGGGGGGGCGCCGACCTCGCTCGACGTTGCTCCGGCCGCGGTCGCAAATGCCGATACGAGTACAAATGCCGCTGCCGCGTTCACCAATCGTTTCGTCATAGTCATCACCGGTTCGAGAGAAATGTCACCCTAAACCCATACTTAGCCGAAATTGCGGCTTGCCGTCCCGGCGCGAAAGCGAAAAAGGGCGTCGTTGCCGACGCCCTTTCCGCATTGTTCTACCCGAACGTCGGCTCAGGAATTTGGGCCAGCGGCGATCGCGGTCACGCCACGGCGGTTCTCAGCCCAGCATGATTCCGTCGAACTCGGAGCAAACCGGGCGCTCCTTGCCATAGGATATCGTGTCGACGCGCCCGGCCGAGACGCCGAGGCTGACAAGATATTCCTTGACCGCATTGGCGCGGCGGGCACCGAGAGCCAAATTGTATTCGCGCGTGCCGCGCTCATCGCAATTGCCTTCGATGGTGACGCGCACAGACGGATATTTCGCCAGCCAGCCGGCTTGACGCTGCAATGTCGCCTTGTCGGTGTCGAGCACGCTGTATTTGTTGTAATCGAAGTGAACGGTGTCGCCGACGTTGACGCGAAGATCTTCTGCACTTCCCGGTACGATGGACGACGTTGGCGCCGCCATTGGAGCCGCTGGCGCGGCTTGCGGCGCCGGTGCGGGTTTGGTTTCGCATCCCGCAAGGACGACAGCAAAAGCAACAGCGGCAAGTTTCAAACTGACGGAGAATTTCGACATAGCTAACCCAACTCCTGTGACACACGCCTGAATTCCTGGTGCGTCGGAATCGCGTGTAGTGAATATTCTACGCACCCTCCCCCAATTCACTCAATCGACCGCGATATAACGGCCCCTCATCGCACGCGCATACTAAGGACTTATAGCCTATTGGATCAAGGGCGACCATGCGGGATCCGACGCATCTCCCGGCGTGGCTACACGCCGTTCGTTGCGCCCGGTTACGTCGATGGACCATATCTGGGAACCGCGGCCACCCTGGATAGTTCTGGTAAACATCAGCACGCGTCCATTGGGTGCCCAGGTCGGCCCCTCGTCTTCCCATCCGGTAGAAAGCATGCGCTCGCCCGAGCCGTCGGGGCGCATGACGCCTATTCTGATTGCAGCGTTATCCACCTTGGTAAATGCGATGAGGTCGCCCCGTGGGCTCCAAACCGGTGTGCCGTGTCGCCCGTCGCCGAAGCTGATGCGGTGCTGGTTGGAGCCGTCCGCGTTCATGATATAGACCTGCTGACTGCCGCCACGGTCGGATTCAAACGTGATCTGTTTGCCGTCCGGAGAAAATGACGGCGCGGTGTCGATCCCGGGATCGTAAGTCAGGCGAACGGTGGAACGGGTTCGCAAATCCATAACGTAAATGTCAGAATTGCCACCCTGCTCAAGGCACATTGCTACCTTGTTACCATCTGGTGAGAAACGCGGCGAAAACGTCATGCTCGGAAAATCACCGAGCTTTTCCTGACGGCCGCTCTCCAAATCGAAAAGATAAATGCGCGGCTTGCCGACGATATAAGACATATAGGCGATCATCTGCGCCGTCGGATTGAAACGCGGCGTCAGCACAAGATAGCTGCCATTGGTGAGGAAGATCGGGTTGGCGCCATCTTCATCCATCACCGCCAGGCGTTTCTTGCGTGCAAGCGGCGGCCCGGATTCCGAGATGAAAACGATACGCGTGTCGAAATAGCCCTTTTCGCCGGTGATGCGCTGATAGATCGCGTCCGAAATCATATGCGCGATGCGACGCCAGTTCGCCGGCTGGGTGAAATATTGCAGACCGAGCATCTGGCTTTCGCCATAGACGTCCCACAGCCTGAAGTCGACGCGCAACCGGCCATCGGGCTGCATCGCGACCTGACCCGTCACCAATCCCTGCGCGGCGATAATGCGCCAATCGGCGAATTTCGGCGTCGTATTGATGCCCGTCACGACATCGATGAAAGATTTGGGGTCCAACGGTCTGAATAGTCCTGAACGCTCCAGATCGGCACGCACGACCTTGGCGATATTCTGTCCCGCCGCCGTGTCGCTCGGCGCGACGGCCGCGAAATCGGGGACGGCGATGGGCAGTGGCTGGACATTGCCCTGATTGACGTCGACTTGCAGCGCTGCATTCGCTGGCAGGAATGCGCTAAACGTCATCGCAATCGCCGCGGCAATCGCCAATCCGATTTTCCTCATGCCATGTCTCCCAAAGCTACTGCCCCATCATATCGCGCGGATCGAACGTAAATGTAACGCTCCGCCACTGACCATAACGATCGGCAGGCAATCTGTACGGTGCACAGGTGTAGATCGCGCGCCGCGCCGCTTCGGCCGCTGCCCGCACATAGGCATTGCCCGTCGCGGCCGCGGCTGAGTTTGCAGTCAATTGTGGCGGCTGCGAGACCGATCCGTCGGGATTGAGGAACAAAGCGAACGACACAACCATGTCTTTGGCGTCCGGAGCACCAACCGGCGGGCTCCAGCATCTGTAAATTTCGCTTTGCAGCAGCGTCTTAAGATCAGCGGTCATGGCGTTCTGCGCGCCGATACCCTTGATAGTCTGCGGCCCCACTTTTGCGCCGGGAGGCGCACTGGCCGCGGCTTTGCGTTTGTCCAGGAGCGCGACGATGTTGTTGATGTCGAACGCTTCTTTCTTGGGCGCGGGCTGAGGTTTTGGAACCGGAACCGCTTTGGCCAGGGGCGATGGGGCTAGTTCCGCTGGTTGTGGCGGCGCCGGAGCGGGCTGAGGCGGCGGGGGCACCTCCTCGGGCTTGGGAGGTTGCTGGTCCTCCTGCTTGACCATAGGGGCGATGTTGGTCTTATCGCCGATGGTGACGAGATCGACGGGAACCACCGGAGACGACAGATCGGCGATGTCGAGCGTGTGCGTCCAGGTGAAAAGCATGCCTGCGACGATAGCGGCATGCAGCGCGACCGAGCCCGCAAGGCCCAGGCGCGGTGCATAGCGTTCCGCTGTTGCCCTAGTGCTCATCGTGCTTGGGATGGGCGACATCCGTAACCAATCCGATATGCGTGAAGCCCGCCTCGCTCAGCATCCCCATGACAGCCATCACCCGCCCGTAATCCACGTCCTTATCGCCGCGCACGAAAATGCGCTGCTCGTAGCCGTTGGCCGCGATTGCCGCGAGCTTGGGTACGAGGTTGTCATCGGCGATGGGTGTGTTCTGCAAGTAAATTTGTCCGCCACGCTTGATCGTGACCGATAGCGGCTCGCGGTCCTGTCCCAATGCCTGGGCACGCGTCTTGGGCAGATCCACGGGAACGCCAACCGTCAAGAGCGGCGCGGTCACCATGAACACAATCAGCAGCACCAGCATCACGTCGACAAAGGGCGTGACGTTGATCTCGGATATCGGACGGCGGCGGCGTGCGCGCCGGCCCCGTTCGGTCATTTGTATCCCGGCGGCCATCAGTGGGCCTTTTCGTCAAGCTGGCGCGAAAGGATCGCGGACAACTCGTCGGCAAAGGCGTCCAGCCGATTGGCGTAACGTCCGGTCTGGTTGACGAAGCGGTTGTAGAAGATCGCGGCGGGAATGGCCGCCAATAGTCCCATGGCCGTGGCAAACAGCGCTTCGGCGATGCCGGGCGCCACGACCGCGAGCGTGGTGTCATGGCGCGCGGCAATGGCCGAGAACGAATTCATGATGCCCCAGACCGTTCCGAACAGACCGACGAAGGGCGCCGTGTTAGCCACGGTGGCCAGAAAACCAATTTGACCGTCGATTGCATCGGTTTCGCGCGAAATCGTGACGCTCATCGCTTTTTCGACGCGATCCTTGGCGCCGGCAACCATGCTTTCGCGCACGCCGCCCTTCTCGAAGGCTCGGCGCCATTCGCGCACACCCGACACGAAAACGGCCGCAAACGGATGATCGTTGTGTGACGAAAATTGCGAGAACAACTCGTCAAGCGATTGGCCTGACCAGAAGAGTTTCTCGAACTTGGTCGCACGCCTATGCAGGCGCGCCATCGCCATCGTCTTGTTGATGATGATCGCCCAGGACCACAGGCTGGCCAGCAGAAGCACAATCATGACGGCCTTCACCAGAGCATCGGCACGCATGAACAGCGACACGACGGAGATGTTGCCGACCGCGGAGTCCAAGGCGCCGGGGGCCGGCGTCGTATCGACTTCGGTGGTGGGAGCGGAGAGCGGCACACTTTGCGCGGCTTCGCCGGTGGGTGCGGCGCGCGGTGGTGCGTTTTGAGCCATGGCCGGAAGCGTGGGCGTAAGCGTGATCGCCAACGCGAATGCCGACACCGTCAGAAACGCGGCGAGACCCTTATTCATTTTCATGTGTGCAACCTCAATCCCGGCCCGTGGTGTCCGCGCACCCGATTATGCCGGGCGGCAGGAAAAATGCTCATGGAAAGTTGGCTATAATTTGGCGAGTAATCGTTAACTACCTGTTTCGCAAAGGAAAGGCAGTAGTTTGTCGCGGAATTCTACCGGTATGCGGCGCGGTTTGCCGGTTAACGTCATAATGCACGCTTCAACCATGCCGCGGGTAAGGCGTGTGTCACCGCAATAAATCAGCTGCTCGGCAGCCATCCGCGCGCCGCCGAGAGAGGTGCATTTCGTGCGCACCTCGATCAGATCATCGACCCGCGCCGGGCGGAAATACTCGATTTCGACCTTTCGCAGCGTCCAGGCGGTGGGCTCGGGATCGTCGAGACCTGCCAGTTTGGTGATGCCGGCGGCCCTGAAGAATTCCGACCGCCCGCGTTCCATGAACCGCAGGTAATTCGCGTGATAGACGACACTCGAAAGATCGGTGTCTTCATAATAGATGCGGATGGGCAGGATGTGGACCTTGCCCTCGAAGCGGCCGTCAAGCATCGCCGTCCTCTTCTGTAAACAGTGATGTTTGTCCCGGATTGTTGGGCGGCGTGGGAAGCCCAAGATGGGCGAAGGCATTTGCGGTAATCACGCGACCTCGCGGGCTGCGCTGCACAAAGCCCTGCTGCAACAGGAATGGCTCGACGATTTCCTCGATGGCATCGCGCGCTTCGCCGAGCGCGGCCGCGATGGTCTCGATCCCTACCGGACCGCCGCCAAAACTCTCCGCGATCAGTTTGAGATAGCGCCGGTCGAAAGCATCAAGGCCACGCGCATCGACTTCGAGCCGGTTCAGCGCCGCATCGGCGATCTTGGCGCTGACCTGCGCGTGACCTGCTACCGATGCGAAATCGCGCACGCGCTTGAGCAAGCGTCCCGCGATGCGCGGCGTGCCGCGTGCGCGCCCGGCGATTTCGCGCGCGCCATCGACGGTCAGATCGAGGCTCAAAACACGCGCGCCGCGCTGTACGATGGAGAGCAACTCCTCCGCCGAATAGAAATTGAGCCGCACGGGAATACCAAACCGGTCGCGCAGCGGCGTGGTGATAAGGCCGGAACGGGTGGTCGCGCCCACCAGCGTGAAGGGCGCCAGCGTGATCTTCACCGAACGTGCCGATGGCCCCTCGCCAATCACCAGATCGAGTTCGAAATCCTCCATCGCCGGATAGAGAATTTCTTCGACCGCCGGATTGAGGCGATGGATCTCGTCAATAAACAGCACATCGCGCGGTTCGAGATTGGTGAGAATAGCGGCCAAATCGCCCGCCTTGGCCAATACGGGACCGGAGGTCGAACGGAAATTCACGCCCAGTTCGCGCGCCACGATTTGCGCCAATGTGGTTTTCCCCAGACCCGGCGGGCCGGAGAACAGCACATGGTCGAGCGCTTCTTCGCGCGCCTTGGCTGCCGAAATGAAGACCGACAAATTCTCGCGCGCTTGTTGCTGGCCGACGAACTCGGCCAACATCTTCGGGCGCATCGAGGCTTCCAGCGAATCCTCCTCGGCGCGCGCGGGCGCAACGAGGCGGTCGGTCGGCTTTGCCGCAAGCTTTGCCATCTATCGTCCCATGCCCTTGAGGGCCTCTCGGATCAGCGCGTCCAGTGCCGCACCTTCGCCGATGTCGCGGCCGGCACGCGCCACGGCTTCCGCCGCAACGCCCTGAGAATAGCCGAGCTTGACCAGCGCCGCGACCGCGTCGGCTTCGGGGCCGCGCGGGGCAATCGCCACACCCGCCGCTTCGCCCGTATGGCCGCGCAGCATCATGGCGGGCGCCTTGTCCTTCAGTTCGGTGACGATGCGCAGCGCCAGTTTGGGCCCGACGCCTTGGGCGCGGCCGATCATGCCCTTGTCGCCCAAGGCAAGCGCGCGTTCGAGATCGCGCGGGCTGAGCGCAGACAAGACATTGAGCGCCACCCGCGCGCCGACATTCTGCACTGTCTGCAGCAAACGGAACCATTCGCGTTCCTCGATGCTGAAGAAGCCATAGAGCTTGATTGTTTCATCGGTCAGCCGCGTCTCGATCATCAGCGCGACATGGGAACCAGCCGATAGCTTGGACAAGGTCGAGGACGGGCAATGCACCAGATAGCCGACGCCGCCCACATCGAGCAGAACGTGATCCTCGCCCACGAAATCGATCAGGCCGGTCAGCTTGCCGATCATGCGAGCGCCGCCATGATGCGCGCACGCGTTCCCGCCAGATGGGCGTGCGCGATAGCGCAAGCCAGCGCATCCGCCGCGTCGGGCGATTCCACGCCGCAAGCGGGAAGCAGACGCCGCACCATAGCTAAGACTTGCTCCTTGCCCGCGTGGCCGACGCCGACAACGGACTTCTTGATATGGTTGGGCGCGTATTCGGCGATGTCGAGTCCGGCTTGCGCGGCGGCCAGAAGCGCGACCGCGCGGGCGTGGCCAAGCTTGAGCGCTGCCGAAGGATCCTTGTGCACAAAGGCCTGTTCCACAGCGATGGCGCCGGGGTGAAACTCGGCGATGATGCGCGCGACTTCGCCATGCAGCGCCAGCAGGCGAAAAGCCAGCTCATCGCTCGGACGCGTCGCGATCACGCCATGCGCCACATGGCTGAGCTTGGTGCCCGAAAAATCGATCACGCCCCAGCCCATGCGGCCAAGGCCGGGATCAAGGCCCAGAATGCGGATGATCGTCATAGCGAACCCGAACAAATCGCGAATGACAGTGTCGCGGATCGCAGCCCAAGGCTCAAGGTGGCACGCCGGACAGCGCGCGTTAGCCCTCCAGCTTCGCCAGCAGCGCATCCGATAATTCGTAATTGCCGGTGACACGCTGCACATCGTCGTGATCGTCGAGCACGTCGATCAGCTTGACCAGCGTTTCGCCGACCGCGTCGCTGACCACCGTGGTGTTTTGCGGGCGAAAGAAGATGCCCGACGATTCGGGCGCGCCGAGCTTTTCTTCCAGCGCATCGCGCACCGCGGCGAAATTTTCCACACTGGTCAGAAATTCATGGCCGTCTTCGGACGACACCACTTCGTCGGCGCCGACCTCCAGCGCCACTTCCAACATCGCGTCCTCGCTGCCCTTGCCGAGCGGATAGGTCACCACGCCGTTGCGGTCGAACATGAAGGCTACGGAGCCCGTCTCTCCCAGCACGCCGCCATATTTGGAGAACGCCGCGCGGACATCGGCCACGGTGCGGGTGCGATTGTCGGTCAGGCATTCCACGATCATCGCCACGCCGCCGGGGCCGTAACCCTCATAGCGGATCTCGTCGTAATTCTCGGCGTCGCCGCCCTGGCCCTTTTTGATGGCGCGCTCGATGACGTCGCGCGGCATGGACTGGCTGCGGGCCGCGACGACGGCAGTGCGCAGCCGCGCGTTATGCGCCGGATCGGGCAAGCCCATTTTGGAGGCGACGATGATTTCGCGGGCAAGCTTGGAGAAGAGCTTGGAGCGCTCCTGGTTCGCCTTGCCTTTGCGAAACATGACGTTCTTGGCGTGGGAATGGCCGGCCATGGTGTGAGCTTCTTTAATGGAGCGTTCGGGGCGGTGAGATAGCCGGGGGCGGCGGGGAGTTTCAAGGGCCGGCGGCAGCGGCCCATTCCCTGGGGGGACCGTTTGGCCGAGTCCGCAAGGGATGGTGGGGCGAATTGTTTTCGCTTTTAGCGCCACCCCCCGGGGGGAGGGGGAGGGAGGGCCATTCGGCAATATCATTGTTTTCTTGTTTGAAGGAATTTCCCGGAGTCCCCCCCCCCCCAATTTCTTCAAAAGTCGAATTCGAATAGGGGATTTTCGTTCTAACGTCTTGAGAGGACTCGCATATTGCCGAATTAGAAACCTCCTCCATTTCCAACCACCCGCACCGCGCGGGCCACATCTGGAGATAGGAATTATAGCCGGAATTTCAAGCCCCCCGATTTGGGGCCGAAATACACTTGGCCGCGCAAAAATGGCTTGCCAACTGGCTGGTCCGCAGTCGCGGCGAGATAAGGAACGAAAACTTTACATCGTCGGGCCAACCATCATCGTTCCGATTGCCGCGTGAGAAAGCTCATTGGAATGTCCGCTGTTCCGCCGACCCCGGACGTTCAATCCCGACCGCTTATGCCCGAACTGCGCCAACTCCAGACCTTAACCTCCCCCTTGCGGGGAGGTCGAAATGCGCAGCATTTCGGGTGGGGGGAATGTCCGAGATGCGCCGATTTTGTTGAAAAACTCTCCCGTTGAGGCCAGCAAAGAGTGCTGATTCACTATCGTCATCGAGTCGGGAGAGCATTCGATGATGGGGCGGCAGTCTGATCAACCGGCATTTGTCTACGATTTTGCGCTCGATCGTCACGTTCCGGCGGATCACATGCTGCGGTCCATCGACCGGTTCGTCGAATTGGACGAGATGCGAGCCATGCTGGCGCCGTTCTACAGCACGACCGGGCGGCCTTCGATTGATCCCGAACTTCTGATCCGGATGCTCTTGGTTGGCTATTGCTACGGCATCCGCTCCGAGCGGCGGCTGTGCGAGGAAGTGCATCTGAACCTAGCCTATCGCTGGTTCTGCCGGTTGGGGCTGGACGGCGCGGTGCCCGACCATTCGACCTTCTCGAAGAATCGGCACGGGCGCTTTCGCGAGAGCGACCTGTTCCGGCAATTGTTCGAGACGGTGGTGCGCCGGGCGATCACGGAAGGTCTGGTCGGCGGCGAGGGCTTTGCGGTGGACGCCAGCCTGATTGCGGCGGATGCCAACAAGCAGCGCTCGGTGCCGGGAACCGACGAGACGGATTGGCAATCCCTGGCAGCAACGCGGCGTTCGGTTCAGGAGTACCTCGACACGCTGGATAAAGAGGCGTGGGGCGCGGCGAGCGAAGTCACCCCGAAGTTCATCGCCAAGTCCGATCCGGCGGCGCAATGGACCGGCGCCCACAAGGGCCACGCCTTCTTCGCCTACTCCGACAACTATCTGATTGATCTGAAAGCCTCGATCATCATGGATGTCGAGCCGACGCGGGCCATCCGGCAGGCGGAAGTGGGCGCCACCAAGACCATGATCGAGCGCACCGAAGAACGCTTCGGGCTGAAGCCGCAGCGTTTGGCAGGCGACACGGCCTACGGCTCGGCAGAGATTTTGAATTGGATCGTCAGCGAGAAAAACATCGCCCCGCATGTGGCGCTCTTTGACAAATCCGAACGCACCGACGGCACCTTCAGCCTGTCGGACTTCCACTTCGATGCCGACGCCAACAGCTACACCTGCCCGGCGGGCAAGCTGCTGCTGCAATATCGAAAGCGGTTTAGCAAACCACGGTCCGGGGTCATCAAAGGTAATCGCAGGCACTACCGCGCCGAAAGACGGGACTGTGCGGCGTGTCCTCTCAAACCAAAGTGTTGTCCGGGGCCCGATCCGCGTAAGCTGTCCGTCAGCGTGCACGAGGCCGCGCGCGACATCGTGCGGAACCTGCGCGACACGCCCGAATACCTTCAGTCCCGCCGCGAGCGCAAAAAAGTCGAGATGTTGTTCGCACATCTCAAGCGCATTCTGCGGCTCGGACGATTACGACTACGAGGACCTTGCGGTGCTCGCGACGAGTTCACCTTGGCCGCCATCGCCCAGAACCTCCGGAAACTGGCCAAGATGATCCCGATGCCGCAGCCCGCGACGGCAATCTGAAGCCGGGAGAGGCGCAAAATCGAAAAAAACTCGAAGGCACCAAACCGGCAAAGCCGCGCTCAGTGCCGACTTCTTCAACAATATCCGCCAGTTCCTGCCGTTCATGATTTAGCTGGGTTACCCGTCCTTTTTCGGCTTGCGGAAGGTGATGGCGTAGAATTCCTCGTTGCGGAAGAGGCGAACTTCGATCTCTTCCATTTCCGGCGGCACCATGGCGGCTGGTGTAGTGACTTCGGTTTCCCGCCCCTTGAAATACCCGCTAACAACCGGCATGCGCTCGTACACCTTCTTCGTCAACTTTTCGGTTTCGTCGGCAATCAGCAGACGCGAGCCCGGCTTGGCGACGCGGATCATTTCGCGGATCGCCTTCGCCCTGTCGTCGAAGAAATTGATTCCGCCGCAATGGAACACCACGTCCATGCTGTCATCGGCGAACGGCAGCGCTTCGGCATTGCCGAGGAACAGCTCGGCGGAGATATGATGGCGGGCGAGATAAATTTGCGCGTTTGCCAGCATCTCGCCGGAAAGATCGAGCCCGAACAATTTGAGCCCGCGTGGGAGATAGAAGAAATTCAGCGCGGTGCCGACCGAGGTTTCCAGCACCTTGTCGCCGGGCTTGACTTCCAGAAGCCCGAGGTACTGCATGAAGTACTTGCGGCGTTCGATGCCGGCGGTGGCAAATAGGACCCGCTGGGAGTCGTCGTAGAAACCGCCGATGGTCTGATAGAGACGGTTGTATTTGCGGTTCAGCCCGGTGAGAGACTTGGGATCGACGAACTGGGCGATGCCGTGCTTGATGACGAAGCGCTCGCCCGACGACACGCCGACCAGCGCCCCCTTTTCCGCCCGCAGAGCTTCGCCGCTGACGGGGCTGCGCAGGAGTGCGACGGTTTCTGGCGACAAGCGCTTGTTGAAGATGGTTTTCAACCCACTCCACAGCAGGATCAGCACGCCGCCGAATGCGCTGGGCACGACATAAACCGGCAAGAATGGCCATGGTGAAGCAACCTGCGGCAGCGCGGGCAGCGCATAACGGGCAAGCCCCAGGCACACCGCCACGATCAGGGCGCCGCCGATGAGCACACCGACTGGCCGGATTTGCCGGTTCCACAGCCAGACCAAGGTGGCGGCGAACCAGTTCACCGCGAACACCGAAAGTGCCGGTCCCGCGAAGGCAAACAGCGCCGTGTCGGCGGAGGTTTGGGGCGCGACGGCGGGAAGATAGGTCTGCGCCAGACCGTAAACCGTCACCGCCCACAGGGGCAGCGCCAACGTTGCGCCGAAGCGCGCGCTTAGCGACAGCCGGTAGGGGAAAAGCGGCAGCAATCCGGCGATGATGCCGGCGAGCAATCCTTCCCAGGCCGGCCATCCGCCGGCGAATAGCGCGGCGCCGTGGAAGATCAACCCGAGCACGATGCCGATGGCGGCTAGGAGCACCATGCCCCGCAACGGCGGCTGGGTGCCGACGAACCATGCGCCCAGAACGGCGCCGGTCCACACGCCCAAGGCTGGAACAAAAAAACCGGCCGCAAACAGGCCGAGCGTAACAAATCCCGCGGCTTGCAACACGCGGTTGGGTCGAAACGCCTCAGCCATTTGACGCATTCTCGGAAATCGCAAAATACTTACGTTGTAAGGTTCTATACCTTACAGTATAAGGTTGTCAATATGGCACCACGAAAAACGCCCAAACTGCCCCTCAGCCGCGACCGCATCATCGACGCGGCAATGGCGATCATCGACAATGAGGGAATAGACGGCCTGTCGATGCGCAAGCTCGGCGCCCGGCTCAAGGTAGAGGCAATGTCCCTCTACTATTATGTTGCCAACAAGGATGCGCTGCTTGATCTTCTGGTCGAACGTCTCGTCATGAAGGCGGCGACGGCGCCCGAAGCGCAAAGCGGCAATTGGCAAGAAAGGCTGCGAGGCTTTACGCGCCATTTCTATGCGACGCTTGTCGCTTCGCCCCGCGCGCTCCCTTTGCTCGCGACGCACCACCCACGTTCGACTGCTGCAATGACAGAATTCGCCGGCGCAATCGGCGGATTGGCCGAGGCGGGTTTTGCACCGGTCGAAGCGTATTGCATCCTCAACAGCCTGGCCTTGATGGCATTCGGTCATGCCCTTGCCGTGGTGGACCATCCGGAGGGGGAGACCGCCGAAGCCAACATGGCCGACCAGATTGCCTATTTCGACTACCTCGCCAAACTGTTCAAGGACCCGCAAGCCCTAACCGAACGACACCAGAAGCTGTTCGAGTTTGCACTCAAGATGTTTCTTGATGGCCTCGCCCTGCAGCGCCAGCGCGCAGCTCATCCGCACCGCCAAACAGATTGAATCGAACGGCGACTTATGGCGCAACTCGGACATACCCCCACCCGGATCGCTGCGCTCTCCGACCTCCCCGCAAGGGGGAGGTGAAGGTCCTGGTCTGGCGCAACCCGGACCTGT
Source organism: uncultured Alphaproteobacteria bacterium (assembly GCA_963849895.1). Classification (GTDB taxonomy): domain Bacteria; phylum Pseudomonadota; class Alphaproteobacteria; order Micropepsales; family Micropepsaceae; genus Rhizomicrobium. The sequence goes on from CAWKIU010000006.1 coordinate 66,879, forward strand.
TCCAGACGGTGAGTTTGGCGCGGCGGAAACAGTCATTGGCAGTGCGGGCAACGTCGCTACCGCTGGCCTTTTTTGGGGCGCTGCCCCCTCCGTCTCGCTGCGCTCGACACCTCCGCCGCTGTCCGCCTTCGCTAAAGCTACGGCGGACAAGCGCGGGGGAGAAAATAATGACGCCTGCGCCATGGATTATAGGGAGTTTCCCTGATCTGATGGATTATCCTTGTTGTTCAAGTGACTAATGGTAATCCATAAAATAAATGCGGCAATTTTGTTAGTTGACTTCTGGCGGGGTTCCTGTAGAACTGCGATTGAGAATTCGTCGCAACTAGCGGGCCAAGCCCAATGTTCTTGTTCGATCAAAACGATCCGGCCATCGCCGCCAAAATGGATGCCGTCAAGCCGAGTTCGCGGCTTGGCCGGGCGCTGGCGGGCTTTCGCGGCCGCATCCATGCCATCGACGTGACCGACGACAATTGCGGTCTGCCGGCGGAAGAGCTGGAACGCCGCTTGATCGAACTGGGTTTCGTCGAAGGCGCATCGGTGGAAATTCTGCACGAAGGCGCCTTCGGGCACGACCCCATCGCGGTGCGCGTCAACCACGCCACCATCGCCCTGCGCCGCCGCGAAGCGATGGCCATCCTCGTTACGTGATTGGATTTCGCTTATGAGCGCCGTCGGCACGTGTCACTGTGCCCTCGTCGGGACGCCGAACAGCGGCAAGACCGCCTTGTTCAATGCGCTCACCGGCAGCCGCCAGAAAGTCGCCAACTATCCCGGCGTCACCGTCGAGCGCAAAGCCGGCGTGGTAATGACGCCCGCGGGTCTTTGCGTGAAGATCGTCGATCTGCCCGGCACCTATTCGCTGCGCGCCCGCAGCCCCGATGAGGAAATCACCCGCGACGTGGTGCTGGGCCGTCTCGCCAGCGAGACCGCGCCCGACCTTATCGTATGCGTCGCGGACGCGACCAATCTTCGCCTTTCACTGCGCCTGGTGCTGGAACTGAAACATGTCGGCCGCCCGCTGATGCTGGTGCTCAACATGATGGACATTGCGCGCCGCCGCGGCATGGAAATCGATGTGGAGCGGATGTCCGCCGAACTGGGCGTGCCGGTCGTCACCTCCATCGCCATTCGCAAGGGCGGCACGGGCGATCTGCTGCGCAGTTTGGATTCGCTTGCCATCGGCCACGTCGCCGCGCGCCAGGACAGCACCTGGACGGTGCCGACCACCGGCGAATTGCGCGATGCGCAGCGCCAGGCCGACGCGATCATCCGCGCCTCGGTCAAGCTGCCCGCCAAGCCCGACAATCTGACGACGCGGCTCGACGCCGTGCTGCTACATCCCGTGGCGGGGCTTTTGATTTTGCTCGCCGTGCTGTTCGTGATGTTCCAGGCGGTGTTCGTGTGGGCGCAAGCGCCGATGAATTTGATTTCGTCCGGCTTCGACGAACTGGGCCAATTGGTGCAAGCGGTGTTGCCGCCGGGCCTTGTGCAAAGCTTCATCCAGAACGGCGTGATCTCCGGTGTCGGCAGCGTGGTGGTGTTCCTGCCGCAGATTTTGATCCTCTTCCTCTTCATCCTGCTCTTGGAGGATCTGGGTTACATGGCGCGCGCCGCATTCCTGATGGACCGCATCATGGGTGGCGCAGGGCTGCACGGGCGCGCCTTTATTCCACTGCTCTCAAGTTTTGCCTGCGCCATTCCCGGCATCATGGCGACGCGGGTGATCGACAACAAACGCGACCGGCTGACGACCATTCTGGTCGCGCCGCTGATGACTTGTTCGGCGCGCATTCCGGTTTACACGCTGATCATCTCCGCCTTCATTCCCAATCGCGCGGTGTGGGGTTTCGTCAGCCTGCAAGGGCTGGTGATGCTGGGGCTTTACAGCGCGGGCATCATCAGCGCGCTGGGCGTGTCGTTCCTGTTCAAATTCTTCCTATGGCGGGAGGAGCCCAGCCCGCCCTTCATGCTGGAACTGCCGGACTACAAACTGCCGCGTATCAAAAGCGTGGCGATCGGGCTTTATACCCGCGCCAAGATGTTCCTGGTGCGCGCGGGCACGACGATCTTCTCGATGATGGTGCTGATCTGGTTTTTGGCGTCCTTTCCGCGCCCGCCGGTAAGCGCCGCAATGCCTCCGATCGATTACAGTCTTGCCGCCATGATCGGCAAAGCGATTCATCCGCTGCTGGCGCCGATCGGCTTCACCTGGCAGATCGCGGTGGCGCTGGTGCCCGGCATGGCGGCGCGCGAAGTCGCGGTCGCCGCGCTCGGCACGGTCTATTCCATCGAGGGCGGCAATGAAGCGGCCTCGCATATCGGCCATGTGCTGGCGGGACAATGGAGTCTGGCGACGGCGCTGGCGCTGCTCGCCTGGTATATCTTCGCGCCCCAATGCGCTTCGACGCTGGCCGTCATCAAGCGCGAGACCGGCAGCTGGAAATGGATGGCGGTGACGTTCGGCTATATGCTGGCGCTCGCTTATGTCGCAGCCTTTGCGACCTATCACATCGCCGTAGCGCTGGGCGCGGGTTAGCGCCGCGGAATAATTCCAATTTGCAGTTGATGCGCGAACGCGGACAGTGCGCGCGTACGGGCGTACAATCGCCGCGTCGCGTGCGTCGCGGATCGAGCGAAAGCGAGGTGTCCTGCGTTCTCAATGAATGAACCGCGCGTGGCGTCCCAAAAATCTCAATTAAAAAAATCGGGAGGAAAAAATGAAGGGACTCGTAGCGTTGTCACTTGTAGCGGCCGTGGCTTTGACCGGTTGCAGCAAACCCAAGCCCGTTCTCATCCTGGACGGTTGGTGGAGCGGCACTTTTGCAAAGCGGACCTGCGCGCCCGCCAAACAATGGCTGGAAAACAATCGCGCCTTCGTCGCCCAGGTCGGCTGCGACAAAACGAAATCCTGCCCGGAGATGACCGCGCTGCAAGCTGCCTGCGGTGACGACCCCGCCGCCAAGGCGCGCGCCTTCGAGGATCAATTCGCTGCCGCTTTCGCCGTCAACTGTCCCAAAATCGGCTTCGAGCGGCTTGACGATCCCAACCATCAGATCACCACCCCTGCCGAACTGCGCTGGCGCTTGATGATCGACTTTACGCCCGCCACGCAGCAGCAAGTCTGGACCCTGACCGGCCCAAGCTCGCAATACGAGCGCAGCAGTGGAGCCGCCCCGGAGGTCGCCGCCAAGGTCTGCGCCGCGATGCAGGGCTAAAGCCTACGCGAGGTTACGCGAACGCGTAGGCATCCATGCGCAGCGAGCCGAAGGTAACGCTCGTGTGCAGGCGCTCCGCGTTTGCGCCGCCAGCGCCGTAAGCCACGAACAGCGGCATGAAATGTTCTTCGGTGGGATGCGCTTGTTTGGCCTGCGGCGCGCGGGCGCGGTAATCGGCGAGCGCCATCTCATCGCGCTCCATCAGCGCCTTGTGAGTCCAAGCGGCGAAAGCGCGCGACCATTCGGGCTCGGGACCATTGTTCCAATCCAGCGCGCGCAGATTGTGTACGAAGCCGCCCGAACCCAGGATCAGCACGCCCTCGCTGCGCAGCGGCGCCAGCGCACGGCCGAGCGCGATGTGATGCGCCGCACCGGCATGGCTCTGCACCGAGAGCTGCAGCACGGGAATTTCCGCGCCGGGATAAGCGAGCATCAACGGCACCCAGGCACCGTGGTCGAGGCCGCGCGTGGCATCGATGCGCGCGGTCGCCCCGGCATCCGACAGTAGCGACGCCGCGCGTTCGGCAAGCGCGGGCGCGCCGGGCGCGTCGTAACGCAATTCGTAGAGCGGCGGCGGGAAGCCATAAAAATCATGGACCGTGTCGTTGCGCGGCACGGCGTTCAGCGCCGGGGCCTGGGTATCCCAATGGGCGGAGGCGACCAGAATGGCCTTGGGCGCCTCAAACCTCGTCCCCAAGCCCCGCAGGAAATCGCGTGCCGGAACGTCATCAAACGGCAGGGTTGGAGAGCCGTGGGAAACAAAGATCGCTGGCAGCATTGGCATTCCTTCAGGCTGGCGTTCAGAATAATACACGCAAATTCAATGCGTTAAACCGCCTTCCGCGCCAAGGTGCCGCAGGCGTCAGCTTTCCCTTGCATACATATTAGAATTATTCTAATAATGGTTCGCAACTGAGGACCCATCAAGGAGAACGATAGTGCTGAGCGTTGGCGACAAATTCCCCGATTTTTCCGTCCAGGGCGTGGTTTCGACCGATCCGAAGACCGCCTTCAAAGACTTCACCCAGGCCTCCGATGCCTCCAAGTGGAAGCTCGTCTTCTTCTGGCCCAAGGATTTTACCTTCGTGTGCCCTACCGAGATTGCCGGCTTCGGCAAGCTGATGGGCGACTTCAAGGATCGCGACACCGTGATCTATGGCGTCTCGACCGACAGCGAATTCGTGCATCTGGCATGGCGTTTGAACCACGCCGATCTGAAGGAACTGCCCTTCCCGATGCTCTCGGACATCAAGCGCGAGCTATCCACGGCGCTGGGCATTCTCGACAAGGAGAGCGGCGTCGCGAAACGCGCGACCTTCCTTGTCGATCCCGACGGCATCATCCGCTTCGTCTATGTGACGGACATGAGCGTGGGCCGCAATCCGCAGGAAGTGCTGCGCGTGCTCGATGCGTTGCAGACCGACGAACTGTGCCCCTGTAACTGGCAGAAGGGCGAAGAGGTCATCAAGACCGCTGCCTAACTGTCATGACCCCGCCGGCGATCCCCCTCCCGCCGGCGGGGCCCCATTTTTCTCAATCGAAAGAAATCCCGATGTCGCTCGAAATCTTGAAAGACAGCCTGCCCGAATACGCCAAGGACCTGAAGCTCAACCTCTCCACGCTGGCCAATGAGCCGTCGCTGAACGATCAGCAGCGCGCGGGAACCTTCATCGCTTGCGCCATCGCATCGCGAAACGAAGCGACCACCAAAGCAATTTGCGCCGAGTTCGCGCCGAAGCTTTCGCCCGAGGCCGCCACCGCCGCGCGCGCCGCCGCCGCCATCATGGGCATGAACAACATCTATTACCGCTTTACCCATCTTTCGAGCGCGCCCGACTACAAGACCATGCCGGCGCGGCTGCGCATGAACGTGATCGGCAAGCCGGGCGTCGATAAGGGCGATTTCGAACTTTGGTGCCTGGCGGTCTCCGCCATCAATGGCTGCGGCATGTGCATCGACAGCCATGAGAAAGTGCTGCGCGGCGCGGGATTCACCTCCGAGCAAATTCAGGCCGCAGTGCGGATTGCCTCCGTCGTGCATGCGGTGGCCGCGACACTCGACGGCGAAGCGCACAGCGCGGACATCGCGGCACTGACCCTGGCGGCGTAGGCCCGCCGCTGTGGCGGCTCGCCATCTTCTCTTGCTTTGCAGGGGGAAGGTGGCGCTCGCCGCATCCACCCTTGCTGGCCTACGCATCTGGCGGCCAGCTATGCCGCAGCTATCCGCCCGGCAGGTACGTACCACGTCCCAATTTGTGCACCTCGGCAACAGCGGCTGCACGAAGCGCACCGAGTTGATGTTGAACCGTGTCCCACACGATGTCCGGGTTCACGCCGTGATAGCCGTGCCGATAGCACGTTTCCAGCTGCGGCGATCTCCCGCCACGCAATGTCGGGATAGCGATCTTTGGTTTCCTGCGAAATATGGCGCGAAGCTTCCGACACGATTTCCAGTGCCCGCACGACGGCATAGATCGTGCGGTCATCGTCGGCAAAGCGTTCATAGGTATAGCCAGTGACGAACACGACGGCCTTATCGATATTCTCGATGATATCAAGCAAGCGCCGGGCGCTGCGATCGTCTTCAGAAGGCATCGACCTTCTCGCGCAGGATTTCTTCCCTGGCAATCGGCTTCAGCACGCTCAGGTCCACCAAATCCACTTTGCGACCAATCAGCCCGTCAAGCGCCAGCTTGATGCCGGAATAGCCGAAAAGGCCGACATGTTTGCCGGGGTCAATTTCTACCAGCACATCGACGTCACTATCCTTACCCGCCTGGTCGCGCGCTACGGAGCCGAACACCGCGGCATGCAGAACCCCCCTCGCCCGCAACGCATCGGCGTTGGCGCGCAAAACATGAAGTGTCTGCTCCAGGTCACTTTTCATCCTGACACCCTAGCACAAGCCATGGCACAATTGGAGCCATGCCCGAAAGCTGCTCCCCCTAGATGTCCGGCACCGTCGGCTTCAGCCGTCCGCCGACGCGCACGGGTTCGATGCGTTCGGCAAGCCCCTTGGCGCCCGTCGCCACAAACACGGCGCACAGCGTCGCGGGGCCGGTGGCGGGGGTGAAACGCATGGAGTTCATTTTCTTGGTGAAGCGCTGCAGCGGCTCGAACTTGTCCATGCCGATGACGGAATCGTAATCGGCGCAAGCGCCCGCATCGGTCTGATACGCCGTGCCGCCGGGAAAAATCTGCGCGTCGGCGGTGGGGATATGCGAATGGGTGCCGACCACAAAACTGGCGCGCCCGTCGCAGAACTGGCCCATCGCCATCTTCTCGCTGGTCGCCTCGGCATGCATGTCGACCACGATGGCGTCGGCGCCCTCGCCCAGCGGACATGCCGCCAGCTCCGCCTCCACCGAGGCAAAGGGATCGTCCAGCGCATCCATGAAGACGCGCCCCATCGCGTTCATCACCAGTATGCGCTCGCCGCTGCGCGTCTCATAAAGGCCCGCGCCTTTGCCCGGCGTGCCCGCGGGATAATTGCGCGGGCGCAAAATGCGGTCTTCGTCATCGATATAGGAGAGGATTTCCTTCTGGTCGGCCCAGTGATTGCCCGTGGTGATGCAATCGATGCCTATGGCAAAGAATTCCTGCGCGATGGCGCGGGTGAGCCCGAAGCCGCCCGCCGCGTTCTCGCCATTGGCGATCACGAAATCGAGCTTCAGGATGTCTTTCAGGCGCGGCAATTCGGCGGCGACCACGTCGCGTCCCGGCCGGCCCACGATGTCGCCGATGAAGAGAATGTGCATACGGGCTTATTACCATATAAGGACGGCGGAACCACCCGGCTAAGGCGCAAAATGCTGCTCAAGCTCATCGTTCAGTTCGCCGTTCTGATGGCGGTCCTGGCCACGCTGCTGTTCTGGCCCGCCGGTACGTTCGACTGGCCGGGCGCCTGGATTTTCCTTGGCGAGTTTCTGGTGCTCAGCATGGCCATCAGCCTGTGGCTGCTGCGCTACGATCCGGCGCTGCTGCGCGAACGGATGGGCGGCGCGTTTCAGAAGGGACAAGTCGCGTGGGACAAGGTGTTCATGGCGATTCTGCCGCTCGCGTGGCTCGGCTGGCTTGCCCTGATGGCATTCGACACCAAGCGCTGGGCTTTCTCGCATATGCCGGTGACGCTGATCATCGCCGGCGCAATCTTGATCCCCATTGGCTTCTATGTCGTCTGGCTAACCTTTCGCGAGAATTCCTTCGCCGCGCCCGTGGTGAAAATTCAAGAGGGGCAGACTGTCATCACGACGGGCCCCTATGGCATCGTGCGCCATCCGATGTATGCGGGCGGTGCGATTTATATGATCGGCATGCCGCTGCTGCTCGGCTCTTGGATCGGACTTGCTTGCCTGCCGCTGCTCATTGCGGGACTGATGTTGCGCATCCCTGTCGAGGAACGCACCTTGCGCGAAGGCCTTGTCGGCTACGATGAATATGCGGCGCGCGTGCGCTACAGACTGGTTCCGGGTCTTTGGTGAATGACAATGGATACGATCATCTTCGATTTTTTCGGCGTCGTCGGTTCGGAGGTCGCCCCCTTCGTGCTTCCCAAACATATGCCGCAGGATCGCGCCGTAGAGGTCAAGCGCACGCTGGTGCTCGACGCCGATCTGGGACGTATCACGCAAGACGAGATGTTCGAGAAATTATCGGCGATCAGCGGCGTGTCCGCGCGCGCTCTGGAGGCGGATTTCTGGTCTTATGTCCAAATCGACCCCGCTATGGTCGCGATGATCGAAAGTCTCAAACCAAAATATCGCATCGGGTTGCTCACCAATGCCACAACGCCCTTTATCCGGCAGATCATCGAGCGCCACGATCTGGAGCACTTGTTCGACGCCGTACTGGTTTCGTCGGAAGAACATATGGCCAAACCCGATCCCGCATTTTATCTGCGCCTGCTGGGGCGCATGGGCGCCGCCCCGGCGCAGGCGGTGATAATCGACGACAATCCTGAAAATGTCGCGGGCGCCGTTGCGGCGGGCATGCAGGGCGTGCTGTTCACCAGCGCAACGAAGCTCGCCGCCGACCTTAAAGCGCTTTACGCCATCACGGTGTGAACCGGCGCACGCCTGCTTCAGTAAGAATCAAATCCAGCTTTTCGTCATGCGGCTTGCGCGGAAGACGCGGAACTTCCTGCCCCGCATAGGCGATGCCGACCGCCAGCACCTCGCCCGCTTCGCGCAGGCTCGCCAGCGTGCGGTCGTAATAGCCGCCGCCATAGCCAAGACGATAACCGTCGGCGTCAAAGGCGAGCATCGGCACCAGCACGATGTGAGGCGCAACGACCTCGGCATCCTGGAGCGGCTCGGCAATGCCGAAAAGATTGACGATGGTCGCGTCGCGCTCGGACCATTTGCGAAATTGCAGCGGTTCTTCGCGGGCAATGATGCAGGGCAGCGCCAAGGCGTGCCCCTTGGCAGCGAGCGCGGTCATCAGCGCGCGCGGATCGGCTTCGTCGCGGATCGGCCAAGTGCCGGCGATAGTCGCGCCGAGCGGAAAAGAAAGTTCGTTCGCAAAGGCAGCGATGCGCGCGGCGAAATCGGGCAGCGCGCGCGCCAACTCGGCGCGGCGGGCACGGGCATGTTCGCGAAGCTGTTGCTTACTGGTCATGGAAATAAGGCGGACAGGACCGCCCACGGCGTTGGATCTGGATCCTCACGGGCCTGCATGTGCAGGTGGGCGCCATATGATCGAGACCACGGTCTCGGCCAGGGACAGCTCCCGGTGAGATCATTAAGGCCCCTGGGTATCGCTCTCCTGGCGCACGGGGCAGTACCTGTCCACTCACCAATCTAAGCGTGGGCAAGGCGCGCTGCAATGTTTTCAATGCGCATGGCGGCAGCTTCCAGCGCGTCGGCGGCAAAACCCTCGGATTTGTTCAGTTTGTCGTCCAGTTCCGCGCTGGCGCCTTTCAGCGCTTCAAGCTGCTGCGTCAGCTCCACAACATGCGTTTCCATGGCGTGATGCTCGTCGGCGAGCAACAATGCCGCCATCAAGATCAGCCGCTGGTCGCCGACTTGCCCCACCGATCCGAGCAATTCGCGCACCTTGGCGTCGACATGGGTGCCCAGTTCCTTGAGATGTTCTTCTTCGCCGCCGTCGCAAGCGACGGTGTAGGCACGCCCGTTCACCATGATGTTGACGAGTGGCATCGGCGTACTCCTTAGCGACCCAGCGCAGTGCGGATTTCGGCGATGGCGCCGTCGAGCCGGTCCTCGACCTCTTCGGTCAATCCCGACAGCGAACGATTTTCTTCTTCCAGGCTCGCAAGCTGCGCCAGGATTTGGTCGTGTTCCTCGCTCAGTTGCGCGATCTTGACTGTCGCCTGGGTTGCAGAATCGCGTGCTTGGACAAGAGGCGCCGCCAGCTCGTCGAGCCGGTCGAGGGCCTTGGCGAGACGTTCTGCCGCTAGGTCGAGCCTGCTCATGCGCGCACCTTCTTCCGCGTGTCCAGGCAAGACCTTAAGCGCAAGGGGGAAATACGGTCAACGCAGGGCAAAATATGTTTTGCTGCGCGGACCTTGACGTGCGCAGTCCAGGCTCGTTATGGCCGGTGTTCCAGCCGCTCCGGGCAAGGAAAAAATGGGTAAAGCGAGACGATGAGCAGCACAACCCCGACCCCCCAATCTGTGGGGGGCAATGAACAGACCAAGACCCGCCGCTTGGCCAATGCACTTCGCGCCCTGAGCATGGATGCGGTGGAAAACGCCAAATCCGGCCATCCCGGCCTGCCGCTCGGTATGGCGGACGTGGCGACCGTGCTGTTCGCCCAATTCTTGAAATTCGACGCGCAGGACCCCGCCTGGGCCGACCGCGACCGCTTCGTGCTATCCGCCGGTCACGGCTCCATGCTGCTGTATTCGCTGCTCTATTTGACCGGGTATCCCGGAATCACGATGGGCGACATTAAGCATTTCCGCAAGATCGACAGCCCCTGCGCCGGCCATCCCGAATACGGCCATATCCCTGGCATCGAGGTGACCACCGGCCCGCTTGGCCAGGGTATCGCCCATGCCGTGGGCATGGCGCTGGCCGAGCGCATTCTGAACGCGCGCTATGGCGATGCGCTGGTGAACCACAAGACCTATGTCATCGCCAGCGACGGCGATCTGATGGAGGGCGTCAGCCACGAGGCGATTTCGCTGGCGGGGCATCTCGAACTCTCCAAGCTGATCGTGCTGTATGACGACAACTCCATCTCGATCGACGGGGCGACCTCGATCACCGATTCCACCGACACGATCGAGCGTTTCCAAGCCGCGAACTGGAACACCATCCGCGTCGACGGCCATGACGCGGCCGATGTGGCGCGTGCGCTCGCTTGGGCGCAAACCAGCGACAAACCGGCGCTTTTGGCCTGCAAGACCATCATCGGTTTTGGGTTTCCGACCCGCGCGGGCACCCAAAAAGCCCATAGCGACGCTCCCGGCGCCGAAGAAATCGCCGGCGCGCGGAAAATCCTGAACTGGCCCTACGAGCCGTTCGTGATCCCCGAGGACATTGCCTCGGAGTGGCGCGCCATCGGCGCCGCCGGGGCGAGCGCTCACGCCGCCTGGAGCAGGCGCAAGAACGAAGCGGAGCCCGCGCTGGTTGCCGCCTTCGATGCGGCGCTGTCCGGCGACGAGCCGGTCGGCCTGGACGCCGCCTTGATCGATTTGAAAAGGACAATCAGCACCGAAAAACCGTCGGTCGCCACGCGCAAGGCATCGGAAATGGCGCTCGATGTCATCAACGCGATATGGCCCTCCACGATCGGCGGCTCGGCGGACCTCACCCCGTCCAACAACACCAAGACCAAGGGCATGACCGACATCGTGACCGGCGATTTTGCGGGCCGCTATGTGCATTTCGGCGTGCGCGAGCACGGCATGGCGGCGGCTCTGAACGGCATGGCGCTGCATGGCGGCGTCTTTCCCTATGGCGGCACATTCATGGTGTTCTCCGACTATTGCCGCCCGTCGATCCGGCTGGCCGCGCTGATGGGAATTCGCATCGGCTATGTGATGACCCATGATTCCATCGGCCTTGGCGAGGACGGCCCGACCCATCAGCCCGTCGAGCATCTGGCGGCAATGCGCGCGATGCCCAATCTCAACGTGTTCCGTCCGGCCGACGCGGTGGAGACCGCCGAATGCTGGGCGCTGACGCTTGCGAATAAGAAGGGCCCCAGTTTCCTGGCGCTCACCCGCCAGAACCTGCCGACCGTTCGCACCGTCCACACCGACGAAAATCTCAGCGCGCGCGGTGCTTACGAACTGGCCGGCGCTCCTGACGCCAAAGTCACCATCCTGGCCACCGGCTCGGAAGTCGAACTGGCGCTCAAGGCGCGCGATCTGCTCGCAGCCGAGAATATCGCGGCGCGCGTCGTCTCGATGCCCTGTTGGGAATTGTTCGAGCAACAAAGCGCAACATATCGTGACACGGTACTCGGCCCCGGCACGGCGAAGGTCGCCGTCGAGGCGGGCGTGCGGCTCGGCTGGGACCGTTATATCGGCCCCAATGGCGCTTTCGTGGGCATGAACAGCTTCGGCGCCAGCGGCCCCTATAAGGATGTCTACCTACATTTTGGAATTACGCCGCAAAGCGTGGCAGAAGCGGCAAAAAGTGCATTGAAAGGTTGACCTAGCGGGACTAAGTCAAACCCGACAAATCGATAGATTCTTAGGAGGCAAATATGGCCATTCGCGTCGCTATTAACGGATTCGGCCGCATCGGGCGGCTGGTGCTTCGGTCCATCGTGGAAACCGGACGCCGTGACATTGAAGTCGTGGCTGTCAACGATCTGGGCCCCGTCGCCACCAACGCGCATCTGCTGCGTTACGATTCCGTGCACGGACGCTTTCCGGCCAGCGTGACCGTCGATGGCGACATCATGACCGCCGCCGGACACAAAATTAAAGTCACCGCGATCAAGGATCCCACCCAGCTGCCGCACAAGGAACTGGGCGTGGACATCGCGCTGGAATGCACCGGCATCTTCTCGGCGCGTCCCAAGGCTGCGCTGCATCTGGAAGCCGGCGCCAAGCGCGTGCTGGTCTCGGCCCCGTCGGACGGCGCCGATCTCACCGTCGTCTACGGCGTCAACGACCACAAACTGACCAAAGAGCATCTGGTCGTTTCCAACGCCTCGTGCACGACCAATGGTCTGGCGCCCGTCGCCAAGGTGTTGAACGATCTGCTCACCATCGAGAAGGGGATCATGACGACGATCCACTCCTACACCAACGATCAGCCGACGCTCGACCAGCTGCACAAGGACCTTTATCGCGGCCGCGCCGCCGCGCTGTCGATGATCCCCACCACCACCGGCGCCGCGAAGGCCGTCGGCCTGGTGCTGCCGGAACTGAAAGGCAAGCTTGACGGCTTGTCGGTGCGCGTGCCGACCCCGAACGTCTCGCTGGTCGATCTCAAGGTCGTCGTCAAAAAGTCGACGACGAAGGAAGAGATCGACAACGCGATGAGGGCTGCTGCTGCCGCAGGGCCGCTGAAGGGCATTCTGGAAATCGTCGATGCGCCGCTGGTCTCCAGCGACTTCAACCATATGCCGGCGTCGTCCTACTTCATGCCCGACCAGACCAAGGTGATGGACGGCAACATGATCGGCGTCATGGCTTGGTACGACAACGAATGGGGCTTCTCCAATCGCATGGTCGATACCGCCGTCGCGCTCGGCAAGTTCATCTGATCGAACGGCAAGGGGCGCGGCGCACAGCCGTGCCCCTTTGCTTTCATCGCCCCGCCATTACGACCCACCCTCACGGGAGGGTGGGAACATAGGACAAGCTCCATGCCCGCCTTCCGCACCATCGACGACCTCGACGTCAAATCCAAGCGCGTCCTCGTGCGCGCCGACCTCAACGTGCCGATGAAGGACGGGGTCGTCACCGACACCTCGCGCATCGACCGCCAAGCGCCCACCATCCGCGAACTCGCCGAGAAGGGCGCGCGGGTCATCGTCTGCTCCCATTTCGACCGGCCCAAGGGCAAGGTAGTTCCCTCCATGTCGCTCGGCCCGGTGGCAAAGCCGCTCGCCGATAAGGTCGGCCGCCCGGTGGCGTTCGCCTCGGACTGCGTCGGCCCGGTGGCCGAGGAAGCCGTCGCCAAGATGAAGGACGGCGACGTTCTCCTCCTCGAGAACACCCGCTTCCATGCGGAAGAAGAAAAGAACGATCCGGAATTCTCCAAGAAGCTCGCCAAGCTCGCGGACCTTTATGTCAACGATGCGTTCTCTTCGGCGCACCGCGCGCATTGCCTCGACCGAGGGCGTGGCGCATCTGCTGCCGTCAGCGCGGCGGGACGCTCCATGCAGGCCGAACTCTCCCATCTTCAAAAGGCGCTGGAGAGTCCCACCCGCCCGCTGATGGCAGTGATCGGCGGCGCGAAAGTATCGAGCAAGATCGCGCTTCTGGAAAATCTGGTGAAGCGCGTCGATACGCTGGTGATCGGCGGCGCCATGGCCAACACATTCCTGGCCGCGCAAGGCATCGATGTCGGCAAGTCGCTTTATGAAGCCGACCAAATCGACATCGCCAAAAAGGTGATGGCGCTGGCGGCCGGCGGCGGCGCGAAAATCTTTCTACCCGTCGATGCGGTCGTCGCCAAAGAGTTCAAGGCGGGCGCGGCGTCTCGCACGGTGCCGGTGAACCAGGTCGCCAAGGACGAGATGATCCTGGATGTCGGCCCGGCCACGGTGGAGGAATTCGCCAAGGTGCTGGAGACGACCCGCACCGTGGTGTGGAACGGCCCGCTCGGGGCTTTTGAAACCGCGCCCTTCGACAAGGGCACAGTGGCGGCGGCCAAACTGGTCGCGGCGCGCACCAAGGCGGGCACGCTGCTGTCGGTGGCGGGCGGCGGCGATACCGTCTCCGCGCTCAACAAGGCGGGCGTGGCGGACGAATTCTCCTATGTCTCGACCGCGGGCGGCGCGTTCCTGGAATGGCTGGAAGGCCTGGAACTGCCGGGCGTTGCCGCGTTGATGGTGAAATAGAATCGCGTATCGGCCCTCGCATGAGGGAGACATTTCAAAGCCCTCGCCCTAGAACTTTACAAAAGGCGGGGGCTTTTTCTTTCGGAGGCTCGCCATGACCAGCGCCGTTCAAGACATCCTGAATTGGTACGAGAGCGACAATCCTGGCGTGAAGACCAATCTCGCGCAGGATGCTTTATCACGGGCGTCTGGGCGGCACCGGCAAGCTCATCATCCTGCCGGTCGATCAAGGCTTCGAGCACGGCCCCGACCGAAGCTTCGCGCCCAATCCGCCCGCCTACGATCCGCATTACCATTTTCAGTTGGCGGTGGATGCGGGGCTGAGCGCCTTTGCCTCGCCGCTCGGCATGCTGGAGGCGGGGGCTTCGACCTTCGCCGGAAAAATTCCGCTGATCCTGAAAGCGAACAGCGCCAATCTTCTGTTCCCGAAGAACGGACCGAAATCGCAAGCCGTCACCGCGACGGTGCGCGACGCGCTGCGTCTGGGCTGCACGGCGGTAGGGCTGACGATCTATCCCGGCTCGCTGGAATCCTATGACATGTTCGAAGTGGTGCGCGAGTTCGTCAGCGAAGCGAAGGAATTCGGCTTGCCGACGGTGGTGTGGTCCTATCCGCGCGGCCAGGATATTTCCAAGGACGGCGAAACCGCCATCGATGTGGATGCTTACGCAACACAGATCGCGGCGCTGCTTGGCGCGCATATCATCAAGGTCAAACTGCCAACCGCCTATGTCGATGCGAAAGATATTGCCGAACTCTACAAGGCGGGGAATGTGAAGCTGGACACGCTGGCGGATCGCGTGGCGCATATCAGGAAGGCGGCGCTGGGCGGGCGGCGCATCGTGATCTTCTCCGGCGGCACCAAGAAGAGCGATGAGGAAATCCTCGACGAAGCGCGCGCCATCAAGGCGGGCGGCGGCCAAGGCTCAATCATGGGCCGCAACACCTTTCAGCGCAGCAAGGCCGATGCCATGGCGCTGCTGGATAATGTGATCGGGATTTATAAGGGGTGAAGATAGTGGAACATTCACTCAGTGTTTTGAAATCCTTCTTTAAATGGCTTGGCCGGTCCTATCTTCAAATATCGTTAGGGCTTCCGACCGTGATTGTGGGTGGTATAATTATTGGACCATGGCTTCAATTCGCGGGACCTTTGTTCATCCCGATCTTAGCGCCGCATATAGGCCGGGAGTTGTCGCTAGCGGTTGTAGCGGCGCCACTTCTCGTCCTATTGCTCGCAGGATATTGGGGAACGGTCATTCTTGTTGAACGAATTTTCAACTTCCGCATCTTTGATTAATTAGAGACTGCCCCTTTCCCATTATCAACAAGCGACAATGCCGAAGTAGGCGTATCCACAATGACCTCACTCTGCCGTCTCTATCTCATCACCCCGCCAAAGCTTGAGCCCGTCGACATTTGCGGAGACGCTCAAGCGCGCACTTCAGGGCGGCGATGTGGCTTCGTTGCAGTTGCGCCTCAAGGATGTGGCGGAAGAAGAAATCGTGCGCGCGGTGGAAATCCTCATGCCCATCGCGCAGCGCTCCGATGTCGCATTCATTCTGAACGACCGGCCGGACCTTGCGAAAAAATTCGGCTGCGACGGCGTGCATGTCGGCCAGGAGGATGCGAGCTACGCCGAGGCGCGCGAAGCGATGGGGCCGAACGGTGTGGTCGGCGTCACCTGTCACGATTCGCGCCACCTCGCGATCGAAGCGGCGGAGGCCGGCGCGGATTATGTCGCCTTCGGCGCGTTCTTTCCCACCGCCACCAAAGA
This sequence comes from uncultured Alphaproteobacteria bacterium, assembly GCA_963849895.1. GTDB lineage: Bacteria > Pseudomonadota > Alphaproteobacteria > Micropepsales > Micropepsaceae > Rhizomicrobium. Next base: position 82,866 of record CAWKIU010000006.1, read on the forward strand.
GGCGAAAACCCGCGCCGATATCGCGCTTTTGACCTGGTGGTCCGAGCTGATGATTGTGCCGTCCGTCGCCATCGGCGGCATCACGGTGGACAATGGCGCCCCGCTGATCGCCGCCGGGGCTGATTTCCTGGCGGTGTCGTCAGGAATTTGGGACCATCCCGACGGCCCGCAGGCCGCGGTCAAGGCCTTCAACACCTTGTTTTGATTGACCTCCCCTCTGCCCAGTTTTTGACCGGCGCGACGGAAAGTCCTTCAGCGATGGTTTGTCTTGGCACCGCCACTTCAAAACAATATTGGTACAACTGAATTTGATAGCGATTTGCCCGAACCTGAAATGAGGATGAGATGACCAAGACCCTGCCCCCCGGCGTCGTGACCGGCGGCGAATATCTGGACCTTTTGGCGGCCTGCAAAGAGGGCGGCTATGCCCTTCCGGCGGTGAACATCGTCGGCACCAACAGCCTCAACGCGGTGCTGGAGACGGCGGCCAAGGCCAAGTCGGACGTCATCGTGCAAATGTCGAACAGCGGCGCGCGCTTCTTCGGCGGCGAAGGCGTTCCCGATGCCCATCGCGCCCGCGTGCTTGGCGCCACCTCGGCAGCGCAGCATGTTCATCTTCTGGCGAAGGAATACGGCGTCTGCGTCATCCTGCACACCGACCACGCCAACAAGAAGCTGGTGCCTTGGGTCGAAGGCCTGTTGGAAAAAAGCGAAGAGCATTTCAAGAAGACCGGCAAGCCGCTGTTCTCCTCCCACATGCTCGATTTGTCGGCGGAGCCGATCGACGAGAATTTGGAAGTTTGCGCCCGCGTGCTGAAGCGCATGGCGCCGCTCGGCATGAGCCTGGAAATCGAACTGGGCGTCACAGGCGGCGAGGAAGACGGCATCGGCCATGAGCTGACCGAAGGCGATGTCGGCAATCCCAATCTCTATACCCAGCCCGAAGATGTGCTGAAGGCGTATGACGTGCTGTCGCCCATCGGCCATTTCACCGTCGCGGCGAGCTTCGGCAATGTTCACGGCGTCTATGCGCCGGGCAATGTGAAACTGCGGCCCATCATTTTGAAGAATTCGCAGGCGCTGATTTCCAAGACGCGCGATCTCGGCCACAATCCGCTCAGCCTCGTCTTCCATGGCGGTTCGGGCACCTCGCCGGAGCTCATCAAGGAAGCGGTGGGCTATGGCGTGTTCAAGATGAACATCGACACCGATCTGCAATTCGCCTTTGCCCATGCGGTGGCGGCGGATGTGATGGCCAATCCCAAGGCGTTCCAATACCAAGTCGATCCGGTGGATCAGAAGCCCTACAAGAAGCTCTATGACCCGCGCAAATGGCTTCGCGCCGGCGAAGTCGGCATCATCGCGCGCCTTGAAGAAGCGATGCGGGACCTCGGTTCGGTCGGACGGACCGCTGCGAAGGGCTGAGTCACTTTTGTCATTCCCGGCCTCGCATTGCGTGAGCAATGCGAGGGAAAGGGAATCCAGGTGGACAGACCAGTGTGATCCATCCACCTGGGTCCCCTTCCCTCGCGCTCGCCAAAGGCTCGCACTCGCCGGGGATGACAAAGTGGGGGCACCCTGCTATCACCCGCGCGCTCTTTCTCATCGACCGAACCTTTCCCCCCGCGCCAAGGAGCGCGTCCGCAATGTCCAAGATCGCAGGCAATGAAATCCGCCCCGGAACGCTGATCGAGCATCAGGGCGGGCTGTGGATCACGGTAAAGACCCAGGCGGTCAAACCGGGCAAGGGCGGCGCTTACAATCAGGTCGAACTCAAGAACATCATCACCGGCAGCAAGCTGAACGAGCGTTTCCGCTCGGACGCCAGCGTCGACGAAATTTACCTGGAGAAGAAGGACTACCAGTTCCTCTTTTCCACCGGCGACATGCTGACCTTCATGGACATCGAAAACTACGAGCAGATCGAGCTGCAAACCGATTTCGTCGGCGAGCGCGCTCAGTTCCTGCAGGACGGCATGAAGGTGCTGGTGCAGACCTATGAGGGCAAGCCCATCGGCATCCAGCTTCCCCAGCATGTGACGCTGACGGTGACCGAGGCCGACCCGGTGATGCGCGGCGGCACGGCGGCGCCTTCTTACAAGGGCGCGGTGCTGGAAAACGGTTTGAAGATCCAGGTGCCGCCCTTCATCGAAGCGGGCACCAAAGTCGTGGTCTCGACCGAAGACGGCGCTTATCTGCGCCGGGCGGAATAGAGATGCCCTACCTTTCCCCCGCTCTGAACGTCATGGTCGCCGCCGCGCGCAAAGCGGGGCGCGGCTTGATCCGCGATTTCGGCGAATTGGAAAATCTGCAGGTCTCGCTGAAAGGCCCCGCCGATTTCGTCTCCAATGCCGACGAGCGCACCGAGCGCATCTTGATCGACGAATTGTCGCGGGCACGGCCGGGCTATGGCTTTCTCTGCGAGGAAACCGGCCTGCGCGAAGGCCCGGACAAATCCCATCGCTTCATCATCGATCCGATCGACGGCACCACGAACTTCCTGCACGGCATTCCGATCTTCGCCGTTTCCATCGCGCTGGAGCGCGACGGGCAGCTCGCCTCCGCCGTGGTTTACAATCCGGTGGTCGACGAGATGTATGTGGCCGAGAAAGGCCAGGGCGCTTATCTCAACAACAAGCGTCTGCGCGTCGCGGCGCGCAAATCGCTGGCGGAATCGCTGTTCGCCACCGGCATCCCGTTTATGGGGCGCCCGCAGCACGAGCGCGCGCTGGACGAACTGCGCGCCGTTATGGGGCGCAGCTCTGGAATCCGCCGCTGCGGCGCTGCGTCGCTGGACCTCGCGGGCGTAGCCATGGGCCGCTATGACGGGTTCTGGGAGCATGATCTCAACCCCTGGGATATCGCCGCCGGTATCCTTCTGGTGCGCGAGGCGGGCGGCATCGTCACCGATCTGGACGGCGGAACGCGCGCGCTGGAGACCGGAAACATCCTGGCCGCCAACGAGGCCCTGCACCCCCAAATCCTAAAGCTTCTGAAAGACGCGGGGCCGGCGTGTTGAGGCGGCGCGGCGAGCCGTCTATGGTTGCGCGCCTTAACCCATCCGCGCGATTCGACGTGATGCGAACCTTCTGTGTTTTGACGGCTTTCATACTGGTCGGCGGCCTTTGTCCGCTCCTGGCCCAGAGCACGTCCGACGGCGCTGTGGTCGTAAACCCAGGGGCCTCCGGCACGCAGGTGCTGCTCTATCCGGGCGGCAAATATGAACGCATCGTCCCTGTCCTGCGCATGCCGGGCGAGACCAATGGGCCGATCCATCTGCACATGCCCGGCCACCACCATGTCGTGCGCGCGGAGCGTGCACCAGTGACAGTCGCCGCCACGCCGCCAGAGACCACGCCGGTCGAAACGCCCCCTGTCGCAGTAGCAGCTCCAAGAAGACACCGTAGCGAGACGGCGTCCGTCGCTCCTCCTGCCGCTCCCCGGCACGCCGCGGCGCCGGTGGTTCACGAGCAGCCCGCACCGGAGGCGAGTGACCTTGGCGATGTCGAAGTCCAAAAGCCCGCCGCCAAGCCCGAGCGCCAAGCCCCGCCGCCGCGCGTGGCGAGCATTGAACCGCAGGCCGTGTCGCGCCCGGCGAGAAATCCCGCAGCGTCCAGCGGCACGCGGCGCAGCGTTGTCTTGTTCGCCCAGAACGCCACCGATCCTTCCAGCGCGGCGGTCGCCACGATCAAGTCGCTGGCGGACGATCTGGGCACGCTGAGCGATAGTTCCACCCATGTCGTGCTGCTGGCCTATGGCGGCGCGAGAGGCGAGAAATCGTCGGACACGCGCCGATTGTCGCTCAAGCGCGCGCTGGTCGTGCGCCAACTTCTGATCGACGACGGCGTGCCCTTCGACCATATCGACGTGCGTGCCTTGGGCGGCGTGGACGACGACGGCCCGATGGACCGCGTGGATATTTTCCTGAAGAGCTAACCGCTGGGAAGCGCCTCGCTCGTGCTATCGACGCCCTTGGCCTGGCGCCCGAAAAACGTCAGCAGTGCGATTGCCAAGGCCGCGGCGACAGCCACGCCCGCCAGCGCCAGCGAATAATTTCCGCCATGGCTTTCGGCGATCCGCGCCTGCATCACCGCATTCGACGACGCGATGAAATTTCCCAGCTGATAGACGGTGCCTGGAAAGGTAGCCCGCGCCTTCGGCGGCGATAGCTCGTTGAGATAGGCGGGCACCACGCCCCAAGCGCCCTGCACGAAGAACTGCAACACAAAGGCGCCCAAGGCCAGCATCGCGGCCGTCTCGCTATAGGCCCATAGCCACACCGCCGGAATTGCCAGCAAAGCGGCCAGCACAATCGTTCGCCGCCGCCCCAGCGCCTGACTGATCGCGCCGAACGTCAAGCCGCCGACAATAGCGCCGACATTGTAGATCACCGCGATGAAGCTGACCGTATGATGGTCGAAGTGATGCTGCTTCTGCAGGAAAGTTGGATAGAGATCCTGCGTTCCATGGCTGAAGAAGTTGAATGCCGTCATCAACGCGATGGCATAGAGCGCGAGCATGATATGGCCGCCGAACCCGCGCAGCGGCGTCGTGGGCGCCGGGCGCTGGCGCGCGAAGCTGGGAGATTCGGGAACTTTGCTGCGGATGTACAGAATGAGCAGTGCCGGCACGATGCCGACCATGAACATGCCGCGCCAGCCAAGCTGCGCATAGAACAGACCGAAGACCACCGAGGCCAGAAGATAGCCGCTGGGATAGCCCGATTGCAGCAAGCCCGAGACCAAGCCGCGCCCCTTGGGCGGGATCGTCTCCATCGTCAGCGATGCGCCGATACCCCATTCTCCACCCATCGCCACGCCGAACAGTGCGCGAATGATAAGGAACACCGTGAGATTGGGTGCGAAGGCCGTGGCGAAACCGAGCAGCGAATAAAGTGCCACGTCCAGCATTAAGATGGGCCTGCGCCCATAGCGGTCGGCAAGGCGACCGAACAGGAATGCACCGGCGGGGCGCAACGCCAAAGTCAGCGTTATGGCCAAGGCGACCGACGACAAGGGCGTGGCGAAGGTGCCCGCAACATCCTTCATGACAAAGACGAGAAGGAAGAAATCGAACGCATCCAGCGTCCAGCCTAGATAGCTCGCCGCCACGACGTGTTTTTGCGCCGCCGTCCAACCTTGCAAAATCCCAATGTTCACATTTCCCCCGGACCCGTTGGTCTTGCTCAACTATGCCAAAGAACAGCCGCGATTGCGCGCCCGCTGTCTCACGCTATAGTCACCGCAGAGCGATGGTAGCGGGGATCCCATTATGAACAAGATTGTCGTCTGCGCCTGTGCCGCGCTGCTGTGCGCCGCTTCGGCTAACGCCGCGCCCAGCAAATCCATCGAGACGGCGGGAACAGCCGTTGCCATTGCTCTGCCGCTGGTGGCCGGCGGGATTACCGTGTGGAAAGACGATTGGCGGGGCACCGCGCAATTGGTCGTCGTGACGGGTCTCACCGTGGGCACGGCCTTGGCGCTAAAGCACTTGGTGCGCGAGTGCCGCCCCTTCGCCAAGCCCTGCATGCCCGGCGGCCCCAACTGGGATTCCTTTCCGTCGGATACCTCCGCCTTGGCTTCCGCGCCGGCGAGCTTCCTGTGGAAACGCTACGGCTGGGAATATGGCCTGCCCGCTTTTGCCGCTTCCGAGTTCGTGAGCTATTCGCGCGTCCAAGCCAAGAAGCATCATATTTGGGACGTGCTGACCAGTACGGTAATTTCTATCGGTTATAACGAGCTCATCACGACACGCTATCACCCGCGCAACACGTTCTATTCGAGCCTCGACGCCTCGTCCGACGGCGTTTACGCATCGCTGCATTACACGTGGTAAGGACCGGCGCGCGGCGCCACGTCATTGAGCCGGTCGACGGTTCGCAGCGGCGGGAATAGTTTCATCCAGACTGCCACAACGGCGAGGGTCCCGAGCCCGCCGAGCACCACGGCGGGAATCGTTCCGAACCAGGCCGCCGTCAATCCGGATTCGAACTCGCCCAGTTCGTTCGAGGCACCGATAAACAGCATGCTCACAGAGCCGACGCGGCCGCGCATCTCGTCGGGCGTCGCAATGTTGATGAGCGACTGGCGAATGAAGACGCTGATCATGTCCGAAGCGCCAAGCAGGAAAAGTGCGCCCATAGACAAGGCAAAATTCCGCGACAGGCCGAACACAATGGTTGCGACACCGAAGACGGCGACGGCCGCGAACATCTTGTTGCCCGTACCTCGTTCGATGGGCCGGCGCGCCAGCGCGAGCGCAATGGCGGCAGCCCCCATCGCGGGCGCGCTGCGCAACAGGCCAAGCCCGATCGGCCCGGTATGCAGGATGTCGCGTGCGAACACCGGCAACAGCGCCGTTGCCCCGCCCAGCAGCACGGCAAAGAGATCAAGCGAAATCGCACCGAGCACAATCGGCCGTTCGCGCACGAAGCGTATGCCCTCAGCCACACGGGCTATCCGGCCTATTTCGCCCCGTAGCTTGCCGGCGAGACGGCGCCCGCCCAGCGTCGTCATGCATGCGCCGGCGGCGAAGAAACACACCGTGCAGGTTGTGTAGGTCGCCACTGGCCCGAAGGCATAGAGAAAGCCGCCGAGTGCGGGCCCGGCAATCACCGCCGTTGTGAAGACCGACGAATTGAGTGCGATGGAGCGCGCCAGCCGCTCGCGCGGCACCAAAAAGGCGAGCAGCGATTGTCCGGCCGGCCCGGAAAATCCGCGCGCCGCACCGAACAACACAAGCACCGCGTAGAAGGCAATGGCATTGGTGACATGGGCAAGGCTGAGCGCCAGAAACAGAGCCGAGCACAGCCCCTCAACTATCAGAGATAACGCAAATACCCGGCGCTGGTCGAAGCGATCGGATATATCGCCCGCCGGTAGCGTCAGAAGGAACATCGGAAGGAACTGGCACAAACCCACCAGTCCGAGCGCCAAGGGCGTGCGCTCGATCTCGTAGATTTGCCAGCCGATGGCGACGGATTGCACCTGCATCGCCACGGTGCCGAAAAACCGTCCCGAGAGGAAAAAACCGAAATCTCTTTTGCGGTATATCGTGGTCGAAGGTTCGCTCGTCATGCGCCCTGGCTGCGCTGCCAATCAGCGCGCGTGATGCTCCAGATGTCGGTACTGAAGACCTTGCCGCCAAGAACGATGTCGTGCGGCGGCCCCTTGGTTTCGCCAAGCCGTGCCGCGACCCGCTGGGAGGCTTTGTTGAGCGGATCGATGACGGAAATGAGCCGCTCCACCGGCTGGGTGAGAAAGCCATAACCCATGGCCGCCCTAGCGGCCTCTGTCGCGTAGCCCTGGCCCCAATAGAGTTTACCGAGGGTCCAGCCGACCTCCAGTCCCGGCCAACCTTCGGGATTGATCAGGCCGACGCGGCCGATGAAGGCGCCGTCCGATTTGCGCTCCACGGCCCAGGTGCCGTAGCCGCGCAAATACCAGTGCCCGATGCCGGCGGCCAGCACCCGCCAAGCATCGGCGCGCGCCATCGGCTCGCCGTGCAGATAACGCACGACGTCGCGGTCGGCCATGAAGGTGGCAAAGGCCTCGAAATCGTCGCTGCGATATTCGCGAAGGATCAGCCGTTCGGTTTCCAGGCGGGGGATCATCTGCTTTATCTACTCAATTCGCGCGCGCCCGACAATTCTTATGGCGCATGGCTCTATTGCAGATGGATCACGATCTCGTTGGCGCCGTCCGACAGGGTGAATTTGGTTCTGTCGAAACCGGGTTCGGACAGAAACGGCCGGGCATCGCGCGAAAAGCCATAGCGCTCCAGCGGCATGCCGATCCAGTCCTGGTCGAATTTTCCGTTGCGGTTGGCGTCTTGATAGCTCTTAAGGCCATAAATCCCGGGCCTCAGGTCCTTCAGCGTGACGACCGTCCAGGGCAACATGACCGGCACGGCGGCATCGGCGATGGGTTTGGCCTCGTCATTCGGCCAGGACGCTTCATCATAGAGCGCGACATGCAGGATGCCACCCTTGTTCGAGAGGTTCTCAACCGTGATCGTCAGCGTCGCGGCCGAGGCGCAAACCGGCATGGCCGCAAGAAGGAGGGCGCATGCCGACAATCGTATCGCGCGCATCCTAGGCCAGTCTCGGATCCAACTTCTTACAAGCCTCGATCAGGCCACTCACAGATTCCGCAGATTTCATCAGCGCGGATTTTTCCGCTTCGGTGAGCTCGAGTTCGACGATCCGCTCGACGCCCTTTTCGCCGATCACCGCAGGCACGCCGACAAACAAATTCTTGATGCCATAAGGCCCATTCACATAGGCCGCCACGGGCATGACGCGCTTTTTATCCTTCAGATAACTTTCCGCCATCGCAATCGCGGAGGAGGCGGGCGCGTAGAACGCAGAGCCGGTCTTCAGCAGGCCCACGATCTCGGCGCCGCCGTCGCGGGTGCGCTGAATGAGGGCGTCCAGACGGTCCTGCGTGATCCAGCCCATCTTCACCAATTCGGGCAACGAGATGCCGCCAACCGTAGAGAAGCGCGGCATCGGCACCATCGTGTCGCCATGGCCGCCGAGCACGAAGGCCGAGACGTCCTCCACGCTGACCTGCAATTCCTCGGCGATGAAATGGCGAAAGCGCGCGCTGTCGAGCACGCCCGCCATGCCGACGATCATTTCGGGCTTGTGCCCGGAGAACTGGCGCAGCGCCCACACCATCGCGTCCAGCGGATTGGTGATGCAGACCACGAATGCGTTCGGCGCATGGGCCTTGATGCCCTCGCCCACCGCCGACATCACCTTGAGGTTGATGCCGAGCAGATCGTCGCGGCTCATGCCGGGCTTGCGCGCCACGCCAGCGGTGACGATCACCACATCGCTGCCCGCCAGGTCGGCATAGGAATTGGTGCCCTTGAGCTTGGCATCGAAGCCCTCCACCGGGCCAGATTGGGAGATGTCCAGGCACTTCCCCTGGGGCAGCCCCTCCACGATGTCGAACAGGACGACATCGCCCAGTTCCTTGAGACCGATCAAATGGGCAAGCGTGCCGCCGATCTGTCCGCCGCCAATGAGCGCGATTTTCTTACGAGCCATCTGGTGTCCTCTCGAGGGGTTTGATCGCTCTTAGCGCGCGCGAGGGGGCGGGGGCAAGGTTGGGGCACAATACAAAAAAGAAATCGGGCGGATGCTCGCGCAGCCGCCCGATTTCCTGTTTCGTCCGAGACGACGATTAGATCGCCTCTTTCAATTCCTTCGAGGCGCGGAAGGCGACCTTTTTGCTCGCCTTGATCTTGATGGCTTCGCCCGTTGCCGGGTTGCGGCCCATGCGCGCGGCGCGCTTCCTGACCACCAGGATGCCAAGACCATTGAGGCGCACGCGGGTGCCCTTTTTCAGATGCTTGGTGATGAGGCTGATCGCTTCGTCCAGAATTGCGAGCGAGGTCTTGTTCGACAACTCGTGCTTCACGGCGAGTTCTGCCGCCAACTGACGGGTCGAGATCGTGACGACTTTCGGCTTTGCGGCGGATGTGCTCGCGACTGCGGCTTTTGCCATTTGTTTTGTCCTCTGCGAATCAAAATGATGCCCAATTCTAAAGCATTTGCGGACAAGACAAGACTGTCGCGTACGAAAAAACGCCATAAATAAAGGCTTTTCGGGGGATGAATTGGCCCGGCCATGCCCCTGCGACGAATAAACGCCGGTTTTGCGGCGTTTATTGGATTGGCGCAGAGGGCTTTGGCTGCGAGACGGCGTTTACGCCTTCTCGGTGTTCTCGTATTCGACGCGCTCGGCGATACGGGCGGATTTGCCCCGGCGGCCGCGCAGATAATAGAGCTTGGCGCGACGCACGCGGCCCTTGCGGACCACCAGCACGGAATCGACCAGCGGCGAATAGACCGGGAAAACGCGCTCCACGCCTTCGCCATAGGAAATCTTGCGCACCGTGAAGCTCTCGTTGATGCCCTGCCCCTGGCGGGCGATGCAGACGCCCTCGAAGGCCTGCAGGCGCTCGCGAGTCTTGTTCTGCTTGGTCTTTTCGTCAAAGGTGACGTCGACCACCTTGACGTTGACCTTCAGCGTGTCGCCGGGGCGGAACGCCGGATGGTCCGTGGCGCGCAGGGCCTTCATCTGCTCGGCTTCGAGCTCTTGGATCAGGTTCATCGAAATCTCCATGCGCGCGGGTATTTTATGAGAAGGCGGGCCGTATAGCCTAGCCTTTCCCCTTTTCATAGAGGGTCCAAAGGTCGGGGCGCCGCACCCTTGTCAGGCGCTCGGCCTCCCCCTGGCGCCAATTCGAAATTTCCTTGTGATTTCCGTTGGTTAAGACTTCAGGAATGTCGCGGCCTTCCCAGCTTTGGGGGCGGGTGAATTGCGGATATTCCAAGAGCCCGGCCGCGAAGCTTTCCTCGGTGGGCGAGGCCTCGTCGCCGAGCACACCGGGGATCAGCCGCACCACGGCCTCCACCAGCGCCATGGCGGCGATTTCACCCCCGGCCAGCACAAAATCGCCGATCGAGATTTCCTCTATCTGCCGCGCCGCAATCGCCCGCTCGTCCAGCCCCTCGAACCGGCCGCACAGAAGGACCGCGCCGGGACCGGACGCCAGCGACTTGACGCGGGCCTGCGTCAGCGCCGCCCCGCGCGGCGAGAGATAGATGAGCGGGCGACCCGCCTGCTCGACGGCATCGACGGCAGCCGCGGCAACATCGGCGCGCATCACCATGCCGGGGCCGCCGCCCGCAGGGGTATCGTCCACCGTGCGATGCTTGCCCAGGCCATGATCGCGGATGTCGCGCACGTCCAGCGACCAGAGCTTCTTGTCGAGCGCCTTACCGACCAGCGACACCCCGAGCGCGCCAGGAAACATCTGGGGAAACAGCGTCAGGATGGTGGCGTTCCAAGGCACGGAGCTTGTGTCCGACATTGATGCTCTTTCGGATTTCGATAAGGCGATCCTAGTCCAGCTTGCGCCGAATTCGGCCTAGCGACCGTAACAGAATTCAAATCTGGATTCACGCGGCTCAGACCGCGCGGTACGCACCTAGTCGAGAACGGCGTCGGCGATTTGCTCGGGGCTGAGATTTGCGTTCGTGAAATCGCTTGGGCGCAGTTCGCCGCTTCTCAAATGCAGCGTGCGCATGTCCGCAGCAACGAATTTCGCATGATCGAGGCGCGCCCCGCGAAAGATCGCGCCGCGCAGATCGGCGCCGGAAAAATTCGCGCCTCTGAGATCGGCGCCTTCCAGATTAGCGCCTTGCATCTCCAGCGCGGAGAAATCCAATCCCGCCCCATTGGCGCGGCGCGCCGAAATCGCCGTTAGCGTGAATCTGCTGATGAACGTCTTAAGCGGGCGCAAATCCGCATCGTCCAGATTGGCGCTGCTGCCGCTGCGCCCGTTGGATTCGCTCCAGCGATGGTGCGCCTGAAGCTTGGCGATCAGATGGGGCGCAGCCGCAATGGCCTCCTGTGAGGGCGGCAGAACACAGTTCTTGAAGGTCGAAAGCGGCACATCGAGTTCGCTCACGTCGATGTCCGTCAACACCGCGTCGTCGAACGTCGCATTGCTCAAACGCGCACCCTTGAATTTTGCCGCGTTAATGACGGCGCCGTTGAAATTCGCGTCCTTGAGGTTTGCACTCTCGAACGACGTGCCGCGCAGTGAACAGAAACTGAAATCGGCGCCGGCGGCCGATCCGTTGCGATCAACGATGCCGGCGATGCCCCAAAGGCCATGCTCCGCAAGCCGTCCCGGACGAAAATCGGCATGATCGAGCACCGCATTGGACAGATTGCTGCCGCCGAGGCTGGCGCCACGCATATCCGCATGACTGAAATTTCCGCAGCGCCCATTGATGCTGCGCAGGTCCGTGCAATAGAGGTTCGCGCGCTGAAAATTCGCAAATCTCAAATTGGCTCCATAGAGGACGGACCCGGTGAAGTCGGCCTCCGAAAGATTGCGACCGGCCAGATCGATATTGGCAAGATCGCGCGAGACCAGTTTCGCGCGCCGTCCACCGGCCTTGTTGGAAACGAACAATTCGTGGGTGCGCAGAATGGCATCGAGATCGTCGCGCGCTACGACGCGCGGTTGGCTTGTGCCGGCAGTCGAACCGATGTCACTCATAGCAATAGCCGCTCCTTGCCCGAGCAAGTAGAATATGCGTGGGGCATTAACCGCTCGTTGCTTCGGCGAAGTATCGCGAAGAGATGAGCCAGTACACACGTCGCAGCCAATCTTGCCGCTACGTCTGGACTGTTTCGGAATATTTGCCGCGTTTTCTTACGTAACTGCGGAACGCGCCAACATCATGCCCCGTCGCCGCGAGACATGCGCGCGAATGTCGCACACGTCCTTTGACGGAAATTCCTTCGGTGAGTTACGAGGCGCCGCCGTCCTAACT
>CAWKIU010000007.1:0-70257 GCA_963849895.1 uncultured Alphaproteobacteria bacterium
CAACTATCTGGCGTTGCGCGCAGAGATATTCGGCTGGCTGTTCCTGCCCACCCATATGGCGCTCTGCCACCCGTATCATGTCGGCGCGGAAGGCGACGCGGACGATTTGCGATTCCTCGGCGTGAAAACGCGCTTCGATACCCGCGACGAAACACTCGGAGATTATGCGAACACTTTGGTCGGCACACCGGTCTTCGCGCATCCCGTATACGGGGTGGTCGCTCTGATCGCATTCCTGCTGCTGTTGTGGCGGCGGCGGCCAGCGGATTTGGCGATGGCGGGCCTGCTCGCCGCGTCGTTTATCTTCACGCTCAGTTTTTTCGTCATCTCCATCGCCTGCGACTACCGCTATCTCTACCTGCTCGACCTGTCGGCGATTGCGGCGGTGCTTTATATGCTCTGCGATTGGCCCACGAAAAAAGGGGGCCGTAGCCCCCTTTCGCCGAGCGCATAAGCGCCGAACTATTTTGCCAATTCGAAGGACAGTGAGGACACCCAGCCGTCATTGCCGAGTTCATCCTTCACTTCCCACATCACGCCGTCCTTTTGGCCGGTGGGGTAGAGCATCATTCCGGCTGACAGCTTGCGCACGATTTTGCTGTCTGGAGAGGAGGTCGTGTACATGTGCCCGGCGCGCGTCATCGACACGGCTTGCATCGGAGCGCCTGCGCTGCCGCCGGACAAGCCGCCCATGTCGCCCACCAGCTTGGTGTACGCATCGATATAGGCGAGCGTCACGACTTGGCCGATACCGGTGTTGGAATAGCTGCTGATGCCCCCGCCGCCATAGCCGCCCCAATTGCCCCAGCCGCCGGCGATGCCAAATCCAAGATCGCTCTTCGAGGCGTGTCCTTGTTCCATCGCCTCTTGCTCGGTCGTGCGCACATTGGTGATGGTCAGCACGACATCAGCCGTCTTGCTGGAGATGCTCAGCCCGCTAAGCAGCGCGCCGGCACCTCCGCCGACAAAGCCGCCGAGAAGGCCGCCGACATTTGTCCCGCCGGAATTGTCGTTCTTCGAGACGATGTCGGGAATAAGGACATAGTCGGCCGCTTTGATCTGCCCCTTGCCCATGTTCGAGCCTTGCTGCAATTCGCCGCCGCCCGCCAGTTCGCGTTCCTGCTGCACGGCTGCGAGCCCTTTGCCGCGGTCGAGCAGCGTGAAGCACCCGGACTTCATTACAAAGACTTTGATCAGCGCTTCGGGCAATTCCAGTCCCAGCCCTTGCCACCAATTGTTCTCGGGCTCGTGCACGGCAAGCGTACCAAGCTTGTGCGAGCAGGTCGGAATCTCCGCCTCCTTCCTGGAAGTCTTGTCGCTAATGGATTCGGCTGAGGCCGATGTCGCGATAGCACTCGTCAGCGCGAGCACCGAAACGGCGCTCAGCGTAATCGAAATTCGCATTTTGAAGGTCTCCCTGATCCCCAAGTGAGCCCGGCCACCCAGCCGGAAGCAGCGGCCCACGCTGCGCAGACAAGATTAACGCAAGTCGCCGCCCGCGCAAATATGCGGGTTAGACTGCAATTATGGCCGAACGGCTAAACCAACGCCCCGTGACAGTGCTTGAATTTGCGGCCCGAACCGCAGGGGCAGGGCGCGTTGCGCTGCACTTTTCCCCAGGTCGCGGGGTTGTTCGGATCGACCGGAAGGTCTGGCCGCGAGAGAAAAGGCTGGCCCGCGCGGATGCTGGGGTGCGACGACATTTCGTCTTCGCCGGTCAGCGGATCGATCTTGGTTTCGCGCAAATCCACGGGAGGCGCCACCGGCATGGGCGGCGGCGGTTCTTCGACGCTGATTTGGATATGCATGAGCTGGCGCACCACATCAATTCGCAGCTTGCTGAGCAGCGCCTCGAACAGCTCAAAGGCTTCGCTCTTAAACTCGTTCAGCGGGTCGCGCTGGCCGTAGCCGCGCAGCCCGACATATTGGCGCAGATGGTCGAGATTGATGATGTGCTCGCGCCAATTATGATCCAGCGTCTGCAGCAGGACCGCCTTTTCCGCATAGCGCATGATCTCAGGACCGAAATTCGCGGTGCGCTCGGCTGCCCGCGTTTCCACCACCTTGCTGATGCGCTCGCGAACCTCTTCGTCGGCAATTCCCTCTTCGTGAGTCCAATCGACGACCGGTAAATCGATGGAGAAGATCCGCTCGATTTCTTCGTGCAGCCCCTTCGCATCCCACTGCTCGGCATAGGCCTTTGGGGGAATATGGCGGTTCACCAGCTCGTCGACGACTTCCGCGCGGTAATCGGCGATTTCGGCGCTCACATCGTCCGCCGACATGATCTCCTTACGCTGCTCGAAGATCACTTTGCGCTGGTCGTTGAGGACGTTGTCGTATTTCAGAATGTTCTTGCGGATTTCGAAGTTGCGCGCTTCGACTTTCTGCTGAGCTTTTTCCAAGGCCTTGTTGACCCAGGGATGGGTGATCGCTTCGCCTTTTTCCAAGCCGAGACGCGTCAACACCGAATCCATGCGCTCGGACCCGAAAATGCGCATCAGATCGTCCTGAAGGCTGAGGAAAAACTTCGAAGCGCCCGGATCGCCCTGACGGCCCGATCGGCCGCGCAACTGATTATCGATGCGCCGGCTTTCGTGGCGTTCCGTGCCCACGATGTACATTCCGCCCGCGGCGATCACCTTTTCCTTATCGGCGGCGACTTCGGCGCGAATTTGCGCAGCGCGCTTGGCAAACTCTTCCTGATCCACAATACCGCCGAGCTCGTTGCGGATGCGCATGTCGGCATTGCCGCCAAGCTGGATGTCGGTGCCGCGGCCCGCCATGTTGGTAGCGATGGTCACCGTGCCGGAGACACCCGCCTGCGCCACAATGGAGGCTTCCTGCTCGTGATAACGGGCATTGAGCACATTGTGCTTGAACTTGCGCTTCTTGAGCAGGGCGGAGAGGTCTTCCGACTTCTCGATCGATGTCGTGCCGACCAGCACCGGCTGTCCGCGTTTTTGGCAATCCTCGATCAGCGTGATGATGGCGTCGTTTTTTTCCTCGACGGTGCGATAAACTTCGTCGTCGGCATCGACGCGCTTGATCGGCAGATTGGTCGGGATTTCCATGACGTCGAGTTCGTAGATGTCCATGAACTCCGCGGCTTCCGTCAGGGCCGTACCGGTCATGCCCGCCAGTTTGTCGTAGAGGCGGAAATAGTTCTGGAATGTGATTGAAGCGAGCGTCACGTTTTCCGGCTGGACCGTAACGCCTTCCTTGGCCTCGAGCGCCTGATGCAGACCTTCCGAAAAACGGCGTCCTTCCATCATGCGGCCGGTGAATTCGTCGATGATGATGACTTGATCGTTCTTGACGATGTAATCTTTATCGCGCTGGAAAAGCTTGTGCGCCTTCAGCGCCTGGTTGACGTGGTGCACGACGGAGATGTTTTCGATGTCGTAGAGGTCTCCGGTTTCAAGCAGCCCTGCCTCGCGCAACAGCTCAACCATGTGCTCGTTGCCGGAATCGGTCAAAGTCACCTGACGCTGCTTTTCGTCGAGTTCGTAATCGCCCGGCACGCCCTCGCGCCCGCCCAGAGCGGTTTTGACCTCCGCTTTACCCTCGACCAAAGTCGGCATCAGCTTATCGACCTTGCGATACATCTCGGTCAGGTCTTCGGTCGGCCCAGAAATAATCAGCGGCGTGCGCGCTTCGTCGACCAGAATGGAGTCCACTTCGTCGACGATGACATAGGAATGCCCGCGCTGTGTCATCGTCGGGATGGAATACTTCATGTTGTCGCGGAGATAATCGAAGCCGAACTCGTTGTTCGTGCCGTAGGTGACGTCGCAGGCATAGGCTTCGCGACGCTCTTCGTCGGTGAGACCGTGAACGATGCATCCGACGGTGAGACCCAGGAAGCGATAAATCTGGCCCATCCAGTCGGCGTCGCGCTTGGCAAGGTAGTCGTTCACCGTCACGACATGCACGCCTTCGCCGGCCAGCGCATTGAGATAAACCGCAAGCGTGGCCACCAGCGTCTTGCCTTCGCCGGTCTTCATCTCGGCAATGTTGCCGTAATGCAGCACCATGCCGCCGACGAGCTGGACGTCGAAATGACGCTGGCCAAGCGTGCGCATGGCGGCCTCGCGTACCGTCGCAAAAGCCTCCGGCAGGAGCTCTTCCAGGGTCTCGCCCTTGGCCAGCCGTTCCTTGAAAGCGGGGGTTTTCGCCTTTAGCTCGTCGTCGGACAGCCCCTTGAGGCCGGCCTCAAGAGCGTTGATTTCCGCAACCTGGGACCAGAACCGCCTCAGCTTCCGTTCGTTGGCGGAACCGAAGAATCGTTGCGCAAACGTACTGAACCAATTCAGAGAATCGCTGCACAAATGCGCCGAAACTCTGCATAAAATCCTCTGCCCAGGCTTGAAACTTGCGACCGGGACGGACTCCCGGCTTTTTCGCCGCGCCGGAGAGATAAGAACGCCACACCCCCTTGTCAAATCAGACGATTCCAGCCAAATCCCGCCGCCAGTTCGAGGGCTGACGAGAATGCCGCAGGTCCGTAACAAGAAGACGACGAAAGTGCGGCCCGTGCGCGACGCAGCTCCGGCAACGCACAAGCCCGCCATCTCTCCGCTGGCGCCACGGCTTTTGACCAACTTGCCGCCGCTGGCTGGCGTTCGCCTGGCGACCGGGGAGGCTGGCGTCCGCTATGCGAATCGCACCGATGTTCTGCTGGCCGTGTTCGCGGAAGGCACTCAGGTGGCTGGCGTGTTCACCAAGTCCAAGACAGCGTCCGCGCCCGTCGATTGGTGCAAGACGAATCTCAAACGCGGTGTCGCCCGCGCGCTCGTCGTGAATAGCGGCAACGCCAACGCCTTCACCGGCAATGCGGGCTTTGAGGGCGCGCGCGCGGTCGCACAGTCCGCCGCAGCGAGCCTTGGTTGCCGGGCAAGCGAGGTGTTCCTCGCCTCGACCGGCGTTATCGGTGAGCCGCTGCCGGCGGAGAAGATCACCAAGCTCTTGGGGACCTTGTCGCAGGATTTATCGTCGGGCAGTTGGCGCGCCGCCGCCGAAGCGATCATGACCACCGACACATTTCCCAAACTGGCGACGGCCGTCGCCGTCATCGACGGCAAGAAAGTCTCCATCAACGGTATCGCCAAGGGCTCGGGCATGATCGCGCCGGACATGGCGACCATGCTCGCCTTTGTCATGACCGATGCGAACCTTCCGGCGGCCGTGCTTCAGGAATTGCTTTCGGATGGCGTGAAGCCCTCGTTCAATTCCATTACGGTCGACAGCGACACCTCCACCAGCGACACGCTGCTGCTTTTTGCGAGCGGCAAGGGCGGATCGCATGCCGCGATTGCGAAAGCCAGTGACAAACGTCTGAACGATTTCCGCGCCAAATTGAACAGTGTGCTGCTCGATCTCGCGCTGCAAGTCGTGCGCGACGGCGAGGGCGCCAGCAAGCTCATCAAGATCGATGTGACGGGCGCCGAGAACGACAGTGCGGCCAAGCGCATCGCGCTCTCGATCGCCAATTCTCCATTGGTGAAGACGGCCATTGCCGGGGCCGACGCCAATTGGGGCCGCATCGTCATGGCGGTCGGCAAGGCCGGCGAAAAGGCCGACCGCGACAAGCTCACGATCCGCTTCGGCGATGTGCTGGTGGCCGAGAAGGGCGATCGCGCCGCCAAATACAACGAGGCCGCCGCCACCAAAGCGGTATCGGGCCGCGAGGTGGAAATCGCCGTCGATCTCGGAATCGGCAAGGGCGCCGCGCGGGTTTGGACCTGCGATCTGACCCACGGTTACATAGATATCAACGGCAGCTATCGAAGCTGACCTTAGCCGGCTAACGGCAGGGCGCTGGGCATTCGCGAGAAGAAATGGATATCAAAGCGAGGTCGAAATGGCCGTGAACGTCGCTTTGACTCTCGTACCCATGTTTTGCAGAGAAGCAATGAGAACAACTGCGATCAGAGCCGCGATCAGGTCATATTCAATGGCCGTGGCGCCCGATTTGGCTCTGTAAAACAGTGCTATCAATCTGGACATGCCACCAAATCTAGTGGCTCCCACCTAACAACCGATTAAGGACAGTTGAATCGCGTCGCCAAAAGAACACCAGATCTGGGTGTTTCCGTCTTTTTCCCCTATTTGTCCCTATGCTCGCGAGGGTAAATCCTTAATCGCCCTTTAAATACCAACGCTCATCATGGAACGGAATGAATGACACAGGCGAAGATCGTTCTCGTCGTTGCTTGCGCATTGATCGATCCCGACGGTCGCGTGCTGATTGCGCAACGACCCACCGGCAAAAACTTGGCAGGGCTATGGGAGTTTCCTGGCGGCAAGATGGAAGCGGGCGAGCGCCCGGAGGATACGTTGATCCGGGAGCTTCGCGAGGAGCTTGGGATCGAGGTGAAGGAGCCGTGCCTGGCGCCCTTCACGTTTGCGTCGCACAGCTACGCGGACTTTCATTTGCTCATGCCGCTTTACGTTTGCCGCCGCTGGGAGGGCACGCCTCAGCCGCTGGAACATCCGGCGATCAAATGGGTACGCCCCAAGGACCTGACGCAATATCCGATGCCAGCGGCGGATATCCCGCTCATCCCGATGCTGCGCGATCTGCTCTGAGAGGATTTGCACGCTGCGAGCGTGGTGCCACCGCCATCGAATATGCGCTGATCGCGGGATTGATCTCCATCCTGATCATCGGCGCCGTCTCGGCGATCGGCACCCAGGTCAAGGCCATGCTGCAGAGAATCGTATTCTAAGGCGCAATTGCCCTTTACCCGCCGAGCCCCCTATATTCCGGCCATGACAGCCAGGATCGAAGTTCTCTATCACGTCAAAGCCGACGCGCGCACGATCGACGCGCGGGCCAAGGGCATCGCGGTCGAACAGAGCGTCGAGATGCCGGTTTCGGCAATCGACGATCCCTTCGTGCTGAACGAGATTGTCGGCCGGGTCGATTCCATCGAGGACATCGGCGAAGGCGTGTTCGCGGTACGCATCGGGCTTGCGCCTGAGACGACGGGCTTCGAGCCGGGGCAGCTGCTCAACATGCTGTTCGGCAATACCTCGATGCAGGACGACACGCGCCTGATCGATGCCGATTTCCCGGACGAATTCGTGACTGCGTTCCGTGGCCCCAACCAGGGGCTCGCCGGATTTCGCGCGCGCGCAAACGCCCCGGACAGAGCGCTGACATGCTCCGCGCTGAAGCCGCAGGGCTTTCCTTCGTCCGAATTGGCAAAGCTTGCGGGCCAATTCGCCGACGGCGGCATCGACTTCATCAAGGACGATCACGGCCTGGCCGACCAATCCTACAGTCCGTTCGCAGAGCGTGTGCAACTCTGCGCCGAAGCGGTTGCGAAATCCTCCGCGCGGTCCGGCACCTCGACATGCTATTTGCCGAGCCTGAACGGCAATCTGGATTCGCTGCGCAAGCAAATCCGTCTTGTCATCATGGCCGAGCTGAGCGCGGTACTGATCGCGCCGATGGTCGTCGGGCTGGCCAATTTCCATACGCTGGTGAAGGAAAATCCCGACATCGCTTTCATGACGCATCCCGCGATGGCCGGTGCTTCGCGCCTCGCGCCTTCGTTCCTGCTGGGAAAATTCTTTCGCCTGCTGGGTTCCGACGCGACGGTGTTCTGCAATTACGGCGGCCGGTTCGCCTACGCGCCCGAGGAATGCCACCGTCTCGCGCAAGCGGCCCTTGAACCCTGGTCTTCGGTTCGCTCGACGGTTCCCGTTCCGGCGGGCGGCATGGTGCCGGAGCGCGTTCCAGAAATGCTGGAATTCTACGGCAAGGACGTCATGCTGTTGATCGGCGGCGGCTTGCTTTCGGCGCGCGAAAAACTGACGGCCGAAACCGCGCGCTTTGTTGAAGCCGTCAAACGGTGAGCACGATGGACAAACCCAAACCGATCCGCCGCTTTCAGGATTACCGTTGGGAAGACACGGATCTGCTGGCCTACAAGGAAGATGGCACCGCGCCGTTCAAGGCCATCACGCGCCAGACGCTGTTTCGCGATCCTGCCTTGCGCGCGGAGCTGCGCTATTTCGAGGTTGCGCCCGGCGGTTATTCGACGCTCGAACGCCACGAACATATGCACGCGGTTCTGATCCTGCGCGGGCGCGGCGAATGCCTCATCGGTGACGAAGTACGCAAGATCGACACCAACGACCTCGTGACGATTACGCCTTGGACCTGGCATCAATTCCGCGCGGCGACGGATTCCCATTTGGGATTTCTCTGCATGGTCAATGTCGAACGCGACAAGCCGGTGCAGCCGACGGCGGAAGATCGCAAGGCGTTGGAATCCACCCCCGCCGTCGCGGCATTCCTCATCAAGGATTAGCGTTTCGGTGCGGCCTTATCGCCCGCCGGTCGTTCGACCGTTCCCAAAGCCTCGGCCAGCCGCGCCTTGGCGCTTCCCGGTTTCAACGGTTGCTGCTGGTTTTCGTGCGGCGACCAGCCGGTGAGATAAACAATCTCGAAGGTCGCGCGCAGCCGCCCGTCGGGTTCCGCATGCTTGGCGGCATAATGGGCCAGCGCTGCTTTCAGCGTAGCGCGCGAGAGCGAGCGGCGGCGCGAGGCGAGTGCATTGGTCTCGCCCATAAGCCGTAAATCGCTCACCAGTGTATTGAAATCGCGATAGTGCACCGTGGTGCGTTCCACATCGGCAACCGGTAATGCGAAGCCGGCCCGCTGCAGAAGCGAGCCCAATTCGCGCACATCCGCGAAAGGCGTTACGCGCGGCGTAATCCCGCCCAGCGTTTCGATCTCGCCCGCCGCGAAGGCTTCGCGCAATTCGAACAAGGTCGCACCGCCAAACAGCGCGCCGAGAAACAATCCGTCCGGTTTCAGCGCGCGGCGGATTTGCACCAGCGCGCCGGGCAAATCGTTCATCGCGTGCAAGCTGAGAATACTGACCGCCAGGTCAAAGTCCCCGAATGGCACATCCAGTCGTTCATCGGGGCCAAAAGCGCCGCGGCGCCACGTTTTCGCTGCGCCTTGTAAAATGTCCGTCGCATGGCCACCTATGGTGAGTGCGTTGGCGAACGTACGGTTCACTGGCGACAGGCGGTCTCGGACCCCTTCCGCTGCGTCGTTCAAAAGGAACCGTCCGCCCGCCATGCGCAAGCCACGCGCGCGATGCAGCGCCTGTGCATGAGCATCGAAAATCAGCGGCGGTCCGTTCGTCATTGCGCTAGTCTAGCAAGATGAGCATGGCGGTTGCGAATGGCTGGAAGCGGGCAGGGCGAAATGTCCTCGATGTCCTGTTTCCGCCGCTCTGCATCGTCTGCCGTGGAGCGGTCTCCGATCCGGGCAGTCTGTGCCCCGAATGCTGGGGCACCTTGCATTTTCTCGACGGACCCGCCTGCACCACATGCGGGCTGCCGTTCGAATTCGATCCTGGCGGGGAGACGCTATGCGCCGCCTGTCTTGCCTATCCCCCGGCCTTCGACCGGGCGCGCGCCATTATGCGTTATGACGACGCCAGCAAGAAACCCGTCCTCGCCCTCAAACATGCCGACCGGCTGGACTTGGTTCCGGCCTTTGGCCGCTGGCTAGAGCGCAGCGGCCGCGAATTGCTCAGCCAATCCGATGTGATTGTGCCGGTCCCGCTGCACCGCTTGCGGCTGTGGCGGCGGCGCTACAACCAATCCGCCGAATTGGCCAGGACGCTTGCCCGGTATGGAGGGATAACCGCCGATCCCTTTGCACTGTGCCGCACCAGACCGACGCCGAGCCAGGGCGAGATGCCCTCGGCCAGTGCGCGGCGGAAAAACGTCCGTGGAGCCTTCGCCGTGCCCGAAAACCGCCGCTCCACCTTGAACGGTAAAGTGGTTCTCTTGGTCGACGACGTGCTGACAACCGGGGCGACCGCCAATGCCTGTGCCAAGGCGCTCAAGCGGGCAGGTGCGGCAAAGGTGTTCGTTCTGGCGCTCGCGCGCGTTGTCCGCCCGCTGTCGGAGCCTGTATAACAATCCCATGAGCAAGATCCGTATCTACACCACGCCGATGTGCCCCTATTGCGTGCGGGCGAAGGCGCTTTTCGCCAAGAAGGGCGTGCCGTTCGAGGAGGTCGATGTCTATATGGACGGCGATGCGCGCAAGGAGATGCAGTCCAAAGCGGTGGGCGCCTACACCGTCCCGCAAATCTTCATCGGCGAGCGCCATGTCGGCGGTTGCGACGAGCTTTACGAATTGGACCGCGCCGGTGAGTTGGACGCGTTGCTCGCCGGATGACCGCGTTTCGCGCCGCCTGCGTGCAGCTTCGCTCCTCCGACGATGTGGCGGAGAATATAGCCGCCACATCCGCGCTGATCCGCGAGGCGCATACGCGGGGTGCTGCGTTCATCGCCACGCCCGAGAACACCACGCTGATGGCGCCCGATGGCGGCGCCAAACTGGAACGCAGCTTTCCCGAGGACAGCGATCCCGCGCTTCCAGCCTTCCGCGCATTGGCGGAAGAGTTGGGCGCATGGCTGCTGATCGGTTCGCTGGCGATCAAGGTGAGCGAAAGCAAAACCGCCAACCGCTCCTTCCTGATTAATCCCAATGGCGCCATTGCCGCGCGCTACGACAAAATTCATCTCTTCGACGTCGACCTGCCATCCGGCGAGACTTATCGCGAATCCAATACTGTGGCGGGCGGCAACCGCGCCGTGATCGCCGATCTGCCATGGGGCAAGCTCGGCCTCAGCGTTTGCTACGATTTGCGCTTTCCGCAGCTCTATCGCGCGCTGGCGCAAGCGGGTGCGTTTATGCTCTCCGTACCATCCGCCTTCACCGAAACCACCGGCAAGGCGCATTGGCATGCCTTGTTGCGCGC
This sequence comes from uncultured Alphaproteobacteria bacterium, assembly GCA_963849895.1. Lineage (GTDB taxonomy): Bacteria > Pseudomonadota > Alphaproteobacteria > Micropepsales > Micropepsaceae > Rhizomicrobium. Next base: position 10,806 of record CAWKIU010000007.1, read on the forward strand.
CCGCGCAATTGAGAACGGCGCGTTCGTCATTGCGCCCGCGCAGGGCGGAACCCATGCCAATGGCCGCCACACCTATGGTCATTCGCTGATTGTCTCGCCCTGGGGCGAGGTGCTGGCGGAAGCGGGAACCGATCCCGGCGTGATCGTCGCCGACATCGATCCCGCCCTGTGCGCCGACGCGCGTGCGCTTATTGCCAATCTCAAACACGACAGGCCGTTCGAGACACCATGATCGTGCGGATCGAAAGCGCGGGATCGCCCGCTGCCCAAAAACTCATCGCCGGGCTCGATGCCGACATCCGAAGCCGCTACCCCGGCGAGCCCGTCAACGGCATTGATGTGGCTGCGTTCGAATCCGCCGGTGGCGTATTTGTCGTCGGCTATGAGGGCGATCTGCCTGTCGCGTGCGGCGCGTTCCGTCCGTTCGAGGGCGCCGCCGAGATCAAGCGCATGTTTGTGGCAAAGAAATTTCGCGGGCGCGGATTGTCGCGGCAAATTCTCGCATTCCTTGTGGTGGAAGCCGCGCGGCGCGGATTTGCGCGGGCGATCCTCGAAACCGGGCGGCAAATGACCGAGGCGCTTGGCCTTTATCGCTCCGAAGGGCTTTCGCGAAATTCCGGTCTTCGGTCCCTATATCGGCGATCCCAAGAGTATCTGTTTTGAAAAGCACCTGGCTCCGCCGCGCGGTTAGCGACTTGCGAATTAAGCCATTTGATCCCATCTTTATGGGTGACACGGCGTAACAGGCGTAAAATTGTGATCGTTTACAATCTCAGATGCCAAGGCGGCCACGAGTTCGAGGGCTGGTTCCAATCGAGCAGCGCGTTCGACGAACAGGCCAAGGACGGCAAACTCCTTTGTCCGATGTGCAACTCGGGCAAGGTCGAAAAGGCCATCATGGCGCCGTCTGTTGCCGGTACGAAGAAAGCCGTCTCCGCCGGTGAAGAATTGCGCAAGATGCGCCGGTTCATGACCGGCATGCGCAAATATGTCGAAGCCAACGCGGAAAATGTCGGTCCGAAATTCCCCGAAGAAGCGCGCAAGATTCACTACGGCGAAACGCCCGAGCGCCACATCTACGGCGAAGCCACGCTCAACGAAGCCAAAGAACTAATCGAGGAAGGCGTCGACGTCGCGCCGCTTCCGCCGAATTTGGACGAAGAGGCGAACTGACTTCGCGTTCTACTCATTCGTCATGGCCGCCCTTTTGCGGGCCATGACGAGGTGGGAGTATAGCAAGAGGCATATAGAGTTACTTCTTACTGTATTCAGCGGCCATACATACCGGCACTTTGAAAGTCACTCGGTGGCTAAACTTGGACGCTAACGATTTGTTCTCGCTGTTTTGATCTCCAATTTTGCCACTTAGCCCACCTATTGAAAGGACTCGAATTTCGCCGCCAAATCCCTTGTCTTTTTTTGAGGACAGCTCATCCGTTTCCTCAACCACGATAGACACATCGAAATCGATGTACGTGATTTCGGCTACCACTTTTCCGTCCATGGTACCTGGCGCTATTACCAAGGTGTTCCTGGAAGCCTCTTTTGCAGACCGGACGCCGACAGCAATTTCGTTGAGGGTTGTTTCAATCAATTGGCTCAATCTCATGGCAATGTTCCAATATTCACCAAATCGCCTCGATTATCCCACTACTTCCCGCCACCACCATGTAATTCACATCGGTATCGCCCGAGAGCTTCCATGCCCAGTTCAGCGGATCGAAGCTCACGCCCTGTGTCTTCACAATCTTGAGCCCGGCTTCTTCCAGCATTGTGCGAAGCTTGTGCGGCTCAACGAAGCGGTTCCAGTCATGGGTGCCGGGCGGCAGCCAGCGCAGCACGTATTCTGCGCCGATCTTCGCCAACGCCAGCGACTTCAGCGTCTTGTTGAGCGTGGCGACGAACATCAGTCCGCTAGGCTTCACCAGCCGGGCGCAAGCGGAGAGATAGCCGCGCAAATCCGCGACATGCTCAACCACCTCCATATTGAGGACGACATCGAACGCTAGCCCTTGCTCAACCAGTGATTCGGCGCTGGTGGCGCGGTAATCGATCTCCACCCCAACCGCCGCCGCATGGATGCTCGCCGTCTTCACATTCTTTTCCGAGGCGTCGGCCCCGAGCACGTCGAACCCCAGCCGGGCCATCGGCTCACAAAGCAGCCCGCCGCCGCAGCCGATATCGAGCAGGCTGAGACCCTGGAACGGTTTTAAGCCCTGCCGCCCGAAATGCGCCGCAGCCGTCTCGCGGATGAACGCCAGGCGCACCGGATTAAACTTGTGCAAGGGGGCAAATTTGCCCGTCGGGTCCCACCATTCGGCGGCCAGGGCCGAGAACTTCGCGACCTCGAGCATCCACGGATGGCGAAACCACTGGCGCGGAGCATGCCAGCTCCGAACGTCATGGCCGGGACAAGCCTTGCCATGACGAAATAATGGTCGGCGTTGAGCAACGGCCAAGTGCCGTCTATGTATGACGCGCGGACGGCAGGCGCGCAAACGGGCGGACCCATGGCGAAGATTGCGATGAAATTCGGCGGTACCTCGGTGGCCGACCTGGATCGCATCCGCCATGTCGCGGGTCTGGTCGGCAAGGAGGTCGCCCGTGGCCATCAGGTGGCCGTGGTGGTCTCCGCCATGTCTGGCGAGACCAACAAGCTGGTCGGCTGGACGCGCGAGCTTTCCCCCCTGCACGACGCCCGCGAATACGATGTCGTGGTGGCGTCGGGCGAGCAGGTTACTGCCGGGCTGCTGGCCGTGGCGCTGGGCGCCATCGGCGTGTCGGCGCGGTCCTGGATGGGCTGGCAGATCCCGCTGCGCACCTCGGCCATGCACGGCTCGGCGCGGATCGAGGGGATCGACCCCACGCTGCTGAACGAACGGCTGGCGCAAGGGCAGGTGGCGGTGATCGCGGGCTTTCAAGGTATCGCGCCGGACAACCGCATCTCCACGCTTGGCCGCGGCGGCTCGGACACCAGCGCGGTCGCCATCGCCGCGGCGATCAAAGCCGATCGCTGCGACATCTACACCGACGTCGATGGCGTCTACACCACCGACCCACGCATCGTGCCCAAGGCGCGACGGCTGGAAAAAATCGCTTTCGAGGAAATGCTCGAAATGGCGTCTTTGGGGGCCAAGGTCCTGCAGACCCGCTCGGTCGAGATTGCCCTGCTTTATCGTGTGCCCGTTCGCGTTCTTTCGACTTTTGACCCGGACGCGGGCGGCACGCTCTTGTGCGACGAGGAAGACATCGTGGAAAAGAAACCCGTCACCGGCATCGCTTATTCGCGCGACGAAGCGAAAATCTCGCTGATGAAAATTCCGGATCGCCCCGGCATCGCCGCCGCCATCTTTGGTCCGCTCGCCGATGCGGGCGTCAATGTCGACATGATTGTGCAGAACGTGTCGGAAGATGGCCGCCGCACCGATCTCACCTTCACCTGTGTGCGCAGCGAGTTGGCGCGCGCGCTCGATGCGCTGGAGAAGGCCAGTTCCGCCATCGGCTATCGAGAGCTGACGCACGACGCCAATGTGGCAAAGGTCTCCATCATCGGCATCGGCATGCGCGCGCATCCCGGCGTGGCGCAAACCATGTTCCATACGCTGTCGGAGAAGGGCATCAACATCCAGGTGATCTCCACCTCGGAGATCAAGGTGAGCGTGCTGATCTCCGAGGAATATGTGGAGCTGGCCGTTCGCGCGCTCCATTCCGCCTACGAGTTGGACGAGGCATGACCCTTACCGCCTCATATGTTCCCCCGCCTCGGGGCAGGCCGGAGGAAAGCTGATGCCCGTGGTCGGAGGAGGCGGCGGCCCGCGGCTTCTTCTGCGCCGGTTGCGCGAGATTATGGCGGAGCAGGCGAGCGCGCAGACGCGCCTCGACAAGCTCGTCACCGTCATTGCGGCGAACATGGTCGCCGAGGTCTGTTCGATCTATCTGCGCCGCGCCGGTAAGGCGCTTGAATTGTTCTCGACCGAAGGCCTGAACCCCGCCGCCGTCCACAATACGCGGATGAAGGAGGGGGAGGGGCTTGTCGGCCTCGTCGCCGGGACCGCCGAGCCGGTCAATCTGAGCGATGCGCCCAGCCATCCGCATTTCTCCTACCGCCCGGAAACCGGCGAAGACCCCTATCACTCGTTCCTGGGTGTGCCGATCGTGCGCGGCGGTCAGGTCTTCGGCGTTCTGACCGTGCAAAACCGCGCTGCCCGCCAATACGCCGAGGAAGAAGTCGAGGCGCTGCAGACCGTCGCCATGGTGCTGGCCGAAGTTGTCGCGCATGGCGGTTTGTTCAACATCTCCGAACTCGACGAGCCCGAACTAAGCTCGGACAGGCCGCGCCTGTTCCGCGGCGAGGGGCTGTCCGATGGCGTAGCCGTGGGCCATGTCGTGCTGCACGAGCCGCGCGTGAAGGTCGAGCGGATGATCGCCGACAATCCGCTGGAGGAGCTGGTTCGCCTGGAAGAGGCCATCGGCAGCCTGCGCGATGCCGTGGACGAAATGCTGAGTTCGGGCGAGCTCGACCTTACCGGCGAGGGGCGCGAAGTGATCGAGGCCTATCGCCTTTTCGCGCACGATCAAGGCTGGCGTCAGCGCATGCGCGATGCCGTACGCACGGGCCTCACCGCCGAGGCGTCCGTCGAGCGCGTGCAGGACGAGATGCGTCTTCGCGTCAGCCGCATGGGCGACCCCATCCTGCGCGAACGCGCCCACGACTTTGAAGACTTGGCCCGGCGGCTGCTGCGCCACCTGTCCGGCGACGGACACGGAACGCTACAGGAAATTCCGCGCGACGCCGTGCTGGTCGCGCGCGCCCTGGGGCCTGCGGAACTGCTCGATTACGGCCGCGACCGCTTGCTCGGATTGCTGCTGGAAGAGGCAGCCTCGACATCGCATGTCGCGATCGTCGCGCGCGCCATGGGCATCCCGCTGGTGGGTTCGATCGAAGGCATCACCGATGCCGCGCGCGCGGGCGATATGGTTGTCCTCGACGGCGAAACCGGCGAAACGCATTTGCGCCCGGCCGAGGAAATCGTCGCCGCCTATGAAGCCAAACGCGCCATGCGTGCCCGCCGCGTGGCGCAATTCGCCACCATCCGCGATCTGCGCGCCGTCACCAAGGATGGCGTCCACATCAAGCTGATGATGAATGCTGGCCTGCTGCTCGACATGCCGCATCTCGAAGAATCCGGCGCGGACGGCATCGGTCTGTTCCGCACCGAATTACAGTTCATGATCGGCGAGACGATGCCGCGGCTGCGCGATCAGGTCGCCTTCTACAAAGAAGTTATCGATGCGGCGGGCGATAAGCCGGTTGTCTTTCGCACGCTGGATCTCGGCGGCGATAAGGTGCTGCCTTATGCACGCTGGGAGCGCGAGGAAAATCCCGCGCTCGGCTGGCGCGCGATCCGTATTGCGCTCGACCGCCCGGCGCTGCTTCGCTACCAGACGCGCGCGATGCTCATGGCTTCTGCCGGCAAGGTGCTGCGCATCCTGTTGCCGATGGTCAGCGACGTGTCCGAGTTCAATCAGGCGCGCGCGCTGATCGACCGGGAGATGGAACGCGCCCGGCTCTTGGCGCAGCCGCAGCCCCGCCAGGTGCTGGTCGGCACCATGATCGAAGTGCCGGCGCTTGCCTTCATGCTGCCTCAGATCATGCGCAGCGCGGATTTCCTGTCGATCGGGTCGAACGATCTGCTGTCGCTGGCGTTTGCCGTCGACCGTACCAATCCGCGCGTGGCCCGGCGCTACGACATGCTGCACCCCGCCTCGCTGACCTTGATCCGCCAGATCGTCTCGAGCGCGGCCGAAGCGGGCGGGGAAGTCTCGCTCTGCGGCGAGATGGCGGGGCGTCCGCTCGACGCCATGGCCCTGATCGGGCTCGGCCTTCGCACCCTGTCCATGTCGCCGGGGCAGATCGGCCCGGTAAAAATGATGATCCGCAGCCTCAATTACGGTGAAATCGCCCAGTTCGTCGGCAAATTGTGCGGGCGTACCGACCATTCGCTGCGGACCAGGCTTGCGGCCTTTGCCGCCGAGCACGGTGTTGCCCTGCGCTGACACCCAAAATTCGTCGATCGAATTGGAGGGCTCCATCCCCCCATAGAGATGTAGCCCGCGACGATCATAGGTTGAGCCGTGCCTGTGTCCCGCGGTTGCTGCTGCGGATTATTTGGAATACTGTATGCGTTGACCTTTAGGTGTTTTTTGGATGCGCAAATCGTTCATTTTGGCGGGTTTTGCAGCCTCTGCACTGATGCTACTGGCAGTCCCTGCCGCCGCCGATCAGACCTCCGTGCTCAATACGTCAGCGGCGCCACAAACGCCCGCCGCCGCGCCCACTGCCGCCTCCCATGATGATGCGACGGAGGCCGATTTGGACAAGATTGTGTGCAAATCGCAACCGCCGCCGACGGGAACGAGGCTTGGTGCCCGCAAGACCTGTCTGTCCGTAAGGCAATGGCGCGTTGTGGAGGAAGAGTCACAAAAAGCGCTCGATAACCAACAGTCCGTGGGGTCAAGCGCTGGCAAGATCGGGAATTAGTAAGCAGCGCCCATTACAGCGAAGAAATTGGTTTTTCAGTGGTTTGGGTCCGATTTTTCGGATAGTAATCTATAGGGCACATTTCGCGACATTGCTGCCATGTTGTGGCGGCCATATTGGGCTTTTCATAATCAATGACGAAAGTCACGCGACTGACTTTGGATGAAGAAGGCGGGCTCAATCGGCGCCGCATTCATTTGCGCGAAATTTCCGGCGACCTGGACGCTCCGCTCGAAACGGTCGGGCAGGATTTGCGCGCCGCACGGCTCAGGCGCGGCGACGATCTTGCCACCGTTTCGCAGGTCCTGAAAATCCGCAAAGATTATCTCGAAGCGCTCGAAGAGGACCGCGTCGAGGCTTTGCCGGGGCGCACCTATGCGGTGGGCTTCGTTCGTTCGTATGCGGATTATTTGGGCCTGGACGCTGTGCAATGCGTCGAGCGGTTCAAAGCCGAGATTGCCGGCCGTTCGGACGAGATCACGCCGCCGGTCACCGTCATCGATGAAGACGATCATCGCCGCCTTCCGCAGGGCTGGAAATTGATCGCCGGCGTGGTGCTGGTGCTCGTACTCTATGGTGCTTACGAGCTTGCGATGTCGGCCGACCGCATGTTGAGCGAGCCTGAAATCGCGCCGCCGCCGATGGCGGCAAAATCCGTTGTCGTCAAGCCGCAGCCCGCTCCTGTTCACATCGCCGTTGTGCCGCCGCCGGTCGCTGCCGATACGTCGGCAGCTCCGCCATCAACGGATGACAATGCCACCGTCGCCGTGCCACCCGCCGCCAATTCCACCTCGACACTCATGCCATCCGGCACGGCCGCACTGGATACGCTGCCACAGGGCCATGTCTATGGCGAGCAGAACAGAAATGCGCGGGTCATTCTGCGCATGCATGATGCGGCCCGCGTTTTGGTCGAGGGGCCCGACGGCACGATATTCATCAATCGCACGCTGCAGCCGGGCGATTCCTACAAGGTGCCGAATTTTGTCGGATTGACGCTGACCACCTCGAATGCGGGCGCGGTTGAAGTCGATCTGGACGGACAGGCCATGGGTCTTGTGGGCAAGAATCAGGATATGGCCGAAGCGGTGTCCATGGACCCACAAGCGGTCATGGATCACCACAACAACGGCAGATAGGCGAAAGGCAGTCATGAGCGTTCGTGCGTATCGCGATATTTTCCGGCGGAAATGCCGCCAGATTCATGTCGGGCCCGTGGCCATCGGCGGCGACGCTCCGATCACCGTGCAAACGATGACGAACACGCTCACCTCCGACGTGCGCGGCACGATCGACCAAATTCGCGGCATCGAGGAAGCGGGCGCCGACATCGTGCGAGTCTCCTGCCCGGACGAAGACGCGACCAAGGCCCTTAAGGCAATCTGCAAGGCCGCGAAAATCCCCGTCGTCGCCGACATCCATTTTCACTACAAGCGCGCCATAGAGGCGGCGGTGGCGGGCGCGGCCTGCTTGCGCATCAATCCCGGCAATATCGGCAGTTCCCAGCGCGTGAAGGAGGTCGTTCAGGCCGCCAAGGATCACGGCTGTGCCATGCGCATCGGCGTCAATGCCGGATCGCTGGAAAAGGAATTGCTCGAACGCTATGGCGAGCCGTGCCCGGAAGCGATGGTGGAAAGCGCGCTCAGCCACGCCAAAATTCTCGACGACAACGATTTCCACGAATACAAAATCTCGGTCAAGGCGTCCGATCCGTTCCTGGCGGTCGCCGCCTATCAGGCGCTGGCGGATGCCATCGACTGCCCGCTCCATCTAGGCATTACGGAAGCGGGCGGCATGATTTCCGGCACCGTGAAATCCTCCATCGGCATGGGCATGCTGCTGTGGAGCGGCATCGGCGACACCATCCGCGTCTCGCTCAGCGCCGATCCGGTCGAGGAAGTGCGTGTCGGCTTCGACATCCTCAAATCGCTGAACCTGCGCCATCGCGGCGTGAACATCATTTCGTGCCCCTCCTGCGCGCGCCAGGGCTTCAATGTCATCGAGACGGTGCAGATTCTGGAAAACCGCCTCAAGCACATCACCACGCCGATGTCGCTGTCGATCATCGGCTGCGTCGTGAACGGCCCGGGCGAAGCGCGCGAGACCGATCTGGCCTTCACCGGCGGCGGCGCAGGCAAGGGCGCCGGAATGATCTATCTCAACGGCAAGCCGGCCTACAAACTCGGGAACGAGAATCTCGTCGAGCACGTCGTCGAGCTTTGCGAGAAGAAAGCCGCCGAGATCGAAGCCACCCGCGGCAAGCTCGAAGCCGCACAGTAGCGAAGCTCCACCCACCATTTCGCCTCCTCCACGCGGGGCGGTAGAATCTCGCCATGATTCCCACGAACAAGCTCGAGCGCCTGCTGGACCGCTTTCATGCGGTGGAGGGGGAGCTTGCCTCTGGCGTGGCGGGCGGCGCGTATGTAAAGCTCTCCAAGGAACATGCCGAACTCGCCCCAATCATCGCGGCGGTGGAGGCCTATCGCAGCGCCGAAAAGCAACATGAGGAGGTGGACGCGCTGGTGAACGACCCGGCCACCGATTCCGACATGCGCGCCTTCGCCGAGCAGGAACGCGCCGACCTCAAAGTCCAGCTTGAAACGCTCGAGCGCGAATTGAAGCTGAAGCTCCTGCCCAAGGACACCGCCGATTCCTCCTCGGCCATCGTCGAAATCCGCGCCGGAACGGGCGGCGACGAGGCGGCGCTGTTCGCTGCGGACTTGCTCGGCATGTATCAGCGCTATTGCCAGCTTCAGGGCTGGCGCACTGAAATCATGGACATGACCGAGAGCGACCTTGGCGGCATCAAGGATGCGGTGCTGGATGTCAGCGGCACCGGTGTCTTCGCCAAGCTGAAATTCGAGAGCGGCGTGCACCGCGTGCAGCGCGTGCCGGTCACTGAAGCCAGTGGGCGCATCCACACCTCGGCCGCGACGGTCGCCGTGTTGCCCGAAGCGGAAGACGTCGACGTCGTGATCAACGACAAGGACCTTCGCATCGACGTCTACCGCGCCCAGGGCGCGGGCGGCCAGCACGTCAACAAGACCGAAAGCGCGGTGCGCATCACCCATTTGCCCACCGGCATCGCGGTGGCGCAGCAGACCGAGAAGTCGCAGCACAAGAACAAGGCGCATGCGATGAAGCTGCTGAAGGCCAAGCTGTTCGACATAGAGCGCGAGCGCATCGATAAGCAGCGGGCCGGCGAACGCAAAAGCATGGTCGGCTCCGGCGACCGCTCGGAGCGCATCCGCACCTATAATTTTCCGCAGGGCAGGGTCACCGACCACCGAATCAACCTGACGCTCTACAAGCTGGATCGCATCATTTCAGGCGACGATCTGGGCGAAATCATCGATGCGCTGGTGACCGAGGACCAGGCCAGCCGTCTGGCCGAGCTGGAATCCGAGACGTGAATAACGCCCCTCCGGCGGACGCCGCGCGCCGCCTTGCCGCCGCGGGCATCGACAATTCGCGCCTCGATGTCCGGCTGTTATGGGCCCATGCGGGCGGTGACAACATCCTTTTTGAATCGCTCATGGCGCGGCGGGTGGCGCGCGAGCCGCTGGCTTATATCCTCGGTGAAAAGGAGTTCTGGAGTCTGCCGCTGGCAGTCGGTCCCGGCGTCCTCATCCCGCGTCCCGAAACCGAAACCATCGTCGAGCAGGCGCTGGATTTTTTTCCCGACAGAAGCGCTCCGCTCCGCATCTTCGATTTCGGCACCGGAAGCGGCTGTTTGCTGATCGCGCTCTTAAAGGAATTTCCCAATTCCAACGGCCACGGCCTTGATTTGTCTGAACAAGCGCGCGCCTTCGCGGTGCGCAACCTTGTCCACCACGACCTGACCGCACGGGCCGAAATCCGCGCCGGAAATTGGTCCCATGCAGACGCTGGCCCCTACGACATCGTCGTGAGCAATCCGCCTTATGTGCGCTCGGCAGAGGTGCCTGAGCTCCAACCCGATGTCGCGCGCTACGAACCCGTGCTTGCGCTCGACGGGGGACCGGATGGGCTCGCCGCATATCGTCTCCTGGTGCCCGAATTGATGCGGCTGCTCAGGCCGAGCGGACTGGCCTTTCTGGAAATCGGGGCCGGGCAAGCGCAGGACGTTACCGCGCTGATGGCCCAAGCCGGGCTTGAAACCCTCCGCGTCGCCCCGGATTTGGCCGGAATACCGCGTGTGGTGGTTTTGGGCCAAAAAGATCACGCCCAACCAAACCCCTGAAAAAAGTATTGGAAAAGCAAGGATGAACGTCTAGGGTCCCCACTCGGGGACAGGGGAGCCTGCCATACGGTCGAACGACCGAGGCGGCGAGGATGCGTTGATCGCGTCCTGCCCTGGATAAAGCGAAAGACGAACATAGCATGTATTTATACGCAACGCGGCCAGCGCGGCTTTGAACGCGCAGGACGACCATAAAGGGGCACAAGTGAAGCGCTCGAGACGAGGCGGCCGCAGGCCGCAAAACGGCCATATGAATCACAATGGCGGCGGTGGTGGCGGCGGGGGCGGTCATAACCCCAACCGCACGTTCGATTCCACGGGGCCGGAGATCAAGATTCGCGGCTCGGCCTCCAACGTGTATGAGAAATATCTCCAGCTCGCCCGCGACGCCAACGCGTCCGGCGATCGCGTGATGGCGGAGAATTACTTGCAGCACGCCGAGCATTATTTCCGCATCATGGCGGCGGCCCAGGCTCAGGCGCAGCAATATCAGCAGCAGAATCCGCAGAACAACCAGCCGAACCCCCAGAACGGTACGCAGCAGCCGCGTCCACAGGGCGGTGCGGGCGAACAGCCCTATGTCGCCGCTCAACCCGGTGCACCGGGTAGCGGCCCGTCATTTTCTCTCGCCGAAGGCCAGGAAAGCGACGACGACGAGGCCGATGACGAGGTCGACGCCCCGGAATAGGGCTTGTTTTTTGCCTTTTGGCTCCCAAATAGGTCTCAGGAAACGGTGCCTCTAGCAGGGCCGTAGCCAAATTTTATGAGACTCGTCCTAGGCTGCATCGTCGGGCCGGGACTTGGGCTTGAGAGGCAGACATGGACGTCGAGAAGTTCACCGAGCGGTCGCGCGGATTTATCCAATCCGCCCAAGGGTTGGCGCTGCGCTCCAACCACCAATATTTCACGCCTGAGCATTTGCTAAAGGTCCTCATCGATGATGAGGAAGGCCTCGCCGCGCGCCTGATTACGGCAGCCGGCGGAAAGCCCGAGCAGGTTCGCAGCGAAACGGCCAGCGCCCTAGCGAAACTGGCGCGTGTGGAAGGCTCCGGCGCCGGACAGGTCCACCTTTCTCCAGAGACGGCACGTCTCCTCGACGCCGCCGAGCAGGCCGCCAAGAAGGCCGGCGATAGCTTCGTCACCGCCGAATACCTCTTGCTGGCGCTTTCGATGGCGGCGGGAACCACCTCCGCGCGCATCCTGAAGGACGCCGGCGTCACCCCGCAAAATCTTGCCAAGGCAATCGCCGATCTGCGCAAGGGCCGTACCGCCGACAGCGCCACCGCCGAGAACGCTTATGACGCCCTCAAGAAATACGCCCGCGACCTCACCGAACTCGCCCGCGAAGGCAAGCTCGATCCGGTGATCGGCCGCGACGAGGAAATCCGCCGCACGATTCAGGTGCTCTCACGCCGCACCAAGAACAATCCGGTGCTGATCGGCGAGCCGGGCGTCGGCAAGACGGCCATCGCCGAAGGCTTGGCACTGCGCATCGTCAATGGCGACGTGCCCGAAAGCCTCAAGCGCAAACGGCTGATGTCGCTCGACATGGGCGCGCTGATCGCCGGCGCGAAATTCCGCGGCGAATTCGAGGAACGGCTGAAGGCCGTGCTGAACGACATCACCGCCGCCGAAGGCCAGGTCATCCTGTTCATCGACGAGATGCACACGCTGGTCGGCGCGGGCGCGGGCGAGGGCGCGATGGACGCCTCCAACCTGCTAAAGCCCTCGCTGGCGCGCGGCGAACTGCATTGCATCGGCGCCACCACACTCGACGAATACCGAAAGCATATCGAGAAGGATGCCGCTCTGGCGCGGCGGTTCCAGCCGGTCTTCGTCTCTGAGCCGACGGTGGAGGACACCATCTCCATCCTGCGCGGGCTCAAAGAGAAATACGAAGTCCATCACGGCGTGCGGATCACCGATTCCGCGATTGTTGCTGCGGCCACGCTATCCAATCGCTACATCACCGACCGCTTCTTGCCCGATAAGGCCATCGACCTGATGGACGAGGCGGCGAGCCGTCTGCGCATGCAGGTCGACTCCAAGCCCGAGGAGCTGGACGAACTCGACCGCCGCGTCGTGCAGCTCAAGATCGAGCGCGAGGCATTGAAAAAGGAAACGGACAAGGCCTCGAAGGATCGCCTAGCCACGCTCGAAACCGAACTCGCCGAGCTGGTCGAAAAAGCCTCCACGCTCACGGCGAAATGGCACGAAGAAAAGAAATCCGTTCAGGACGTTCAGGGCCTGAAGGAAAAACTCGACAAGGCGCGCCAGGATGTCGAAGTGGCGCAGCGCCGCGGCGATTTCGCCCGTGCCGGCGAACTAACCTATGGCATCATCCCCGATCTTGATCGCAAGTTGAAGGTCATCGAGGAACAACAGAACTCGGCACTGGTGAAGGAAGCCGTGACGCCGGAGAATATCGCGCAGATCGTTTCGCGCTGGACCGGCATTCCCGTCGACAAAATGCTGGAAGGCGAACGCGAGAAGCTGCTGCACATGGAAGCGGCGCTGGAAGCGCGCGTCGTCGGCCAGAGCCAAGCGGTGCGCGCCATTTCCAACGCCGTGCGCCGGGCGCGCGCCGGTCTGCAGGATCCCAACCGCCCCATCGGTTCGTTCCTATTCCTTGGCCCCACCGGCGTCGGCAAAACCGAACTCACCAAGGCGCTGGCCGCGTTCCTGTTCGACGACGACAGCGCGATGGTGCGCATCGACATGAGCGAATTCATGGAGAAGCATGCTGTGTCGCGGCTGATCGGTGCGCCGCCGGGCTATGTCGGCTATGAAGAAGGCGGCGTGCTCACCGAAGCGGTCCGCCGGCGTCCTTATCAAGTCATCCTGTTCGACGAAGTCGAAAAGGCGCACGCCGATGTTTTCAACGTGTTGCTGCAAGTGCTCGACGACGGGCGGCTCACGGACGGGCAGGGCCGCACGGTCGATTTCAAGAACACCGTCATCATCCTCACCTCCAACCTAGGCACGGAATATCTCGGCGGCGACGACACCGCCGCCTCTCGCGCTCAGGCGATGGCTGCCGTGCGCGCGCATTTCCGCCCCGAATTCCTCAACCGGCTGGACGAGATCATCCTGTTCCACCGCCTCAGCCGCGCGAACATGGACAAGATCGTTGATATCCAGATCGGGCATCTGCAAAAGCTGCTGGCCGAACGCAAAATCGAAATCGCGCTCGACGCCAAAGCGCGCACCTGGCTGGCCGACGCGGGTTACGACCTCGTCTATGGCGCCAGACCGCTGAAGCGCGTGATCCAGCGCCGCTTGCAGGATCCCTTGGCGCAATTGCTGCTGGAGGGCGCGATTACCGACGGCGCGAAGATCAAGGTCGGCGTCGGCAAATCCGGCCTCACCATCGACGGCAAGGAATTCGCCACGGCGGACGATGCCGATCTCGACCTAGCCCCGAGCAAGGCGTTGCATTAGAGCGCGTTTGGGTTGAGTCAACGCAACCGCTGCCCTCATGCTTCGACAGTCGAAAGCGACAGCGTATCGACCAGCCTATTTCGAGGTCGCTTGGCGCAGGCCGGCGGAATTATCGGCGATCTTGGTCTCCAATTTTGTGGAAGCCATTACGGCGTCGATGTGCAGGCGCTCGGCAAGATAGGCGCGCAAATCCTTGCCCATGAGCTTGCGTCCATCGGCGACTTTCACCTTCAGCGGATTGACCTGAACGTGATTGATGCGGATCTCGTAGTGCAGATGCGGACCGGTCGCCATGCCGGTCATGCCGCTATCGGCTATCACCTGCGCCTGGCGCACATGCGAGCCTTTGTGCAGGCCCGGCGCGAAGCGAGACAAATGGCCGTAAGCAGTTTCGTAGCCGTTGCCGTGGTTGAGAAGCACGAAATTGCCATAGCCGTGCTCCCAGCCCATGAACTCGACGGTGCCTGCTCCGGCCGCCATCACTGGCGTGCCGATCGGAACGCCGAAATCGACACCCTTGTGCATCCTTGTGTAGCCCAGGATCGGATGGAAGCGCATGCCGAAGCCCGAGGTGATGCGCGCACCGTCCACCGGCGTCTTCATCAGCATGCCCTTGGCGCTCTGGCCCTTGGCGTCGAAATAATCCGCCGGCTCGTTGGGATCTGGCTGATAACGATAGAGCGCAATCTCGCGCCCGCCGAGCCGCATCATCGCGTAGGTGATGTTGCCTTCCTTCGCGGGCTGGCCTTGGGGTGTGTAGTAGTAATCGTAATAGACCTCGAAGGAATCGCCGGGGCGGATGTCGCGCTGGAAGTCCACCTTGTAGGAGAACATCTTGATCATCTCGACCACCACGTCGGCAGGAATACCCGCCTGCATGGCCGAAAGATAAAGGCTCGAGTTGATGGTGGCGCGGGCGCGATGTACGTGCGCGACAAGCTGTTTGACGGCATCACTGGCCGCAAAGCTTCCATCCGGCGCGCGCGTGATCGCGATGTCGTGCTCGACCGTCGGCGAGAATGCGATCGACGTCAGCTGCGAGATCGGCGCCGCGTTGACGGATTGTGCCGTCGCGAGATTGCCGTCGTCGTCGTCATCGCTGGAGGTATCCGAGAAGTTGGACTGGTTCGCCGCGCCGCCCTGATCGGTCTGCTTCGCGGCCACAAAGGTCAAATCGAAAGACTGACCGGCGCGCAGGCTGCGCGGGTTGTACACTTTCGCCAGCGCGGCAATCGCCGAATTGGCGTCGGCGCTGGAAATGCCCGCGTCCTCGAGCGCGCCCGCGAGCGTGTCGCCGGGATCAAGCGTGAGGGTACGTGTTTCAATTCCGGAATCTTGGTTTTCGCCCGCGCGCTGGGCGGCCAAGGCATTGCCCAACCGGTCGGAGGACGCGGTCGGCGAAGTATTTGTGAATACGCCGCCGGGAGTTCCCAGGCTCGCGTAACTTGCGCCACCGGCCGAATGGACCAGCTGCTGGAACAAGCGATAGGGCAGGAACCCCTGCGATACGCTTTCGAAGCCACGCGAATTGGCGGGCGGCATGGTGCCGACGGCAAGCAGCGCAATAGACCCGGCGATGACGGCGGTCAGGGAGGTGGAGACCAGCGCCCAGCGCCCGTCGCTGGAGGACAGGGCTGCCACCGCCTTTTCGGCGGAGCGGCGCCAGTCGAATGTCGAAGTTTGGTACGTCGTTTCGCTGCGACGGTTCACTTTGGCTCCTGCGCTAAGGATTTCGCGCTGTCATGCATTGCCCCGACCACTGCACTATGCGCTGGCGAACCGGCGTCGGAGGCATATAGCCCGACCCCACACTGCTCCGTCAACCATTACTCCGGCGTTAACGGTTCTTTGTACCATTACAGCCAAGTAACTGTCCCAATTCGCGAATCTCTACCATGTCATAGCATATTCCAAGCCATAAAATGGTCGCGGCCCACTAGCGTATCCGCCCATGAGCCGCGCTCGTTTTGTCCAGCGATCAGAGGGGCTAAAGGCGAACGAGGAGCCCCTCGGCGATACGCCCATGCATCCAGCCGACGCCTCTGGCGATATGCAGGACGACGAAGAACAGCAGCAGACCGAGCAGAGTCGTCATAAACAAGCCGGGCGCGGTGTGCATCAGGTGGTCGAGCCACGGAACATTGCTGATTTGAACATGGCTCTCATTCGTGACGAGGGAATAGATCGAGCCGCCGGCCAAGCCGATCGATACCGACAGTCCAACCACCGCCGTCACGAAATAGGCAACGCCCAGCGGCAGCATCAGCAGCAGATAGAGCATCGAGGTCCAGGTCCGCATGTCGGTCACCGCTTCCTTGATGCGGGTCCAGATGGATTCATCCGGCGCCGTCGTCGAGGGCAGGCGGCGCGGCATACGCACGCCGAGCAGCGCTTCGACGATGCGCCCTTCGACATGGCTGAGCACGCGGATCGAACCGACAAAAAGCAGCGCGAAGGCGATGCCGATGATGAGAATGGCAAATCCCGCCGTCAGCGAAATGCCCACGATCGTCCAGGTGAAGTAGAAAATGCCGGTCACCAGCGACAGCAGCATGTAGAGCAGGGCGCCATAGGTGCGCGGATCGGAAATCACGTTGAAGAATCCGCCCCGGCGCGTAACCGCCTGCTCGGGCTGCGGAAATGGTGTTGAAATCGTTGCTTCCATGTCGCGGTACTCCTCTGCGATTTCTTGCGGCGTTCCATAGGTGTCCACGACGGACGCCATGACGTCTGCTTCTGTTCGTTCCGGGTTCTGTGCAATCTCGCTGTTGAGATGTTCTTCGCAATCCGCCAGCGCATCCGAGATCAGGCCGGGTGGGGCGCCCTTCAGCGCGCCGCGCAGCTCCTTCAGATAAGCGCGAACCGTTTCAGGCGGTCGGTCTGAATTCATTGACCACTCCTCCGGTGCCTGCCTTGAGCGCGTCGTCGACAAACTCGCGCATGTCCCGCCAGGCGAACTGCCATTCGCCAAGGGCGCGCCGCCCGTCATCCGTGATGTTGTAGTAGCGCCGAGGCGGGCCGAAGGCCGAGGCTTCCACCCGGCTGTCCAGCAGGCCCGTCGCGTTGAGCGATCTCAGGACAGGGTAGATTGCGCCCTGCTTGAAGATCAGTCCGCCTTCGCCCTCCGCCTTCACGGCTTTGGCGATTTCGTATCCATACATCTCCCGGCCCGCGCGAGCGAGCACAGCCAGGAGGACGAGCGATGAAAGCCCGGCCATCAGTTCCTTACGGAATTTGCGCGTGAATTGAGATTCTTCGGTCACTAGGGGTACGCGCCTCTCTTCCGCCCTCCAAACTATTACGAACTCCTATCTAGCATGAACTTCGTAATATGCAAGAGGTCCCTATAGGGAAGTTGAAAATAATTCAATTCGATTGGGGGTGAAAAGTGGTTAACGGCGATTTTCCGGCTACCACACTGGCCGTGTTCCGAACAAAATGACAATCTCCGGTATAAACACAATAAGTGGAGGGGAATAATGCGCCGGTTCGGATTTCTGACTATCGGCTTGCTTGCGATGACGGGCGCGGCCCAAGCCGGTCCGCTCGACCCTCACACCATCGTCGTCTCCGGCTCCTCCGAGATTCTCGTCAGTCCTGACCATGCAACGATCGACATCGGAGTCGTTACGTCCGATCCGGTTACCGCCAAGGCCTTCAGACAAACAACATCGAAATGCAGCGCGTGCTGTCGGCGATCAAGGCCCTGGGCATTCCTGAAAACGCCATGCAGACGTCAAATTTTTCCGTGGACGCACTACACCCGAAGACCAAAAGTGGCGACGATGACGAAAGCCAAATTGCTGCCTATGAAGTGACTAACAAACTTTCCGTCACCGTCAGCGAACTTTCCAAAGTCGCGGACATCATCGACGCCGCTGTGAAAGCCGGTGCAAACTCGTCAAATTCGGTCGCCTTTGACGTCAAGAACCGCAGCGCT
Source organism: uncultured Alphaproteobacteria bacterium (assembly GCA_963849895.1). Taxonomy (GTDB): domain Bacteria; phylum Pseudomonadota; class Alphaproteobacteria; order Micropepsales; family Micropepsaceae; genus Rhizomicrobium. The sequence continues at coordinate 28,950 of CAWKIU010000007.1, forward strand.
TTTGACGACCAGGCTTTGGCGGCTGCGGTGCGCGATGCTCGGCACAATGCAGAAGTCATGGCCTCCGCCGAGCACGCCAGCGTCGGTAAAATGATTTCGATGACAAATGTGCAGTACATATGGTAATCGCAATGGACAACATGCCGCCGCCGCCCGCCAATGCTGTTATGACGGAGGAGCGAGTCAACCAGTTCTTCCCGGCCAGAATCGCTATCAGCGCAAATGTCATGGTGATCGTTCGCTGTTGAGTAGGCGCAGTAGCTAAAGCTTTCTTGCCGTGATCACCAGCGAGGAGCTGGTCAGTTCTCCATCACCGAGAATTGAGCCGGGATAGAAGCATGCCAGTTGCCGCTCTTTGCGACGGCGTTGACGAAGCTCGCGAACTCCGGCCAAGACTTGACGAGGATCGTCGTGTGGCTAAGGCCGCTGTACATCAGCATGGTCGGCGAGGCCCATTGGCCGTTTGGGACCTCGTCGGGAAGGGGATGTCCATGAATCCACGGTATCGCAAAGGCTGAACACTCTTTGGGCGCTCCCCAAAAAACGCCGGGAGGGGTGACATCGCCCGTGAGATAGTAGTTGGCGGTTGCCGGGATCTTGGAGGCGAGTTCGCAGTCCTGATCGGGCGTGACCACCGTGTCGCCCTCGGCGTGGACGCGCAGAAACTTCACGTTGGCGAGCTTGGACGGGTTGTTGCCCGAATAAGCGGGCGAACGCGGCCATGCAAAAGCCGTGGTGTGTGACGGAGAGTTGGACCAGGTCGTGAAATCGGTCGGACCGTCGATCGAAACCGCAACCTGGATTGCTGCCCCGCGCTCGATGGCGCGCTCGGTGATGCACGAGCCATGCGAATGGCCCCACATCAGGACCTGGTTGCGATTGGCGATCGGCAACGCCGTTACGGCGGAAAGCAGATTGAGGGCGTCGTCGACTTCGCCAAGGCAGAGTTCGACCGTGCCATCGGACGTGGCGTTGAAGTTCGCGGGAGCCACGCCGATCTCTTCGCCGCGATAGGTCGTGATCGCGGTGAGCCAGCCGTTGCCTGCCATGGTGGTGCAGCCGGTCATTCCGAAAGCCTCGATCGCGGGGAAAACCGCCGTATTAGGGCCTGTCGGCACGATCTCGAGGCCGTGGTTGAGAATTGCCACGGGATAGGGCGGCTTCAGCGAGACCGGGGTGCAAAGCAGCCCATAGATACGCAGGCCGTCGGACCAATAGTTGCCGACCTGCCATTTGACCTGGACATTGTTGACCGTCGTGGTGCCGGACGGCAGCGGCGTGCCCGTGCGCAGGTCGGTCGTCGTCCAGACGGGAGAAAGGGTCAGCACGCCGGGCGGCGGCACGGTGATAATGCCGTGATTGCCCGTCACCGTGTTGGACGCCAGCATAGCGTCCGTGCGCATGTCTGTCGTCGATCCGGCGCAAGCGGGGATTGCCGTTCCAGCCCAGATGAGAAGCGCGAGCGCGGCAAAAGAAAGACCGTGTCTCTGCCAGCATCCAATCATGGTCGCCTCCCCGTGGTTTGTGCAAAGGGTATGAGGAAGCGCTTTGCTTGTCTAAGCCAAAATACTCAAGCCTTCCGCGCGGTCAGCACCGCCGACGCCCCGGCCTTGCCTTCGATACGCACCGCCGTAAATCCGCCATTCGACAGCGCTTCGAAGGCGCCGATGAGTTCCTGTCCCGAACGGCTGATCGGGTTGGGCAGCCACTTGGGGCCCTTCTTCTTGTGAACCCGCAAGATCAACACCAGCAGCCCGTCGGGCTTCAGCACGCGGCGCACCTCGGCGATGTCGTGCGCCGGATCGGTCCAGAATTGGAAACAGTGCAGCGCCGCGACCTTGTCGAAATGCGCGTCGGGCCAGGGCAGGGTGGAGGCCTCGCCGAGTTTCAGCTCCACGCTGCCTTTCTTGCGGAATTTGCGGGTGCGCTTTTGCGCCTTGTGCAGCATCAACTCGGAAGGATCGACGCCGCCGACAAATCCGTCGCGCGCCGCTTTCGCCAGCTTCTTCGCCAGCCGCCCGGTGCCGAAGCCGATTTCAAGAATGCGGTCGGACGGCTGCACGTCGAGCCGCTTGAGCGCAAAATTCTGCGCGCGCGCGTTGGAGCGGTCCATGAACCAGGCAAACACGCCGCCCCAAAAGCCGTGCGGGCACATCGCTTGGCGAATTTTACGCGTCACCATTTTACTCCGCCGCTGCCGGCGTCCCCGCTTCAACGAGTTTTTCGACCCGTACATAATCCGTCTTTCCCGTGCCAAGCACGGGAATTGCCTCCACATGAACAAGCCGCCGCGGCACCGCCAATTCGGAGACGCCATGGTTCTGCGCCCAGCCGAGAAGCTCGACGCGCTGCGCGTCGGGGTTCGTCGTGAGCAAGACGATCTGCTCGCCCTTGCGCCCGTCGGGAACGGAGATGGCGGCGTGGCTATGGTCCGGCCATAGCGAGGATGCGCAATTCTCCACCACCGCCAGCGACACGGTTTCGCCGCCGACCTTGGCGAAGCGCTTCAGCCGCCCCTTGATCGAAATGAAGCCTTCATCGTCGATCGAAACCACATCGCCCGTATCGTGCCAGCCGCCTTCGGGCGGAACGATAACGCCGGGATTTTCCGGCTTGATGTAACCCATCATCACGTTCGGCCCTTTGAGGTAGAGCCGTCCGGCGTGCGGAATTCCTTCCACCGGTTCGAGCCGCGCCTCCATGCCCACCATCAAACGGCCGACCGTGCCGGGGCGATTGGCGCCAGGCTGATTGGCGGCGGCGACGGGAGATGTCTCGGTCACGCCGTAACCCTCGATCATCTCGATCGAGTATTTCTTGCGCAGAAGCTGGCGCGTCTCGTCGCGCAGCCGTTCCGCGCCGCACACCGCCAGCCGCAGCGAATTGAGATCGCCTTGTTCGCCCGCGCGCGCATATTGCGACATGAAGGTGTCGGTCGAGAGCAGGATCGTTGCACCTGTCTCGCGGACGCGGCGCACGATCTCGTGCGGCTGCAAAGGCGTGGGATGAAACACGCTCTTGATGCCCAGGAACAGCGGCAGCAATGCGCCGACCGTCAGTCCGAAGCAGTGAAAGGTGGGCAGCGGATTGAACAGGATGTCCGTCGGGTAAAGCGCGATATGGGCGCGCACCTGCTCGACATTCGTCAGGATATTCACATGCGACAGCGCGACGCCCTTGGGCTGTCCCTCTGTCCCCGAAGTGAACAGAATGGCGGCTATGGCTTCGGGCGGGGTGCGCCGGGTGACGAGGCTGGGCACAAACTGGCCGACGCCCGCGACCGCCTTATTGACGACCGAAAGCTTCTCGCGCACGTCCTCCAGATAAACGATCTCCGCCACGCTGGAGAGTTCGGCGATCAGCGCGTCCAGCTTGGCCAGTTCGATAAAGCGCCTCGCCGTGACGATGCGCTTGATCTTGGCGGTGCGCATCGCGCTCATCACTCCCGCCACGCCGTTGGTGAAGTTCAGCATCGCAGGGACGCGGCCGAACGCGGAGATCGCGAAGAAGGTGACGACCGCCCCGATGCTGGTGGGCAGCATGATGCCGACGGTCTCGCGCCGCGACGTCCCTTTTTTCAAGGCGCTGCCGAGGGCAAGCGAACCGCGCACCAGTTCGTCATAGGTCATGACGCGCTCGTCGCCATCGATGATGGCCGGGCGTTTACCGCCATATTGCGCGCGTGAATTCGATCAGCGCCTGGAAGATCGTCTTCCTGGTGCGCACAATATCGAACGTAACAAGATCCTCGCCGGACGCGGCGGCGACTGTAGCGACGGCCAATGGCTCCTCCCCCGGGCTGCGGGTTTTAGACCCGCTCATGGCTCTGTGGGGAAGATTCATAACGGAAAAGGGTGATTTTCCATAGAGCTAGATATATGTAGGGGCCATGACCACCGTCTTCGACCAGCTAGAGAAAGACCGCCGCGCGGCGGCCCGCCACCCCGAAAAGGCCCGCCGGCCCGACAGCCCCATCCTGCGCAAGCCGGACTGGATCCGCGTCAAGGCGCCACTGGGCCGCGAATATTCCAAGACCGAGACCATCGTGCGGGAACATGGGTTGCACACAGTCTGCGAGGAAGCGGGCTGCCCCAATATCGGGGAATGCTGGACCCACCGGCACGCCACCATGATGATCCTGGGGGATACCTGCACGCGCGCTTGCGCCTTCTGCAATGTGAAAACCGGCCTGCCGGTCCCGCTGGACAAAGGTGAGCCGGAGCGCGTCGCCCAAGCCGTCGCCAAGCTGGGCCTGGTGCATGTGGTCGTGACCTCTGTGGATCGCGACGATCTTGCCGACGGCGGCGCCGAGCATTTCGCCCGCACCATCCGCGCCATTCGCGCCGCCTCGCCGGGAACCACGGTGGAAGTGTTGACGCCGGATTTCCTGCGCAAGCCCGGTTCCATCGAAATTGTGATGGAAGCGGGGCCCGATGTCTTCAATCACAATCTGGAAACCGTGCCGCGGCTTTATCTGACCGTGCGGCCCGGCGCGCGCTATTACGCCTCGCTGCGGCTGCTCGACCGCGCCAAAGAGTTGGCGCCGGACGGCTTCACCAAATCGGGACTGATGGTAGGCCTCGGCGAAAGCCGCGAGGAAATCATGCAGGTGATGGACGATCTGCGCGCCGCGGGCGTCGATTTCCTCACCATCGGCCAGTACCTCCAGCCGACGCGCAAGCACGCGCCGCTCGACCGCTTCTGGTCGCCCGAGGAATTCAAGGCGCTGGAGACCACCGCGCGCGCCAAGGGATTTCAGATGGTATCCGCCAGCCCGCTGACGCGCTCGTCCTACCATGCCGATTCCGATTTCGCCGCGCTCAAGGCGGCGCGGGCGCAGCATGTCCGCGCATAGCGAATCGCGAATCGTTCCGTACACGGCTGATCTGATGTACGCGGCCGTTTCCGACGTGGAGAAATATCCGCAATTCCTGCCCTGGTGCCTCGGCTTGCGCGTGCTGTCGCGCGAGACATTGGACGCGCGAGAAGTCTTGCGCGCCGAAATGCTCGTCGGCTTTGGCGGACTTCGCGAACGCTACACCAGCCGCGTCGTGCTCGATCCCGGCGCGCGCACCGTCGAGGTGACCCAGATCGAAGGCGTCTTCCGGCAATTGGAAACCCATTGGCGCTTCACGCCGCAAGGCGAGGGCTGCCTTGTGGATTTTTCCATCGTCTTCGAATTCAAAAACCGCTTGCTGAATGCGGTGGCGGGCAAAGCCTTCGAAAAAGTTCTGCTGCAAATGTCGGGCGCCTTCGAGGCACGCGCGAAGGCGCTATCCGATAAGCCGGCGTAGCAGCATCAGCGCCGCCTCCACGCTTGCCAGCCGCACCTCGGCGCGCCCGATGTCGCCGAAGCGGCGTTCTTCGTGAAGCGTTGTGCCGCCTTTGCGATGCGCGCCGAAATGCACAAGCCCCACGGGTTTCTCCGCGCTTCCGCCGCCCGGTCCCGCTATCCCGGTGACCGCGACCGCCAATTGCGCCCGCGAATGCGCCACAGCGCCCTGCGCCATCGCGCGGGCAACATCTTCCGACACCGCGCCATGCGCGTCTATCAAAGCGCCTGGCAGGCCAAGCATCTCGGTCTTGGCCTGGTTGGAATAAACGACGAAGCCGCGCTCCACCACATCCGACGATCCGGGAATTTCCGTCAGCAATCCCGCGATCAACCCGCCGGTGCAGCTTTCCGCGGTCGCGATGTGCAGGCCCTTTCGCGCGCGCTTCGCTCAGCACGGCTTCGGCCAAGGAAAGAAGAGCAGGGGCGAACATCACAGATAACCAAAATGGGAGACCAGCAGCACGATAACGCCCGCCATCGCGCCCGCAACGATATCATCGGCGACAATACCGAGCCCGCCGGGCAAGCGTTCCGCCGCCGACACCGGCCACAGCTTGGTCATGTCGAACAAGCGAAACAGCACGAAGGCGAGGCCAAAGCCCCACAGCGTCAACGGCGCGAGGGCGCAAGCGATCCATTGTCCCGCCAACTCGTCGATCACACAGTCGGAGGGATCTTCGCGGCCGGTTTGGCGCTCATAGGCGCCGGAAATTGGAATCGCCAATCCCCCAACGGCGACCGCGAGAGCCAGCAAAACTTCTGACCCAACCGCCGTTGCAATCATCCAGGCGAAGGGCAGCGCGACAATGCTCGCCGCCGTTCCCGGCATCAGCGGTGCGCGGCCAATGCCGAACAGCGTCGCGCCTCGCCCAGCCCAACTCATGGCATCCGCACCGTGGCCAAAGCCTGCGCCGCCAATCCTTCGCGCCGGCCGGTGAAGCCCAGACCTTCCGTCGTCGTGGCTTTGACACTGACGCGCGAAATATCGAGATGCAGAATCTCCGCTATCCGCGCGCGCATCGCATCGCGGTGTGGCCCAACCTTCGGCCGCTCGCAGATGATCGTCACATCGCAATGCACCAGCGCGCCGCCCTTGGCCCGCACCAATCCCGCCGCATGATCGAGGAATTTCCACGACGGCGCGCCGCGCCAGCGTTCGTCCGTAGGCGGAAAATGCTGGCCGATATCGCCTTCGCCGATGGCGCCCAAAATCGCGTCGGTCAGCGCGTGCAAACCGGCATCGGCATCGCTATGGCCTTCCAGCCCATGATCGTGCGCGATTTTCATGCCGCACAGCCAGACATGATCGCCCGCAACGAAACGATGCACGTCGTAGCCCGATCCGGTGCGCGTCTCACCAAGCCGCGCCGACAGCAAACCTTCGGCCACCGCAAAATCCTCCGCCTTCGTCACCTTCATATTGGTTTCTTCGCCAGGCACCGCGACGATCGCAAGGCCCGCGAGTTCCGCCAACGCCATGTCGTCGGTGACGTCCTCAGCCGCATGATCGCGATGCGCCTTGAGGATCGCGGCGAAACGAAAACCCTGTGGAGTTTGCGCGCGCAACAGACCATCGCGCGGCACCGTGATCCATTTGCCGTCTTCCAGTTTGCGCAGCGTATCGGCGACGGGCAGCAGCGGCACCGCCGCGTCGGCGCCTGCCTCGAGCGCCGCGACGACGCCGTCGATCAAACCGCGCGAAACCAGCGGTCGCGCCGCGTCATGGATCAGCACAAAGTCCGGCGCGTCGGCGGCCAGTGCTTCCAATCCGCGCCGCACGGATTCTTGCCGCGTGGCGCCGCCGATAACGGGCGCGACGCACATCGAGTCCCGCGCAAGCGTCCCGGCAGAACGTCTCCTGGTCCGGGCCGATCATCACTTGGATGATTCCGCGCCCGGCGAAGGCCGCGACGGAACGGCGCAGCATGGGCTGGCCGAGCAGCGGCGCATATTGCTTGGGGATGGAGCCGCCCGCGCGTTCGCCCTTGCCGGCGGCGACTATCAGAACGGCAATACGCGCCATGGAAGCTCCACAATCACGACGTTTCTTGGCAACCGGCGGTCGCCGGCCCTCTTGAAGAATCGAAGATACGGACCATGTTCCTAATACGGTGATGGCCTTCAGAGCAATTGGTGGGGGAAGGGGGAGCCAAATTTTGAAAACGAATGGCGCAATCCAGTCATTGCACATATAATCGGCACTGCTATATCATGCCTAAGGTTTAGGCATAGGATTTCGGTGATTTCTTCAGCAAAACAGCCTTCCGAAAGCATGGTGACCAGCGTGATCGCCGGTGCTTTGCCGATGCCGGTGATCGTCGTCGGCCCGCAGCAGCAGATCGTTTACGTCAATCCCGCCGCCGAGCAGTTCTTCGATATCGGCGCGACGCTGCTCTGCAAACAGAAGCTCACCGAATTGATCCCATTTGGTAGCCCGCTGATCCAATTGATCGGCCAGGCGCTGGAACGCCGCGCCTCGGTCGGCGAACGCGATGTCGATCTCTCCACGCCCCGCCACGGCGAGCGCATCGCCGATTTGATGGTGACTCCGCTGTCCGATCCCGAAGGCACGGTGATCGTGACGCTGCAGGAGCGCAGCCTGGCGCAACGTATCGACCGCCAATTGCTCCATCGCGGTGCGGTGCGCTCGATGCACGGCATGGCGGCGGTCCTCGCGCACGAGATCAAGAATCCGCTGGCGGGCATTCGCGGCGCGGCGCAATTGATCGAAGAGACGCTTCCGGCCGGCGAGCGCACGCTTACCCAGCTCATCTGCGCGGAGACCGATCGCATTCGCGCCCTGATCGACCGCATGGAATCCTTTGGCGATACCCGCACCTTTGTGCGCAATCCGGTGAACATTCACGAAGTGCTGGATCGCGTGCGCCGCGTTGCCGAATCCAGTTTTGCCAAGCATGTCACGTTCTCCGAAACCTTCGATCCGTCCTTGCCGCGCGTGCTGGGCGACCGCGACCAACTCATTCAGGTGTTCCTGAATCTGGTGCGCAACGCTGCCGACGCGCTTCCCGAAACCGGCGGCGAGATCACGCTGACCACGGGCTATCGCCCCGGCGTGCGCTTCGGCGCGGCGGTCACCGGCGAACGGTTGAGCCTGCCGCTGCTGGTCACGGTGCGCGACAACGGCACCGGCGTGCCGGCCGATCTGCTACCCAATATTTTCGATCCGTTCGTCACGACGAAGCGCGGCGGTTCGGGGCTTGGCTTGGCGCTGGTGGCCAAGATTATCGGCGATCATGGCGGCGTCATCGAATGCGATTCCGTTCCGCGCCGTACGACGTTCCGCATCCTGCTGCCGAAAGCGGTAAGCGATCCGGGGGAGACCTGATATGCCCGAAGGCACAATCCTTATTGCCGACGACGATTCCGCAATTCGCACCGTGCTAAATCAAGCGCTGGGGCGCGCCGGCTACGATGTGCGCACCACGGGGACCGCGGCGGGCTTGTGGCGCTGGGTGGCCGCGGGCGACGGCGATCTTGTCATCACCGATGTCGTATTGCCCGACGAAAACGGCTTCGATCTGATCCCGCGCATCAAGCGTTTGCGCCCAGATCTGCCGATCGTCGTGATGAGTGCGCAGAACACCATCCTGACCGCGATCACCGCGGCGGAACGCGGCGCGTTCGACTATCTGCCCAAGCCTTTCGACCTCAAGGACCTCACAGCGGTCGTCCAGCGCGCGCTCGCCAGTCCGCACACCAAGCGCGACCCTATCGCAGAGGAAGATGGAACCGAAGGCTTGCCGCTGATCGGGCGCTCGGCCGCGATGCAGGATATCTATCGCGTCATCGCGCGGCTGACTCAAACCGATCTCACCGTGATGATCATGGGCGAGAGCGGCACCGGCAAGGAACTCGTCGCGCGCGCGCTGCACGATTACGGCAAGCGCCGCCACGGCACCTTTGTTGCCGTGAACATGGCGGCGATCCCCAAGGAACTTGTCGAAAGCGAATTGTTCGGTCACGAACGCGGCGCCTTCACCGGCGCCACCAATCGCGGCATCGGTCGCTTCGAGCAGGCCGAAGGCGGCACGTTGTTCCTCGACGAGATCGGCGACATGCCGCTAGAGGCGCAGACCCGCCTGCTGCGCGTGCTGCAGCAAGGCGAATACACCACCGTCGGCGGGCGCACGCCGCTCAAGACCGACGTTCGCATCATCGCCGCAACCAACCGCGATCTGCGCCAGCTTATTCAGCAAGGCCTGTTCCGCGAGGATCTCTATTACCGGCTCAATGTCGTGCCGCTGCGCCTGCCGCCGCTGCGCGAACGCGGCGAGGACATTCCCGACCTCGTGCGCCATTTCCTGCGCAAGGCCGAAGAAGAAGGTTTGCCCGCCAAGCGTCTCGATACCGAAGCGCTCGATATGCTGCGGCACTATCGCTGGCCCGGCAATGTGCGCGAATTGGAAAACCTGATCCGCAGGCTCGCGGTGCTGCATTCGGGCGAGTCCATCCCCGCATCCGCCATCGCGTCGGAATTGCGCGAGCCGGTCGCCTCAATGGGGCAGGACGGCGAGGAGCCCGCATCGCTGAGCGCCGCGCTCGAACGCTACCTGTCGAAATATTTTGCCGGGCATGGCGACCGCTTGCCGCCGCCCGGTCTCTACGACCGCATCCTGCAAGAGGTCGAGCGTCCGCTTCTGTCGATCTGCCTTGCGGCGACGCGCGGTAACCAAATTCGGGCCGCCCACCTCTTGGGACTCAATCGCAACACCCTGCGCAAGAAAATTCGCGACCTGGGGCTCGAGGTAATTCGCGGATTAAAGGCGGAATAACGGCCTCGTTTAACCCTGTTGTTGAATTGCATCGCAGCATTCTTGCAACAGGTGTCCACATCGCTACACTGCGTGATTACGAAGCAACGCTCGCGGCTTAGCGGGTTTGGTCCGTCAACGACGTTGGGTATGGCCATAGCTGAATCAGTAAAATCTCCCATACGACGCCGCTTGATGGCCGTCGTTTATGCCGTATCGACGCCGTCGCTTCTGGCGGCGGTGATCGTTGCGCTGGCGGTCCTTTCCGGCGTGTTCACCTATGCCGTGCTCGCCGGGCTGACCTCCTTCAATCCGACGTCGACCGTCTTCATCATCCTGATCCTGATAAATTTGACGTTGGGCTTGTCGCTTGGCGCGCTGATCTCCTGGAGATTGGTGCGGTTGTGGAGCGAAAGACGCTCCGGCAGGGCAGGCGCGCGGCTTCATGTGCGGCTGGTCGCGATGTTCAGCATCATCGCGGTGGTGCCAACAATCTTCGTTGCGATCTTCGCGGCGGTGACGCTCAACCTCGGTGTCGAGGCGTGGTTTTCCTCGCACGTCAAAACGGCGATCGAGAGCGCCGACAATGTCGCACGGCTTTATCTTCTGGAGCGCGCCAGGGGCATCTTGACCGACGCCGACCAGATCGCGAACGGACTGCAGAGCGATCCGCAAATTTTCGATCTCACGAAGCACGAAGTGCATCTTGGCCTGATGTTCGCCAAGCTTCAGGATTTGACGCAGGATCACGGCCTGCAGGCGTCGTATATCATCGATAGCCATGGCGATATTCTGGGCAGTACGAAGCTTCGCAAACTTGCGGATCCCAAGCCGTTTACGCCGAGCGAGATTGCTCAGGCCGCGCATGGCAGCCCCTTCCTCGACGCGGTTCCCGAAGCGGGGATCACGCGCGCGCTGATCAAGCTGCCGGCACTCAACGATGCCTATCTCGAGGTCGTGCGTGTCGTCGATCCGAAAGTGTTCAAGCTTTACCAGCGCACCAAAAAAACGGTCGACGAATACAAACGCCTGGAACGCAACCGGTCCAGCTTCCAGCTTCTCTTCGCGGCATTCTATTTCGTGGTCTCGCTGGTCATTCTGCTTGCGGCCATCTGGCTTGGCCTGTGGGCCGCCAATCGTCTGGTCAGGCCGATCTCGCGCTTGATCGGCGCGGCCGAGCGCGTTTCCGAAGGCGACCTCAAGGCGCAAGTCGCGGTCGAGCGCGATGACGACGAAATCGGAACGCTTGGTCTCGCCTTCAACCGCATGACGCAACAGCTCGATACGCAGCGCGGCGCGCTGATTGCCGCCAATCGACAGATCGACGAACGCCGACGCTTTACAGAAACCGTTCTGGCGGGCGTCAGCGCCGGGGTGATCGGTCTGGATGCCGAAGGCCAAATCACCATTGTCAATCGCGCGGCCGCGCGGCTGCTCAACGCAACGCCCGAGGAACTCGAAGGCCAGCATTATGCCGAGGCGGTGCCGGAGCTCGCGGCGCTTATCCGGCGCGCCATCCAAGAACCGGTGGCGCATGCCGGCGGCGAAGTGACCGTCAAGCGCGACGGCAAGACACGCTCGCTCAGCGTTCAGGTCGCGAGCGAGGAAGGCCGCAACGCCGGCGGCTATGTCGCGACGTTCGACGACATCACCGAGCTCGTGTCGGCCCAGCGCACCGCCGCCTGGGCGGATGTGGCCCGGCGCATCGCCCACGAGATCAAGAATCCGCTCACCCCGATCCAGCTTTCCGCCGAACGGCTCAAGCGAAAATATAGCGGCGTCGCCGGGGTGGACCGTGAAGTGTTCGAGCAATGCACCGACACCATCATCCGGCAGGTCGGCGACATCGGGCGCATGGTGGACGAGTTCTCGTCCTTTGCGCGTATGCCCACCCCCATCATGCGGCGCGAATGCGCGCAGGAGCTGTTGCAGCAAGCCGTGTTCCTGCAGCGCGTAGGCCAGCCGCAAATCACGTTCGAGACCCATGCCCCGAAGGAAATGGTGTGGTTCGAAGCCGACGGCAGGCTTGTCAGCCAGGCGCTGACCAATGTGCTGAAGAACGCAACGGAAAGCATCGCCGCGCGCCATACGGCGGGCGACGACACCAAGGGCCGCATCTCGGTGACGATCGAGACCGAAGATTCGCGGATCGCCTTTAAGATTTTGGACAACGGCATCGGGCTGCCGGCGGAGCACCGCCACCGGCTGACCGAGCCTTATGTCACGACGCGCGCGAAAGGCACGGGGCTCGGCCTCGCGATCGTGCGCAAGATTATGGAAGACCATGGCGGTGAAATCATTCTGCAGGATGCCGGGGACGAAGGACGCGGGGCGCAAGTATCGCTGGCGTTTCCTTTGAAACAAAAAATTACCCGGGAGAAAGGGGTAACGGATGAGCAAGCACGGACTGCCACTCGCGTCTGAGATCCTAATCGTCGACGACGAGGAGGATATTCGCGACTTGATCGCGGGGATTCTGCGCGACGAGGGCTTTGAAACGCGCGTTGCGGGCGACTCCGACAGCGCGCTCGCCGCGGTTCGGCAAAGAAGGCCGCAACTGATCGTGCTCGATATCTGGCTGCAAGGCAGCCGGCTCGACGGTATCCAGGTGCTCGATACGCTCAAGCGCGAGCAGCCCGATTTGCCGATCGTGATGATCTCCGGCCATGGCACGATTGAAACCGCGGTCGCGTCGATCAAAAAGGGCGCTTACGACTTTGTCGAAAAGCCGTTCAAGGCGGATCGGCTGATTCACGTCTGCGGCCGCGCGCTCGAGGCCGCGCGCCTCAGGCGCGAGGTGGAAGAACTCAAACTGAAGGCCGGCGACGAGACCGAATTGGTGGGCATGTCCTCGGCGGTGTCGCAAATCCGCCAGGCGGTTGAAAAGATCGCGCCGACCAACAGCCGGGTCTTCGTCTCGGGGCCGCCGGGCTCGGGCAAGGAATTGCTGGCGCGGCTTCTGCACGCCCGTTCGCGGCGCGCCGGCAACGCCTTCGTCGCCATCAATTGCGCGACGATGGAGCCGGAGCGCATCGAAGCGGAATTGTTCGGGATCGAAAGCACCGAGGGCCCGCGCAAAATCGGGCTCATGGAACTTGCGCATAACGGCACGCTCTATCTCGACGAAGTCGAGGACATGCCGCTGGAAACGCAAGGCAAGGTGCTGCGCGTCCTGGTCGACCAGACGTTTACCCGCGTCGGCGGCACCGCGCGCGTGCAAGTCGATGCGCGTATCATCTCTTCGGCTTCGCGCGATCTGCGCCCGGAGATCGCCGCCGGACGTTTTCGCGAGGACCTTTATCATCGGCTCAACGTCGTGCCGGTGCGCGTGCCCTCGCTCTCCGAACGGCGCGACGACATCCCGCTCCTGGTTTCCCATTTCATGAAGCGGTTGTCGGCGGCGTCGGGCCTCGCCATGCGCGAGATCGGCGACGACGCCATGGCGGTGCTGCAAGCCCATAGCTGGCCGGGCAATGTGCGCCAATTGCGCAATATCGTGGAGCGCCTGTTGATCCTGGCAACCGACGACACGGCGCAAGCAATCTCCGCCGACCTCTTGCCGTCGGATTTGGGTTCCTCGGCGCCCTGGGGCGCGACGGGTCGCAGCGATCTTGTCATCTCGCTGCCGCTGCGCGAAGCGCGCGAGATTTTCGAGCGCGACTATCTGGTGGCGCAGATCAACCGCTTCGGCGGCAATATCTCGCGTACCGCCGCCTTCATCGGCATGGAGCGTTCCGCATTGCACAGAAAGCTCAAATCGCTGGGCGTCGGATCGACCGGAAACGGACGGGAAAGCTTCAACGCTTGAGCACGGGATGGAACGGGCGCCGTCCTGCCGGGCGCATTGCTTATGTCGACGGACGATATGTGCGCCACGGCGCGGCGGCGGTGCATATAGAGGATCGCGGTCTGCAACTGGGCGATTCCGTCTATGAAGTCTGCCGCATCGCTGAGGGCCGCTTCCTCGATGAGGAGGAACATCTCGACCGTCTCGAACGCTCGCTGGGCGAAATCGAGATGGCGATGCCGATGAGCCGCGAGGCGCTCAAATTCGTCATGGCCGAGACGGCACGGCGCAATGCGGTGGGTGAGGGCCTGCTCTACCTTCAAGTTACGCGCGGGGCGCTCAGGCGCGACCACGCCATCCCCAAGCCCGCATCCAAACCGACGCTGATCGTTACCGCGCGCGCCATCGACACCGATGCCATCGCCCGTCGGCATGCCGACGGCGTTGGCGTCGTCACCGCGCCCGACGAGCGCTGGGGACGCTGCGACGTCAAATCGACCCAGCTTCTGGCAAATCTGCTCGCCAAGACCGCCGCGAAACGGGCAGGGGCCTTCGAGGCATGGCTGATCGATCCTGATGGATTTGTTACCGAGGGCGGCTCGACCACAGCGTGGATCGTGGATAGTGCCGGCGCCATCGTCACGCGTGAACTCAGCCACGCCATCTTGCCGGGCGTGACGCGCCGCGTCGTTCTGGAAGTCGCCGGTGCGGCGCAAATCCCCGTTGTCGAGCGGCGGTTTACGCCTTCCGAGGCGGCATCCGCGCGGGAGGCTTTTCTGACCTCCGCCACCGGCGGCGCGGTTCCGATTGTCACAATCGACGGCAAAGCTGTGGGTAACGGAAAGCCCGGCCCGCTGACCCGCCGGATCATGGAGCTTTACGCACAGAGATCGCAAAAACTGCCGCAATGAGACCGCCGCAAACCCCATAATATCGTTCAGGACTTTCGCAACCGCAGCAATCGGCCCTATGATGCTGCGACAACTGCTTCGCGGGGGCCGCGGAGCCAATAAACGCAGACGGGTAAAAATCAATGAGCGAAAAACAACAAAACCTGCAAGACACGTTTCTCAATGCCGTTCGCAAGAGCAAGTCGTCGGTGACGATATTCCTCGTCAACGGCGTCAAGCTTCAAGGAAACATCACTTGGTTCGACAATTTCTGCGTGCTTCTGCGTCGCGACGGGCAAGCCCAGCTCGTCTACAAGCACGCGATCTCGACCGTGATGCCGATGGGGCCGATCCAGCTCCAAGAGCAGGAAATCGTGGGCGACAGCGCGTAGGCCCGGCCACGTCGAACGATAATGTTTCCATTCCGCGCACGGCGTTCGTCGTCCATGTCGAACTCAAGTCGCGCAAAGCGGCGGATACGCTCGACCGCGATGCGAAGGCGCGTCTGGCCGAAGCCGTCGGGCTGACCGCCGCCATCGGCCTTCACGTGGTGGCGCAGCACATCGTGCCGCTCGGCCGCGCGGTGCCCGCAACGCTGATAGGCAGCGGCAAGGTCGAGGAGATCGGCGCCGAAGCGCGCGCCCTCGAGCCCGAGGTCATCGTCGTCAATTCCCAGCTCACGCCGGTCCAGCAGCGCAATCTGGAGCGCGAATGGAAAGCCAAGGTCCTCGACCGCAACGCGCTCATCCTGGAAATCTTCGGGGAACGGGCGCGCACCCGCGAAGGCCGGCTTCAGGTGGAGCTGGCCCATCTGTCCTATCAGCGCAGCCGCCTGGTGCGGTCCTGGACCCATTTGGAGCGCCAGCGCGGCGGCTTCGGCTTCCTGGGCGGGCCGGGCGAATCCCAGATCGAAACCGACCGCCGCCTGATCGGCGATCGGATTATTCGCATCAAGAAAGACCTCGAAAGCGTCAAGCGCACCCGCGGCCTCCAGCGCCGGGCGCGCAAGCGCGTGCCGTATCCGGTGATCGCGCTGGTCGGCTACACCAATGCGGGCAAGTCGACCCTATTCAATGCGCTGACCAAGGCCGACGTGCTGGCGAAGGATCTGCTGTTCGCTACGCTCGACCCGACCATGCGCGGCATCCGCTCTGCCGGGCGGGACGCGGGCGGTGCTGTCGGATACCGTCGGCTTCATCGCCGACCTGCCGCACGAGCTGGTCGCCGCCTTCCGCGCCACGCTGGAGGAGGTGCTGGAGGCCGACATCATCGCCCATGTCCGAGACGCCGCCCATCTCGAAACCGAAGCGCAGAAGGCCGACGTCCTGAAGGTGCTGGCCGAATTGGGCGTCGAGCCGGGCCGCGAGCGCGCCTTTGTAGAAATCCTCAACAAGATCGACCTCTTGGAACCAGATGTTGCCATGGGGCTTGAGGCCCGTACCGCCGCGCGCGCCGATGCGTCTGTCGCGGTGTCGGCGCGTACCGGCGAGGGGCTGGAAATTCTTCGGCAGCGTTTCGAGGCCGTGTTGACAGGTGGCAACATCAAGCTGCGCCTTGTACTTGCGCCGTCCGACGGGGAGGGGCTGGCTTGGGTCTATCGTCATGGCCAAGTGCTCTCACGGCACGACAAACCGCGCGGCGGCATGGTCCTGATGCTCAGCATTCATCCACAGGAAGCCGAAAAATTCACCAGCCGTTTCGGCGATAAAATAACGCTAGAGCAGGGTGTTGACGCCGATAGTTGATGTGAATCATCCGGCAGGGGATATGTGGATGAGGCGTGAGCGGTCTAGGTTTCCGTGTTCTTCGCCGCAATCCAAAGCGCTTCCATGTCGTCCAGGCTGGCGGCTGCGGGCGTCGTGCCGCGGGCCGCTAGCTCGGCCTCGATGAAGCGGAAGCGGCGGACGAATTTCGCGTTGGCCGCGCGCAGCGCCTTCTCGGGATCGACCTTCAGATGCCGCGCCAGATTGGCGACCGCGAACAGCAGATCGCCGACTTCTTCTTCGATCTTGCCTGGTCCGGCGCCTTCGGCTTGCGCCTCGACAATCTCGGCGGCTTCCTCGGCGATTTTCTCCACCACCTTGGGGGCGCTATCCCAATCGAATCCGACGCTTCCGGCGCGCTTCTGAAGTTTTTCCGCACGCAGCAACGCGGGCAGGGCGCGCGGCACATCATCCAGCAGGCTGGCATGCTTGGCGGCGCGTTCGGCGCGCTTGGTTTCTTCCCACGCCACGGTCTGCGCCGTGGCGGATTCCGGCGTGATCTTGTCACCGAACACATGCGGATGGCGGCGGGTCATTTTGCCTGTGACAGCCGCCACGACATCCCCGAAATCGAACAGCCCGCGCTCCTGCGCCATCCGCGCATGGAACACCACTTGGAACAGCAGATCGCCCAGCTCGTCCTTCAGATGGACCCAATCGCCGTCCTCGATGGCGCCCGCGACCTCATAGGCTTCCTCGATGGTGTAAGGCGCGATGGTCTCGAAGGTCTGCTCGCGGTCCCACGGGCAGCCGGCGCGCAGCCGCCGCATGATCTCAAGAAGCGATTCGATATCGTTGGGGCGACTCAATTTTTCCATGCGCGGGATCAAACAACAGCGAAGTGCGAATGGCGAGTAGGGATGCTCCCGG
Source organism: uncultured Alphaproteobacteria bacterium (assembly GCA_963849895.1). Lineage (GTDB taxonomy): Bacteria > Pseudomonadota > Alphaproteobacteria > Micropepsales > Micropepsaceae > Rhizomicrobium. Next base: position 46,367 of record CAWKIU010000007.1, read on the forward strand.
CAGTTCCCTATTCGCTGTTCTTCAACTTCGCCATCGCGAGACTGATGAAGCCCATAACCTCGAGGTCCATCGGGAGTTTCGGCGCAGTCTTGGGATCGCACATGGCATCGGTCCAGACCGCGGCTCCTTTTTGCGCCAGCACAGGATCGCCGCCAGTGAACTTGTCCACCTGCGCCCGCCAGCGCCGCGCCAAATCAAGAGCCCCCGGCGAGCCGGGATTTCCCTTCGCGGCTAACACCTTTGCCTCGGCGATCAATCCATCCCAGGCTTTAGTTGTTTCGGCTTGATCAAATTTGCGCTCGGCGAGTTTTGCGCGGTCCTCAGGCGTGTAGTGCTTTTCGATGAGGGGGTCGAAAATCGCTTTCATCTCTTCGTCCGTAGGCTTGGTCGTCATCGTCGTCTCCGTCGTCAGGGTGGTGAGATCGTCGATGGAAAGCGTTTCGCCCTTGGCGAGTTTGGCCCGTGCTGCCCGCACCAGGGCCAGCGCCCGGTCCACGCGGCTGCGGTCGCCCGCCAGCGCTTGTTCCTGCAGCGCCAGCAAAGCATCGAGCGATGCCAAACGGCCCGACAGCAGCTCCGCGATGCGCGCCAACGCCAGGCCCAGGCTTTTCAGAGCCAGGACTTGGTGGAGGCGGGCGATCTGCGCAGGACCATAGGCGCGCCAGCCCCCGGCATTGCGCAGGGGCGATACAAGGCCATGGCGCTCGTAAAGGCGCAGCGCCTTGGTGCTGACGCCCAGACGGCAGGCGGCCTCGGAGGGACTGAGATAAGCGTCTGTCACAGCGAACTCTTTCATCGACCCTGAGGTGTGTGAGACCGGCCCCTGGGACAAGGTCAAGATCAAATCCGTTTACCAAGCTCTTCGCGAGACAAAATCGGCGCATTTTGAGATGATTTGGCCGGTCATGGGCAGTGATGGTGGAAGAAATGAGATCAGCAGCAGCGATCGCGATGTCGGTTCTGGTGGCATCCTTGATGGCAACGGCCTCCAGCGGCGCGGCGCCGTTGTCGCTTTTCGCCAAGCGCGTCTTGGCGGCCCACAATGGCGAGCGGGTCGCGCAGGGGATTCCCAGACTTGCCTGGAGCGAGACGCTTGCGGCGCACGCCGCGGTTTGGGCTGATGCCATGGCCAAATCGGGCAAATTTCAGCACAGCCCCAGAAACACGCGTCCGGGCGAGGGTGAGAACCTCTGGATCGGCACCGCCGGCGCCTATGAACCCGAAGAGATGGTCAAGGCTTGGGCCGATGAGCAGGAGTTCTTCCAGTATGGCCCGTTCACGCCGGACGGGCCGCATGTCGTGGGGCATTTCACACAAGTCGTTTGGCGAACCACGACCGAAGTCGGCTGTGCGGAGGCGACCGGAAATGGCAGAGACATCCTGGTGTGCCGCTATAGCCCGCCCGGAAACATGATAGGCGAGAAGCCATACTGACCATCGCCGGCGCCCCTGGCCGTACCGCAATTATTTCGTATAAGATATATTATGGGAAATTACATGGCATTACATGGCGATGTTCCCATGTGTGCGATAGCATCGCGTTCCATATTCCCTACGCACTTCCAGCAACTTGAGTAGATTCCGAGGCTCGATTTGGCCCCACGATGTCAGTTCAACTTTGCCAAATAACCGGCGTAAACTTTAGAGCGGATTGCTGCCATGCGTTACAGCTACAGGGTCCTATATCGCGACCCGCGCACCGGGAATGCCGGGCTATCCATCATGTACAGCGAGAGCGAGCTAAACGCGGAAACCGCGCGCCTTAAATCGCGCGGCTACATCGTGACCGATATCTTGCGGCCGGTCGGAAAGAGGCCGGTCTACCCCCCGCCCCAGGACTTAATGGCTAGCCGCATCGGCATGCAGAGGTAGATAACGGACCTTCCAGAGGTAACGCAGCCCGACCATCGCCGCGCCCATGCCTGCGGCGGCAGCGATGCCCAAGGCCCAGCGTGGCCCAAGAGTGTCGGCGACCCATCCCACGATCGGCGCGCCGACGGGCGTGCCACCCAAAGCGATGGCGAGGAGTATCGCCATCACCTGCCCGCGCATATTGGGATCGGTCGATAATTGCACGAGGCTGATTGATGAGGTCGTGATGGTTTGAGCGGAAATCCCGATGACAATGAGCGCCATGCCGAAAAGCCAATAATTGGGCATCACGGCGGCCAGCGAGAAACCGAAGCCGAAAATCGCGGCGCCCACGCAAAGAAGCGCAATGTCCGGTTTCTCACGCCGTGCGGCGAGTAATGCGCCGATAACCGATCCGATCGCCATGATCGATGTCAGAAGTCCGTACTGACTGGCACCCGCATGAAACACCATGACCGACATGGTGGAAATGAAGATCGGGAAGTTCAGTCCGAACGTGCCGATCAGAAACAGCATGACCATGATCGCCTTGAGGTCTGGCCGATTCCAGACATAGCGAAAGCCTTCGACAAGGCTTCCGCGCTTTGCCGGGGTTCTGGCCCTCACATGAAGTTCGCCGATCCGCAACAGAGCGAGTGAGCCGAGCACGGCCGCAAACGACGCCGCGTTGATGAGAAATACCCAGCCGGTGCCGACGGCGGCGATGAGAACGCCCGCGATGGCGGGGCCGATCATCCGCGCGGCGTTGAATGAGGTTGAATTCAGCCCCACGGCGTTCGACAGGTCCGCCTCCCCGACCAATTCCGAGACAAAGGTCTGGCGCGCGGGTAAATCGAAGGCGCCGGCGCAACCAAGCAGAAATGCAAAGACATAGACATGCCACAACTGCACCAGCCCGGTGACGGTGAGGATGCCAAGGCCCAACGCCAGCACGCCCATGGCGGCCTGTGTCGCGATCACAAGCTTGCGGCGGTCGAGATGATCGGCGGCAAAGCCAGTTACCGGGAGCAGCAGCAGTTGAGGGGCGAACTGGAGCGCAATGACAATGCCGACCGCCGTCGCGTTTTTGTGGGTCAGTTGGGTAAGCACCAGCCAATCCTGCGCGGTGCGCTGCATCCACGTGCCGATATTGGATATGATCGCGCCGGCCGCCCAGACGCGATAATTGTGGTTTCGCAGCGAGCGAAAGGTGCCCTTCATCGGGCTCAGGGGTTTCGCGGGGCGTTGCCGCCGTTGAAACGCCCGAAGCCGCGCGCCGATACGATACCCATGAAAAGAATGCCCAATCCCAGAGCAATGATTTCATCCGTGGCGCGCAAATCGAAACTGCCGACGCGGCACACCAGAACATACCCGACGGCAAGATTGAGAAATCCCCACAGCACGTTGACGGTGGAAGACGACAGGCCCTCGCCCGGCGGTTTCGCGAAAGGGCTTTGAAATGGGCGTCCCATGATGCCGCTGACGAAATGCGGCACGGCATTGGCGAGAAATGCGCCGCCAAAGAAATAAGAAACCAGATGAAGCCAGTCCAGATGAGTCCAATCCATCGTTATGTGTTCCTTGTGTTCAGAAGATCGATAATTTCTTGCGTCGTGCCGGTCTCTCCCAACTTCGGGAAAATGCGAGCGATGCTGTTAAGATGGGCATCCGCGCTCATATCCGTCATCGCGTCGATGGCAAGGGTGACGTTGAACCCTTGCTCATAGGCCTGACGCGCGGTGGACTCGACGCCGGCGCTGGTGGCAACGCCACTGAGCACGACCTGCGTAACACCAAGCGCTTTCAGTTGCTCTTCGAGGTTCGTGCTGGCGAACGCGCCCCATGTCCGCTTCGTTACGATTATGTCGGATGGTTGCTGGTTGAGTTCGGGGATGAGGTCGGTCCATCCGGCGGGAAACGGCTCGGTCCTGCGCGGCCGTTCGGTTCTGCCGGGCGCACCTCCAGCCACGTTGACCAGCACGACGGGAAGGCCATGGCTACGGAAAGCGTCGGCCAGCGCGCGCGAGCGCTTCACGACGTCCGTGATGGGATGCGCGACCGGCAGCGCGGCGATGCCTTTTTGCAGATCGATGACGATAAGGGCGGTCATGGGATCGATGGTGGTGACTGTCATGATGTTCTCCTGCGAACGATCGGGATTACGGCTGCCGTGCTGCGGATGTCGGAATAGTTAGGGATCGACAAGGCGCTTAAGCAGTTCGACGCCGTTCGCGAGTTCTTCCTGCTCCGCCGGGGCGAGTTTGGTTTGAATGATTGCCGACAGCCAATCCTCCGTCGCTGCTCGGCGCGCCTTGACCTTTTTTTGGAAGGCAGCGGTCAGCGATAAGACCGTTTGCCGTCCATCCGACGGGTCGGGCTTTCCGCTGATGACTCCCGCTTCCTCCAACGCCGAGACGATGGCGCCCATGGATTGCGGCCGCATGCCCTCGGCGCGCGCCAGACTTGTCACCGTCGCCGATCCCTCTCGCTCGAGGCGGCTCAGCACCGACAGCTGGGATGATGTGAAATCTCCCAGATTCGCCTGCTCGCGCCACCGCCGCTTCAACTTGCCGATCACCGAACGAAGTTCGGTTGCCAACGCTGCCGCGCGCGCGGTGCCGCGATCACTGGGCTGTCTGTCCATGACTCACTGCTTAGCAGTTATGAAGGATAACTACAAAGCTTTCCTTCGTATATTATAGAGGATCGGTGTCTGGAAGCGGCGCGCGCCACGGGGAAGATGCGATTACGGCTGCCGCCAGCACATTTACAGGTCTGACAGGAAAATTGTATAATGAAAACAATGTATTAGAACTATACTGCAGGACTTACGGTCTCATCCTTATCGCCTTTAGCCGCCTTTTGGCCTATTTCGCGGCGCCGGTTGGATGTATCTTCTGCGCCGAAATTCCCGGGACCGCCTCGATGAGCAATTCGAAGAAAAACCGCCCGATCTCGCCGCAGGAGATCGCCAGACGCAAGGAAGCCGCCCAAAAGCAGGCCGCGCTCTTGCTGAACGAACCGCCGAAGACGACGGGCGGCTTCACCGGCAAGGCCGGCAAATTCGCACCCAAGAAAACCCAGAATTTCCGCCACCAGGGCCGCTAAACTCCACACCCAAAAATTATTTCCGCGCGCCCCTTGAACCGGCAAGGTCGAATCCCCATATCCGTTAAATCCCGCGAATTGCGAACGTCTACAGCGCCGCTTCCAGCGTCATGCCGTCATAAGCCGGCTCGACGCCCGGCGGCAGTTCGCGTTTCAGGATTGCGTAATCGAGATCCACATGGAGGTTCGTCAACACCGCGCGCTTGGGCTTGAGGCGCGCGATCCATTCCAGCGTTTGCGCCACGTGGGCGTGGCTGCAATGCGGCGCATAACGTAACGCGTCCACGATCCAGCATTCCACGCCCTCGAGCGCCGCGAATGCCTCGTCGTCCAAGGCGTTTACGTCCGAGGAATAGGCAATCGGCCCGAAGCGGAAACCGAGCGAGCGCATCTGCCCGTGGCGCTGGCCGAAGGCCAAAACGGGCACCGCGCCCCCTGCCCCTGCGATCTCAAAGGGCGCGAACGGTTCGCCGATGGTGTGCATCTTTCCGATGGGCGGGTAACCGCTGCCTTCGGGCTGCACAAAACAATAGGAGAAACGATTCAAAATAGCCTCGCCCGTTCGGGCGTCGGCATAGACATTCACGCGGCGGCGCTGGTGCTGCGCCACCTGGCGCAGATCGTCCAATCCGTGAAGCTGATCGGCGTGATCGTGCGTGATGAGCACGCCATCCAGGTCGCAAACGCGGGCGCGCAAAAGCTGTTCGCGCATGTCCGGCGCGGTGTCGACAAGGACCGCCGTCGTGCCCGCGTCGGATTTGCGCTGTACCAGCACCGAGCATCGCGTGCGGCGGTTCTTCGGATTGGTGGGATCGCACACGCCCCAGTTTCCGGCGCCGTCCGGTCCGCCAAGCCTGGGCACACCGCCCGAGGAGCCGCAGCCGAGGATGGTGATTTCAAATTTGTCCGTCATGACGGGCGGGATACTTTTGTGAAAAGACGGAAGAAATTTTCGCTGGTGGCCGCCGCCAGCTCTTCAAACGCGACGCCTTTGAGCTCGGCAAGCGCACGCGCAGTGTGCGCGACAAAGGAAGGTTCGTTGCGCTTACCGCGATGGGGAATGGGCGCGAGGTATGGCGAGTCGGTTTCCACCAAAAGCCGGTCGAGCGGCACGCCCTTGAGCACGGCGCGCAACGGTTCCGCGTTCTTGAATGTCATGATGCCGGAGGCAGAAATGTAAAAGCCGAGGTCCAGCGCCGCGTCGGCCAACGCTTGTGTTCCGGTGAAGCAATGCAGCACACCGCTGAAGGCGCCCGCCGCCATTTCCTCGCGCAGGATGGCGATGGTGTCGTCCTCCGCGTCACGCGTATGGACGATCAGCGGCAGCCCGGTTTGGCGCGCGGCGTCTATGTGGGCGCGGAAGTTCGTCGCCTGCGCGGCGCGCACGGAATGATCGTAGTAATAATCGAGGCCCGTTTCGCCGATGCCGACAACCTTGGGATCCTTGGTGAGCGCGATCAGCGGCGCGGCGCTGGTCAACGGTTCCTTGTCCGCCTCGTGCGGATGGACGCCGACCGAGCACCATACATTGTCGAAGCGCGCCGCCGTCTCGCGCACGCGCGGGAAGGTTTCGAGCTTGGTGCCGATGCTGAGGCAAACATCCACGCCAGCCTCCTTGGCGCGCGCCATGACGGCGTCGATCTCCGGCGCGAAATCGGGAAATTCCAGATGGCAATGGCTATCGACCAGCATGCGCTATCCTAAACCGCTCCCGCGCGCCGTGTCGCCGCGCCCAGTTCGCGCGCCGCACCCAGCAGCGTCTGGCGCGGATCGAGATGCAGCGCGTCGGTGCGCGCGAAACTTCTGTTCAGTTGTTCCAGCGCGGCAACCCAGCGGTCGAGGCGAGGCTGACCCGCCATCGCGCGGGCGCGAATGCGCTCGGTCAAGGCTTGCGTCAAAAATCCGCCAAGCATGTCGAGCCCGTCGGCAATGCGCGACAACCTGTCGGCCAACGCGAGCAATGCGAGAACATCCGGCGATGCTGCCGCATCGATCAGCTTGTCGGCCTGTTGTGCGAGGGCGAGGCCCTCCCCACCGGCCAGCTGCAACGCAGCGCCCAGCGATCCGCCCGACAGCCGCACCAGCGCGGCGCGCTCTTTGGCGTCAAGCTCGGGGAGTTGGCGCGCGATCTCCGCCTCCATGTCGGATGCGTTCAGCGGTCTAAGGTTGATGCGTTGGCAGCGCGAGCGGATGGTCGGCAGCAATCGGCCGGGCGTGTTCGACAGCACCAGCAGCATGGCGCGCGACGGCGGCTCTTCGAGCAGCTTGAGCAGCGCGTTGGCCGCGGCGTCGTTCATGTCGTCGGCGCTATCGACCAGCGCGATGCGCCAGCCGCCCGCGCCCGATGTCATGCCGAAGAAGCCGGAGAGTTTTCGCACCTCGCCGACCGACAACACGGTCATCGGCTTGCCGGTGCCCGGATCATTGCCGCGCTTGAGCAAAAGCAACCCGGGATGCGATCCGGCGGCCACTTGCGCCGCTGCGGCGTCGTGTTGCGGCACGCTCAGATCGGCGGGGCCTTGATCGGTCGCGCCATAGGCCAGGAGGTAACGCGCCACGCGATAAGCAAAAGTCGCCTTGCCGACGCCCGGCGGGCCGCAGATCAGCCAGGCCTGCGGCGGCCGTCCGCTGCGGATCGCGCGCGAAACGATGGCGAGCGGGGCGTCCTGCCCGATCAGCCGCGTCGAGCGGCGCGGATGTGCGGCGTCTTCGGCGGGATCAACTTCGACGGGCGGGCGGGCTCGCTTTGCCATGGCGTTACTTTAGCGCAAATCGCGCGGCAACGGATTGGAAGATCGCATCGGCGACCTCGTCTTCGCTCAGCGTCGCGTCAATCACCGCGCAACGCATCGGCGCGCGCTTAGCGATGTCGAGGAAAGCCTTGCGCAGTCTTTCGTGAAATGCGGCATCGAAACCTTCGAAGCGCATCTCGTTTCCGGCGCGCTTGTTGGCGCGCTTTAGCCCTTCTTCGGAAGGCAGATCGAGGACAAGGGTGAAATCCGGCTTGAAGTCGCCGATTGCCACGGATTCGATCCGCCGGATTGTTTCGCGGTCCAGCCCCCTGCCCGCGCCTTGATATGCATAGGAGGAATCCGAAAAACGGTCACAAACAACCCATTGCCCCTTCGCCAGCGCCGGTTTGATCGTGCGCTCCACATGATCGGCCCGCGCGGCGTAGAGCAGCAGCGTTTCCGTCAGTGGAAACCAGCGTCCCGGCTCGCCCTGCACCAGAAGCTTGCGGATATCCTCCGCGCCCGGCGACCCGCCTGGCTCGCGGGTGATGATGCAGGCGACGCCGCGCGCCTCAAGCGCCGCCGCAAGTCTTCGAGCCTGGGTGGACTTTCCGGCGCCCTCGCCGCCTTCCAGCGTGATAAAGCGGCTGGGCTTTTTCGTCATTGCTTATGCTTGCCGGAGATGAGCGCCTTTAGACCCATGATCATCCGTCCGAATATCCCGGCACGCGGCACGCTTTCGGCAGCATAGAGGGGAACAACCATTCTGGGAAAGTCAGGAGCCGTAATGCTCAGCGTGCCCACTTGCTGACCTTGCGCGATAGGCGCCTGCAACGGCCCATTATAGTGCAGCGACACTTTCATATTCGGACGGGAATCGACTTGCAGCGTCACGGCAATCGGCTTGCCGGCGGTCACGGCCACGGTGCTTTTGCTGCCGCCCCAAACCCGGGCCGTGCCCGCGATCTCGTTCGCCTTGAACAATGGATAAGAGCGAAATTCGCGGAATGCCACGCCAAGTACGCGCGCGGCTTCCTCGCCACGGCGCTGTTCGGCAATCCAGTCCTGTTTCGCAGGGCTGTCCTTGTCCAGATCGGGATAGCGCAGTCCGTTCAGCACCAGGATCAAGCGATGGCCGTCCTGGACCGCCGAAGCCGTCACGCCATAGCCCGCCGCATCGGTGTGACCGGTTTTCAGTCCGTCGGCGCCGGGAAATTTCTCGATCACCATGTTGCGGTTGGGTTGATGGATGCCGTTCCAGGTGAAGTCCCGCTCACCGAAAAAATGATAATAGGCGGGATAATCCTGCGTCAGATGCCGCGCCAGCACCGCCAGATCATAAGCCGACATCAACTGGCCCGGCGGGTCGGGAAGTCCGTCTGGGTTGACGAAGTGCGAATTCTTCAGTCCCAGCTCCTTCGCGCGGCGGTTCATCATGTCGACGAAGCCTTCGACCGTTCCGCCGAGTGCTTCGGCGACCACGACGCACGCATCGTTGCCCGACTGTATGATGATGCCGCGGATCAGATCCTGCACCGCGATTTGCGATCCCATACCGACGAACATCTTCGATCCCTGGGTGCGCCAGGCACGTTCGGAAACCGGAAAGGTGTCAGTCAGCTTCACGCGTCCGTCCTTGAGACGCTGGAACAGAAGATCCACCGTCATCAACTTGCTCATGGATGCGGGCGGCATCGGCGTGAAGCCGTCCTTCGCCCACAGCACCTGCCCCGTGGCGGCGTCCATCAAAAGCGCGTGCTCCGCGCTCGTGCTCATTTCGGCGCATGCGGGAACGGCGCTTACGGCGCCGAGAAACGAAAAAACGAGAAACAAAGCGCGCAGTCGCGGCATGAAAAAACTCCCGGATAGACGGCGATCAACTCTTATTGGTCGACCACGATATGCGCGTCGTTGCCGCCTTGGCTGGTGACCGTTTGCAGGGCGGAGTTGGCGTCGTTTGTGGCATTGAACGGACCAAGACGCACCCTATACAGCGTTTGACCGTTTCGTTGTATGGCCGAAATTTTCATGCCCGAGCCGATGCGCGCCGCCAGACGCTGGGCATTCTGATAGGAACTGAAGGCTCCGGCCTGAACATAGAGATGGGTTATCGCCGGCACGGGAACTTTGGTCACCTGTCCGGTCGGCAGGCCTGCCGGGTCTCCCGACGGCATCAAGGCATCCGCCGCGGGCGGCTCCGGCAGCACGCTTATTGGAGCCTGTGCCTCGACCGCCGCGCCTGGAAGCGGGGCAAGTGGAGCAGAAGCGACATCGGGCGTTGGAACGGCCGGAATCGCACTAGCCACGGCGGGAGGCGTATCCACGCCAAACGGCTGGGGCCGCCCGGTGGGCAGATCGGCACGCGCCAGATAGGTGACACGCACCTTCGCTGTACCGGCCCCATAAAAGCCAAGCAATTTCGCCGCGCGCTCGGAGACGTCGATAATTCTGCTCTTGGCGAACGGTCCGCGGTCGTTCACACGCAGGACAAGGGACTTTCCATTATCGAGGTTTGTGACACGCACATTCACCGGCAGAGGCAAGGTGCGATGGGCCGCCGTCAGCGCTTCCGCGTCGAAGATTTCGCCGTCTGCCGTCGGGTGGCCGTAAAACGTCGGGCCATACCAGGAGGCAATACCGGTCTCGTCGTAATCCGGCTGTTCGCGCGGATAGTACCAAGTATCGCCGATCTGATAGGGATTGCCGATCTTGTAGACGCCGGCATTCGGCGGCACGCGCACTGGACTCTCGCGCTCCGGCGAAGACGCGCAGCCGGCGGCCAGCGTGCCGAGCGCGATCACGACGCAACCCTGTTGCAGCGATCGATTCATCAAAACGAATCAAGTCCCATTCGGATAAGAGAGAGTAAACGATGGCCCTAGTCGGCTCAACCTTCCCGGCCGCCCTCGTAACCGAATTTTTCTACTCTGCGCCATTGGCCGGAGCCATCGGTATTCAGACCGCGGCGGACCTGAGAGGCGCTGATAGAGCGAATGTTCCGCATCTTGGCAACTTGCGCATCTCACCAAAAATCATCGCCGAATTGTGGAACTTCGCAATCCCCGAGAGCGTGAAGGATTCGCCGCTCGATGCATTGATCGTAAAACGACGACGAAAACAACTCGGCACGACATCGCGCGAAGTTGAACTGCGCATCGAGGCATTATATGATAAATAATACCATTAGGGCGGAGTGCCGCGAACCACCGAGATTAACGGGGAATTCCATGCGCAAACATCTGTTTTTGGCCGTTGCGACGGCAATGCTAGCCGGGGCCGGCGTGCCTGCCCTTGCTCAGATGGAAGGAGGCGTTGGCGGCGGGGTGGGCGGCAGCCCTCAGGATGCAAGAAATGTGGACCGCGCCTATGACGAACTGAAATCGGAACATAAGATTTCCCCAAATGAACCTGCCAAAAATGCGGACGAGTTGGCGACCGGTGCCGACCTTGTAAAGCAATCGAAATTCGCGGACGCCATCCCACATTTGGAACTCGCGCTCGCCAAAAATCCCGACAACTCGGTCACGCTGCTCTACCTTGGCTTTTCCCACCGCATGATCGGGTCGGATTTGCCGGAAAACAAAAGATCGGACGAGTTCACAAAGGCGCTCGGCTACTATCAAAAGGCGGCGAAGATCGATCCGCGCAACAAACTGCTGCATGAATATATGGGCAAGCTCTATCTGCTGATGCGCGATTTGCCTTCGGCCGATGGCGAATTGAAAACGCTGGCATCGCTTTGCCCCTCCGGGTGCGACGAGCGCGACACGCTCACCGACGTAATCGCCTCCTATATGGTGAATACTACGCCGATCGTCACGACAACGCCCCCGCAAAAGGCAAAGTAGCCCGGCGCCACGAGGCTGCGACAGCGGGCGCTTGCGCTTCTCCTGCGCCCCAAGTAATTCATGGTGCCGCGAGGATGGGTGGCCGAGCGGTTGAAGGCACCGGTCTTGAAAACCGGCAAACCCGTGAGGGTTTCGTGGGTTCGAATCCCACCCTGTCCGCCAACCAATGCGCCTTTGCAGCGCCGACAGTTGCCGCCTATCTATTTCGCGCTGCGGAACGATATCAGCGAAGCGTCACGAATCGTCCGAGCATCGGCGACCACGGGCGCCGATTGCGGCGTCTCGTATTGCTTGTATTCCGGAACCTGATCCAGACGCACGAAATTGTACCCTTCTTCGAGCAGCGGCGGCACAACTTCCGCGACCAGATCGCCGGACTGAGTGTGAATGCAGTGCATCAGCACCACGCCGCCATTATCGCGCCGAATCTCGCGAAGATAGCCCTTGGCGCATGTATGCGCCGACCACTTGTGGTGCCAGCAGTCCCAGTCGGCGGAACTCATGATGTACCCGTCTCGCATTGAGATATCGCCACCGGCGTCCCAATAGATAGGTCCGACATAATTGCGCAGCACCGGATCGGCGTTAAGGATGGCTGCATGCGCCGAACGCCAATAGCCGTAAGGCGCGCGGAAATAGAGTTTGTCGGTCTGCTTCATTAGTGGCGCGATCTGGTCGTGAACGTCCCTCAACTGATAAATTAGCGTGTTGGGATCGGTATCGAATTTGCTCGTCAGTTCGGGATGGCTGGCACTGTGATTGGCGAGAAGATGTCCTTCCGCCGCGATGCGCGCCAGCATCTGGGGATGGGCATGCGCCATCTTTCCGACAATAAAGAACGTCGCCTTGATGTTGTTTGCCTTGAGCACATCCAGCACCGCCGCCGTGTTGGCGTTGGGGCCGTCATCAAAGGTCATTGCAATCGTGTGGTTGTCGCGCAGCCCGGCATGAAAAATCGAGCGGGTCTGGAAATAGGCGAGCTGCATGTTACTTGGGGTGGGGCCCTCGCCTGCGTTGGCGACGGCGGCGGTGCACACAAAAACGATGCTCGCAAATATGCTTAACCGCATGTCCCCTGTCCCCCGGCTGATAACGTCCCAAGTGTAGGTACACAGCCATTCCCGAGCAAGACAATGCTCCGCAACATCCCTAATGCGCCAAGCTTGATTCCGCCGAAAGTCCCTCTTTCCCGGCAATCCAGGCATCCACATTTTTCTGCAGAAGCCAAAGCGGCATAGCCCCATTTTCCAGAATTACCGTATGGAATTGCTTGATATCGAACCGGGGACCGAGTTTCGACATCGCTTGCTCGCGCAGGCCCAGAATTGTCTTCATGCCGATCTTGTATGCGCAGGCTTGTCCAGGCCATACGACATAGCGCTCGATTTCGGCGGTTACATCGGAGTTCGCCATGCCCGTTGTCGACTGCATATAGGCGATCGCCTGTTCGGGCGACCAGCGCTTGGCGTGGATGCCGGTATCGACCACCAACCGCACCGCGCGGAACAGTTCGGCCTGAAGCCTTCCGAGATCGCCGTAAGGATCGCCGTCATAAAGTCCCATGTCTTTCGCGAGATGTTCGGAATAGAGCGCCCAACCTTCGCCATAGGCCGGCAGGTAGCCCATGCGCCGGCTGAGCGGCAAATCCGTGATCTCCGTCGCGGTGGCAAGTTGCATATGGTGACCGGGAAGGCCCTCGTGATACGCCAGCGTCGGCATCGCCCACATCGGCGTTTCCGCCGGATTGCGCAAATTCGCGAAGAAGATGCCGGGCCGAGAACCATCCAGCGAGGGGCGCTCGTAATAGGCTCCTGCGGACCCTTTTTCGGCAAAGACAGGCACGCGGCGCACCTCAAGCGGGATTTTGGGAATATGCGCAAAATATTTTGGCAACAACATCTTCACGCGGCCAAGAATTTGCCGGTAACGCGCCAGCATGGCCTCACGGCCCGCCGCATCATTGCGATAGAGGAACCGCGGATCGGACATCAGCACGTCCATCCGCTCTCCAACAGTTCCTTCTAGTAGACCGACGGAACCGAGAACGACATCCATGCGGGCCGTGATGCGCGCGACCTCGCTCAGGCCGTAGGCGTGAATCTCATCCGGCGACATATCGGTAGAGGTAAGTGTTTTGAGTTGATCGGCGTAATAGGCATCACCATCGGGAAGCCGCCAAACGCCCGCATCGTGCGTTGCGCGCTCGCGCAAGGACTGTTCTTCCGCGATCAGCCGCCGATATGCGGGATAAACAACACCGCTCATCGCAGACACCGCCTCGGATTTGAGCGTGTCGCGGTCATCGCCGTCCATTCCAAGAGCAGCCGTCTTCTCCTCGAGATGGCCGATCAGTGGATTGCGGGCCGGATCCGGCGCAATGAACGCCGTCATCTGTTCGATGGAATCGTCAATGATGAAATCCGGCGCAATCACGCCGAGCGTAGCTTGGCGCGCGATATCGCCCCGCACAGCATCCAGCACGGGGCCAAGCGCGCTGAGACGCATCACATAATGGCGCGCCATGCGCGCATTTTTTATCTGATGCGTCGACAACAAGAAGTTCGGCAGATTCTTCTGGATGCCAAAGGCCTGCTCGACCGGATACGGCTTCCCGTTGGCACCCAGCCATGGGTATTTCTCGTCCGCAAGCCGTCGTGCATATCCCCAGCGCACAATGTCGTAGGAAAGCTGCTCTTGCGGCGACAGGCGATCCCGGTTCCAAGCGGCTATCTCGGCGTCGAATTTGCGCGTGCGATCGTAGCGCAATCGCCGTTCGGCCAAGGAATAGGTGTCGAGCTTGCCGCTGGAGAAATCGTACCAGGCCCCGTCAATGACACCAGCTTGAGTCATGGTCTGGGGACTGTTCAGCGCCTCAATGATCGCCTGCCGGTTCAGCAGGTCATTGAAGCGCAGCGGCGTGCCCCAAACCGTTTGATAGACGACATAGCTGGCGCCCAGCACAACAAGAAAAATGAAAACCGCGAAGCCGAGCAATGTTTGCTTCAATACCTTGGCCATATTGTTCCCATTGTTGTCAGGACCCAACGCGGGCACGTTTTTCTGCCGCAAGTGCCTCGTCGATCCGCGTGCCAGTCTGAGGAAAATCAGTCTTGGTGAGATAGAAGACGTAACGCGCGGCTTCATCGTCCGGGTCTAGGTGCGGCACGCCAAGGCCTGCTTGCCGCGTCGAATGGATGGTGAAGCCGGCGATCATACCGTCCGGCGCCAGCCAAGCCTCAAGCACCGGGCCGAGCCCCGACACCGCGTAATTCATAACGCCGGTATAGGTCCAGAAATTGCCGAGGCTGTAGGCGATGAGATGGCCGCGGTATAGTTCGACCGCGCGGGGGACGTGCGGCCCCTGCCCGATCACGATATCGGCCCCCGCATCGATGGCGGTATGGGCGAACGCAACGACGTCGCCGCGATCTTCGCCGTCAAACACCTCGTCGCCCTTGACGACGTGAACATGATCCCAACCTTCGCCACCGCCGTGGAACGATACCACGACGAGGTCGTGCGTCTTCTTCAATTCGGCGATAAGCGCTCTTGCCGCCGGCAAATTGTTCAGGTTCAGCGTGCCGCTGTTGGGCGCGAACGCCACTACGGCCGCTTTGCGCCCATCGGAGAGTGTCAGTGTCGCGGCGCGCGCGCCGTCGCGATCTAAACCTCCGAAGCCAATGCCGTTGCTACGAAGGGCGGCCATTGTGGATTCACGTCCAGCCTCGCCGTAATCGCCGCTGTGATTGTTGGCGAGGCTTACCGCGTCGATCCCGAGGCTGGCGAGCACGGAGGCATAAGCCGTCGGACTATGGAACGCGAAGCAGTTGGCGCAATCCTTCGCGGATGGCGACGGGCCATCGTATAGCGGCCCCTCGAGATTGGCGAAGGCGATATTCGCATGGCGGAAGATCGCCGCCAGATCGTCACCGATCAGCGATGCCGCATCGACGCCGGGCACGATCTGCGGATTGAGGCCCGTGTTGATGGAGCCCATCATCACATCGCCCGCCGCAACGACATCAACCAGACGCGGATCGCCGGGCTTATAGTCGGACGACAGCCAGACGAGGCCCGCGGATTGCGGGCGCACCGCGCGCTGCAACGCCAAGGGCGGCGGCGATATCGCCTTATCGGTCAAAGCGCTTGGCTGGGACGTCGCAACCAGAGCGCCATGGCCATGCGCCACAAGAAACAACGCCGTGCTGTAAGCGATAACCGCAAAAGTCAGGACGACACCGGCCGCGCTTATGAAGCAGCCGAATTCGTCGTTCAAGCTCCAGCCGTAACGCCGCCCCATGGCCCCTTCCCCGCACGAAGAGGGATTGTACGGGGTCAGTGTGTCAAGTCGAGACGCTTCGCGGGCAGGGTTAATGCCCGGGCTAAATATCCGCGTAGCATCTCACTTCTTGGGCCGCACCGGGCGCGGTCACGGCGCCGTCGCGGGCCGGTCCGACATTCTTGGAATAGCGATAGAGAACGCCCGAACCGAACGCGGCAACCTTGGGTTTCCAGGCCGCCTTACGCGCCGCCAGTTCCGCTTCGGAAAGTTCGACATCCATCGCGCCGGTTTCGGCGTCGATGACGACGATGTCGCCATCCTTCAGAAGCCCAATCGGGCCGCCTTCCATCGCTTCCGGCCCGACATGGCCGACGCACAGCCCGCGCGTGCCGCCGGAGAAACGCCCGTCGGTGATCAGCGCAATGTTCTCCACGCCCTGACCGTAGAGCGCCGCGGTGGTGGACAGCATTTCACGCATGCCGGGGCCGCCCTTGGGCCCCTCATAGCGGATGACCAGTACATCGCCTTCTTTATAGTCGTGGCGCTGAACGGCTGCGAAGCAATCCTCTTCGCAGTCGAACACGCGCGCCGGGCCGCGATGCTTGATGTGCTTGAGGCCCGCGATCTTCACGATAGCGCCTTCGGGCGCGAGATTGCCCTTAAGGCCGACCACACCGCCGGTCGGCGCGAGTGCGTGAGCGACGTCCTTCATCACTTTCTGGTTGGGATTGAATTTCACGTCCGCGAGGTTCTCGGCGACGGTCTTGCCGGTCACCGTCATACAGGAGCCATCGATATAGCCGCCATCTAGCAGCGCGCGCATCAGCATCGGCACGCCGCCCGCTTCCCACATATCCTTGGCGACATACCGCCCGCCGGGTTTCAGCGAAGCGAGATAAGGCGTGCGCTTGAAAATCGCCGCCACGTCGAACAGATCGAATTTGATGCCGGCTTCATTCGCCATCGCGGGCAGATGAAGCGCCGCGTTGGTCGAGCCACCAGTCGCCGCAACCACCGCCGCCGCATTCTCAAATGCCGCGCGTGTGCAGATGTCGCGCGGACGCAACTGTTTTTCGACCAGCGTCATCACCGCTTGCCCGGCCTTCAGCGCGAAATCGTCACGCGCCAAAACCTCCGCCGGCGGACCGGATGAATAGGGGAGCGCCAAACCAATCGCTTCGGCGACGCACGCCATCGTGTTGGCGGTGAACTGACCGCCGCAAGCGCCAGCGCCGGGACAAGCATGCTTTTCCAATTCCGTGAGATCGCAGGCAGGCATCTTTCCGGCGGCGAACTGGCCGACGCCCTCGAAGATATCGACCACCGTCACGTCCTTGCCTTTGACATGACCGGGCATGATCGAGCCGCCATAGAGAAATACGCTGGGCACGTTCAGCCGCAGCATCGCCATCATCATGCCGGGCAGAGATTTGTCGCAGCCCGCGATGCCGACGAGCGCGTCATAGCAATGCCCGCGCATGGTGAGCTCCACGCTGTCGGCGATGACTTCGCGGCTGACGAGCGAGGACTTCATACCCTCATGCCCCATCGCGATGCCGTCGGTGACGGTGATGGTGCAGAATTCGCGCGGGGTTCCCCCCGCTTCCTTCACGCCCTTCTTGGCGGACTGCGCCTGGCGCATCAGCGCGATGTTGCAGGGCGCGGCCTCGTTCCAGCACGACGCGACGCCGACAAAGGGACGGTGAATTTCCTCCTCCGTCAGGCCCATGGCGTAATAATAGGAGCGATGCGGCGCGCGCTCCGGCCCTTCGGTCACATGGCGGGAGGGCAGCTTGGATTTGTCAAAACGGGGCATGGGATCAACACCTAGTGGTAGGCGCGGCATCGACCACACCCATTCGTTTTTGATTTTTCAGACCCCCTCCCCCTACCCCCCTGGGGCCGTTCCTGGCAAGCGGCTTGACGCATTAAAATCGCCAGTGTGGCCATATGTTCGGCAACATAATTGTTTTCGCTTTCTGTCGCGCGGGGGGGGTGGGGGGTACCCCCGCGTCAATTCTTTTCCGCACTTTCTTGCATTCAATTCCTCGAGCCTCTTTCGGCCAGCAGTACCGAAGATATTTGGGAACCGGCGACGGCGTTTTCAAGTCTAATTGGCGTCATCGCCCGCAGACACGCTAACTAGTCCCGCACCAATCAGCCGATTCGGATTTCACCGGCATGAATGTCCTCGCCCAATTCGTCCCGTCGAGCCGGCAAATCCTGAAGGATGTGTTCGGCTTCGATGCGTTCCGCCCCGGCCAGGAAGCGGCGATGGATGCGGTGCTGAGCGGACGCAACGTGCTGTGCGTCATGCCGACGGGATCGGGCAAATCGCTGTGCTTTCAAGTGCCAGCGCTGGTGATGGGCGGATTGACGGTTGTGGTGTCGCCGCTTCTTGCCCTGATGCAGGATCAGGTGGAAGCCCTGAGGCTCGCGGGCGTTTCGGCGGATACCATCAACTCCTCGCATGACCGCGAAGACAATATTGCGGCTTGGCGGCGCGCAGTATCGGGCGAGACGCGCCTGCTTTATCTCTCGCCCGAGCGGCTGATGACTGGCTCGATGCTCGCCGCGCTTGGCAAGCTTCCCATCAGCCTGATTGCCATCGACGAGGCGCATTGCATCTCGCAATGGGGGCCTGCCTTCCGGCCGGACTATGAAGCGCTGTCGCGTCTGCGCGAAATGTTTCCCGGCGTGCCGCTCATGGCGCTGACGGCGACCGCCGACGAAAGTACGCGGGCCGACATCGCCGCGCGCCTGTTCGGCGGCCAGGTCGAACAGATCGTGCTTGGCTTCGACCGTCCGAATATCAGGCTGACTGTCGCGGCCAAGCTGAACTGGAAGCAACAGCTTCTTGCTTTCGTCAAAGCGCATGCCGGTCAAAGCGGGATCGTCTATTGCCTGTCGCGCAAGAAGACGGAAGAGGCAGCGGCGCTGCTGGCCGCGGAAGGCGTCAAGGCGCTCCCCTATCACGCCGGAATGAGCAAAGAGGCGCGCGAGGCCAATCAGAACGCTTTTATGACCGAACCCACTATCGTGATGGTGGCGACCATCGCCTTCGGCATGGGGATCGACAAGGCGGATGTGCGCTATGTCTTTCATACCGATCTGCCGGGAAGTTTGGAAAGCTATTATCAGGAGATCGGCCGCGCGGGCCGCGATGGCGAACCAGCCGAAGCGCATATGCTGTTCGGACTTGGCGATATCCGCATGCGCCGTCTGTTCATCGATCAAGAAGAATCGAGCGAAGATCGAAAGCGACGCGAGCACCAAAGGCTCGCCGCGCTGGTGGGATATTGCGAGGCGACAGTCTGCCGTCGCCGCACGCTGCTCGGCTATTTCGGCGAAGCGGCGGAAGCTTGCGGTAATTGCGATGTCTGTCTCAATCCCGCCGCAACGATAGACGGCACGCGCGAGGCCCGTCAGATTTTGGACGCTGTGCTCCAGACCGGCGAGCGCTATGGCGCGGCGCATATCGTCGACGTTCTGTGCGGCGCCGAAACGGAAAAGATTGCGGCCAGCGGGCACAATCGGCTGCGCGCTTATGGCTCGGGAGTCGCGCGCAAGAAAACCGAATGGCGCTCGTTGATCCGCCAGCTTACGGCGAGCGGATTTCTCGACCACGATATCGCGGGCTATGGCGGGCTGGCGCTTTCGGCCGACGGTAAAGCCCTGCAGCGCGGCGAGAAGAGTTTTGCCTATCGCCCGGATGCGGCGCGCACAACCAAGGAACGCGCAGCCGCGTCATCCCATGCGATGACAGACGCCGAGGCAGCACTGCTGGCTGCGCTCAAACGCCTTCGCCTGCAGCTTGCTGCAAAGCGGCGCGTTCCTGCCTATCTGATTTTCTCCGACAAGACGCTTCTGGAGATGGCGCGCCACGCACCGCGCAGTCTTGACGACTTCGCCGCGATAAACGGCGTCGGAACCTCAAAACTGCGCGATTTCGGTCAAGTGTTCGTCGACGCTATTTTCAAGCATTTCGAAACGGCTCCCGACAGGGTGGGCGCGTCTAATACAAGACCAGATTTTTGAACGAACGCCGCGCCTCGCACCCAAACTGGGAGCGGCGGCACGGCGTTTGTTGAAGTGGTCCGGCGATTGCCGAGGAACGCTTATCTGTCGTTGTTGGCGTAGTAATGCTTGTGATGATGGCTATCGTAATAATAGGCCTGACGGTGGCGCCTTTCGCCCCGGCAATCATCGCTGCCGCGCGCAACGGCGTTGCCCGCCAAACCGCCGGCCACCGCACCGCCGATCACGCCCACAGCACTGCCGTGCGTAATCGCGTTGCCGATCAACCCGCCACCGACCGCACCGACGACGGTGCCGGTGTTATGGCGGTGGCCGCTGCAACCGTCGGCGTTCGCCGCGGTTATGCCCGCGCTCAGTGCGAAGATTGCGGCTGCCAAAGTTAGCGTAATTCTTTTCAACATGGATTCACTCCGTCATGGATTCGCGCAAACCGTGAACCGTGCGCGCGCGGATGGGCGCAATACACAGTGAGAACGCACGAGCGGCGGAATCGTTCCTAGGGAGGGAAAACGCCCTCCCATCGCAGTAACGAACGGTTGGTCTAGCACCTGCGTCCCTTGCGACAGAGGCTCGGAATCTACCTAGATTCCGGCGACCGGGTTGAAACTTAGCCGGGAATGAGCGACTTTGATCGCCGGGACAAATGCTAGGGGGCCATCATGCCATTCAAACGCATGGCTACTGCACTGGCCGCGCTGGTCACGGCGAGTTGTACCGGTACGGTCGAGATGACGCCGCTACCCCCCGACAAGCTAGAGACCCACTACGAAGCGGGCACCAGCGAAGCCGGCATTATCGTCTACAGGGCCATGCCGATCGTGGAGGTGGATGCATTTGTGCAGGCGAATATTCCGGACCCGAACAAGGCCGGCGCCACAATCCTGACGAGCGATTGCGACCGGGTGCTGACGCGCAAGCTCGTCACCGTTGCAGACACCGCCCATCCCTACCGCCTGCACTACGAACACGGATTCCTCGAGGCCTACAGCTTCGGCGCGACACTCAATGGCGATGGAATCCTGACCGCCATCAACACGCAATCGACCCCAGACCAGGGAAAAACGCTCCAGAATCTGACGAGCGCCGCCTCCACTGCTACGAGCGTTTTCAAAGTTTTGGAGCGGGCGACACCGCATCCGAAATGCACGGTGACACCCGCATTCGTCGGCTATGAGCATCTGCCCGTCGCCGGCGAAATCCGAGAATTCGGCAAGACGACGCCCTGACGCGCGTCAGACTGCGGCCAGTGTCTGCGCCGGATAATCCGTGTAGCCTTTCTCGCCACCGGAATAGAATGTCGGCATATCCCAATTGTTCAGCGGTGCGCCGGTCTTGAAGCGCGCCACCAGATCGGGATTGGCGATGATGAGTTTGCCGAAAGCGACCGCATCCGCAACGCCGTCCGTCAAAGCCTGCTGCGCCGTTTCGAGCGTGAAGCCTTCATTGGCGATATAGATGCCGCCGAAGGCTTCTTTGATGTGCGGGCCGATGCTGTCTTCGCGCCGCGCC
The DNA here is from genome assembly GCA_963849895.1 of uncultured Alphaproteobacteria bacterium. Taxonomy (GTDB): domain Bacteria; phylum Pseudomonadota; class Alphaproteobacteria; order Micropepsales; family Micropepsaceae; genus Rhizomicrobium. The sequence goes on from CAWKIU010000007.1 coordinate 67,738, forward strand.
TCGCGCGCGCAGAGGAAGGCAAGGCGTCGCTTGCCCAGTTCGCGCGCGACGTAGGTGAAGGTGGCGAGCCGGTCGCTGTCGCCCATGTCGTGGCTGTCGGCGCGCGGCGCCAGATGCATGCCGACGCGATCCGCACCCCACACGTCGATCACCGCATCGGCGACTTCCAGCATCAGCCGCGCGCGCTTCTCGCGCGTGCCGCCATAGGCGTCGCTGCGATGGTTGGAGCCGTCTTGCAGGAATTGATCGAGCAGATAACCGTTGGCGCCGTGGATCTCCACGCCGTCAAAACCGGCTATCTTGGCGTTCTCGGCGCCCTTCTTGTAGGCGGCGATGACGCCGGGAATTTCATCCGTCTCTAATGCGCGCGGCACGGGGAATGGGCGCTTGGGGCGCAGCAGGCTGACATCGCCTTTCGCCGCGATGGCGCTGGCCGAAACCGGCGGCTTGCCGTCCAGAAAGCTGGGATCGGAAATGCGCCCGACATGCCAAAGCTGCAAGGCTATGCGCCCGCCCGCGTCGTGCACGGCCTTGGTGACCAACTTCCACCCCTCGGTCTGTTCATCCGACCAGATGCCCGGCGTCGCGGCATAGCCGACACCCATCGGATCGACGGAGGTGGCTTCGGAGATGATGAGGCCCGCGCTGGCGCGCTGGCTGTAATATTCGGCCATCAACGGCACCGGCACGCGCGTGCCGGGCGTGGCGCGCGAACGCGTCAACGGTGCCATAACGATACGATTGGGAAGTTTGAGCGCGCCAACAACTAGGGGATCGAACAAGGACGGCATGATAACGCCTTCTGTGGGAGGATTGGACCTTAAAGGTAGGTATCCCGGCGCGGCGTTACAAGGCGGCTAATCAGCCAACCGCTTGATCGCTTCGCCAAGCCGCGCCTGTAGCGCCACCGCGTCCGCCCGCTTTTCGCGCAGTTCGGTGAGGATGTCTTCCGGCGCGCGGGAGACAAACTGCTCGTTGGCGAGTTTGCCGTCGAAGCGGGCGATTTCCTCGCCGGCTTTCTTGAGGTCTTTTTCCAGCCGCGCGCGCTCCTTGGCGAAGTCGATGACATCACCAAGCGGCAGCGCCGCAACCGCTTCGCCGACCACGAACTGCGCCGAGCCCTGCGGAATGGCATCGGCAACATCCGCCGAGGCGAGCCGCGCCAGCGTGAGGATGACGCCGTGGTGGCGTTCGAGCCGCGCGCGCGTTTCCTCGCTTGCGCCTTTTAGCACCAGCGCAATCTTGGCGGATGGCGGCACGTTCATCTCGGCGCGGATCGAACGCACGCCGGAGACCAGATCGATCACCCATTGCATTTCGTTGCAGGCTTCATCTCCACGCGGCGGCACCGAGATGCGGGGCCACTCTGCTTCAATCAACAGCGAAGCACGCGGCGCGGCATGCTCGGCGGTGCGGGCCCAAAGCTCCTCGGTGATATAAGGCATGTAGGGATGCAGCAGTTTGAGAATCTGATCGCGCGTCCAGGCGGCGGTCATCCGCGCTTCGGCCTTAGCGCCTTCGTCGGTGCCGTTGAGCAGCGGCTTGATGAATTCCAGATACCAATCGCAGAACACGTCGCGGACGAAATGATACACCGCGCCCGCCGCATCGTTGAAACGCAGCGCCTCAAGCGCTGCCGTAACATCCGCGACCGCGCGCGCGGTTTCCGCCACGATCCATCGGTTGACGGTTTGCGTGGCGCTCGCCGGGTCGTAATCCGCGACCGTTTCGCAGCCGTTCATTTCGCAGAAGCGCGCGGCGTTCCACAGCTTGGTCGCGAAGTTGCGGTTGATCTCGACGCGCGAAGGGCCGATGCGCATATCGCGCCCCTGCCCCGCCGCCAGCGCTAGCGTGAAGCGCAACGCGTCGGCGCCATATTCGTCGATCAATTCGATGGGATCGACGACGTTGCCCTTGGTCTTCGACATCTTCACGCCCTTCTCGTCGAGAACGCGGGTGTGAATGAAGACGGTGCGGAACGGCACGTCGTCCATAAAATGCAGACCCATCATCATCATCCGGGCAACCCAGAAGAAGATGATGTCGAAGCCGGTGACGAGCACCGAGGTCGGATAGAAGCGCTTCAGCTCCTTGGTTTCATCTGGCCAGCCAAGCGTGGAGAACGGCCACAGCGCGGAAGAAAACCAGGTGTCGAGTACGTCGGGATCACGCCAAATCGGCTCCCACGATGGCTTACCGTCAATCTCGTCATTAATTATTTGATCGAAGATCGGATCGAGTGTGTCGTCCAGGTAGTCAGACGGCGGTTCCGAAAGAACACGAATCTCTTTGCTCGGATACACCAACTTTGCAAGACGGACTGCCTCATCTTCTGATTCTGCTACAAAGATTTCCCTGTCATCCTGTGGCCGTGCCCATGTTTTCGGGCCAACTTCTTTGCGCCCGTACCAAACGGGAATCTGGTGTCCCCACCAAAGCTGGCGGGAGATGCACCAAGGCTTGATGTTGCGCAGCCAATTGAAATAGACGTTCGCCCAATTCTCCGGCACGAATTTCGTG
>CAWKIU010000008.1:0-35454 GCA_963849895.1 uncultured Alphaproteobacteria bacterium
GATCGCCGATGCGATGCGGGTGGAGTAGGAGAATTGCTTCTTCACCCTCCCCTTGAGGGAGGGTCGAAGCGGTCCTGAGCGACAGCGAAGGACGCGCTTCGGGGAGGGGTCCGTGGCGTTGACCCCTCCCCGAAAAACGCTTCGCGCCGCTCGCGTTTTTTGACCCTCCCTCAAGGGGAGGGTAAGAATCTCTGCTAGGCTCGCCAGATGAACTCATGACGACCTTCACATCTCCGTAAACGGCGAGACCGTGCTGCTGGACAAATCCGGCGCGGCGTTCGTTCCGGTGCAGGCCACGCTGGTCTTCGCCGATCTGCATTTTGAGAAGGGCTCGTCCTTCGCGCGGCGCGGCGTTTTGCTGCCGCCCTATGACACGTGCGCCACGATCAAGCGCATGGAGGAGGCAATTGCGCGCCATGCCCCCGCGCGCGTCATCGCGCTGGGCAATTCCTTTCACGACGGCGAGGCGGCGGATCGTCTGGATGACGAAGACCGCAGGGCGCTGCGGCGGCTGACGGCGCGCGCGCAATGGATTTGGATCGAAGGCAATCACGATCCCAAACCGCCGGATTGGCTGGGCGGCACCGTCGCGGGCGAGATCGCGCTGGGCGGATTGCTGCTGCGCCATCTGCCCGGCGCGCGCGGAGAGGTGGGTGAAGTGGCAGGCCATCTGCATCCCGCCACCACCGTCAGCGGGCGCGGCATGTCCGTGCGGCGGCGCTGTTTTGTCTCGGACGGAGCGCGGCTGCTTGATGCCCGCATTCGGCGCTTATGCCGGGGGGCTGGATATTCGCGAGGAGGCCATCGCTTCGCTGTTTGCCGATGGCTTCGGGGTTTATGCGCTGGGGCGCGAGCGGGTCTATGCTGTGGCTCAGCCGATGCGGCGAAAGACCAGGGAAGAAATCCAGCCCAGCAGCATCGCCAGCAGAACCGTCAAAAGCCCATAAGAGAACGGCGATTCGTGCGCATAGGCATAGACCCGCCGCTCAAATCCGATGCGGTCGACAAACAAGGGGTTGGACTGCGCGCTGACCACGACGCCGTCGCGGAACAAATAGACCTGCGCGGTGTATTGGCCGCGCGACACCGTGGCGGGCATCGGCACATGCACGCGGAACAGATTTGCACTCAGCATTTCGACGCCGTTGGCGTCCTGCGTGTAAAGCCCGTTCTTAAGCTGGGCGCGTACCAGCGCCGCGCGATAGGGCTCCACCGGGCCGTCGCTCAGCACATGCTCGGGCTCGAGATTGGGCAGGCCGAGATCGTAGCGCGCCAGCGTATCGGCCGAAGCGATCTTGCTCAGCGGGCGCGTGCTCGCGAGGTAATAATAAGACGGCACGCCGCCAAGCCGCGCCCGCGCATTGTTGATCCATACGCCGAGGAAGCGGTCCTTGCGCCGCACGGTCATGTCGGCGTCCGGTCCGCGCACCACCACGACGATGTCGCGGTCCTGGCTGTCCGATGGCTGCTCGATGGCGCCGAAGATGACGAGATCGGTGCCGGTATAGTTCGAGGTGATCAGCACCGTGTCCTGCGACAGGCCGGAGACAAGGTCTTCCTCCGCCCAAGCGGGCGCGGCCAGCAAGACGGCCATCGCCGCCGGGATGAACCAGCGCCTCATGGCCCACCCATCGCAACGGTGTAGAGGTCGACCGGCGTCGCCACCATCTCAAAGAGCAGCCGCGCCGCCACCGCGAGGACCAGCAACGCCAGCAGCAGGCGTAATTCCTCGCCGCGCAGCTTGGTGCCGACCCGCACGCCATATTGCACGCCGATCACCCCGCCCACGATCAGAACCAGCGCCAGCACGATGTCGACCGTATAATTGTCGATGGCGTGTAAAATGGTGGCGGCGGCGGTGACGAACAAGACCTGAAACAGCGAGGTGCCGACCACGATATTGGTCGGCATGCGCAGCACATAGATCATCACCGGAACCATCAGGAAGGCGCCGCCCACGCCCATGATCGCCGACAGAATGCCCACGACGAAGCCCAGCACCACGGGCGGTATCGCGCTGATGTAAAGCCGCGATTGGCGAAAGCGCATTTTGAACGGCAAGCCGTGGATCCAATTGTGCTGGCCGGGCTTGCGGCCCGATGTGCGCCCGCCGCTGCGCGCCGCGCGCAAGGTGCGCACCGCCTCGTTCAGCATCAAGGCGCCCACGGCGCCCAGAAGGATCACATAGCTCGCCGAGACCGAGAATTCCGATTGGCCCATCCGGCGCAACACGCTGAACAGGTAAACGCCGAACGCCGTGCCGAAGAGGCCTCCCGTCAGCATCACGGCGCCCATCTTCAGATCGACGGTGCCGCGGCGCAAATGCGTCAGCACGCCCGAGAAGGTCGCCGCGGATACTTGACTGGCCGTGGTGGCGACCGCGACGCCGGGCGGAATGCCGTAGAAGATCAGCAGCGGCGTCAGCAGAAATCCGCCCCCGATGCCGAACACCCCCGACAGAAAGCCCACGCCAAAGCCCATGCCGAGGACGACAAGCCAATGAACCGACATCCCGGCGATGGGCAGATAGATTTCCATCGATAAAAAATGCGCGCGTGGAAAGCCGCCGGCGAAGCGCCGGATTGCAAGCAATCTGCGCGCCCGAACCTGAGCGGTCAACCTTTAGAGCGATTTGAAACTGGCTCGATTAGCCGCGCGTCAGGCTGGCGAGGCTCGGCGCGACATTGGCGCGCGCGTCGAGTGTGCCGGGCTTGAAGCTGTCCGCCGCGTGCTGGGCGGCGTCGCGTCCCTCGGGGTCGAGTTGGGTCGCGAGTGCTGCGAGGCGGTTTTTGGATTCGTTGTCGCCCTGGGCGGCCGCGATCGCATACCATTTGTAGGCATCGATCAGGCCCTGGGGAACGCCCAAGCCCCGTTCGTACAGCACGGCCAGATTAAACTGCGAATCGGACAGGCCCAGATTGGCGGCGCGCGAGAACCAGCGCGCGGCTTCGGCATAATCCTTGGACACGCCGGAGCCTTGGGCATAGGCGACGGCAAGATTGTGCATCGCCTTGCGATTGCCCTGATTGGCGGCGGCCAGATACCATTTCGCGGCCTTGACGGGGTCGGCGGTCATGCTGCGGCCGCGTTCGTACATCGTGCCGAGGCGATATTGCGCGACGGGCTCGCCGGCCTGGGCCGCGCGGTCGAGCCATTTGGCGGCTTGCGCATCGTTGACGGGTACGCCGTCGCCATCGAGATATTTCAAACCGACAACCAATTCGGCCTTGGCGTTTCCGGCATTGGCCATCGCTGTGAGTTTATCGAGCGCGGTCATCGGCGCGGGCGCGGGCTTGGTCTGTACTTGCTGTTGTGGCGCCGTCGCCGGAGCTTTTTGCGGCGCCGTGCTTTGCGCGGCCAAACGCGGCGAACTGGGCGCGGGCACCAAAGCGGTGTTTGTCGGAGCGGCCGCGGTGTGGGTCGGCGCGGCGGCTTTCACCACAGGCTTTTGGACCGCCGGAGCGGGCTTGGACATTTCATCCGTGTTGGGGGCGCCAGTCTCGTCATCCTGCGTCGCGGGCTCTTGCGGCAAGGATTTAATCTGCGGCGCGGGCGCCTTGTTCTGGATCATGGCGCCGATCGGGCTGTTCGGCTGTGGCACGCTCGCGACTTGGCGGCTCAAGATCGCGCCGGCGACGACGGCAATCGCCGCCAGGGCCAGCAGGCCGATCACGATATAGACGGTGGATCCCGAACGCTTGCGCGCAGGCCGCGCGGCGGGTGCGCTCCAGCCCATGCCGCCAAGCGCGCCGGAGCCGCGCTCGACCTCGGCTTGCGTGGCGGCGCGCGCCGAACGGCGCGCGGCGGAGAGATAGGAATCGACGGTCGGCGGCGGCGGCGCGAACGCCTCCGTGCCGAAATTCTGCGGCGCCGCGCCGGGCGCGAACGGGTTTTCGTTTCCGAAGGTGCCCGCATTGTCGAAGGCATGCGGCGGTACTTCGGCGAAGAGCGGGCGGGCCTGCGCATCGGCAAAGGGCGGCGCGTCGAACGGCGGAAGCGGGGCAAAGGAGGGATCGGGGTTGGCAAATCCGCCCAGGTTCAACGGCGGCTCCGGCGCGGCTTGCGCGATTGGCGGCGCGGCAGGCGGTGCGACCGGCGCTGCGGCCGGCGGCGCGGGCCTGTCGATGATCGCCTTGCGCAATTCGGCCATGGCTTCGCGGTTGGCGGCATCGACGGCGTCCAAGCGCTGGGCAAGTTTCTTCAGACCGTCTTCCACGGTCTCGGGCTTGTGCTCTTCGATTTCGACACGCCCGGCGATTTCGTTGAGCGCGCGTTCGATGCCCGAAAGGCGGCGGTCGAGGGCGGGGTTGGAACTTTCCGCTTCAAGCCGGCTGAGGCCTTCTTGCAGCTGTTTGATGGCCAGCGCCGAATCGTCCCGGCGCAGCGCCTGCGAGGCTTCCACCACCTGCATCGCCCGCTCGAGCGCGCCGGCATTGGCCAGCGCGGTTTTTTCGACGGTGTGCAGACGGTCGTCCATTTGCGCGATGCGCCCGTCGAGCGCTTGCACCGACGCTTCGCTATCGAGCCGCGCCTGGCCAAGGCGGCCGGCGACGGATTCGAGATTGCCGGCGAGCGTGGATATCTGCGTCGCCGATTGATTGGCGGTTTGCGCGATTTGATCGGCGAGCCGCGACAGGCCGTTGTGCAATGCCTTGACCGCGTCGCGCAGACTGTCGCCGCTGCCATGGCGTTCCACCCGGTCCAGACGTTCGGCGATGGCCGACACATGCGTGCCCAGTTGATCGAAGGCCTGCGCCTGCTCGCGCGAGGCGATGTTCATTTCGACAGCGGCCTTGCTGATGACGCGGTTGCTTTCGCTTTGGCTGCGCTCGGAGGAATCGATCCTGCGGGCGAGGCCGCGCAATTGTTCTTCGATGCGCCGCGAGATGCCGGCGGTTTCCGCTTCGCTGCGCGATACGTGATCGAGCATTTCGTCGCTCTGGCGCCTTGATGCGGCGGCCGCGCGGTCGTCGGTGCGGCTGCCCCAATCGTCGCGCTGATATTGCGGTTCGCTCATGTCGGACATTCCCGACAAGATGCGCCGTGTAAGCCATTCGCCGATCGACAAGCCTTCGCGCCGCGCCGCAGCTCGTGCTGCCTCGCGCGCCTCGGACGGTATGCCCGCCACGTTCCATGGTAGATCAGGCCGCATCTCGACTCACTAAGCCCGGCACCCCCCAGGGAAAGTATCGGTGCCAAGATGTAGTGTAAAGAAACATACGGCAAATCAAGCATAAAGGCTGCACCGAGGGTCATCCCGGCACAATCCGCTCACAGGATTAACAGGTGGTTAGCGCATTCCCCTTTGCAGGCTCATCTTCCCTGGTCGCGAACCCCGGCGTTGCGCAGATCCTCCGCGATATGGCCGGTCAGCCAACTGGCCGCCATGCGGAAGTCGCAGACCAGCGACCACAGGGGATGCGTGAAGGTGGCGGGGCGATTCTTTTCCACAAAATAATGTGCAATCCAGGCAGGCCCGTAACCCGCCACGGGAATCGCGGCCAAAACCCATGGATTGCCGGTCAATATGAAGGCCAACAGACCCGCTGACGCAAGCCCCGTTCCGGCATAGTGCAGGGCGCGGGTTAGGGGCTTGGCGTGTTCCTGCAAATAGTACGGCCAGAATTCGTCGAAGGTCTCGATTCGGCGATTGGTGCGCATCTGAGAGGAATCAGCCATGGGCTCGGTCTCCTTGCTGGCGCAAATCTTTTGCCGATCATGCGCTAGTTGGACGGTACGCCCGGTGCGATGGCGCCGCGCAGGGGCAGCCGTTCGTCATCGTCCTTCCCTTTTTGCGGCGATGCAACCTGCTGGACCTGCGACGGAGGAGCGCTATCGCTATGCGGGCCGAGGCCGAGATCGGTCGAAAAAAGTTGTGTCACATAGATCGTGTCGCCGTTCACCGCGGCCCCCACGCCGGTGCGATCGTAATCGGGAAATGACAGGTTTTCCTTGTGCGGCGCGCTGGCAAGCCAGCCATCCACGAAGCGCTGCGCGAAGACATTCACGTCGATGCCGATGGCGGCGGTGTAATGCTGGGCCGCGACGTTTTCGCCGACCAGACCTTGGAACTTGGCATCCTCGTTCATCAACATCGTGGCGGAGACATGCCGGTCGCCACCCGGATTCGCGAACGAGTTGGCTTTCGCCATTTCCGCGCTGCGCCTTTTTGCAACGCCGGCCAATTCGGCATCGCGCGCCAGCGGCTTCGCCTTGGGATCGATTTTGAGGCGTTCGGCCTCGATCATCTCATAGATGCGCGTCTCGAGCGCGGGCATCTGTTCGGCGGGTTTGGGCTTGTGAGGACCGAACAGATCGATGGTCGACGTGTCCGCGCAGCCCGCGCATGAAGCGAGCAAGGCGGCGCACAGAACCGCGCGAAGAACCCAAGATTTTTTGTTCACGTCAATGGATAAACTCGAACAAGCCCGCCGCTCCCATGCCGCCGCCGATACACATCGTAACGACGCCATATTTCAGTTTTCTGCGCCGTCCTTCCAGCAAAATATGTCCGGTCAGGCGCGCGCCGGACATACCATAGGGATGGCCGATGGAGATCGCGCCGCCGTCGACGTTCAGTTTCTCGTGGGGAATGCCGATGCGCTCCATGCAATAGAGCGTTTGGCAGGCGAAGGCTTCGTTGAGTTCCCACAGATCGATGTCGCCGGGTTTCAGGCCGTGACGCTCCAAAAGGCGCGGTACGGCGAAAACCGGGCCAATCCCCATCTCCTCGGGATCGCAGCCCGCGACCGCGAAACCGCGGAAAATGCCCAGTGGCGTTAAGCCTTTGCGGGCCGCAACGGCACCGTCCATCACCACACATGCCGCCGAACCGTCGGAGAATTGCGAGGCATTGCCCGCGGTGATGCATTGGCCCTGTTTGATGACGAGGCCGCCGCCGAAAACCGGCTTGAGCGAAGCGAGCCCCTCATAGGTCGTATCGGGGCGGTTGCAGTCGTCGCGGTCCACGACGGTATCGACGATGCTCTCCTGGCCCGTCGCTTTGTCGAATTTCTTCATCTTGGTCGCCAGCGGCACGATCTCTTCGGCGAAGCGCCCGGCCTGCTGCGCGGCGGCAGTGCGCTTCTGGCTTTCGAGCGCAAAGCGGTCCTGAGCCTCGCGCGAAATCTTGTAGCGCTCCGCCACGATTTCGGCGGTCTCGATCATCGACATCCACAGCGCAGGCTTGTGCGCCATCAGCCATTCTTCGGTGATGTTGTTGGTGTTGAAGCCGCCCATCTGCACCAGCGAAATGGATTCGACGCCCGCGCCGATTGCAACCGGCGTTCCCTCGGTCATCACCTGTTGCGCCGCCATGGCGATCGCCTGCAGGCCCGAGGAGCAGAAACGGTTGATCGTCACCCCGGCGGTCGTCACCGGACAGCCAGCGCGGATCGCCGAGAGCCGCGCGATGTTCATGCCGGTGGCGCCTTCGGGATAGGCGCAGCCCATATAGACGTCTTCGACTTCGGCGGGATCGAGTTTCGCCTTGGCGAGCGCGTGCTGGATGGCGTGCCCGCCCATCACCGCGCCATGCGTCATGTTGAATCCGCCGCGCATCGATTTGGCCAGCCCGGTGCGCGCGGTCGAAACGATCACGGCTTCTCTCATCATGTCCTCCGAAGGATGTTTGGCGGACCCTAGCGGTTCATGCGTGGGCGTGGAAGTCCGGCGCTCCTTCCGTAAAGAAAGGAAGCGGCGCGACGATTGCTGAGCGCCTATTGCGGAATTTTGTCGGCGGAATGGCGCAGAGGATCGCGCCGCCAATAGACATACGATGCAAGGATGCCGGTGAGTGCCGCCGCCGTGATGCTGCCGATCAGGGTCTCAAATGCGAGCTGTGCGCTCAGCACAAGGGCGGCAGCGAGCGAGATCGCGCCCGCCAGCATAAACAGCCGTCCCGTGAGACGGTGAGTCATTTCCCAGGAGTAATCGCTCGACAGTGTCCAAGGCGTGCGAATGCCGGCAAAGAAGTTCGCGCGTGTCTTGCCCATATAATTGCCCATGACGATGAAGAGCAGCGCGACTGCGGGCACGATGAGTTGCGCCCCATTCACCGGGACGTGAAGCGCGCCCAGCACGATCATCGCGTGTGCGGCGGCCACAACGGCAATCGCGCCGATCCAAGCGACGCAGTAGAATTTTGCGCTGGCCGCGAGATTGAAGCGCCGCGGCTCGAAACGGGGGATTACACCAAGCAGAACGGTCAAGCCGAGCGCTATGGCGGGCAATAAAGTCAGCGCTACCTTCTTATCTGCAAATCCGTTCGCAACGCCGTTGATATCGAAGTGTACCGCAATGCGCGCGGCGCCCGGAATGAGCGGCCAAGCCCAGGCGCTTAGCGCGGCCATGGCGATGACGATTAAAAGGCTCGCGATCAGCGGCAGACGAATGCTCATGGTTCTTCTCCGGCAGGTTTCAAGGCGACGATGGACATCAATGCCGCCATCGCTTCTTCGACGACGCTCACATTGAGGCGGTAGAGAATGGTGGTGCCCTTGCGCTCGGCGGTCACGAGGTCAGCGGCCTTGAGCACGGTGAAATGGCCCGACAGCGTGGGCTTGGCGAGGTCGAAATGCGCCGCCAGGTCGCCCGCGCTCATGGCGCCGCCGCGCAGCAATTTCAGGATTTTGCGCCGCGCCGGATGGGCCAAGGCGCCGAATACATCACTCATATTTGTTATTTAGGAAAATACCGAAATAAAGTCAAGATCGAATCGGATCGAGCTAAAGAGCCGTCGAAAATCAGGCTGTCTGGGCGGTTTGGCGGGCGCGGATTTTTCCGATGACCAGTTTGCGGAACATCAGATATTGCGCGACGAACAGCGCAAGCTGGCCGATGGCCGGTCCGATCAGCGCATAGACCGCCCAAAATTCGGTCGTCATGGTGAAAGCGACCAGAAGATTAAGGCCGGCCAGGGCGAACATCAGCGCGGCCCATGCGTAGCCCGCGCGTACGATCAAATGGTCGTCGAGATTTTCCGTGACGATGGGCGGCAGATAGGGCGCCATCCAATCGCGCCGCAGCATGACCGCGCCAAGCGCAATCCACACCAGCGTCGGCTTGAATTTGATGAACATGGCGTTGTGGGTGACGATCGTCGTCGTGCCGAACACCGTGATGAGCGCCAAGCTCAGCCATTGCAGCGGGCCGATGGGGCGGCCGGTCAGCTTCATCCACAAGGTCTGCGCGATTCCGAAGGCGATGCCGAAGCCCGTCGCCCAGAAAATACTGCCCGTGATGAGAAACAGACTGACGAACAGAATCGTCGACAGAAGGTCGCGGAAAATGGGCTTTACAGCCCTAAGAAAATGCATTTGCGGCCTTCCGTGTCGCTAGTGAGGCGTATGTCCCAGGCGCCTGCCGAGCGTGACACTCGATTGCCACGTAAAGGTAAGTGCTCCCCCGAGGGCTGCAAGTCCTACCACCGCCGTAAGGTTCGCGGAAATGGTGTGTACAAATATGGTTGCGGCATCCGCCGCCGCCATGACAGCGAAAGCCGCCGTCCAGGCCAAGGTCAGGGCGTAGATCGTCCGCCCGACCAGCGGCGTAGCCCAATATTCGGGCGAGACCTGCGCCCGAATATATTGCCCGGTAATGGGCCGGCGCGCGAGCAGCGACCAAACCGAGACCGCCAGCAAAGCCAGTTCCAAAACCAGTCCAACCCATGAAATCGACATCCCGGGCTCGATGAAACCCGCATAAAGCGCCAAAAGACCGAATAGCAGGGTGAATGTGACGTCGAGGTGCCGCAGCACGCCGGTTTCGACAAAATTACGCATGCCCAGCGTGAAAGCCACGGAAAACGCGATCCACAGCGCAAGGCTCACCGACAGCCGCACCAGCACGAAGAACACCACGAGCGGTAGGAAGCCAAGCAGCAACGTCACAAGGATGTTCCGGTTCGCACGATGCCATCAAACCAGGGCTGCGGGTGCCCGCGCATTGGCGCGGACACCCTGTCCCGATAGCTTAGTGAGCCGCAGGCGCTGCCGCGGCCGTCTTGCCGTATTTGCGCGTGGCATAAATCGTCCAAAGCTTGGCGGCCCGTTCCAGCGACGGATCGCCTTTCACGTCGGCCAAACTCTGAACAGCCTCCGGCTTGTTCTGCATGGCTTGCGCCGCGCCGAGCAGGAACTTGGCTTCCAACAGCTTGGGTCCGCCTTTGGCGATGGCATTCTGAGCGACGCGCTCCACATCGCCATAGCGTCCATAGCCGAAATAACCCTCTGCGACCGAAACGTCTTCATTGCCGTTGGCGCTCTTGGCGGCAGCGGCTTCCGCGGCCGGCAGCGAGGCTTCGTCGCCCCGGCTGCGGGCATCGGCCTTGGCTTTCAGCGCGGCAGCCTTACCCGGATTGACCGCGCCCTTGGCAAGACCGGTGCGCAACGCATTTTCGGCGTCGCCCGGCGAGTTCAACCCCAAGGACAGTTCGGCCATCAAAAGATAATCGTCGCCGGTCGTTTCGGTGTCGGTGATCAGGCGCAGCCGATAGATGAACAGCGCCGCCAATTCGCGATTGGGCTTGCTGGGCGAATTCAGCGAGCCGAGCGTCACGTCATCAAGGCGGCTCCAGTCGTCGGAATTGCCGTAATCGTTGCTCATGATCTCGAGCGTCTTGGTTTCGCCGACAATATCTTTCTGGCGGTTCTGCGAACCGAAGACGATCTGATAGACGCTGCGGTCGGGCAGGTGCCCGGCGGCCGTCGTGGTGTCGATGATCTTTTGCGCCAGCGTCATCGCTTCGGCGTAGTTGTTGTTGAGATAATCGGCGCTAGCGACCAGCGTCGCGATGCGTTCGCTGAAGGGTTGGCCGGATTTCACATAGATGTTGCCCAACTCGGCGACTTTGGGATAGTTCGCCGCGTTGTATTCCATAATCATCGCCTTATGGACGGCTTCTTCAAGTTCGTCCGGCGGGACCGCGGGGGATGCCGCTGCCGCATCGAAAGCGGCCGTCGTCGCGGCCTTGTCGTCGAGATTGAAATAGGCGACGCCCAGATAGGTGTTCGTGACGTATTTGTCGTAGTCGGTCGTGTCGGCGACAGCCTGCGCTTCTTTGAGCTTTGCGACGGCACCGGCCCAATCCTTGGAGGCGATCGCCTTGGAGGCATCCACCAGGATCTTTTGCACGCTGTGGCTCAGCTTCGGTTTGCTGTCGGCACCATAGGCGGTCGTGGCGACGAACAGCGCCAAACCCGCGACCAGGGCGGCACGCACGAGTTTCTTAGTCATGGAATTCCTCATCTGGCTGTTGCGCGAAGACACATCGCGCCCGCGAAGCGGCTCTCGCATCGCGCATCTTGGAGAACTTTGCAACTTATGTGTGGCGGACGCCAATGCGACCGCTGCGCTGTTGCGGCGCAGCGCGATAGCACTAATCGGGCAGTTCTTGCTAATCTGTGAGCGAAATGCGCGACGTTTTGTACAACCCGCCCGAAGGCGCCGAACCCGTTTTGCTAGCGGGGCTGGACGCTTATGGGCCGTTCTATCGCATTACCAGCGCTGGTAGGGTTAACAGCTTTGGCTTCATCGCCGCGCAAAAACACCTCGATTCAGGCGAAAACGTCGCGCGCGCCGTTCTGGCGGCTTTTGTGCAAAGTGCGATGGAGGCGGCCGGCGGCGGCGAGACCATTTCCCTGAACTGCGAATTTCTGGACAGCGCCCGCGCCGGCGAGCGCATCGAAGCCCATGTCGAAGCGGTGCGCCGCACGCGCAGCCTGGTGTTTCTCAGCGTCCATGTGACCGCGAATGGCCGCGCCGTGCTGACGGCGGACGGGCTGATTGCCCATCCATAAGACGTTTCTTAACCATAGCCTGTGATGCTGCGCCTGCGAAAATCTAGGCGAATTTCATGGCAAAGCGTTCGGCCGAGCTTGTTCTTGGCTCCGTGCAACTGGGTCTTGCTTATGGCGTTGCCAACAAAACAGGCAAGCCGTCGCACGGCGCGGCGCTCAAACTCGTGCGCCAAGCGGCCGATAGCGGCGTCACCCAGTTCGATACGGCGCGCGCCTATGGCGACAGCGAGGAGCGGCTGGGCGAGGCCCTCGACGGGCGCAAGGTGCGCACCATCACCAAATTGTCCCCGCTGGCCGAGTTGTCCGCCCGCGCCACGCGCGAGGAGGTCCAAGCTGCCGTCGATGCCTCTATCGCGCAATCGCTGAGCGCGCTTCGTCAAGACCGCATCGATTGTCTTCTATTGCACCGTGCCATCCACATGACTGCCTTTGGCGGGGCCATCTGGGAGCGGCTGCTGGAGCGGCTCGCGGACGGCAGCGTTGCGGCGCTTGGCGTCTCGGTGCAATCGCCGCGCGAGGCGCTGGAAGCAATTGCCTGCCGCGAGGTGAAACACTTGCAGATGCCGTTCAATCTGCTCGATTGGCGCTGGCGCGAGGCAGGCGTCATCGCCGCCGCCGAACAGCGCGCGGATATCGTGGTTCATACCCGCAGCGTCTTCCTGCAAGGCCTCTTGGCCGCCAATGATGCATCGATCTGGCCGCACATCGCAGGCGTCAATCCGGCAATCATTCTCAAGCTGATCGCTGGCCTCGCCGAGGAATTCGGGCGCGAATCCGCCGCCGATCTTTGTCTGGCTTATGTGCGCGGACACAGCTTCGTCGACGGCGTGGTGATCGGACTGGAAACCGAAACGCAACTCGACGCAAATTTACGCCTCGCGACGCGCCGCCCGCTCAACCCCGCCGAATGCACGCTGATCGAAGCGCGCATCCCGCGGCTTCCGGCGCGCCTGCTCGATCCCGCGCAATGGCCGAAGACATGAACGCGGAACTTTTCCGTCTGGATGGCACGGTCGCGTTCGTTTCGGGCGCGGCGGGACATTTGGGGCGGGCGATGACGCGCGTACTGTGCGAAGCGGGCGCCCATGTCATTCTCAACGGACGCGACGAGGCCCGTCTCAAGGATTTCGAGGGCGAGTTGAAAAGCGAAGGCCTCGCTTGCGAGCGCGCCGCTTTCGACATGACCGACACCGAACGGGTGCGCGCCTTCTTCGCGGGGCGCACGCGGCTCGACGTGCTGGTCAACAACGCGATCTCGATGACGCCCAAGCCATTCGCCGCGCTGGAGCCTGCCGAATTCGCGCTCGCCTATGCCAGCGCGGTGACTGCCGGTTTCGAAGCGGCGCGCGCCGCGCTTCCCGCCCTCAGCCAAGCCGTGCGCGAGGAGGGCGAAGCGCGCATCGTCAATATCGCCTCGATGTATGCCGCGGTCTCGCCCGACAAGCGCATCTATGCCAAGCCGGAACAGGCCAGCCCCTTTCATTACGGCCCTGCCAAAGCCGCTCTCCTGCAACTGACCCGTCATCTTGCTGCCGAGTTCGGGCCGCAGAATATCCGGGTGAATGCCCTGGTTCCGGGGCCGTTTCCGAGGCCGCAAGTGTCCATCGACGATCCCGATTTTGCCGAGCGTCTGGCGGGGCGCACCATGCTGGGGCGGCTGGGGACTCCAAGCGAAATCGCCGGCCCGCTCTTGTTCCTGGCGAGCAAAGCCTCCAGCTACGTCACCGGGGCGAGCATCGCCGTCGATGGCGGTTGGACCGCCTGGTAGGCTAGAAAGGAAGAAAGACCGGATGAACATGGCCTTTCTTTCCTCTTTCCGAAACGGGCAGGAGACCGTCTTTCCAGAGTCTCTGCGGGCGCATCTGCGCGCCTTTCCGCTGCTCGCCGAAGTGGGCGAGGGCGCGATGAAGCGCATGCTCGCCGAAGCCAACTGGTTCGGGCTTCCCGGCGGCACGACGCTGGAGCGTCACGGCGACAATGATTCCGCTTTGTTCCTGGTGGTGACGGGGTGCCTGGGCGTTTTTGTCGAAGACGCGCATCACGGGCGCAGGCTGGTGGCGCATGTTCCCGCCGGCGAAACCGTCGGCGAGATGTCGCTGCTCTCCGGCGAAGAACATTCCGCCCAGATCATCGCGCTGCGCGACAGCGAGCTTCTGCGCATCAGCCCGGGCGGCTTCGAGGCGCTGATCGCCCGCCATCCGCGCGTCATGCTCAGCATCATGCGCGTTCTGGTGCGCCGCCTGCACGACACCACGCGAAGCGCGAAGGACGGCGCACGGCCGAAAACCTTCGCGGTGGTGCCGCTGCAAGAGGGGCTGGACCACGAACCCATCGCGCACCGCTTGGCGGCATCGCTGGTCGAGATGGGATCGAAGGCGGCGGTGCTCGACGCCACGGCGAGCGAACAATCCGCCGAGTGGTTCAACACCTTCGAGGCCGCGCACGACATCGTGTTCTATCGCGGCGATGCGCCGGGCACGGCCTGGACGAGCATGTGCCTCAGACAAGCCGACCGCATTTTCCTTTTGGCGCGCGCCGATCAGCCCTTGCCGGAAAAATCGCTCGCCATTGCCAAGGAGCGCGTGTCGGGCTTGCCGGAATTGCTGCTGCTGCATCCCGCCAGCGCGGGCGGCACATTGCCAGAGCATTTCGCGCTGAAGAGCGGCCTCTTCGAATCCCATCATCATCTGCGCGCCGGGCGTGTCGATGATGTGCGCAGGCTGGCGCGCTTTCTTTCCGGCCGCGCGGTCGGATTGGTGCTGGGCGGCGGCGGGGCGCGCGGCTTTGCCCATATCGGCGTCGTCAAGGCGCTCAGCGAGGCGGGCGTGCCGTTCGATTATCTCGGCGGCGTCAGCATGGGCGCGATCATCGCGGCGGGGCTTGCCGCCGAATGGAGCATCGACGAATTGACCGAGCGCATGCGCGAGGCTTTCGTCACCAGTAATCCGCTGTCGGATTTCACGCTGCCGTTGATCGCGCTGGTGCGCGGCAAGAAAGTCAGCACGCTGCTGCAACACCATTTCGGCGACATTCAGGTCGAGGATTTGGCCAAGCCGTTCTTCTGCGTCTCGTCCGATCTCACCACTGGGCGCATCCACGAACATCGACAGGGTTTCTTGTGGCGTGCGCTGCGGGCCAGCGTCGCCTTGCCGGGCATTCTGCCGCCGGTGACCCATCGCGGTCATCTTCTGGTCGACGGCGGGGTGATGAACAATCTGCCGGTGGACGTGATGCGCGAACGCAATGCCGGACCGCTGATCGCCTCCGACGTCACGGGCGAGGTCGACATGCTGGTGCGCGACCGCCGCTATGGCGAGCGCCCGGTGTGGTCGCTGCTCTGGCAGCGCATGCGCGGCACGCCGTCCATCGTTTCCATTCTGATGCGCTCGGGCACGGTGGGTTCCGAAGCCCAGCGGCGCATCGTGCGCGAACAGGCCGATTATCTCTTCGAACCGCCCTTGCCCGATCTTGGCCTGCGCGATTGGAAATTCTTCGACCGCGCCATTGCCGAGGGCTACGCCCATGCCCAAATCGCCATCGAAAAAAACGGCATCCCGCTCACTGATGTGTGGAGCGAAGGCCCCGCCGTCGCCATGCCGCACCACGAGGCGGCGGGGTAGGGCGAGATTCAAAAGAATCTACCCTCCCCTTGAGGGAGGGTCGAAGCGCGAAGCGCTTCGGGGAGGGGTAAATGCCCAGACCCCTCCCCGAAAAACTCTTCGCTGCGCTCGATTTTTTCGACCCTCCCTCAAGGGGAGGGTTGAAGATGTGGATTACCCGAGCGGCAATTTTCTTACAGGCGCAAAATAATTTCCGCAACCCCTTGAACCGACAAGGTCGAATACCCATCTCTCTTATATCCCAACAGGAATGTCCCTAAGGCTGGCGCCAAAAGCGTGGGCGGGGAGGCATTTGAGGCACAACCGGCGAGCGTACGCCGGGCGTCTCGCTCAGATTGAGCGCATCCAGGGATTGGCGGTGCCGCCTTTGAGCCAGAGGGTTTGTCCGTCCGGCCCGGTCAGGATGATGGCGACGATTTTGAGACCCTCGCGGCTGGGCTCGAGACGTGCGTCCAGCGTGCTCTCGCCATTGGGGCCGACCAGAACCAGGTGATAGGTCAGGGCCTGCCCGGCTTTCGTCGGAAAAGATCGCCGCTCGATTTCCATCACCGTGAAGCCGCCGCCGATCACGGCCGTGGCGCGCGCGTCGCCGCGCACGGTCTCCAGAATCGTGGCCAAGCGCCCATCGCCGTGAATGTCATGATAGAGCGTCCAGGCGGTAACGCCGACCAAGCCACCGACGGCAAGAATGACAAACAACACCGCGCCTAGGCAGCCCATCAAGCAGCCCGAATGGCGGCGCGGGGCGCGCGCTACGTCATTTTCGGCGAACTCGTCCATGCCTCACCCGGCGTAAGCTTGCGGGCGGATAACACCACACGGCGTTGGCTCCGGCCAGTCAAACAATTACTGTGCGCGCAACAGGCTAAAAAATTGCCACATCAGGAGCGCGCCCGTGCCCATCAATTATGACGAGATCATGCAGCTGAAATCGGTCGGCGACATATTTCACTATAGCGACCGCGAAACCATCCTTTACGCGCTGGGCGTCGGCTTCATGCGCGATCCCTTGAACCGCAACGAACTGAAATTCGTTTACGAGAACGATTTGCAGACCGTGCCGACCATGGCCACGGTCTTGGGCTGGGGTCAGGCGACCCTGGCGCGTTCCGGCATCAACTACATGATGGTGGTGCATGGCGAGCAGCGCCTCACAATGCACAAGCCGCTGCCTTTCGAGGCTGAGATTATCGCCGACGAGCGCGTGGCGGGCGTCTTCGACAAGGGCGAAGGCAAGGGCGCGGTGATCTTGATGGAAAAGATCATTCGCGAGAAGAAATCGGGCGACAAGCTCTGCACACTGGGCGCCACGATCTTCGCGCGCGGCGATGGCGGCTTTGGCGGCCCCAAGGACGGTGCGCCGCTGCCGCATGAAGTGCCGACGCGCGCGCCGGATCTGTCCGTCGAATGCGACACCCGTGCCGATCAGGCGTTTCTTTATGCGCTGTCGGGCGACCGCAATCCGCTGCACCGCGATCCCAGCTTCGCCAAGATGGCGGGCTTCGAGCGGCCCATCCTGCACGGGCTTTGCACCTATGGCACGGCGTGCCGAGCCATCATCACCAGCGTTTGCCAATATGATGCCAAGAAGATCGTCGGCTTCGATGCGCGGTTCTCCGCGCCCGTTTATCCCGGCGAGACGATTGTGACGGATATCTGGGTGGACGGCGCCATCGTGTCGTTCTCCTGCCGCCTCAAGGAACGCGAGGTGGTGGTCCTCAAGAATGGAAAATGCACACTTGCTGCCTGAGGACGATCCGCTCGAGGAAGTCGAAAGGCTGATCGCCGAGGGGCGCGCGGCGGAAGCGGCGTCTTTCATCGGCGCGCAAATCGCCGAAGGGCGCGGCGGGCTGCTGGCCAGGCTTGCGCATGCGCGCGCGCTTTGCGCCAGCGACGATGTGGCGGGCGCGCTTGATGTGGCGCGAGAGACCGCGATGCTCTATCCCGCCGCCGCCGTCGCCGCCGCCGGTTTGGGCGAGGTACTTTTGCGGGCGCAATATCTGCCGACCGCGATAGCGGAGTTCCAGCGCGCGCTGCGGCTCGATCCAGACTATGAAGCGGCGCGGCTGCATCTGGGCGATGCCTGGCTCGCGGCGGGCGAGGCGGAGAAAGCGCTCGATGCATTCGCGAGCCTTCCACCCGAAACCGATGGCCTCGCCGCGAAGATTGCTGAGGCCGAGGCGATGCGCGCGCGTCCGCGTTCGGATGCGGGCTATGTGCGCCATCTCTTCGATCAGTTCTCCACCGATTACGACGCGCGGATGATCCAGCAGCTTTCCTATCGCGCGCCGGCGATCCTGCGCGAATTGGCGGACATGACGATGGCGGGACGCGCGGCGCTCGCCGTGCTCGATCTTGGATGCGGCACCGGTCTGTCTGGCGCGGCGTTTAAGGATAAAGCGGCGCGGCTGGACGGCATCGATCTCAGCCCCGCGATGGTCGCTCAGGCGCGCGCGCGCGGCATCTATGATGCGCTCGCTGTCGGCGATATCGAAAGCGGGCTGGGCACGGCGGACTACGATCTCGTTCTGGCGGCCGATACGCTGGTTTATCTCGGCGATCTCGAACCCGCGATGACTTCGGTCGCGCGCGCTCTGAAGCCGGACGGCTATTTCCTCTTCACCGTGGAGAAGAAGGACGGCGAGGGCTTCGAGCTTGGCCCCAAGCGCCGCTGGCGGCATTCTGAGGCGGCGATACGCGCTTTGGCGAAAGCCCATGGCCTCGACATCGCCGGTCTTCTGGAATGCGTGCCGCGCATGGAAGCTCACGCGCCGGTGGATGGATTCGCGGTGGCGCTTCACAAGCCGCGTTAACGAACATCACGGCGGCCGAGCAACCTATTGGCGCCTCGTCGAAACCCTGCGCGCCAGGGGCGAAGCCGATGAGGTGGTCAGCAATATCGCTACGTCCGCGATGGAAACATCGTTACCGCGGCGGGGGTATCGGCCGGAATCGACATGGCGTTGTGGTTGGTCGGGGCGCTGCATTCGCCCGATTTCGCGCGTGCAGTGCAGCATGGCATGGAATACGACCCGTCGCCGCCCTATTCCGCCCTGGTTTGATGCGGCAATTACCGGCGCAAGCCCGGCCTTGGTTCCGCCCCATTAGATGTGCTTATCTTCGCCGGGTTGGGGCGTAGCCTTATCAGGGGAGTCAGTGAAAAATGTTGAAAACCTATTGCTTGGCCGCGGCAATCTTCGCGGTGGCCGCGGGGCCTGCGCTGGCCCAAGACTGCGGCTCGCCGCCGATCGGACCGGCCATCCCGGCCGCCAGCGATCTGAATGGCAAAGCCGTCGAGGCCGGGCGCGCCGAAGTTCTGACCGCTTATCACCAGGTCAAAGCCTATCAGGCGGCGCTCAAGCCCTATCGCGAATGTCTGGTGAAACAGGCCGCCAACGACAAGGCAGATCTCGACGCGGCCATTGCGAAACCCGACAAAGATGCGGCGGCGAAGATCCAGGATCGCCTGGACGGCCGGCAAAAGACCTATGACAGCACGGTCGATGCCGAAACGCAGGTCGCCACCGACTTCAACAACCTGCATGTGGCGCAGTGCAAGGTGGACACCGACACAACGATCTGTCCGAAGAAGTAACAACGAGATCACGCTCCGCCCGGCGAATCACCTATCATGCCGGGCGATGAGCGGACCCGTCACGACCACCAAACGCAACGAACGGCGCGCGCGCGAACATAACGCGACGCGCGCCGCCATTTTGGAGGCCGCGCGCCGCGTCGCCGTCCGTGAGGGTGCGCGCGATTTGTCGCTGCGGGCCGTGGCGGCGGAAGCAGGCTTCGCGCCCGCCGCGCTCTATGGATATTTTTCCGGTAAGGATGAGCTTTTGCTGGCCCTGGCGGCGGAGGATTTGTCCTCGCTCGCCCGCGCCATGCGCGGCGCCTCCGCCGGACTGGAAGGCAAGGGCAGGCTGGCCGCCGCTTCGGGCGCGGCACTTTCGCTGCTGGCCTCGACCGAAACGCTGTTCGCTGCCTCCGCCGCGCTGCCCGGCAATGCCGGTTCGGGCGAAGCG
Source organism: uncultured Alphaproteobacteria bacterium (assembly GCA_963849895.1). Taxonomy (GTDB): domain Bacteria; phylum Pseudomonadota; class Alphaproteobacteria; order Micropepsales; family Micropepsaceae; genus Rhizomicrobium. Next base: position 19,447 of record CAWKIU010000008.1, read on the forward strand.
GAGCGTCTGTTCAATGGGCGGCTGATCGGCGCGTTGAAAGTATTGTCGGACGCGGTGGGCCAAAAATCCGACGGGCGCGAGGCGCAATGCGACGTCTTGCTGGTCGCCGCCGCGCTCAGCGGGCTGGCCTTCCTGGCGCATGCCGGACGTCTCGACGCGCTGGGATTTTCCAGCGAGGAAATTCTGGACCGCCTCGACACGCGCTTCGCCAGCAATCCATAGCGCGCGTTCTGCGCCACTTTGAATTCAACTCGAATCAAACGCGCTTAAAAGCTATTCCCGAACTGGGGCAGTTCTGAAGGACTGGCCGACAAGGCCGCCTTTCGCGCGCACGCGATGCGCAGCGCATACGCAAAAGACCACATCCGAAAATATCTAATGAATTTCTTCAGGCACGCTTCATGCGCGGAGGTGATGCTTACGGCGTGCTGGTGGTGGAATGAAAATAATATCAATGAAAACGAAGGTGTCTGCGTGAATCGTCTGCTCATAGCGACGTTCGCCGTATGCTTGCTGGGAAGTTCCAAGGCGCTTGCCGACGCGGATTGCGCCGCGCCGCAGGATTTATCGGCGCTGGAGACCGCGGCCCTGCAACAGCAATTGATGGTCGCCGCGCTCACCTGCCGCAATGTCGCCGATTACAACAACTTCGTGATCTCCCATCAAACGGCCCTGCAGGAATCCGATCAGGTGCTGCTGCATTTCTTTGTCGCGCAGGACGATCGAAACGGCACCGCCAATTACAGCACCTATAAGACCAGGCTTGCCAATGACGCGTCGCTGCGCAGCCTGCACGATCCGCTTTTTTGCGCCAGCGCCAGGGCCGCCTTCGATGTTGCGCTCGCATTTCATGGGTCGCTTGCTCAGTTGGTGTCGATACAGCCATCGCTTGTCGCGACCGGCTATAAGAGCTGCGCGCTGCGTGCCCCCGATAACGTCCAACTGGCCAACAGCGGGCGCGATCTGCCAGTGCGGCAACAGGCTCTGCCGGTCAGCCTGGCTTCACCAACCGCCGTCGCTCCCAATGACGCCCGCAATGGCGACAGTTTCGACAATCGCGCCGCCCCCGCCGCTGAGCCTACGGCCTACGCTCCCCATGCCTCGTGGGTTCCCGACCACGGGCCCCAGGCGGGCGTACAGCTGGTTCAAGGATTGGACGGCCGCTGGTATCCGGCGGAGCCTAGCGGGCGCTAGGCATTACCCATAGACGCGCGGCTAAAGCCTGCGGGCTGGCTGGGGCGGGAGGATTCGAACCTCCGAATGCTGGAATCAAAATCCAGTGCCTTACCACTTGGCGACGCCCCAATTTGCGAAAGGTCGCGGACCATAAGGCCTCGGCGCTTGGCTTTCAACGCGGGCGAATATGCCCGCAGCAAGGGCCGTTGCGGGGGGGAGGGGGCATCGTTATAAGGGCGCCTCCCGAGGGCGGATTTCCCGGCCAAACAGCGTTTTGGCGGAAATGCGCGCAGGTTCGGAGAGTAGCTCAGCCTGGTAGAGCACCACGTTCGGGACGTGGGGGCCGGAGGTTCGAATCCTCTCTCTCCGACCATTTATCTTCGAGCTTCGGCTCGGTAACCCGACCGCGATCGTTCGTCTGCCACCTTTCAGCAGGATTGCGGCCCGCGCTACTAATACGCCCGGCAAATTCGGGGCGCAGCATGACAAACACCGGTACGGCGACGCATCGCGCGTGGTCATCTTCGTGGAGCGATTGGACGCGCCCGTCCCTGGTGCTGGGACTGGTGACGCTCGCGGTCCATTTGCTGTTTAACGGCGGATATGGATTCTTTCGCGATGAGCTCTATTTCATCGTCTGCGGCCAGCATCCGGCCTGGGGCTATGTCGACCAGCCGCCGCTGGTTCCTCTGATCGCCGCGCAGTCCTATGCGCTGTTCGGAAATTTCCTTGTGGGGTTCCGGCTGCCACCCGCCTTGGCCATAGCGGCCACGGTGGCGCTGACGGCGGAGTTTGCCCGTGTGCTCGGTGGAGGGCGATTTGCGCAATGGCTGGCGGGGCTCTGTGTTCTCGGTAGCGGCTATTATCTGGCCATTGGAATGCTTCTGACGACGGATCTGATACAGCCGCTGACCTGGCTCGGTTTGAGCTGGTGTCTTGTGCGGTTGGTGCAGACCGGCGACGAACGCTGGTGGATCCCGTTCGGCATCGTGGCCGGCGTCGGCTTGTTCAGCAAATATCTGATCGCGTTTTATCTGGTCGCGCTTGCTGTGGGTGTGCTCGCGACGCCGCTGCGCCGTTCGCTGGCGCGCCCCTGGGTTTACGCGGGCGCAGCGATTGCACTGCTGATCGTGTTGCCCAATGTGTTGTGGCAACAGGCGCATGGCTGGCCGTTCCTGGAACTGGGCAAGGCGGGCGCCAACGGCAAGAATCTCGCGCTGTCGCCTCTGTCGTTCTTTGCGCAGCAAGTCCTGCTGATCGGGCCGATGGCCTTGCCGGTGTGGATCGCGGGGTTATGGGCCTTGGCGGTGCGGCCGCGCTTCGCCGCCTACCGCATATTCCCCATCGCTTATGTGCTTCTCTTCGTGTTGTTCATCGCCTCGCACGGCAAGGCTTATTACCTGTCGTCGATCTATCCGACGCTGCTGGCATTCGGGGCCATCGCGATTGAAGGCTGGCTCAAAAGACCTGTCCTGCGCGGCGCGGTGCTTGCTGCTATTGTCTTTGTCGCGGCAATTCTCTCCCCGCTGGCGATCCCCGTCCTGCCGGTCGATACCTATATCGCTTATGCGCATGCCATCGGCCTTGGGCCGTCGGCGACCGCTGCGGAACACCAGAAACTCGGCGTATTGCCGCAAACCTATGCCGACATGTTCGGCTGGCCCGAGATGGCGGCCAAGGTGGCCAAAGTCTACTGGAGCTTGCCGCCGGCGGATCGCGCCAAAGCGGTGTTCTACGGCAATAATTACGGCGAGGCGGCAGCCATAGATGTCTTTGGCCGGCCGCTTGGTCTTCCCGCTGCGATCAGCGGGCACAACAATTATTTTCTGTGGGGGCTGCATGGCCACGACGGCAGCGTCATAATCCGCATCGGCGGCGATCGAGAAGAGTTGCTTAAGGAATTTCGCCGGGTCGACCAGGCCGGATACATCGACGCGGCCTATGCCATGCCATACGAAACGAACAAGCCGATCTATGTGGAGCGCGGGCTCCTGGTGCCGCTCGGGCCGGCATGGGAGAGCAGCAAGTTCTTCGAATAGGCGCGGCACGCGGCGCCGCAAAAGCGAACCCCGCGGACTTGCGTCCGCGGGGTTTGGTCTTTGAGTGAGCCGAACCTTATTTCAGAAGGTCGGAGATGTTGAAGGTGACGGTCGCCACGAACCCGTCTTCGGTCGCCTTGGGCGTCGTCATCCAGAAGCCGGCATCGGCCGCCTTGATGTCGTTGCCGACATAACGCGCGTCGAGCGTCCAGCTCTTCCAGGTCGCCGTCGCACCGAAGTCGTAATGGGTGTAGTCGCTCGGCGCGGCATCAACCCACTGATGTCCGACGTTGCCGCTGACCGAAAGCCAGTCGCAGACCGTGTAGGCTGCCGTGCCTTCGACATACCAGCCCGTGCCACCCGAGAGACTCCAAGTCGGCGAATTGGCGCCGGTCACGGTGAGCGCGAGCGGGCCAAAGGTGTGGCTCAGCTGCACGATGGTCTCGTAATAGCTCGCCGCCGGACCGCCATAGGTGTTGAAGTCCGGATAGCTGTAATAATAGGCCTCAATGTTGAGGTCGGTGCCGTCCAGATCGGTATGTTTGCCGGCGTAGAAATCGGCTTCGAACGAGGGGTTGTTGCCGCCCCAGTTCACCTTGGACTCCCAGGTTCCGGCATAGAAGCCGTCCGGACCGCTCCAGTTGATCGACGCTTGCGGCGTCGCTTCCCTGCTGTCCTGGCTGATGCCGCGATAGCGATAGTCGCTTGCCACCGCGACATAAGCCGAGATTGTTCCCCAAGCCGGAGCATCGTCGGCATACGCCACGCTCGTCGCGCCCATAGCGGTCAGCGTTGCAGCCGCCAAAGTCAATTTCAGGCCAGTAGATTTCATGGTCTTTTACCCCGTTTTAGTTTCAATCGCAGCCGCCAACGCGCTACGTCACCTGCGCCCCAAGCATTCGGGGACGCGTCACAAGAACGCAATATTGAGACCATACGGAAATTCCAATTTTTCAGGGTAAAAGAACGGTTTCAAACCGTCGTTGTTGCGGCGCAACACATGTTTGCCTAGTCATTGGGCAGATCGCTGCCCAATTGGGCGCTGTAGGGGCCCCGCTGCGAGAGCGTTTCGCAGGCTCCGGCTGCCACGATTTGGCCCTATTTGCCGGGCCTTGGCGCCATCCAGGGGGTGGCGCGCCGTTTGAAATAGGCCCATCACATTTGCAGAATAATGTCCGGTTGGGCGCACGAACGAGCTTGGCGCTTGCGCGATACGTCTGTGACAATCGCGGGCTTGCCATTAGGATTGTTCCGCACCATGAGTTCCGGTTCATTGCATTTATCGATGTCACCTCATGCGGCGCGGCTCGCCAAGAACGCGACGGCGTGATGTCGGAAGGAGCCCCCATTATCGCCGATGACGTCATTGTCGCCCCGCCGCTGCAGCGTGCGAGCCGCCATGCGCCTCGGCGCGTTTATGATGGCCCGACAATCCGCGTTATCCTGGTGCGCCATGGGCGACCGGCGATTGCGATCAACCCGCGTACATCCCACCACGGCTTTCGCGATTACATCGACGCTTATGAGGCCGCCGGACTCGATCCGCTCAGCGCGCCGCCCGACGAACTGCAGGATCTGATGAAGGAGCTGGCGTCGGTCTACACCAGCGGCCGGCCGCGTTCGCACGATAGTGCTCGCGCGCTCGCCCCCAATGCCGAGTTGATCGCCGATCCGTTGTTCGTCGAGGCGCCGCTGGCGTCTCCGCGTATTCCGCTTTTGCGCATGTCGGTGCCCAGCTGGGCCGTCATGTCGCGCATCTTGTGGCACGCGGGCTATCACCCCGAGATCGAGAACTACCGCAAATCCAAACAACGCGCGGCGAAGGCCGCGGACATCCTGGCGGCGCGCGCCAGCGAAGACGGCGCCACCGCGCTCGTTGCGCACGGCTACTTCAACGCGATCATCGGGCGTGAGCTGAGACGCCGGGGATTTCGTAAGACCGGTTCGCATCGCGCGCGCTTTTGGAACGCGGTGGTCTACGAACTGCCTTAAGACATCATTCGAACATTTTGAGTGCCGCGACAAACTTTGGCACAGATCGGGCACACCCTTGCGACTTCACCCTGGAAGCGTGATGGGTCGCTGATTCGTGCAAGAGGCCCGCATGACATTGCTCAAGCCTGTTCATTTGTTCGTGGCCACGCCCTGCTATGGCGGGCTGGTCCACCAGCGCTACATGCAGTGCGTTGCACTCTTGCTGCAATACGGCGCCGCCAACGGAATCCAGATCTCCGTGGAATTGCTTGGACATGAGTCGCTGATCACGCGGGGGCGCAACACCCTGGTCGCCAAATTCCTCGACAATGAAACTGCCACGCATTTCCTCTTCATCGATGCCGACACCGGTTTCGAGGTTCAGCAAGTGTTGCGCATGCTTGCCTTCGACAAGGACGTCGTGGCGGGAATGTATCCGCTGAAGCTCCTTGATTGGTCGCCTGAAGCGATCGAGCGCATTCGCGCGGGCGAAACGCTCGAAACCGCGCCGATTCGTTTCGTTGGAACACCGAGCGAGCCGCGCGAACAGGACGGTGCCTTCGTTGCGGGCGATTACGCTGGAACGGGCTTCATGATGATCAAGCGCGAAGTGTTTTCGCGCTTGTTCGAGGCCTATCCGAAATTGCGCTACACGGCCGCGCACAATACCGCGAATCCCAGCCGCAGTCCCAATCAGTACGCCCTGTTCGATTGTGCGATCGACGAGGAGAGCGGAGAATATTTGAGCGAGGACTACGCCTTCTGCCAGCGCTGGCGGAAGATCGGCGGCAAGATTTGGCTCGATACCGAAAGCCGGCTGGTGCATATCGGCGCGCATGAATTTTACGCCAGCCCGAAGCCCCGGTTCGCCGGGCCCATGGCGGCTAGCTGACGGCGCGCAACTTGGTCCGTCTCCCAGCCTCGAATAGTTTCCCCTAATGGAGGTGTCGGCCAAGTCCGGTGCCGGTTGTTGGCGCCTCGAAGCCGTGCAAACCTCGCGGCGACATTCGCATCTTGTGGGGCCATCGCGTGGCGTCTTCCAAATCGAGCAAGGCGCCACGCGCCCACTGGAGCGGGGCGCCCGAAGGCCAATCCGCGACGGGCGGGCCGGTCGCCAGTCTGCTCGGCCAATATTCCTGGGCGATGTTCGACTTCGCCCGCAATCCCTATGTCCTGCTCGTCACGATCTATATTTTCGCGCCCTATTTCACCAATGTTCTGGTCAGCGATCCGGTGCGCGGCCAGGCGATCTGGGGCAACATCCAAGGCTATAGCGGGATCGCAATCGCGTGCTTGGCGCCGTTTCTGGGCGCCATCGCCGATGCGGGCGGACGGCGCAAGCCGTGGATTGCGTTCTATGCGCTTGTCATGGCCGGCGCGACGGCGACGCTGTGGTTCGCCAAGGCGGACGGCAGCGGGCTTTCGATTTTGGAGATCGGCCTATTAATCGCGGCCACCAATGTGGCGTACGAATTCGCCAGCGTGTTCTACAATGCGCTGCTGCCGGCGATTGCGCCCCATAACCGCGTCGGCTTTTTATCGGGTCTTGGCTTGGCGCTGGGCAATCTGTCGAGCCTGTTCCTGCTCATCTTCATGCTGATCGCCTTCATCCTGCCGGGACTGGTGCCGTGGGGGTTCATCCCGGCGCATCCGTTGTTCGGTATCAATCAGGCGGCCCACGAGCCAGAGCGGCTGACAGGCCCGATGTCGGCGCTTTGCATCATCGTGTTCTCGCTGCCGCTTTTCCTGTGGACCCCGGATTCCTCAGCGGCGGAAATCGGATGGATCGACGCGACGATCAGCGGCGTGCGCTCGGTCTCGCGAACGATCCGCAGCCTGGATCATTACCGCAACGTCGCGATCTATCTTCTGGCGCGGCTATTCTTCAATGATGGAATGACGGCGCTGCTGATTTTCAGCGGCGTATTCGCGGCGGGCATCTTCCATTGGGGGGCGCTGGAGATGACGGCCTATGGCATCGTCGTCAGCATCTTCGCAGTGGCCGGCGGCTTCTTCGGCGGCTGGCTCGACGATACGTTCGGCTCCAAGCGGGCGATCTTCGTGTCGGTCGGCGGTACGCTCATCTTTGGTCTTTTGCTCATCACGATGGGGCCGGACCGCATTTTCTGGTTCATCCCCTACGATCTACACGCCCCGCTGGTGCATTCGCTGCCGTTCTTCAAGACTTGGCCCGAGATCATTTATCTCGGGATCACCAATCTTGCGGCGGTATGCGTGTCGGCCTCTTACGCCAATGCGCGCACCATGATGGCGCGGATCGCGCCGGTCGCGCGCATCACCGAATTCTTCGGGCTGTTTTCGCTGTCGGGCCAGTCGACGTCATTCCTGGCGACTTTGAGCGTCGGATGGGTGACGGCGCTCAGCCACAGCCAGCGCGGCGGCTTCTCGGTGATCCTTGTCTTTCTTGGCCTCGGCCTTGTCGGAATGATCTGGGTGAAAGAAGAACGCGCCCAGTCGCTTTAGCGGCCTTCGTTATCGTCATTGCTGCGCCGGCCGTCATCGCGGCCATTGCGATCTCCCTGATCGCTGTCGCGATAGTTCGTCTTGTCGTCACGCCGGCGATCCCCATCGCGGTCCTTGTAGCCATCGCCGTCGCGGCAATCCTTGGCGTCGTGGTCGCAGCGGTCGCGTTGGCAACGCTCGGACCATTCGTCGTGGCGGTATTTATGGTCGTACCGGCAGGCGTCGCTTTCGTAATGGTTCGTCTTCGAACCGAAGCGATCCGTGTGATTGTCATATCGGTCGCCGGGTTCGCAGCGATCCTTGCATGGCTGGGTGCACTCCTGCCGGCAGGGCGGGGGCGCATCGCAATCGCGCTCGCACGGCGCATGGCGCTCATGCGCGCCGTCGCATGGCTCGCGGCAAACATCGTCACAGCGATCCTTGTCGCGGCAATCGCGCCGGTCCTGGCCGCAAGCATCACCACCGCGGCAGTCTTGCGAGCAGACATCCTTCTTGTCGCGGCAGTCTTGGGAGCAGCGATCTTGGTCTTGGCAGTCGTGTCCATCATGACCGCAGCGTTCGCCGTCCCGGCAATCGCTGTCACAATTGTCCCGATTGCGGCAGTCATTATTGCCGCAATGATCATCGCAGCGCGCCCGGCATCCGTCGTCGCAGTCGCGGTGGCGTTCGCAATGTTCGTAACACGGGTTGCCGCCGTAGTGACGAAACTGGATTTCGGGAACCGGATCGAACGGATCGAGTTGCACCGCGTTGTCCACCGCAGGGTCGGCCCGCACGCCGAAGAACCCCGCCGACGCCATCAGCGCAAGAACCGCGCAAAACACAACTGCCGCAACTCGCCGGCCTATCAAGGAGTGAACGTGGCGCATAGGCGCTCTCCTAATGTTGCCCCGAGCGGGATGCTGCGGCGGCGAGCAAATCGCCGAGCTGGTTCATCGTGGGCTTGAAGCCCGCCAGCGCGGATGCGGTGAAATAATCGTTGGCTTTGGAGAGGTCCTGGCGAATGCCATCGGGGCCGACCTTGTAGAGCACGCCCAGATGATAGAGCGCCGCGCCATAGCGTTGGTCGCCGGCCTTGCGGAACCAGTATTCTGCGCGCGGGTAATTGGTGAGCACGCCCACGCCATGCGCGTACATCACGCCAAGGGCATTTTGCGAAGCCGCATCGCCGCGCAGCGCCGCGGTCTGGATGGCGCGCACCGATTGCGCCGCCGTCAGCCGCCCGGTTGGGGCGTCGTTGAGCGTCAATTGGAATCGCGTGATGCCATTGGGACCTGGATTCCAGCCCAGATATTGTAGCGCCCGTTCGGCGGAATGCGGCGGCAATTGCCGCTCGGCGATCACCAGCGCCCGCTGACGATCAAGGTTGATATAGCATTCGTCGGAATAGGGAACGCCGCTGTCATTGCTGCCGGGCGGATAAAACTCGAAGGGAGGAAACCAAGTGCGCGCATTGGCTGATGCTTCGTCGGCCACCCGGCTACCCAGCCAGCGCGCGCCGCGCACGCCGCGATCCAGCCCGCGCAGATATTCATGCGCCAGAGGATGACCCATATTGTCGGCAATGTGGAAATAGAGCAGCGCTTCGCCGTCATTGGGCGCGATCACGGAATCCGACGTGATCCCCATCATCTGGCGCGCCTGGGAGGCATCGCCGGAATCGAATTCCCGGCGCGTGCGATCATCGAAATCGGATCGCGAGCGGGCTCTGTCGGAGAATGCGCCATAGGTTGCCGGAGCGTCGGTCCAGGTTTCACGCCCCTGCGGGCCGCCGCCAGCCATCCCCGAAGTTAGAATCTGACCCAGTCGCAGGAAGCCATCGGCGCCGCGGCAGGAATAGATGTAGACAATGCGCTGGCGCGCCTCGCGGCGCTCGTCGGCGCTCATCAACATCAACAGCTGTTGTTGGCGCATCTGCGCGCGATGATAATTGCTGGCAATGATGCGGCGCGCGAAACCGTCGTCGATGTAGGTGGCCGCGCCGATGCTGTGCGTCGCCAGGAAATTCCAGACATAGGATTCCACCGGATCGTAGAACTTGTTGGTCCCGTTCTCGTCGCCATAGATGTCGCCGAGCTTAACTTCCGAGAGAAAATCGTCGTTCTGCCAAGCCGCCTGGCGCCAGATGCGGATGCCTGCTTCCTTGCTGATCTTGGATGCGGCGAAATTTCCGTCGGTGTAATCGGCATGTGCGGGAAGCGCAGCACTGGCTGCGATGACGATACCAGCGAGGATAAACCGCCGATAACCAGCTTTGATGCGCACAGCCACCCCCACCGACAGTACAAATCAACGCGACGAACGCTTTATTGTTCCATTAGGGTTACCACAAATTAACCGCGTCAAACAGCCGCCATTTCCGGTTTTGCTGCAGAGCCGGATCGCGGGAGTGTGAGAAAATTGTAGTTAATGCCGGAAGTGGCGCATTCCGGTGAAGACCATCGCCAGCCCCGCTTCATCGGCTGCGTCGATCACATCCTTGTCTCTGATCGAACCGCCCGGCTGGATAACCGAGGTGGCGCCGGCCGCCGCGATCTCCAGCAAGCCGTCGGCAAATGGGAAGAATGCGTCCGATGCGGCGGCGGAGCCGATGGTCATCGGCTGCGCCCAGCCTGCGGCCTTGGCCGCCTGTTGGGCCTTTTCCGCCGCGATATGCGCGGAGTCGACCCTGCTCATTTGCCCCGCGCCGATGCCGGCGGTCGCCAAATCCTTGGCGTAGACGATGGTGTTCGATTTGACGTGCTTGCCGACGGTGAAGGCGAACAGCATGTCCGCGATTTGCGCATCGCTCGGCTGGCGCTTGGTGACGATTTTGAGGTCGGCGCGCCCGACATGGCCATTGTCGCGCGTTTGGGTAAGGAAACCGCCCGAGACCGTCTTGAAGGTGATCCCTGGCGCGCGCGGATCGGGCAACCCGCCGGCAATCAAAAGGCGCAGATTTTTCTTTGCCGAAAGAATGCTGCGGGCGTCGTCGTCGGCGTCCGGCGCGATGATGACTTCGGTGAACAGCTTGGCGATCGCTTCGGCCGTGGGGCCGTCGAGCGTGCGGTTGAAGGCGATGACACCGCCGAATGCGCTGACCGGATCGCAGGCAAGCGCCTTGGCATAAGCCTCGGCCAGAGACGGCGCTAGCGCCACGCCGCACGGATTGGCGTGCTTGATGATCGCGCAGGCCGGGCCGTTCTTGGGATCGAACTCGGCGACCAGTTCATAGGCCGCATCGGTATCGTTGATGTTGTTGTAGGAAAGTTCCTTGCCTTGCAGCTGCTGCGCCGTCGAAACGCCGAAGCGCTTTTCGCCGGTGACATAGAACGCGGCGTCCTGATGCGGATTCTCGCCATAGCGCAGCGATTGGCGAAGCTGGCCTGCGAAGGCGCGGCGGCGCGGCGGGGCCTTGTCGCCGTCCTTGGCCAATTCGCCCGCGAACCAGTTCGACACGGCGGCATCATAGGCGGCGGTGCGCGCATAAGCGGTCTGCGCCAGCTTGCGGCGCAGCGGCAGTGTGGTTGCGCCCTTGTTGGCGTCGAGTTCGAGCAGCACGGCGGCGTAATCTTCGGGATCGACCACCACGGTCACCCAGTCGTGATTCTTGGAGGCCGAACGCACCATCGCGGGGCCGCCGATGTCGATATTCTCGATGGTCTCCTCGAAGCTGGCGCCTTTTGCGACGGTGGCTTCGAACGGATAGAGATTGCAGACGAGCAGATCGATGCCCTCGATGCCGTGGGTCTTCATCGCCGCGGCATGATCGTGTTTGTCGCGCAGCGCCAACAACCCGCCGTGAATATTCGGATGCAGGGTTTTCACCCGGCCATCCATCATCTCGGGAAAGCCCGTGACGTCGGACACGTCGGCGACCTCGAGCCCGGCCTCGCGCAATGTCCGCGCCGTGCCGCCGGTGGAGATCAGCGCCATGCCATGGGTGGCCAATCCCTTCGCGAAGTCGATCAATCCGGTCTTGTCGGAAACGGAAATCAGGGCGCGGCGGATGAGGCGAGGCGTCATGGCGACTCGGGGGCTGGAGGTGTCAGGGGGTCATACTGCCCAGGGGGCCAAAAGAGAAGTGGGCAGGGTGACGCCTCGAAAACTCAGCCAGCCAGCACCTTAGCGATTGAATCCGTGAGCTTTTTCAAGTCTTCCGCGCCGATGGTCAGCGCCGGCGTGAGGTATACGATATTGCGGAACGGGCGCACCCAGACGCCTTCCTCCACAAAGCGGCGCTTGAGGGCGGCAAGGTCCGCGATATGGTCCAGTTCCACCACGCCGATGGCGCCGCGCACGCGCACATCGACGACGCCGGGCAGGCCGAGGCATTGCCCCAGCGCGGGGCCCATAAGCTGGGCAATCTCGTTGGCCTGACGTAGGCGATTCTCGCGCTCGAACAGATCGAGCGAGGCGTTGGCGGCGGCGCATGCCAGCGCGTTGCCCATATAGGTCGGCCCGTGCATCAAGGCGTGTGCCGGATCGTCGGACCAGAAGGCATCGAAGACTTTTTGGCTGGCGATGGTTGCGGCAAGCGGCAGCGTTCCGCCGGTCAGCCCCTTGCCCAGCGTCATGATGTCGGGCGCGACGCCGGCCGCTTCGCAAGCGAACATCGCGCCGGTGCGCCCGAAGCCGGTGAAGATTTCATCGAAGATCAGCAGCAAATCGTATTTGTCGGCGGCTTCGCGCAGGCGCTGCAGCACTTTTTCTTCATGGAAGATCATGCCGCCCGCGCCTTGCACCAGCGGCTCGACCAAAATGCCGGCAAGCTCGCCCGCGTGACTCGCGAGGAACGCGTCGAACGCAGCGATGGATTGCTCGTCGCGCGGCAAGTCGATGACATGATGCTCGGGCAGAAGGCCGGTGAACAGCGCGTGCATGCCCTCTTCAGGGTCGCACACCGCCATGGTCGCGATGGTATCGCCGTGATAGCCGCCCTTGAAGGCGAGGAATTTCGTGCGCCCGCGAATATTCTTGTTGAGCCAGTATTGCATCGCCATCTTCATGGCGACTTCCACGGCCACCGAACCGGAATCGGAAAAGAACACGCGCGTCAGATCGCCGGGCGTGATGTTCGCCAAGCGCGCCGCCAGCGTGGCCGCCTGCTCGTGCAACAACCCACCCAGCATCACATGGGGCATGACGCGCGCCTGGCGCTCGATGGCCTCGACGATATGGGAATGATTGTAACCGTGGACGGCGGTCCACCACGATGCGATGCCGTCAACCAACTCGCGCCCATCCGCGAGCGTGATGCGGCTGCCCTGCGTGTGCGCGGCTGCGAGCGGCGCAGGCGTGGTTTTCATCTGCGTATAAGGCAGCCAGATATGCGGCAAGCCGCGCGTGAACCAGTCCGGCGTCACGGCACCATCGCGGTCATGCCGAGGCGCTTCAGCAATTGCTGGTCCTTATGCGCTTCGGGATTGGGCGTGGTCAGCAGTTTCTCGCCGTAGAAGATGGAGTTCGCGCCCGCCAGGAAACACAGCGCCTGCGCTTCGTCGCTGAGATATTCGCGCCCCGCCGATAGCCGCACGAAGGATTTCGGCATGGCGATGCGCGCCACCGCGATGGTGCGCACGAAATCCAGCGCGTCGATGGGGGCGGTGTCGGCAAGCTTGGTACCTTCCACCCGCATCAAAAGATTGATCGGCACGCTTTCGGGATGCGCCGGCAGCGTGGCGAGCGCGTGGATCATGCCGACGCGGTCTTCCTCGCTCTCACCCATGCCGACGATGCCGCCGCTGCACACATGGATGCCCGCCTCGCGCACCGCGCCCAGCGTGTCGAGCCGGTCCTGAAATGTGCGCGTGGTGATGATCTGCTCGTAATATTCCGGCGAGGTGTCGATGTTGTGGTTGTAATAGTCGAGCCCCGAATCTTTCAGCTTCGCTGCCTGGTCCTGGGTCAGCATGCCCAGCGTCACGCAGGTCTCCAGCCCCAGCGCCTTGACCTCGGACACCATCTCGCACACCGCGTCGAGGTCCTTGTCCTTGGGCGAGCGCCAGGCGGCGCCCATACAGAAGCGGGTGGCCCCGGCCTCGCGCGCCGCTTTGGCATCGGCCACGACGGCCGCTACGTCCATCAACTTGGAGGCCTTCAGTCCGGTCTCGTGCGAGGCGCTTTGGGAGCAATAACCGCAATCCTCGGGGCAGCCGCCGGTCTTGATCGACAAAAGCGTGGAAATCTGCACCTCGTTCGGCGCGAAATGCCGGCGGTGGACGGTCTGCGCCTGAAAAATCAGGTCGGCAAAAGGCAGGGCGAACAGGGCGGCCAGCTCCTGGCGCGTCCAATCATGGCGGATGTCGTCGCGGAACGGAGCGTTCATCTTGTGACCTTCTTATCCGGCAGGTTCATGCCATTATAGCGGCTGACCAATGGGCGCAAGCCAAGGGGTTTTATGTCCTCTCTCGACACCTTCGCAAAGGCCAAGCTGGCCGCGCTGGAAGCCCAGCATCTGCGCCGGACCCTGGCCGAAACGGTGCGCGAGGATGCGTTGTGGGTCACGCGCGGCGGGCGGCGGATGCTGTCGTTCTCGTGCAACGATTATCTCAACCTCACCCATCATCCCAAAGTTAAAGACGCCGCCAATGCTGCAATTGAGGTGTATGGCGCGGGCGCGGGGGCCTCGCGGCTGGTCACCGGCAATCATCCCTTGTTCGGCGTATTGGAACAGCGGTTGGCGCGGTTGAAGGGCACTGAGGCGGCGTGCGTGTTCGGCTCGGGCTATCTCGCCAATGCGGGGATCGTGCCGGTGATGGCGGGCGAGGGCGATCTTCTGCTGGTCGATGAGCTGTCGCATTCTTGCCTATGGGCGGGTGCGCAACTTTCGCGCGCGCGGGTGGAAAAATTCCGCCACAACGATGTTGCGCATGTCGAAGAAATTTTTCGCAAGCATCGTGCGGGTCATCGCCATGCGTTGATCGTCACCGATGGTGTGTTTTCGATGGACGGCGATCTGGCGCCGCTGAAAGAACTGAGCGCTTTGGCGCGCGCCCACGACGCCTGGCTGATGAGCGACGATGCGCACGGGCTGGGCGTGCTTGGCGGCGGGCGCGGAACCGCTTTCGCAGCGGGCGCGTCGGTCGATCTGCAAATGGGCACGCTGTCGAAGGCGCTGGGCTCTTATGGCGGTTATGTCTGCGCGTCTTCCGCCGTGATCGATCTCTTAAAAACGCGTGCGCGCACGCTGATCTATTCCACGGGCCTGCCGCCCGCGAGCGTCGCCGCCGCGCTTGCCGCGCTTGACATTGTGGAAAGCGAGCCGGACTTGACGGCGCGTCCCCTCGCCAAAGCGCAAGCCTTTACCCGCGCCTGCAATCTGCCGCTGGCGACCAGCCAGATCGTGGCGGTGGTGCTTGGCGAGCCGCTGGCGGCGCTGGAAGCTTCGCAAATATTGGAGCGCGAAGGATTCCTGGTGACACCAATTCGCCCGCCCACCGTGCCCGAGGGAACAGCGCGGCTGCGCCTCGCCTTCACCGCCGGCCATCCCGATGACGAGATCGCGCGGCTTGCAAAGCTGGTGCGCGAAAAGATTTTGGCATGAGCGCTTATTTTGTCACCGGCACCGGAACCGATATCGGCAAGACCTTCGTCACCGCCGGATTGATCCGTGCTTTGCGCGCGGCGGGGAAACCGGTGCGGGCGCTCAAACCGGTGGTCAGCGGATTTGACGGGTGCAACGCGCCCGCCAGCGACCCCGCCATGCTGCTGGCCGCGATGGACGAGGCGGTAAGCGAGGACGCCATCGCGCGCATTGCGCCTTGGCGATTTGCGGCGCCGCTGGCGCCCGACATGGCGGCGGCAAGGGAAGGCCGCGCCGTCGATTTCGAAGCGCTGGTCGCGTTCTGCCGCATGGCCATCGCTGAACCTGGCACGCTCTTTATAGAAGGCGTCGGCGGCGTGATGGTCCCGCTCGATGTGCGCAACACCGTGCTCGACTGGATGGCGGTGTTGCGCATTCCGGTCATATTGGTCGCCGGGTCTTATCTCGGCACTATCAGCCACACTCTGACGGCACTGGACGCGATGGCGCATGCAGGCGTGAAGGTGGCCGCGCTGGTCATCAACGACAGCGGCGACGGTGCGGTGCCGCTGGACGATACAGCGGCGGCGCTCAGCCGGTTCGCGCCAGGTCTCACAGTCGCCACTCTGCCCCGCGCAGCAACGGCAGAAGACTTTGCCCGGCTGGCAAGGCTGACATTTCAAAACCTGTTCTGCGAATAGGCGTCTTGGCCGCGGCAAAAACCGCCGCCGGTGCGTTGACCGGGCGAGCGTCCTGGCTATGATCCGCGCCGCCATTCGCTTGGTTTTTCGCGAATATGCCCCTGTGGCGGAATGGTAGACGCGGCAGACT
>CAWKIU010000009.1:0-404334 GCA_963849895.1 uncultured Alphaproteobacteria bacterium
TAGATTCGTAAAGTGCGCCGATACAGACGTAATAAGAGACATTATTCAATATAACAATTCGCAAAATAAAGTTGAGGCCACAGACTTTAGAAGCAATGATGATGTTCAGGACCGATTAAGAAATGAATTCAAGGAGTTGCCCGATATGCAATATCTGGGGGGCCGTCGTGGGACTGACAATGACCAAAACAGGCGGCTTTCAAATCTCATTCCAACTGATACGGCAGCTCAATCATTGGCGGCTTTTCATCAAGATCCCAATCTAGCCTACAATGATAAACGGCAGATATGGGAGTCGGATGCTTATTACGCGCGATTATTTTCACACATACGTCGGCAAGGCACATTTTATTTTGTTTTACTCTTTTGCGTTCGATTGAACGAATTAGACAGGAATTGATAAGTATTCCAGAAGAGCAGCGGACAGAACAACAAAAATCTCAAATTGAGTTTTTCCGTTTGCGCGGCGCCACTTTCTTGATGGCGACGGCTATATCCAAGTGCTGTGAAACTTATGCTGGCAGAGCAATTGCTGACAAGTTTCAGTTAAAATTCAAAAAGTCTTTTACCATAGATGGTGCAATTAATGCGTGGTCGCCAATCGTTAAAACATCTTTAGGATTTAGCAAACAGCTAATGCCGGGACTAAATAAAGGACTAAAAAACGCCGCTGATGTTAAGACTGCGCTTGACCAATTTTCAGGCCTTGTTGATGCGACGACTCAGGCAAATGCCATTATTTATTCAACCTTTAGCGGCGCCTTGGATGTTTGAAAAACGCTTGCGAACTGAAAGACTTAAGCAGGGCGCGAGTTTCAAGAGGACAGTTTCATCCCTATCCTCTAAATATGATGGCGTTTGTGAAGTTTGGCGATTGCCAAGGTTAGCAGTTCTGACGGTTCGACGCCGAGACTGGCGGCGAGAACCGGGATTTCATAATCGGTTACGCACCTGATTTGCGCTTCAATTTTGGAAAAAGTCGCCCGGCTCAAATCCCACCCCATGATATTCAGCTTGGCGACAAGCTGCGCCTGTGAAAGCCCCTTTTTCTGGCGCAACTCGCGAATGACCGGCCCGACCATGTTTTGACGTTCTTTCATTGCTCTAAAATCGGAGCTTGACGGTATCGGAAACTGTGCGATGTTGTGCTCCGATAGCGGAGCAGATATGAGAAATATATTTATTCGACGTTTAGGCCAAAATGACCGGAACCTGTGTTTGCATGGGCATCTGTGCCCGCAAATTCTGGAAATGGCGAACGGGGATTTTGCTGTGGTTGGTGTGGACATGACGGCGGAAGCTGTTCCCGCCATGCCGCCTGGTCCTGGGGTTGGGCCAAATGAGCGAGTGGTGCGGATTCCCCGTCATGTGCTGGTTGCAGCGCGGCCGGAAATTCCTGCCGCTTAAAGCATGCTTGCCGCCGGCATAAATCCCGTTTTAGAAACGGGACATGGTGGCATTGTCATCTTGGTTTGACGGGAATTGGTTCAACCTCATACAAACCGTTGGGATTGTCGGAAGTTTGCTCTTGGCAACGGCGGCGGCTCGGCGTGAGGCAAAATCGCGTGAGATCGAAAATCTGCTGACGATTTCGGAACACCACCGGAGCTTGTGGAATGAGGCTCACCAGCGGCAAGATTTGGAGCGTATTTTTCGAGCGGAAGTGGATGTTCTGAAAAATCCAATCACCGTGGCCGAATCTGAATTTCTGAATTTAGTCCTCGGGCATTTTCAAGCGGGATGGATTCTCTCAAAAAGCGGCGCGGCCATTTCGCTAAATGAAATGCGGGCCGATGTGAAGGACTTTTTTGCCCTCCCCTTGCCCCGTGCGGTTTGGGAGAAAACAAAAGTCATGCGAAACAGGAGATTTGGGAAATTCGTAGAATCTGGAATCAGGATGTCGCTTAAAAGGCGATGATCCCAAATGGTGATCCGGACCAATCTGAATCTAGCAGAACGATACTATGATTTGCGCGCAGGATTCAATTTCTTCTGCTTGGATTCCTTTTTTGAAAGTTTAATTGGGACCGCGTTAGCTTTACAGGCTTCGTTAAAATGCTTGTTCATCCATACAATTTCAGTTCGTTTATGAATTTGCCCCGACGAATCCCTTGTGGTCGCTTCAATGTGTTTCCGTTTCCAGCCCTTTTGAGGTGACAGCAACTCGTCGTAGAGGGGGTTTGAGTATCCACTAATAAAAATCATACAGTTGGCTTTGTTTGCCATATTAAGCAGTTTACGATGAAATTCAGGGCCTCTCTCATCATGGGTATAACCGTTCGTTCTATCCGCCAAATACGGGGGGTCTAAATAAACGAGCGTGGCCGGGCGGTCTATGTATTGCTCCAACAATTCAGTGGCATCTTTGTTCTCAATACGAACATTGCGCAGGCGCTCGACAACATTAGAAATTCGTTCGGGCAAGTTATACCAACGATTAACTCGCGCTTCACGTCCATGACGAGCGTATGAGTCAGAGAAAGAAAATCCGCCGCGTTCCTCACCAAAAACGCCATTTATTGCCATCATGGCAGAAACCAAAAAACGCCGCGCCCGCTCTAGCTGGTTACAATTGTTATTGTTTTGACGGGCTTGTTCCAGTTCCTGGCGGGCATACGGGGTTAATGCAATGAGCCGGCAAAGTTCTTTTTCATTCGTTCGAAGTTGCTCGAAAACATTTACAATCTCTTTATTCAAATCGTTGATGATTTCAATTGGCGCTGGCTCCTTTGCTAACGTCAAAGCGGCCGATCCACAAAACAACTCGACCCAAGCATTGTGCGGCGGCAAGCCCTTGCATAATTCGACCGCAAGGCGTTTTTTCGAACCATAATAACCAAATACAGACATAAAATTAATAATCAAACTTTTTATAACACGATACAACGTCAGATTCAACCTGCCATTTGTCAGGCGATTGATAAACCGTCGTGTATGGGTTTTGAATGATCATCATCTTGGATAGGTCGAATGCATTTCCGCCATTGCTGGCAAAAGATACAGGAAATATCTGCCTTCGAGCAAACGAGCCGATTCAACCTCGGATGAAGTCCAAAAAAAGCGGTTATCGCCCATGGACACCGCTTTAACTTCGATAAAGCGCGGAACAGGCAGATTTTCAATTACTGTGACACTACGGATGTCAAAGCTGGCACCAGGATAAACAGCGGCAATATGTTCAATATGGCTGAACCAGAGGGGGCCAAGACGTGCCTTTTCAAATTCTAAAACAGCTAATTCTGCGCTTGAACCAAGTTTATCCTTGTCGGTTGCCGCCTGCAAAAGCTCGGCTTTTGATACGAAGCCGCGAACGTTCCTTGCCCACAAATAAAGATCAGAATAATCGTGGTTTAACAGGTATCTATCATTTTCCGTATCGTAAGTAACAACCTCCAGTTCGATCAGAAAACTGCGAATTCCACGTTGCGCCAGCCTATTCTGTGCAGAAGGCTTATGAGACAAACAGGTGCCATCAAAGTAAAATGCTGACAAATAGTTTGATATAATATTTTGCAAATACGTGGTGCCTTTGGTCATCGCTTGCGCAATACCCGAATTCGCCTGTGCGCGGCTGGCAGCACAGATAGCAATCGCCTCGGCGGAGGCATGAAGTTCCCCGCCCTCTTGACAAATCCAGCGAATATTCGTGAGAAAGGCTACAGCTTCCTCAAAATGTGCTGCACATTCCTCAAAGCGCCTTTTGAGAAATCCAGCTTCTTGTAGGGTTGAGGACTCAATGATATTAACTAACGCCACCGCTTCTTTTGGGGTCAGCCGGGTTAATATATTCTCGACTTTATTGTTTGACAATGCGGTCATACGCTTCTAACTCATCATCAACCGCAAACATATCCAAAGAATAAATTGGATATTCATGGTTGATGATGGCGTTCATGTTTTGCGCCTTTCTGTTCAAATTAGCCAGAATATCACCATCAATGGAGTCAGCATACTGCAAATAATGGTAGTGAGCGGTCTTCTTCTCTGATCCACCTACGCGGTGAATGCAGTCCAATGACTGTAAGTATTGAGCACAGTTATATGAAAGATCGTAATAAACGGCATGGGAACAGGATTTGTGGAGCGATATTGATTCGGCGCACGCTGCTGGATTCGCGATAAGAATATCAATGCCACCTTTTGAATTGGTAAACTCGGCTATAATCTTTTCTCTAGTCAATTCTTCCCGGACACTTGAGTTTTCGGTGGGCGTCTCACCAAAGATCAAGCGGGTTCCGTGTCCGTCACGATCTAAACGGCGTTTAATCAACTTTAGAGTCTGAACGAAGTTAGACCATATCAAAACCTTCTCACTGCGGCGTCGTAAAGAGTTGACCAATTCAGCCAATGCCTCAAGCTTACCTGGATTTTCCAAATCGTCATAGTGGGTTATGATATCAGCCAGCGATACATCTCCCCCAATAAGGTCTTCATTGTATTCCAAGACTGCGCTATTTAGCAGCTTGGCATAAGATATTCCCTGACGCAAACGCATCATCCTTCCGCGCCTTAACCGCATAATTAAATCAAAATCGCGCATGTAATCTTTTTGAGACAGCTCCTTCACTCGATCAAGAATAGCGTCGTAGATCATCTTCTCATATTTCGCCATTTGAACGGTAATCGGTGGATGAAATTCTTGTGGCGCAAGGCTTAAGTCGCTTTTGCGCACGCGATAGAAGAGAGAGCCAATATTCTGTTGTAGCAACGCAATTGCTGCCGCGTCGTTTTTGTTCTGCGTGAACACCTGTATTTTAGTTTTGTCGTTTTGACTAAAAGGCGGGCAATGAGGCTAGAGAACCTCAAATACGTTAAACGCGTCACTATATGTTCGTGGGAACGGCGTTCCGGTGAGAACGCAACGCCGACGAGCATATTGAGCTACATCTAACACGGCATTGGCCCATGCTCCGTCTATTTGCTTTATGTAATGAGCTTCGTCCACAACAAAGAAGAAGCGTAAGCCTCTTTCCTCAAATAGCCGCCTCACCTGTTTGGAGTCGCGCTGAAGGGTTTGGAATGATGTAAGGTAAAGATCGCAGACTGTGGATTTGTTGGCAAAATACTTTGCTCGCCTTTCATCAATGCTACCACCAGACAGAAAGGCAATAGATGGTTCGTAGTTTAAGACTTCGCGGAATTCATTCTGCCATGGGCCGAAGCAGGATGGCGGTCCAACGACAAAAAGTGCGTCCACGAGGCCAAGCTTCTTTAACCAGCTATAAACGACCAGGACGACAGTCGTTTTCCCGCTTCCGGGAACGGAAAAATTGCTCCATTTTCAACCGCGAGAAGGTGTAAGACGGCTTTGAGCTGGTGATCCTTTAGTTTCCGAGAAATGTTGGATTTTAGAAATTCGTAAAAACCGCTAGGGCGAGCCTTTTTGACATCCCCGTCTTTTACCGTGGCACCTTGCTTTAGTGCCCGTTGAAGCTCATCTTTAATTTTACCCAATTGGTTTCGGAGGTCGGCTGCGTTAGTCTGAAGTGCGTAGGGAATATTGTGCCGGGAAAAATACACCAGTAATTTATCCAGCGTTTCTTGGATATTTTTTGGAGACGCCGTGAAAGTTCGCGTTGCAGGCTGAAACTGGAATCCCCAAAAATTCAACTGACTCAGGTGTCGGCCAGAAATCGCTCCATCTTTATCGGTTATGACCAACTGGTCGGCGACAACATTAATATCGAGCATCATTTTTTGTGAGGCAAGTCGTCAAGACTCTTTTGGGCGTGATAAATTCCAGTTTCGATTTCTTGTGCCCGTTTCCGTATTTCAGACGTATATTGCCTGGCCTCGGCGAAGTCAGCAGTCCCTACTTTCGTCACTTCCATGCTTTCATGGTTCAATTTCTGGAGCGCGGCACGGAGCAAGGTAAGCGGCGTCTCTTTGTCTTGATTGCGTTCCTGGTGGTCAATTGCCTTTTTCAGATGGTGCAAAATTGTTTGCTGGCTGGTCTCCTCCCACTTCTCGTCAACTTTTTCAATGGACAGCCGGTTTCCCTTATCATCAAAACATTCTTTTTCGGGCAAAACGGGCTCCACGTCGTCACTGATTATTAGTAACTCTTTTCTACATTCTTTATAAGAACAGAATTTGCGCAGGTCACGCATCACTTGATGGAGTTTCTTGAGACCATGAAGATTTCGGAGTTTGATGACTTTAAAAGCCGCATCCTCCAGTCCGCCAACTTCATCCTCGTCAACGCCCTTTTTCATCATCCATTCGGGATCGAGAAAATATTTATGATATGTCTGACTGTAATCCACGAATGCTTGCCAGCGTCCTTCTCTGTCAACCCGGCTTGCCGAAATAGTTCCGTAGAGGCCATCACGTTTGAACAGTTTTAGATACCGGTCAACGCACTCTAATGGTTTTAAGTAATCTTTTTCAATGTCCCGCATGGCCTGCTCCATTTCCTTGTCGGTCGCACGGACGAAGCGTGGGTCGTCCTGGAGTTGGGCTTTCAAAGAATACCCAAGATCAATCTTCCGTTTTATTGAAAGCGCCCGATCAAACCCATAATATTCCGATTTCCCATCCTTTTGTAGCTGATACCGATTTTCAAGCTCTTCGATTTCCCGCAGCGTCGGCGGACCACCGGGGTCGCCGCGGCCAGGCAAAATGACGACCTTCAAGAAGTCATATTTTGTCCCGCCTGGGTCGAGCTGTTTAAGCTTTTCCATCGCCATTTTACGCCTATTGCCATTGATCAAGAATCCATCACAGGTAATGATGGCCGCTTGATCTTGTCCGGTATGCTGAATCGATTTCATCAAATCGTCAGTTTTTTCCGGGTCCTTCTCCTCAAGGAACTTTTGTAGAATTTTTTGCGCCTTTCCATCCTCTTCGTGCAACGGTCCATTCCGGGTTTCGTAGTCCATCACGTCGGATGCAATGCGCCCATTGTCCTTTCGATACCGGAGCAAGGAGACAGGAACATATTCAACATCCCGCTCACGTCCGTCTTTTTTTTCGGTCCTGAAATTGATTACGTCTTTCTCTGGTTTTGGCCCCTTGGTGATTTTTTTCTCTCGAATGAGTTTGGCAAAATCCTCAATGATAACGCGTGGAGCATCAGTTTTTATTGATGGCATAATCTTTTTGCTGTGAAGGTTGACGCTTTCAGTTCGAATCTTAAACGCAAAAATGACCGATGCAACCGCAAAAAGCGTTCCCGATTGCCGCTGTTGATTTGAGCTAAAGCCGCGAGCCTCATGGGTTTGATTTTGTCTCAAGCCGTTTCCTAAGCTCCTCGGCCTGTTGCGCGAACTTTTTCGGGTTGGATTTTTTCAGGCGGGCAAGATTTTGGAGCTTCCATTGGATTGCCGACAGTTTTTGAAGGTGCGGGCATTTCATCAACTGCCAGTCGGGTTCGCCGGACACCAGGCCAATCAAAAATCGCCGCTGATTCGTGGTCAATTTGGCCGGCAATTCCTTTTTGAGCTTGGCCCGCACTTTCTGCAATTCAGCCAGGGAAACTGGCTTTTGCGTCATGCCAACAAATTCGTTTTCAAAGGGTGCCGACAAATCCGTGTCATTGGAAAACAGGACTTCATGCACGGGGCGATTGTGGCCGGCGAGATAACAAACGAAACACTCCACGATTTCAGGCGTAAGGCCGTCGTGTTCGTAAAGCCCGCGAACATCAAAGATGTCGCGCGGGTGCTGGCGGTCCATCGCGGCGACAAGTTTGCTGCCGTAAAGCTCGGCGGGAGCGAGAATCGGCGCGGACAAATCCGTTGTGAAAACACGCCGGGCCTCGGCGTTTAACTTGCGGGTCGCGACGGGCAGGACGGTCCCGCGAAAAACGTGGTTCACCTCCACCTTCACCTGAATCGCTCCGCGCTGAATGAACAATTTGATTTCGTCTCCCTTCCCTGTCGCGGCGACGCGGGCATCAATCCCGGATTTGGCGAGTTGCTTTTGAGTCTGATTCAGGCCGTTGGAAATGGCCTTCAACGCCGCTGTTCGCGGCGTGGCGTGGTCGGAATACACCACGTCAATGTCCACGGAAAGCCGTGGCATGTTTTGGAGAAACAGATTGATCGCGGTTCCGCCCTTCATGGCGAAATGCGGGTGCGCAAAAATGGCCGGCACGCTTTCCAGCAAAAGCCGGACGGTATCAACGTAGGATTTTTCCATCATGGTTTGATATTCAGAAGGGTTCCGTTTTTGAGCCGGGCGGTCCACCGGCTTTGACCATTCCGGGTTCCGGCGGCGGTTCGTGCGGCGGGTGCCCATGGCAGGTTTAATTCCTCGGCCCATTGGACGCACAAAAGCCGCACTTTGACCCGCTGGCAATGCTTCAAGAGGGTTGTGAGCGTGGCGGTTCGCAATGATCTGGCCCCCTCCATGATATTGCGGGCTTCCTCGACGCCCTGATGGACGCCCACCTCGCTTAACATTTCGAGCAACGCCCTTTCGGGTTCGGAAACGAGCACGCTGTTTGGCGTCTCCGGCAACGGATGCAATGCGAATCCTTTGGGCAATTTTTGGGAAAACAAATTTGCGGCCGCATAGCGTGCGGGAAAACGCTCGGTGAACCACGCGGGTAGGAACGCTCTTTTATCGCCCCACAATGAAAGCGGCTCGCGGGCGGGGAGATTGTGGCGTATGCCGCGCCATGCCAGGGCGGTCTTGCCGCCGACATGGAAGCCCTCAACGCTGCGGGCCAGAAATTTCAACGAATCCTCCCGGTTCAATGTGTCCTTAGGAAACATGAAAACACCGCGCCCCAATCGTGCCAGCCAATCCGACTTCAAATAATGGTGCGCCAGCGCCGGGGAGACCCCCAGTTTTCGCAACTGCCGGCTGTCAAACGGGGTTCCCCGTGGGAAAGCCCCTTGCAGCGTTTTGATTGATTTATGTCTCGCAGATAAAGCCATGCTTGAACTATTCGACATAAATCAATCAGGATGCAAGATTATTCTGAACGAAATAATGGGGCACGCGACGGCATTATTCGCATCGTGCACCCGAACTGATGCCAACCATATTGTTGGAATCAACATAATGGTCGGCAACTGAACCGGCCCTGACCATTTCGAGGATTTGCTCGAAATGGCCGAAACTTTCCCCCTCGCCTTCATGCCGGCACCATGCGCTTTGTCGCCCGTTCGTCGCCAGCCTGCTTTTGCTGGCGCTCGTATTCACCCAACGACGGCAATTCCACCTTCGCTTTGCGCGCGTAAGCGCGGTGAACGGCCTTGCTGTTGTGCCCAAGGGCTTCCTGGGCGAAGCGTTCGGGGTAACCGGCGGTCTTCGCACGCTCGGCCCATGCGTAGCGGTAGCTGTGTAACGAAATGCCCTTGATGCCCAAACCAACGCAGCGTTGGTGAAACTCCGTCGAGCGGTCGCCCGCGCGGACGGTCCGCAGATACGGAAACAGCGGGCCGGTCCCCGGCAAATCCCGCAAAATCTCCGCCACTTCATTGTCAAAGCGCATGACGGCGACGCTTTTGGTTTTCATTCGGGCAAAGCTGATGACGTTGGTTTGCCAGTCAACATTCTCCGCTTCCAAAAACGCGATGTCGGATTGGGATGCGCCCAAATGCCACGCGAGTTTGTAAAACGCCCTGCGCTCCGTGTTCTGCTCACGGTCAACAATGGCCAGATGTTCCTTCAAGGTGATGGCGCGCTTCTCCTTGAATCTGACGGCGGGCCAGCGCTTTTTCGGCAACACCGGCCACGGCAGCCAATTCATGTCCAACGCGAAATTGTGGATGCGCCGCAAATAGATGTTCGTGGAAATTGAGCCGTTCTCCAGCACCTTCAAAAAATGCTCGGCCTGGGTTTCCAGCACGACAATTTTGCGGAGGGAGTCAAACGCCTTGTCCTTGATGGCGGTCAGCCAACGGGCCTTCGTCTCCGCCTCTTTGAGTTTGGGGATTTCGTCCATGACGTTCTGCCACGTCCTTTTGGCGGCGGCGGGATCGCCGGCCTTCCAATACACCCGCGCCAGATGCAGGCTGAACGCGGGTGCGTCCTCGGTTTCGTTCCTGGCGGCAACGAGGCGAAATGCCTCGTCCTTGTCGCGGGTTTTGAGGGTGGTCTGTTGTTTGGTGACGAGGTCTTCGCAGTAGTAGGTGCCCCAGCCACGGCGGAACACGCGGTAACGGTTTTTCATTTGTTGATTCATGTTGTGAGCATGAACCATCCGTTGCCGCCCCCGTTAGCGAGTAATGGCAGAGTTAAAGTGAATTAAGCCGAATAGTGCCGGAGTAGTCCGGTCACTGAAACTTTCACTGAAACTCGGCATTTTTTCCGCTATTTTCCTCACAAATCCCCACAAAAAGGCTGGAGGCGAGGGTCGGAATCGGGCAGGCACAGCGAACTTTGACTTGCTGAACCTTTTTATCCCAAACCCCAGCTAGAACGCAAATTACAGAAATTACGCTGCTAACATTGGTATATTTGCACGTTTTCTCGCTTCGGTCAAGACTTGGAATTAACCACCTAAAACTCCGATATTACTCCGGCACTACTCCTTTAAAACTCCGCTGCTGGCAGATTTGCTGGCAGTCTAAAACACAAATGTTTTCGTTGGAATTATGGGTTTATAACTTTTATCCGGTAGAATCCCATTGGATTTGTCCCGAAGAAATCCGTGTAGCTGCCCGTAATCGGCGTTGGCGGCGCACCAGTCCAGATGTTCACCCAATTTGAATTCGTTCCAGTCAACACCGGACTCCGTTGCAAATACATCCATGCATTCGAGCCCCCCTGCCAGTTGAACTGGATTCCTCCCTGAACGGGTGTAATGCCGGTGAAATTGACCGGCGGATTCGTCGGATTGGAGACGGATGCAACCGTGGTGTTCAATTGGAACGGCGTCGGCTGTGACCAACTGCCGGTTAGCATGAAATCCTGCGCGTTGGCGCGGAGCAGGATGTTTGTGACTACATTTGCACCGACATCGGCCAGCGCGTTCCATCCCAGCGTGTGATTGTTGCCGGTTGGCAAAGCGATGACGCGCGTCGCCAGATTGTAGGCCGCGCCGTCCAAAGTGGTGAGCGTGGCGTTTTGCCAGTTGGTCGAACCGAGAAATTGAAATTGAAGGAACGGAGTTGCGGCGTCCCCTTCGTTATCCCAAAGGCGGACGGTAACGACAGCATTGCTGCCAAGTGTGGTGCTGGATGGAATGACCGCCGTGTATGGGGCGGTTTCGATAATGCTTGGCGTTGGGGTGGGCAGGACGGCTTGCGGTTGCCAGTAAATGACGTTGCACATGCTCTGATTCGTTGGATTCACCAGCACGCCGGCCAACCCCTTGCCCAAACCAGATGTTTGAACGCCGCTCATGGCTTGCCACGCCTGGCTGACATACGCATCACTGAACAACTGGCGTTGCAGGGGATTGGTAGCGTCGTTGCCAGTCCAGGAATAAACACGCCCGTCGGGTTCGCCGGTGAAGAGAGTGTCCTTGCCGGTGCCGGTGAAATTGACGGCGGCGAGGCTAAAACTTTGAGCGACATTCGCGGCAGTGATGGGAACTTGAACTAGCGTGTTGGTTGTCCAGGTGTTTCCTGAAACGGTAAATTCTGCCAAAGTGAGAACATCCCCCGCATCAAGTTTTCCCGATAGATTTAGATCGTCGGCAAAGGCATAAAAAACCGAACTACTGTTGGTTTGAGCAGGACGCGGAAATCCTGTTGCAAGCGAAAGTCCGCGCGTTGAAAACCGACTCGTTGCCGACGGTTCTTGGATCATCCATTGATTCGTATAAATCAACACAGGATCCAAGGGCTCCCCAATTCCTGAAAACACATTATTAGCAGTGGTTGACCACCAAGTTCCGCCACTAAGCATTTCAGTATAAGCGCCTCCAGACGAATTTATGTTCCAATTCTGATATGGCCCGTTATAGACCCAACTTCCAGCGAAAGGCGCTAATGGTGCCGGGCTTCCGTTGCCATAGAATGGGATGTTGCCAGAGTAGTAATAGGCTGCTCCAGATGCCCAATATAACCCCATCCAGCTAGGCGTTGGAAAATTTGCATTAAACCATGAATTTTCCAAGGCACTCATGGGCAGAGACAATTCCCCATGAAAACCGGCAAAGTAGTTTGACGCAGCCAAATATGTCATCGCCGTAGGCGTTGCGAAATGCCATTTGCCAGTGCCCGAATACTGGATCAAACCTTGCGGCAACAAAATGCCATCCGTATAAAGCTCGGTGTTGCCGCCGTTGATTTCAATTCCTCCGGCGTCAAGCAGTCGCAAGGAACTGTCCTTGTTGTGTTGTGCGAATACCTGACCGTGCGTTCCCAAACCACGATGAGAACTGTTTGTGCTGATCAAAGTCTGATTCCAAACACCGTTGGTATAGGCCAGGCTGTAAAGCCCGCCGTCCAGTCCGTTCGTGGCAAAACTTCCCAGAACATCGGTCGAGCGCACGCCAAGAACGAAGGCGGCTGAATTGGTTGAGACGGCCAAAACATTTGTCTGCCAGTTTCCGTTTGTTTGGATCAGTTCCCAAATCGCGCCAGTGCCACCCGTCTGGCGCAGGCCAACGTAAATTGCCGGTGAAGGACGATTGGTTGGCTGACCCACGGCGATGGAGGTTATGCCCATAGCGCCGACCGGCAATTGTGTAACCAACCACGAAGATGCTCCCTGCGTCAGAATAAACACCGAATTGGTCTTGCCCGTCGCGTTTCCATCCGCACCGACAACAATTTCATCACCGGTCACGCCGTTCAACTGTCCCGCAGCCATGACCCAATTTGTAGGCGTGAACGGCACGGCAAGCGTCGCGATGTTGGTGCCGGGATTGTTAAGTAGGCTAGGCACGCTGTTTGAATTCGGACTTAAACCTGCGAGCCATTCCTGATAATTATTCCAGCCGTTGCCGCTGGAATTCGCGTAGGCGATTCCCGGTTGGTTGGTCAATCCGTTCAGCCAGAGCCACAACAGGGGTAATCCATTTGTTTCGGCGGCGCGGGACAGGACCGATTGCCGGAGCAGATTTCCATTGCCATCATATTGATACCCGATGGAAATGCCGTGTGAGGATTCCATGCCCTGCAACCGGTCTTCATGGTCGTAGTAGAACTTGTTCGTGTGTTGACCGCCGTTAATGATTTCGTAGCTGGATAAAGCCTGCCCAACGGAAAAAGGGGTATTGGGGTTGAGCGGGTTGTTGGTGTGGGTGAGGTCGTATTGGTAAACCTGCATATAGGTTACGCCGTCGAAACCGGCCTCGCTATTGGCGATAGGAATCAATGGGTTCAGGCCATATTGCACCTTCCACCCGTCCGGGATGCCATCGCCGGCGGTGCTGGCCAGCAGCGGGTTGGTGTGATAAATGAAAATCTCGTCGTAATCGGTGAGGCCGTCGCCGTCTGTGTCATTGGTCAGGGGATTCAGCCCGTAAAGATATTTTTCCAAATAAGTCAATTGATTATCGGCGGGAGGATAGTTGGTTGCCAACGTCGGGTCGTTAGTGCTCAACCCATATTCCTCCTTCCACCAATTCGGAATGCCATCATTCACGAGAACCTCCGTGTCCAGCACCTTCAGGAAGGCATTTGAACTCACAATGGTCATCACCGCGTTGGAAATCGTCACCGAGTAATTGCCTGTATTTGTGAGAGCGATGTTGTTAAGGACAAGGGATTGATTGGTTGCGCCAGGAATTGGCATATTGTTGATATTCCATTGGAAAAATAAGGTTGGCAATCCGTAAACACCGACGTTAAAAGTAACATTGGCCGCGAGAAAGTTCGTCTGCGTTACCGGTTGGTTTGTGATCACCGTCACGTTGTCACTGTTAGTTTCAAGAAGCGCGTAAGCGGATGGAGTCGTTGCTCCGGTATAGTTTTCGGCATAATAAATAGCAATGCGTCCGGCACCGCCGTTACCGCCGATTCCAATCCCGCCGTTTGCAGTTATTTGATTTGTTCCAATAGCACCTGATGCGATTTGTAACAAGATGGAACCTCCGCTTCCACCACCACCACCGGTGCCATAATAATTATACCCGCCACTCACACCATTTGCTTGAATTGTTCCTCCGACAAGAAATTGTCCCGCATCAATTGCAATCACACCTCCACCGTTACCACCGCTGGTCGAAACACCACCACCACCTCCACTTCCTAAATAGTTCGTGCTTAAAGATGCTGACCCATACGTTCCGCCACCACCTTGCCCACTGGAGCCATTTCCTCCACCAGAGCCGTATCCTCCACCCGCCGCCGAATAATAATAAGTAAATCCTGCACAGCCATAAACATAGCCGCCGCCACCACCACCGTAATTTGCGATTGGGCTATATGCTTGGCTTCCGGCATAGGATTCACCCTGCTGATCGCCACCACCACCGCGATAACCGATTCCGCTCACAGAGATTGCCGAACTAGCAGCAACTGACATAGTGGCTTGCACCTTCAATACAATCCAACCACCAGCGCTGCCGTTCCAAGGATTTGCGGTAAGCGTTGCGCCATTCGTGATGATGAGATTCTGGAAATTGGGAATTGCGTTTGAATCTGCCGGGTTGTATTGCGCCGGGTCATTTGTCAGGCGCACCGATTGATAAAGCTGCTCGATGGTTGTGCTTGCCGTTAAAATGTAAGTTCCGTGCCGGCCATTGCCGTAATCCCATGCAAAAACGGTATTCACAAGGCCGCTAATAATCATTGCGCCTGCAACTAAAGCTCGAAGAATGATTTGTTGCCTTTGGCTTATTTACATTATGGACTAACAATTTTGAACCGATAAAACTCCATCGGATTTGTTCCAAATAAATCCGTGTAGCTGCCCGAAGTCAGCGTGGGCGGCGCGCTGGTCCAGATGTTCATCCAATTCGCATTTGTTCCAGCCAACGACGGACTGCGTTGCAGATACAGCCAGGCATTTGAGCCGCCCTGCCAGTTGAACTGGATTCCACCCTGAACAGGCGTAATGCCGGTGAAATTAAGCGGCGGATTCGTCGGGTTCGAGACGGTCGCAACCGTGGTGTTCAATAGGAACGGCGTCGCTCCCGACCAACTTCCGGTGAGCATGAAATCCTGCGCGCTGGCTCGGAGCAGGATGTTCGTAACCACGTTTGCGCCAACATCCGCCAGCGCATTCCATTGCAACGTGTGATTGTTGCCAGTAGGCAGTGCGGTGACCCGTGTAGCCAAATTGTAGGCCGCACCATCCAAAGTCGTTAGCGTGGAGTTTTGCCAGTTGGTCGAACCAAAAAATTGAAATTGAAGGAAGGGAGTTGAGGCGTTCCCCTCGTTATCCCAAAGGCGGACGGTAACAACGGCATTGCTGCCAAGCGTGGCGCTGGATGGAATGATAGCCGCGTATGGCGCAGTTTCGATGACACTTGGCGTCGGGGTGGGTAGGACGGCTTGTGGTTGCCAGAAGATCAAGTTGCATGAATTTTGATTTGTCTGACCAGTTAACAAACCGGCCAAACCTTGGCCAATACCTGCCGTTTTGACTCCCGTCAACGCTTGCCATGTTTGACCAATGTAATCTGGACTAAATAATTGGCGCTGAAGCGGTGTTGATGTTGAGGAAGCGGTCCAATAATAAACATTACCGTCCAGTTCTGCTGTAAATGGAATCTTAAAATTGTTGCCAGTAAAATCAACCACCGCAACCCCATAACTCGCGCTCGTTAGCGAATGTGTGAGGGTTTTACGGTCAACCGTATTTGTGGTCCACCCATTCGTGGCAACCAATAATTCTGTAAAAACGAAATCGTCGCCGACATCAACGGTGCCGGAAACATTCTTGTCATCAACGTAAGCGTAAAGCATGGAAAACCCGTTAGTCTGGCTAGGCCGTGTGAAACAGGGGGTAAGCGATGTATTCCTTGTTATGCGATTGGTTGTGCTTGGTTCGGGTAACACTGATAATCCTCCAGCGCTGCCGAGATCACCAACTCCCGTTGCATGATTAGCAGTAAAAGTGCCTTGGTAAGCAACTTCAGTATACCAATAACCATCACCTCCCATATAAGTTGACATTGTGCTGGGATTGATAGAAGGATTAACCCGGAGAACCCCATGCTGCATAAGGAGACGATACCCCATTGAGCAATTCCGCTGCTTGTGCTTTTTGCGCCGCCAAATCATTTAGTTCTGCTGCGTCATAAAGGCGCACTTGTTTGATTTTCAGAATTGCCCCAGAAGTCAGCCCGATTTCAACGACTGATAATTCGCTCCCGAACCAGACAGATTCCGGTAGTGTGGGTTCTAGCATGGGCGGAATTGCCTCTGCTGGCTCTAAAGGTATTTGCGGAATAAATAGGGTTGTCTCAACCTGACAATGCGGACAGTTGGCAGACGCCGTGTCGCCTTCCATAAATCCGCTGGCGTCAAATTCAATCGCGCCGTCACAGTTTTGGCAACGGCAAGTCACAAAACGCGGTGCTGGTTGGTCGGTTGGCGTGTTCATTGTGTCGCGGGCGAATTGGTTATTGAATTAAATCGCTCTTGGCTCGATTGCAGGCTTCACAAAGCAATTCAATGTTGCGTGCGGTGTTGCTGCCGCCTTCTGCGACGGGGATAATATGATCGTATTCCAGATTTTTCCGGCTGCCGCATTTCACACACTTACCCCCGTCTCTGCGCCAGACTTCCCGGCGGATGGCGGATGGAATTGCGTCGCGGCTTTCGCTGGCGTCTCGCTTTTCATCCGGTGAAGCCAACATCTTCAAAGCCACTTCCGCAACCTCCAGCGTTATTTTCCCTTTGTCTTTGACGTGTGCGTAATCTCGGACGTGCCGCAAGCGGTTCAAGACATCCAACGGAGTGCCGTCTGCCGTCCGCGCGATTTTCCCAGCCGCCTCTTCCTCAATCTCGACATTGTGTGACTTGGCGAAACGGCGGGCAACGGCAGCCAGTTCGTCAACGCTGTAATCGTCCATGCTTTCAATGATCTGAAAATGCGACAATAATTTCTGCGATATTTGCTCTTTTTTTTCAGCAGAACCGATTAGCGTGAAACGCGGGAGATTCAACCGGACGCTGCGGGCGTTTTCTCCTTGGTCAATAACAACGTCGAGTTTGAAATGTTCCGTCGCCGGATAAAGATACTCCTCTATGGTTCTCCGCAAGCGGTGGATTTCGTCAATGAACAGCACGTCGCCTTCTTCGAGGTTCGTGAGCAGGCCCGCGAGGTCGCCGGCCTTTTCAACCGTCGGGCCGCTGGTGGCTTTGATGTTCGCGGCCATCTCGCTTGCAAGGATGTTGGCGAGCGTGGCTTTGCCAGAACCCGGTGAACCAATGAGCAGGACGTGGCCGAGCGGTTCGCGCCGATGTTTTGCCGCTGCGATTGCCAGTTCTAGTCTCGCTTTGACTCTGTTTTGCCCAATAAATTCGGAAAGCAGTT
Source organism: uncultured Alphaproteobacteria bacterium (assembly GCA_963849895.1). Classification (GTDB taxonomy): domain Bacteria; phylum Pseudomonadota; class Alphaproteobacteria; order Micropepsales; family Micropepsaceae; genus Rhizomicrobium. The sequence goes on from CAWKIU010000009.1 coordinate 17,338, forward strand.
TTGGCGTTAGGAGGTTAAGAGATGAAACTGGTTTCTCGCGTTCAACAAAAATAGATGTTTCCTTGTGACAATGCGGACATTCTGCCGTGCGGGTCTCATCCTCTGCGAAATCACTAGCATCAAATTCGATGCCACCGCCGCAATTCAGGCAATCGCAAGCGGCAAAGCGTGGATTTTGATTTGAGATTGCTCGTTCTGGCATTATTCCGTTCCGCGTGCCTGTGCCACTGACAAAAAGGGCGCACTTACTTACGCCCCAAGACAGGCACTGGTATGCCCAAGAAGGAACGCTTTCGGCACGCCCCCGATGGGGCGCACTTCAAGCAGTGTCCTTCTTTCAAAATTACCAGTTTTGTCTTGGACAGCAGCCGAAGCCGCAAATTGGTTTGTTGTGTGTTTTCGTTTCTTCGAACGTCATAGTGGATAGAGATTGAGCTTTCCGCAGAAAAACAGGATGCGTATCCGGTAATTCTGGAAGTTGCGGAAGCCGCGGGCCGCCGACTTGATGCTCTGGATCTTTGAGTTCAACCCCTCCGTCACGGCGTTGGTGATGTGATGACGCAAATACGTCAGCAGGTTTTCCAAATGCCGCTTGAGCAGGCGGGCCACGTCAGCCATCGGTTTGAGTTGGCTGCGGCTCACCCAGCCAAACCAGTCCTTGAAAAATCGTCGCGCCCAGCCCGCCTCCTGATATTCCCAGAACTTGCTGAACAGTTCTTTCATCGCCCAAGCCCGCGCCACTTTCAGTTGTTGATCCTTCAACCCGGAAAATTCATCCCGCTGCTCCGGGCTAAAATGCTGCGGATTATACAACCACAGTTGCCGTGTCCCTTTAAGCGTCTCGTCCCCCTCGGCCAGCAACTCCTTGTGTTCCTGGCGCCGCACCTTGTCCACCGACTCGTTCAAGTATTTGCTGACGTGAAACCGGTCATGCACGATGTCTGCCTCTGGCACCTGCTTTGCAATCGTTTGGATGAACGGTTCCCACATGTCCACCGCCACCGCTGCCACCGCCGACTTCTGTTCTGGTGTGAGCGTCGCCCACAACTGATCCGCCGCCTCGCCGGTGCGTTCTTCCACCACCTCCAGCACCCGCGACTGGTCCAGGTCCGTCAGCAGCGTGATATAGGAATGCCCGCGTTTGAAGCTCTTTTCATCCATCCCCAGATGCGCGAGCTGATCCATTTGCCGCCGCTCCAATCCGCGCGCCACCGCGCGCTTCATAATCTCATGCGCCGCGTCCCAGCCAATGCCCAGCAGTTCACACGCCTGGCTCACACTCGCGCAGGCCAGCAGCACGTCCACCGCAAACCGTTCAAAAAGCAGCGTGAACCGGCCCTGCGGCACCGCCCACGGCACCTGCATCGTCTTGACCCCGTGTTCCGGACACGCCGCCCGCGGCGTTCGCGCCCGAATCAACGTCGTGAACTGCATCGTGTCCAAGTGCCGCCAGGTTCGCTCCGGCGCGCTGTCATGGATCGAGCATTCACACCCGCATTCCGGGCATTTGGCCGGCGATCCCCATTGCCAGCCCAACTCGATCTCCACTTTCTTTTCCGCCAGTTTCAATGCCACGGCTTTGACTTCCCACGGGCTGCCAATGCCCAAAAGCATCGCGTAATGTTTCTGCAATTCGTTGTCCATGCTCATGCCAAAAGCCTGCCAATCACCGCCGCCAAGGCCAACCCAAAACGTCAGCCCGGCAGCGCGCAGCGGAGCGGAGCGCTGTCCGGCGCGAAGCGATTGGTGCCAACGCCAACCAACCCGCTGACAACTTTAAACCACGTCGCTCATTTATGTTTCAGCTAAATGCCTCCGCTTTGGTAGCCATGAAATCCCCGGAATATCCGTGTTTTCTGGTCTTTTGCTTTTAACTGACGCTGACGATTCAACCACCAACGCCGGGCTTGTTCAAGCGCGGTTTTCCGCGCCATATTTTTCAAACGGCGGCAGCGGCGGGTCGTCATGGTGCGCGGTTCGTTTAACATTTTGCTCATCCTCACAAGCCGCATGTGTTCTTGGAAAGCAGAATTAACTTCCCAATCAAGCATTGTCAGCCCGTCCGCAAAAGGTGTTTTCGGAATCGGTTTGATGAACAGCGAGAGGATAAATTCTTTGCAATCCCGAAAACAACTATGCTTGCGCCAATAGCACGCCATGCGACGACTGATTTCCGCGCCCTGGTATTCAACTTTATGAGCGCGTGTGCCCCGGCTGGACATCGGCAATGGTGCTTTGCCGGTGAATTTTTTATCGGTCGGCGATTTATATTCGCGCAGGTATGCTTGAACCCAATCCGCCTTATAGCCGACTTTTTCCGCTTCCGCTAAACACGCGCGGATAAAATCCGGCGGAGAGTCAGGCCAACCAAGCCCTTGCCGATTTACGCGCCGGGCGTTTCGAAGGCGCGGCGGTTCTCGTGCCATGAGTGCTGTTGGCATTCGCTTTTGACTCACGGTCGGGTTTCACCCCATAGCGCCCGCAAGGTGGCCGGGTAAAATGCTCCCGGCGTGAAAAATAAATATGGCTCATCGAAGTGGAAGCGGGGGCTTGTCTGATGGTGGTGGCAATCGTCGCGTTCTCCTTGATGCTGGGTCATACCCTGTGGATGAGCTTGGCTCGCAAATAAAAACACTTTCCCGTTATATTAACGGATAACAAAAAAACAAAAAATTAAATCAAATGACCACACTTGAAATCAAAGGCGACTGGAATATCACCAAGGGCAAGTTGAAACAGAAATGGGCGAAGCTCACGGACAATGATCTCCGCTACACTGAAGGCCAGCAGGAAGAACTGGTTGGCCGGATTCAAAAGCTCACCGGCGAAACCCGTGAAGTGGTTGAAAACACAATCAGGGATTACTCTGCGGCTTGCGGTTGCAAATGAGCAAATATTTCCAGACTGGAGCGCGCGCAAACCGGAGTCCTCAATATGAAAGACCCAGTTTATAAACTCATCGAACTCACCGGCACTTCAACCGCTTCCATTGAGGACGCGGTGGACAAGGCCATTAAACGCGCCCACAAAACCATCAAAAACCTGCGGTGGTTTCAGGTAATTGAAACGCGCGGCAACATTGAAAAAGGGAAAGTGCATCACTGGCAGGTGACCGTCAAAATTGGCTTCGCCGTGAATGATTGAACGGACAGAAATGTGCATAACCAACCGAAAAACCACCATGCCTCAGGGAGATAAATCCAGCTACACCGACAAACAGAAACGGCAGGCGGCCCACATCGAAGCCGGCTACGAGCAACGCGGTGCGAGCGTGAAGACTGCGGAAGCACGGGCTTGGGCCACCGTGAACAAACTCTCTGGTGGCGGCAAGAAGAGCGGCTCCGGCAGGAAAATCACGAATTGAAATAATGCAGTGTATGAGCGCCGAACATGAAGCCCCGCCGTCGGTCAGGCCAGACGTAGATGCCCCCGCCATCGAGGCCACTTACTCCGAATCAGACGCGCTACGTAGGGAACTTGCCGAACAAAAGGATTTGCATCTGCGCCTGGCCGCTGACTTCGAGAATTTCAAGAAACGCAGTCGGCTCGAAGTCGAAGCCCGAGCGATAGCACAAAAGGAGTCTTTCATCGTCGAACTGTTGCCGGTCATTGACAATCTTGAACGGGCTTTGGCCGCCGGCGCATCGCGGGACTCCGCACAGTTTCATCAGGGCGTCGAGATGACCTTGAAGCAACTGCAACAGTTGCTCCGCCAGCACGGCGTCGAAAGTGAGGAGATCGTCGGCAAGCCCTTCGACCCGCACCGGCAGGAAGCACTTTCGCAAGGCCATGATCCGGCTAAACCCGACCATGCCATCCTCGAAGTTGTTCAGCGTGGTTATCAGCGAGGGGCGAAGGTGGTTCGACCGGCAAAAGTTGTGGTGAACGACCTAACGGCTTCCAAGCCCGCCCGCCATGGCCGTTGAATTCAAAGATTATTATCAAGTCCTCGGCGTAACGCCCAAGGCGACCGACGAGGAAATCAAAAAGGCTTTCCGCACCCTCGCTCGAAAGTATCACCCCGATGTTGCCAAGGACAAAAAATCGGCGGAGGAGAAGTTTAAGGAAATCAACGAAGCCAATGAGGTCTTGAGCAACCCGGAAAGCCGCCGGAAATTCGACCAGCTCGGTGCCGATTGGAAAACGGGTGCGCAATCACGGCAACCACCGGGCTGGGGCGGAGGCCGATCCGCTGGACGAGAAGCGCGACATGGAGGAGATGAATTCCAATTTGAGGGGACGGGATTCAGTGATTTCTTTGAACAGTTTTTTGGCGGACGCGCCAGCCGATCTCGCGGAACGTCGCCGTTCGACTCACAAGAATTCGCCAACAGTCACGGGGAACCGGAGGCGGAACGAGGTCAGGATATTCAAGGCGACATTCTTATCACGCTCGATGAAGTGCTCAAAGGGGCCATGCGAGCCATTTCGGTTCGGCGCACCAATGCCCGCACCGGCCGGGAAGAGACGGAAACCTACCAGGTGCGAATTCCTAAAGGCGTCCAAGCCGGACAATCCATTCGGGTCACAGGCAAAGGCGGCGAGGGGTTGAATGGCGGCAGAGCCGGGGACATCTATCTGCGGGTGCGTTATGCCCAGCACCCTGATTGGCAAGTGCGCGGTTCCGATCTGATGGGCCATCTGGAGTTAGCCCCGTGGGAGGCTGTGTTGGGAGCGACGGTTCCCGTGCGAACATTGGATGGCAGCATTTCCGTGAAAGTCCCTGCCGGTTTTCAGCAGGGACAAAAACTGCGCGTCCGGGGCAAAGGGTTGCCCGCAGGTGTTGGCAAACGCGGTGATCTTTACGTCGAGGCTTCCATCCAAGTCCCACCACACGTCAGCAAGGAGGATGAACTTTTATGGAAACAACTGGCGACACAATCCACCTTCAATCCGAGGAAGACCGTTTGAGCAAGCCTCGCAAACGCATTCTCATGGTGGAAGACGATGCGGATATACGCCGCCTCAACACCGAAGATTTGAGAAACGTCGGCTACCTCGTGGATGGTGTCGAAGATGGGGCTGCCGCCTGGGAGGTGCTTCAACTCAACAGTTATCACCCAAGGTCTCAAGGTGGGCGATCACGTTCGCGTCAAACTCATCCACACTGATGTCCAGCGCGGTTTCATAGATTTTGCCCGCGCCTGATTGGAACCGATTTCGAACCAGACCGTAAGTTTCACGGTTCGTGGTGGGGTGAACACCCCATAGCCGGCAGTTGATTTTCCAGCCATGTTCACGGCATGAAACCAAACCAGTTTTCGCCAGACGCAAACCAGAAGTCAGCCAAGGCACAAAAACCAACTGCGGTTGCGGACTTAATCCAGAACCAACCGGCTTCTGCGCCATCACCGGATGCGGTGGCTCGCCGGGCCTATGCCATTTATGAAAATCAAGATTCGCAGCCTGGACATGAGGTGAACCACTGGCTGGAGGCCGAGGCACAATTGTTCGGAGGAGTTGAACGCGAAACTCAAATGCATCCAAGCTCATCACTTTTCAAAGTCGAACATTAAACAACCATCGCTATATGAAACACCATAAATTATCCAAAACCCAACAAGCGGTCATCGCAACCCGGCCAACTTCGAGTGCGGGCATAGATCCCAATGAAGTCAATTTTACGCCCTCAACGGACGAGGTGGCCCGAAAGGCTTACTTTGCATACGAGAATCAAGGTTCACAGCCTGGTCACGAGGTGCAGCACTGGCTTAAGGCGGAGGCGGATTTGATCGCGGAACGCAATCTCACTCGGATCCACGGCTTTCACAACCAGACGTAGAATAATATTCAAGACAACAAACAATAAACTGAAAGCATAAATACTTATGAAAACCTCGCACAGCAAGAGCGCGGAAGCGCCCAAAATGTATGAAACGGAAAATGACATTTCGCTCCAGCGGCGGACGCAATTGAATGCGCTGTTGAACCAGCGATTGGCATCCGCCGTGGATCTGCAAATGCAGATGAAGCAGGCGCATTGGAACGTGAAAGGTCCGAGCTTCATTGGCCTGCATGAATTGTTTGACAAGGTGGCGGAAGCGGTGGAGGGCTACGTGGACGAAATCGCCGAACGCGTTGTGCAATTCGGCGGCGTGGCCGAAGGCACGGTGCGCATGGCGGCATCACGCACACGGCTCACCGAGTATTCGCCGGAAATCTCCGAGGGCATGGCGCATGTCGAAGGCGTGGCCCGCGCGCTGTCCACCTTTGGCCAGGAAGCTCGCAACACGATCAATGAAGCAGACGAACTGGACGACGCCGACACGGCAGATTTGTTCACCGAGATTTCACGCGGCATTGATAAATGGCTTTGGTTTGTCGAAGCCCATTCGCAGGCGGCGAAATGAAAATCACCTGAACCAAATGGAATAAAATCATGAACACCCTCATCATAGACAGGGATCTGACAAAACAAGCACCGCACAGTCCGCGCGAACGCATCGGCGGATTTGCCATCGCCTGCCGGGCCGTGGACAAATGCCGCGCCAGCTTGGCGGGCACGCTCGGTGAATACCACTACGATTGTCCACTGGACAACCAGCTCTTCAGTTTCAAGGGCATCACCGGCGACCAGTTCACCACCGCCGTAAAAGCCGCGAACAATTATGACGAGGTCGGCACCTGGTTGCTGGCCAATGGCACGGCAAAGACGGGGCCGGAAATCGAGGACTGGTCGGATGATCAGGAAGCCGACAGCCTGATGAACAATCCGGAGAAGCGCGCTTACTTCGTCGAAGCCTATCAAAAACTCGGGCTGAACCCGGACAAAACCACCACGTTCGACTGGCTCGAAGCGGATGATCGCTTCAGTTTTCGCAGTGCGACGGAGTGATATTTTTTGACCAATAACAATCAATCCACCCAGGGAAATAACTTTATGAAAGATCACACCACCAAATTTACGGCTACACCGCAAACTCCGGTATTTCCGCAAACCATGCATGAGTTGCGGCCCAATCACGACAAACCCCTGCCCCATCCAAAACCCAAAAAACGGGACAACATTTTTTCCAAATCCCGTGACGTGCGTGAGGATCGCGGCACGCGCGAAATGAAAACTTCGCATAACGACCAAACCAATCACGCGCGGTAATTTTTACCTTATGAAAAAAAATCCACTGAAGGATGGCGTCATCTCGGAAATCGAACGTCGAGGACGCTCTGCGCAAGATCCGCCTTGGCGTTGTCGAGCGCAATCTGGAACGGCCTTGGATCGAGAGTGAAAAGAATCTGCCCAGCCTTCACATGCTGGCCTTGCTTCACGTCGACGCTCTGCACGAGCCCGGAAACGTCTGTGGTGACCATCAGCTTGGCGGCGTGAACATAGGCGTCGTCCGTCGAAACATAGCGCCCGCCGGTGAGCCATAGGACTAACGAGACGCAGGCAACCACGGCCACGCCCCAGATCATCAGATCGCGGCGCAGGCGCGCCTTGTCGGCCCATAAATCCGCGGCCCAATCGCGTAGGCGCGTGGCGTGGCCGCGAACGGCGTTATCGTAAGCGGAAGCAGTAAACTGATTTGGCATAACGGACATGACGCTTATTCTCCGGCTGCGGCGTGCGGACGCGACTTCGCGTTTTCGGCCACAAGCTTGTTTTTCAAATTTAAGAGCACTTGATTGGTTGTCTCCCAATCGACCTTCTCGACGCCGACGGCGAGCTCGTCGCGGATGCTCGCGCGATAGCGCTCGATCTCGATCAGAATGGGTTCCGCGGCGGGCAGCAAATGCAGCCGGCGAATGCGCCGGTCCGAGGGGTCGAGGCGCCGCTCGACAAAGCCATTTGCCTCCAGCCTGTCGATCAGCCGCGCCACCGTGATCGGTTCGACGTCACACAGGCACGCCATCTCGTTCTGCGTCATGCCCGGCTGGTGTTTGAGATGCTTGATGATCAGTCCCTGCGCGCGCGTCATCCCGAATGTGCGGGCGAATTGATCGAAGCGCAGGCGCATTAAGCGCGCGACATCGTGCACGAGGACCAGCATGTCCATGTCATAGGATTGCATCGGAATCTCTGTTCGGAGTTATTATCATAACGTGGGAGAATATAAGGTAGCTTATCATATCGTTCAAGATCATATGCGCTGATACTATTAGAAAATATTTCTGTCAACATTCAATATTCATTAACTTCCCAAGCGGAAACATAGTAACATATTGATTATATGCAATATTTATTTGATCAATTGTCCGCTGACGTCATCCTGTGACAACCTATCAGTCATCGCGGTGGCTACATTCCAGAGCCTTGGACCTGCTTCCAGTTGGCCTGGATGGCCTGCACGGCATTCGCTGGCAGCGGCACATAGTCGAGGCTGGCCGCCATGGGACCGCCATTGGCATAGGCCCATTTGAAGAATTTGAGCGCCCCTGCCGTCGCCGCCGGGTCCGACGGCTGCTTGCGCACGAGAATGTAGGTCATCGCCGTGATGGGCCACGACATAGCGCCAGGCTGGTCGACAAGAATGAGATAAAAGCTCTGTTTGCTCGCGGTATTCCAATCCGCGTTCGCGACCGCGGCTCCGAAAGCGTCGGCGGACGGCGCCACGGGCTTTCCGCTGCTGTTTATAAGACGCGTCACGCTCAGATGGTTCTGCTTGGCATAGGCGTATTCGACATAGCCGATTGTGCCCGACATTCTGGAAACATTGGCCGCGACGCCCTCATTGCCCTTGGCGCCGATTCCGATCGGCCAATCCACCGATGTGCTCGCGCCGACCGCGCCATTCCAATCGCCACGGGCGTGCGACAGATAGGTCGTGAAGATAAACGTGGTGCCAGATCCGTCCGAGCGATGGACGACAACAATCGATTGGCCGGGAAGATTCACGCCGGGATTCAATTTCTTGATCCTCGGATCATTCCATTTGGTGATTTTCCCAAGATAGATGTCCACCAGCGTCGGTCCGTCGAGAACGAGCCGTCCCGAAGCGATGCCCGCCAAGTTCACGACCGGCACGACTCCGCCGGCGACGGTAGGAAACTGGATCAGCCCGGCGGCGGCAAGGTCCGCAGGCTTGAGCGGCATATCGCTCGCGCCGAAGGCGACCGTCTTCGCCTTGATCTGGGCGATGCCGCCGCCCGAGCCGATGGACTGGTAATTGAGCCCCACCCCGCTCGCGTGCCGATAGGCGCCGGCCCATTTGGCATAGATTGGATAGGGAAAGGTCGCGCCCGCGCCGGAAATGCTGCCCGCCAACGCCCCGCTCGCAATCGCGCCTGCCGCAACCAACATCGCCAAGCCCGTCAAAGCAGATTTCAATCCCGGCATGTCCGTCGGTCTCCCAAGCAAAAACGTCCGGCGGGACAATGCCCCGCCGGACGCCTCCTACCACATTTAAGCGGCTGTGGCCTGCGGCCACCTTCCGCCTATTACATGCCCGAGCCCTTGATCTCTTTCCAACTCTTCTCGATCACGCTCGTGACGCTGTCGGGAAGCGGGATATAGAGCAGGCTTTCGGCCGCTTGGTCGCCGTTGGCATAGGCCCATTTGAAGAAGTCGAGGGCTTGCTTGCTGGCGCCCGGATCCTTCGGGTCCTTATAGAACAGGACGAAGGTCGGGTTTTCGATCGGCCAGGATTCGGCGCCCGGCTGGTCGGTCAGGATCATGTAGAAATGATCCGCATGCGCCCAATCGGCATGCGCCGCAGACGCTTGAAACGAGGCCATGTTCGGGCTCACGACGTTACCGTCGTGGTTTTTCATGCGCATCCAGGGCAGCTTGTTCTGCATGGCATAGGCATATTCGACATAGCCGATGGAACCGAGTGTTTGGGCGACGTTTCCGGCAACGCCTTCATTGCCTTTCGCGCCGATGCCGACGGGCCAATCGACCGACGTCGCCGCACCAACCTCATCGGCCCATGCCTTGCTGATCTTACTGAGGTAGTTGGCGAAGATGAAGGTCGTGCCCGATCCGTCGGAACGATGCACCACGATGATACCCATATCCGGCAAGCGAACGCCCGGATTGAGTTTTGCAATTCTCGGATCGTTCCATTTGGTAATTTTGCCCAGATAGATGTCGGCAAGAGTTGGACCGTCGATCAGCAGTGTCCCGGACTCTATGCCGGGGAGACGATAGACCAGCACTTCGGCACCAATGACCGTGGGGAACATCACCAGGCCGGCGGCATCCAGATCCGCGGGCTTCAGCGGCATGTCGGAGGCGCCGAAGGTAACGGTCTTCGCCTTGATCTGCGCGATGCCGCCGCCCGAACCAATGGACTGATAGTTCAGGCCCACACCGGTCTGCGCCTTATAGGCGGCAGCCCATTTGGAATAGATCGGATACGGGAAGGTTGCGCCCGCGCCGGTGATATCAGCCGCCAAGGCGCCAACCGTAGCGACACAAGCCAAAATCGTGGCCGCAATCGCCGCGCCGATGATTTTACACTTCTGCATGTCAATTGACCTCCGAATTAATCCCACAATGTGCAAACGTCCGGCGGAACCGAAGTTCCACCGGACGCTCGCTTATACGCCAGCAATATATCAGAACGCTTACGGCCACGCGTGCAATTCGCTGGTCCACGAGCCTTCGATCTGGTTCACGACCGCATCGGGGAAGGGCACATAGTCAAGCTTCTTGGAATCTTCTTGACCGTCCTTCAGGGCCCAATCGAGGAACTTCAAGACGGACTTGTTCCTATCGACCGCATAATCTTTACGCATCAGCATGTATGTCGCTGCCGTGATCGGCCAGCTGGCAGCACCGGGCTGATCGGTGAGGATGAGGTAGAAATCCTGCACCTTCGAAAAGTCGGCGTTGGCCGCTGCCGATTGGAAGGCGGACATCGTCGGGGTTACGCGCTTGCCGTCCGCATTGACCATGTCCATGTAGGTCAACTTGTTCTGCATCGCATAGGCATATTCCACATAGCCGATCGAACCAACGGTCTGCCCGACGTTCGCGGACACGCCTTCGTTACCCTTTCCGCCTACGCCAGTCGGCCAGGCGACGGACGTATCGGAACCAACGGTCGACTTCCATTCCGGACTCACCTTGCCCAGATAGTTGGTGAAGTTGAACGTCGTGCCCGAACCGTCGGCGCGATGAACCACGATGATCGCCATGTTGGGCAGCGGCGCATGCGGGTTAAGCGCCTTGAGCGCCGGATCGTTCCACATCGTGATCTTGCCGAGATAGATTTTGGCAAGCGTCGGGCCGTCGATCACCAGCTGACCCGGCTTGACGCCTGGAATGTGAACCACTGGAACGATCGAAATGATGACCTGCGGGAACTGCACGAGATCGTTCTTGACCAAGTCTTCGTGCATCAGTGGCTTATCGGAATTGGCGAAGTCGACGGTCTTGGCTTCGATCTGCTTGATGCCGCCGCCCGAACCGATGGACTGGTAGTTGACCTGGATCCCGGTCTTTTCGTCGTAGTGCTTTGCCCAAACCGAGAGCACGGGATAGATCGCCGTGCCGCCGGCACCGGTAAGATTACCGGCCATCGCGCCGGTCGCGACGACCGCCGCCGTCAGCAACCCGGCGACCGCGCCAAGTCCGAATTTCTTCGATTTCTGCATGCTCTTTCCTCTTCCTATCGTTGTTCCATCCGCGACGCGAACAGAGATTGGTCGACGCGAAATTTTGTGCGGTGCTTCGGTGGGCCGGCGCGCTTTCGCGCACCGGCCCCCGAAATTGGTCACGTGCTACCAGCGAAGCTGACTGAAGATGCCGATTTCGTTGTAGGCGCCTTTCGTGGTGGCGGATGTGCCACCGATCGTTCCGTTGGAGTCGGCGATGGAGCCGTTTGAACCCGCGTCGTGCTTATAGACGAGCGACAGGTTGACGATCTTTACGGGCGTCCATTCGATGCCGACATTGTAGTAGTCGTTGTTGAAGCCGGGCTGGCCCTTGGTCGTGCCCTTCGTGGGCGTATCGCTGTCATAGCGACCGAACAGAGCCCATTCCGGCGTGAACTGATAGGCCGCAAACCCTGACACGCCGCTGCCGCTGTCCGTTTTGACGGCGGTCGTGACGTTGTTGAAGTTCGAGTCGGAGAAATATTCCACGCCAACATGGAAGCCGTTCGCGACATAGCCGAGGATCGCGTCCAAGCGCTGGTAGGTATGGAACGTCGTGCCGGTGCCGAGATCCTTGCCGAGCTTGCCCGAATAACCGCCGAGGGCAGCAACGAAGCCGTCATACTTCACGTCCACGCGGCCTTCGAAGTCCATGCCCTGGGAACGGTTGGTGCCGATGCCCATGCCCGGCTTCTTGTAGCCGGCGCCGTTGACCATCGCCAACGAGTACTCGAACTTCATGGCATCGCCGAGAGCGCCGCTCAAATTGAGGCCCCAATCGGCCGAATTGCCGTACTTGATACGGTCAACCAGCGTGTTCTCGACATAGCGATAGCCGTAGACGTCTTCCGCGAACGGAATCCACGGCATGTCGAAGGAGCCGGCGCGCACGATCGCCGCAGGATCGAACTTGCCCTGCAAATAGGCCTTCTTGATGTAGACCTGCGTCGCACCGGGACCGCCCGTGCTGTTGTCGTAGGTGACGTCGGTCGTCACGTCCGCCGACCATACTTGGTCGAAAGTGTGATCGACGCTGACATAGAACCGCTTCAAGTCGAAATGCGTGCCGTTCGACGTGTTCGAGGTAGTGCCGTTCTTGTTAGTGATATCCGAAAGATCAAAATACATGCGGCCGCTGATCGACGTGTTGTCCCACCAGCCGGACAGCTGCTTCCAGCTGGCAACCTTGTCATGGTCCGCCGCAGCGTGGATTTCGGACTGCTGCAGTTCGGCTTCCAGCGCATCAATGCGATCCGAAAGCTCCTGATTGCTCGGACCCGACTGCATCGTGGACGACGAAGACGTGTTGTCGGACGTACCTTTCGCCGCGTAACCGGGCTGTGCCACTGCAACAAGTGCAATCATGGCAACACCGGTCATCAAAGCTGACTTCCCCTTCATAAAACCCTCGCTCAATCGTTCAGGGAAAGGATCCGACTTCAAAGCCCGACGCGTCGCCTCATGCGAACGCCTTCCGCTTAGCGGTCCTTTTTGCCCGGAGGATGGATTGCAGGGGGGGGCTACAGCGGGATGACACTATCGTGAAGCTAATGTGACATCGCCCTTGGAGGGCTACTGCCCCGGCGGTAGTTGCCTAATGCCCACACCAATTATCCACAGGATAGGGCGGAGCGCTTGACCGGAATCTGAGCCTTGCTACCGTTTGTACCATGCGCAAACGCTGGGCGATGCTGGGGTTTGGGGTGATCGCTGCATGCGCTTTCGCGCTGGCGGCGGCCCGGGCGGCTACGCCCGACACTTATATCTACGTCATCCGTGCGGACCACTGGTCGAATGAAGACGAGAGCGGCTATCGCCAATTCGTTCAAGCCATCGGCAAATCGGACTGCAGCACGCTCGATGCCTGCTTGCGCAGCGATGCCAACCCGTTTCGCGGCAGCGACCCGCCCGGCTACCGGTTTATGTCCGACTGTTCCGACCTGCCCTATGTGTTGCGCTTCTATTATGCGTGGAAGCAGGGCTTGCCCTTCTCCTATGTCAGCGCCGTGGTGCCGCGTCGCGGCGGCGGCGATATACGATACACGCATGACGGCAACAGGGTCGCCGCACGCGTTGACGTGCCCGGCGGCGTCATGAGCGGCACCGCGATCATCGAGAAAATTCGCGACGACGTATCCTCCGCCACCTACCGCATCCATCCCGATCTCGATGCGCCGCCGCCCGATTTTTATTCGCCCCTGCTCGATCCAAAATCGATTGTGCCGGGCACGGTGATTTATGACCCTGCCGGGCATCTGGCGATCGTCTATCGCGTCGATCCCGACGGACGCATCCATTTCTTCGACGCCCACACCGACTACACCCTGACGCAGATGTTTTACGATCTGCGTTTCGCGCGCGAACGCCCGGCGGTCGGCGCGGGATTCAAGAATTGGCGGCCCATTCGCCTGGTCGGCGCCAAGCGGCTCGCCGACGGAACCCTGTCCGGCGGCCATATCGTTGTCGCAGGCAACAAGGACATCGCGGACTTCTCCGAGGAGCAATATTTCGGCAATGGCAAGCGCCCATCGGACGAGGATTGGGCCAAGGGTGTCTTCACGCTGGGTGGCGAAACGCTCGACTATTACGATTATGTGCGCGCCAAGCTCGCCGGCGGCCAATTGTTGTTCGATCCCGTCAAGGAAATCCGCGAGATGACATCGTCCATTTGCTCGAATTTGTATTATCGCGCGGCGGCCGTGGACCTCGCGCGCCGGGCGGGCATGACGCAAAAACCCGAACCGAAGCACCTGCCTGAAAATATCTACGGAACCAGCGGCGATTGGGAAATGTTTTCGACGCCGTCGCGCGATGCGCGGTTGAAAACCGCGTTCAAGGCGCTGCGGGACGCGGCGCAGCGTTTCATCGAGATGAAGCAGCGCGGCGATATGCGCCATCTTTCCTATTCGGGCGACAATCTCGCGGGCGACATGCTCGCCGCTTACCAACGCGAAACCGCCAAATGCCCAATCACCTATACGCGCAGCGACGCCAGCACGACGACGCTAAACTATGAGGAGGCGCGCCGACGCCTGTTCGCGATGTCGTTCGATCCCTATCAATGCCCCGAGCTGCGCTGGGGCGCTTCGGGCGACGAACTTTCGACCTGTCCCGACGGAGCGCTCAAGCGGGACTGGTATGGTGCGGAACAGAATCTGCGCAATCAGATCGACCGCACTTACGACGCGCGGATGGACTTCACGCTCGACGAACTTAGAACTCCCGGCCCCGGCAAAGGCGTGCCCGCCCCGCCCGACACCGATGTTGCCGGTTATCTCCAAAGTGTGCGGAACTAACCCAACGTAAAGTCTCCGTCGCCCCCTTGTGCGAGGCACCTCGCCCCGCCAATCTCATGTTCCTTTCCTTTGTGCGGGGGCGGCATGAAAAAGTGGTTTGGCCGGGTCGCGGCAGGAGCGGCAATCACGGTCTTGCTCATTGTCTTGCTCGCGACGGCAGAGGTCGCGCATTTCCGCTACTCCTTGCCCAACTATAACGGCACGGTGCGCGTAAGCGGTCTCTCCGCGCCTGTTCGCATCCTGCGCGATGCGCACGCTATCCCGCACATCATCGCCAAGTCGCGGGCCGACGCGCTGTTCGGGCTGGGCTATGCGGTGGCGCAAGACCGGCTCTGGCAGATGTGTTTTGTCCGCCGTGTCATGCAGGGCCGGCTTGCCGAAATGGTTGGGCCGGCTGGGGTGAAGACCGACACCTTCATGCGCACGCTTGGCCTCTACCGTCTCGCGCAACAAACCGCGACGCGGGTGACGCCCGAGACGCGGCGCCTGCTCGAAGCCTATGCCGCGGGCGTCAACGCCTATCTGAAAACACGCAAAGGCCCACTGCCGGTCGAATTCACCGTGATGGACGTCACGCCCGAACCCTGGCGGCCCGCCGACAGCATCGCCGTGCTCAAATATATGCAGCTCTCGCTCTCGGGAAACATGTTTGACGAGGCCGCGCGCATCGCTCTGGCGGGGCGATTGAACAAGCGCCAGATCGAGGACCTCTTTCCGCCTGCCCCCGGCGAACCGGACAATCCCCTGCCCGATTACATTTCTCTGTTTGCCAACGCCAAGGCGGCGGCGAGCGCCATCCCGGACAGCACGGCGTCGAACAATTGGGTGGTTTCGGGCGCGCGCAGCGTGACAGGCTTGCCGCTCCTCGCCAACGACCCGCACCTGCAATTATCCATCCCGTCGATCTGGTTCCTGGCGCACCTTTCCTATCCCGGAGAAGATGTCGTCGGCGCGGCGCTGCCGGGCGGCGCTGGCATCACGCTGGGCCGCAACCGCACCTCCGCCTGGGGCATGACCAACACCGGCCCCGATACGCAGGACTTCTATCTTGAGAAGCTCGTTCCCGGCGATGCCACCTCTTACGTGACGCCGAGCGGAACGGAACATTTCCAATCGCGAAACGAAACCATCGCGGTGCGCTTCGGCAAGCCGGTGACGATCACGATCCGCAGCACGCGCCACGGTCCTGTGCTGCAAGCGAACCAACCGCTGATCAAAGGGCTGGTGCCGAAGGGATATGTGATGGCGCTGGCGTGGACGGCGCTGACGCCCGACGACACGACCATCCAGGCCAATATGGATGTCGACGACGCGAAAACCTCCGCCGATCTCACAGCGACGATGAAGAATTACATCTCGCCGATGCAGAACATCGTGCATGCCCATGCCGATGGCGATATCGGTTTGATGCTGCCGGGGCGCGTTCCGATCCGCGATCCGGCGAATGACTTGCTTGGGCTCATCCCGGCCAAAGGCTGGGAGGCGCGCTATGATTGGAAGGGGTTCATCCCCACCGGCGATATGCCGCGCATCGACAATCCGCCGAGCGGTCAAATCGCGACGGCCAACAACAAGACCGTGCCCGAAGGTTATCCCTATACGCTCACGCACGAATGGGCCGAGCCCTATCGCTTCTGGCGGATCGAGGAATTGTTGGCGCGAACGCCGCGCCATTCCGTGGAGAGCTTTAAGGCGATCCAACTCGATATTCAGGATCGCTTCGCCAGGGAATTGCTCCCGCTCTTGCTGAAGGCCGGACCTTGGCCCACGCCGCAGGCGCGCGAGGCGGTGGCCATGCTGTCGAAATGGGATGACGCGATGGATGCGGACCGTCCCGAACCGCTGATCTTCGAGGCTTGGGATCGCGCCTTGGTGAAGCGGCTGATGGCCGACGAACTCGGTCCAGACTTCAAGGACATGTGGGGCCATGAAGCGATCTTCACGTTGCGTGTCCTCACCAATGCCGATGGCGAGGCGCGCTGGTGCGACGACGTCACGACCAAACCGGTGGAGGATTGCCCTTCGCGCATCCGTCTGGCGCTCTTAGATGCGCTCGGCGAACTTGGCGCCGCGTATGGCGCCGACATGACCAAATGGCGCTGGGGCGCCGCCCATCACGCTCTCTTTGTGCATCTGCCCTTCAGCCAGTTCCCGGTGCTCGACGGCATATTCGACCGCGAGGTCGAAGCCAGCGGCGGCGCCTATACGCTCAGGCGCGGCGATTTCCGCTTCGATACCGACAGGCCCTATACGGCAACTCACGGCTCTGGATATCGCGCGATCTACGATCTCGCGCACCCGGACAATTCGCTTTACGTCAATTCGACCGGCCAATCCGGGAATGTCTTCTCGCCCTATTACGACGACCAGATTTCGCTGTGGGCGCACGGACAGTATTACAAAATTCCGACCGATATGCGCGCGATCGAAGCCACAGCGAAATTTCGCCTGACGCTTCAGCCGATCTCCGCCAACGCGCCGTAGCGCCCGCGAAAGAAAACCAGCGGCGCGCCCATGTTGTGGGAGGAGAAGCGCAGCACCCGGCCGACGATGATGGCGTGATCCCCGCCGTCATAAATCGCCTCGCGCGCGCATTCGAGCATGGCGAGCGCATCGGCAAGGCCGGGCGGGCCGTTTTCGGTGGGGACCAGTGCCAACCCGTCGAGTTCGTGTTCGCCGGGCTTGGCCAGCCTATCCGACACCGTGCGGTGGGTGGTGCCCAGCACGCTGATGGTGAAATTCTTCATCGTGGTAAACGCCGAGTAATGACTCGATTTGCGATCCATGCACCACAGAATAAGGGGCGGATCGAGCGATACCGACGCGAAAGAGTTGACCGTCATGCCCTTTGGGGCGTCCTGGGTGCCGATGGTCACCACGGTTACCCCGGTCGGGAAGCAGCCCAACGCCTGACGGAAAGCACGCGTATCAAAGCTCATCGGGTTCTCGAAACACTCGGTTAAGGCGGAACAGGCATTCTACCGGTCAACTTAGGCGAGGTATCGGGCGGCGAAAAGACCGCTATTTGGTATTTCGCGGGTAACTTGGCAGGGAACGACGATTGTGGCGGGCGACAACCCCATCATCATCAAGCGTATCGTTAAAGGCGAGCATGCCCATCACGGCGGCGCCTGGAAGGTTGCGTACGCCGACTTCGTGACGGCTATGATGGCCTTCTTTCTGCTGATGTGGCTGATCAATACCACCACACCCGAGCAGAAACGCGGCATTGCGGACTATTTCGCGCCGCAAAGCATCGCTCAGACGCTGAGCGGCTCGGGCGGCGTCCTGGGCGGCAAGGTCATGGGTGAGGAAAGCGCGCGCGCCGGCGGTGCGGTGTCCATCTTCCAGAAAAATAGCCCCTCGTCTCCCGCCAATAAGTCCCACACCACCGACAGTGCCGACAGCCATGGCGGCACCGCACAGGGCCAAGGCCAAGGCGCCGATTCGAATTCACAGAACGCCGACGATCTCGACCGCTCCACCTCGTCCTCGCAGGACGGCGATTTCGCGCATGCCGCCGAGGCGATCCATCAAGCGATCAAGGACAATCCAGATATCGCCGCGCTGTCGCAGCAGGTGATCGTGGATCAAACGCCGGAAGGCCTGCGCATTCAGCTGGTGGACCAGGACGGCCGCCCGATGTTCAAGCAAGGCACCTCCGAGCCGATGCCCTACACCAGACGGTTGCTGGAAGAGGTCGCCAAGATCGCCAGCCGGTTGCCGAATCGCGTCTCGATCAGCGGACATACCGAGTCCAAACCGTTCAACGGCCCTGGTGGAATAACGAATTGGGAGCTTTCTTCAGCCCGCGCCAACGCCGGACGGGCGATCCTGACCGGCGCCGGTCTGGACTCCGACCGCATCTACGAAGTCGCAGGAAAGGCCGGTTCGGAGCCGCTTTTGCCCGAAGATCCCGACGCTTCGGCCAATCGGCGGCTCAGCATCGTGCTGCTGCGCGAGGCCCCGCCCGCCCCGCTCGGCCGTCAACTCTAATATCGGAAATACCGCGCCGGAGGCTGGCATTTGCCGTCCATCCTTTGTCATAATTCCGCTGGGATGAATGGGGCACGAGCCGGCAGGTGACAAACCAAACAACCACCCGCGTACCGCAGTTTTTTCTGACGCCCGGCGGTCCGTGCCCTTATTTGCCCGGACGCACGGAGCGCAAGGTGTTTGCGCGGCTCACCGGCGCCCTGGCTCAGCCGCTCAGTGAGGCCCTAACACATTCGGGCTTTCGCCGCAGCCAGACCATCGCCTACCGCCCGGCCTGCGATGCGTGCTCGGCTTGCGTCTCGGTACGCATTGTGACCGAAGGCTTCGAACATTCCCGCAATCAAAAGCGCATCAACCGGCGCAACGCCGATCTCGTCCGCAGCGAGGTTCCGGCGGAAGCGACGCGCGAGCAATTCGCGCTGCTGCGCGCTTATCTCGATTCACGCCATTCGGGCGGCGGCATGTCGGACATGGGCCTGTTCGATTATGTGGCGATGGTCGAGGAGACGCCTGTCGATACGCATATCGTCGAGTTCCGTCGGCCAACCACCGACGGTACGCCCGGAATGCTTGTCGCTTGCGCGCTCACTGATGTGCTGCGCGACGGATTGTCGATGGTCTACAGTTTTTTCCATCCGGGCGAGGACGCGCGCAGTCTCGGCACCTACATGATCCTGGACCATGTCCAGCAGGCCGTGTCGCGCGGACTGCCGCATGTTTATCTCGGTTATTGGGTGCGCGGCAGCGAGAAGATGGATTACAAATCGCGCTTCCGCCCGATGGAAGCGCTGACGCGCGAGGGCTGGGAGCGGTTGACGTAATAGTTCCCGCCGCCGCTACGCCGTCTCGTCACCCCCAAAGCGCGCCTTCCATTCCGCGACTTGCTCGTCGGCAATCTTGGCGAACAGAACCGGCGGGGCGTTGATCGGCTGCCCTGGCTCAAGGGAATCCAAATACTCCGCCATCGGCTCCGACGGCCATGGAATGATCTCCGGCGCGGATTGAATGGCCTCATGAACCGCGCGGCCGACCGTCGGCATGACAGGCCATGCCAGATGTCCGAACAGGTGAACCAGATTGAGGCCCATGCGCACGCCGACCGCCGCTTTGTCGCGGTCGGTCTTGATATGCGTCCAGGGCGCGGCACGCGTGAGATACTCATTGCCCGCGACCCATATGGCGCGCAGCTCCGCGAACGCCTTGCGGAATTCGAGTTGTTCCAGGAGCACGCCGTATTGCGCCACGCGTTTATCCAACTCCGCGATTAGCGCTTCTTCTTCCGGTCCATAGCGGCCCTCGCCCGGCAAGCGCCCGTCGAACCGCGCGCCGCAGAACTTGGTCACCCGATTGACGAAATTGCCCAGCACGTCGGCGAGGTCCTTGTTCACGACCGCCGCAAAATGCTCCCAGGTGAAGGACGTATCGGCGCCCTCCGGCGCGTTGGCCATCAGATACCAGCGCCAGGCATCCGCAGGCAAAAGGTCCAGCGCCGTGTCCATGAAGACGCCGCGCTTCTGCGAGGTGGAAAATTTGCCGCCGTAATAAGTTAGCCAGTTAAATCCCTTGATCCGGTCGACCAGTTTCCAATTCTCGCCCGAGCCCATGATCGTGACGGGAAATCCCACGGTGTGGAACGGCACATTGTCCTTGGCCATGAATTCGAAATAGGACACATCGCCGGGCGCCTCGGGTCGCCACCAGCGCTGCCATTCGCTATCGGGCTTGCCGCGCGCGTCCGACCATTCCTTCGTCGCGCCGATATATTCGATGGGCGCGTCGAACCAGACGTAGAACACCTTGCCCTTCAACTGGCCGTCGCCGATATCGTCGGGCACCGGCACGCCCCATTCCAGGTCGCGGCTGATGCCGCGATCCTTGAGCCCCTCGTCCAGCCATTTGCGCGCGATGGAGAGCACAAGGCTCGGCCAATCGTTTTCGTGGCTGTCGATCCATTGGCGCAACTGATCGACAAATTCGGATTGCTTCAAAAAGAGATGCGCGCTGTCGCGAATTTCGATGTCGCTCGAACCGGAAATGGCGGAGCGCGGATTGATGAGATCGGCGGGATCGAGCACGCGCGTACAATTCTCGCATTGGTCGCCGCTGGCGCGGTCATAGCCGCAATGAGGACAGGTGCCGATCACATAGCGATCCGGCAGAAAGCGCTTCTCGGCGTTGGAATAGACCTGCTTGGTGAAGCGAACCTCCAGATGCCCGCGCTGCCACAGGACGCGCGCGAAGTGCTGGGTGAACTCGCGGTTCTGGATGCTCGACGAGCGGCCGAAGTAATCCCAGGACAGCCCAAACCGCTCCGCCAGTTTCTTTTGCCCCTGGTGCTGCTCCAGGCAAAACGCGGCGACATCTTGTCCCGCCGCCACTGCCGCCAGCTCTGCGGGCGTGCCATGTTCGTCGGTGGCACAGATGAACAGCGTCTCCTCGCCCTTGGCGCGGCAAAACCGGGCATAGACGTCCGCCGGTAGCATCGAGCCGACGAGATTGCCCAAATGCTTGACTCCATTGATATAAGGCAGGGCGCTGGTGATCAAAATGCGGGTCATGTTGTCCGGCAATTGTGTGAAGGAAGCGGAGCCGGGACATTACAGTTGTGCGCGAATCCGTCCAACAAATTCGCGCGGCCCAGGAGCGGAGATTTTGCGTGAAGGACCGGGCGGCGCCCGGCGCGCGCCGGTGGTTGATTGCCCGTATATTGGCGCAAAACCGCTGGCCGCAATGCGAGTTGCGCGCTTGCGGAGGGCGTCGTATTCACTGCGGCAAGCCGGGTTAGCTCAGTTGGTAGAGCACCTGATTTGTAATCAGGGGGTCACAGGTTCGAGTCCTGTACCCGGCACCACAACTTCAAACTCGCATTTTGCCCGACGGACAGCTTCCGGGTTCAGGGGCTGGCAAAATCGAGAACCACGCGTGACGGAACGTCGCCATGTTCGAGGCGGTCGAAGATTTTGTTGATCTTCGACAGAGGCTGCAGCTCGATGTCCGCCTTGACCTTGCCCTCGGCGGCGAAGGCGAGTGCTTCCGCCATATCGCCGCGCGTGCCGACAAACGAACCGCGAATGGTGATGCAATTCGCTACCACATCGAACAGCGGAACCGGGAAATCGCCGGGCGGCAGTCCGACCAGAACGCAGGTGCCGCGCTTGCGGGTCATGCCGACGCCTTGCTTGAACGCCGGCAGCGACGGTGCCGTGATCAGAACGCCATGCGCGCCGCCGCCAGTTTCTTTCTTCAATGCCGAGACCGGATCGCCGGACTTGGCGTTGAACACCAGGTCGGCGCCCAGGCTCTTTGCATGCGCGAGCTTGCTATCGTCGATATCGACCGCGCAAACCTTAAGACCCATGGCCTTGGCATATTGGACGGCCAAGTGACCGAGCCCTCCAACACCAGAAATAGCGATCCACTGGCCGGGCCGCGCCCCTGTTTCCTTAATGCCCTTGTAGGTCGTGATGCCCGCACAGATCAGCGGAGCAGCCTGTTTGGGATCAAGCCCGGCAGGGATATGCGCAACGTAATTGGGATCGGCGAGAAGGTATTCGGCGAAGCCGCCGTTCTTGGTGTAACCGCCGAACTGCGCCTCGGCGCACACCGTCTCCCAGGCCGACAGACAATACTCGCAATGCCCGCAAGCCGAGTAGAGCCAGGGCACGCCGACGCGATCACCTTCTTTCACGATGGTGACGCCCGAACCAAGGCCGACAACGCGCCCGATAGCTTCATGACCGGGGATGAACGGGAGCGTGGGCTTCAAAGGCCAGTCGCCATGCGCGGCATGTAGGTCGGTGTGGCAGACTCCGCAGGCCTCTGTCTTGACCAGTATCTGGCCCGGCCCCGGGGTCGGGATGTCAGTTTCCCGCAAGACCAAGGGCTTTCCGAACTGTTCGACAAAGGCGGCGTGCATCGTATGGGCCATGGCGTATTTCCTTTTTCGGAATAAGTTCAGTCGATAGAGAGCGAGCATCGGTCAGGCGGCGGCGGACAATCCCAGCCCTTTGACCGCTTCGATCATTTTGGCCAGCACCGCAGCGGCGTCGCCGTA
Organism: uncultured Alphaproteobacteria bacterium; assembly: GCA_963849895.1. Taxonomy (GTDB): domain Bacteria; phylum Pseudomonadota; class Alphaproteobacteria; order Micropepsales; family Micropepsaceae; genus Rhizomicrobium. The sequence goes on from CAWKIU010000009.1 coordinate 40,222, forward strand.
GACCATTTCGCAATTGTCGGCGTAGAACAGCGCATTGACGATGCCCGAATAGCCTTTGCCCTCGCCGCGCTTGACGACATAGACCTTCTTGGCCTTGTCGGCGTTGAGGATCGGCATGCCGTAGATCGGCGAGGATTTGTCGTCTCGCGCCGCGGGGTTCACAACGTCATTCGCACCGATAACAAGCGCGACGTCGGCGGTTGCGAATTCGTCGTTGATGTCTTCGAGCTGGAAGATCATGTCGTAAGGAACGCCGGCTTCAGCGAGCAATACGTCCATCTGGCCCGGCATGCGTCCGGCGACCGGATGGATCGCGAACTTCACTTCCACACCGGCGGCCTGGAGCAGTTTCACAAACTCATAAAGCTTCTGCTGCCCCTGCGCGGCGGCGAGACCATAGCCGGGCACAACGATAACCTTGCTGGCATAGCGCATGAAGATTCCGGCGTCGCCGGCCTCGACCGGTTTGAGCTCGCCCTTGATGGCGCCATGCTTGTGCTTGGTGGCAGCGCCGAAATTCGTGAAAATGACATTGCTGACCGAACGGTTCATCGCCTTGGCCATGAGCAGCGTCAAAAGCGTACCCGCGGCGCCGACGACCATGCCAGCGATCATCAAGGCCGGATTTTGCAGCACGAATCCTTCGAGTCCCACTGCGAGACCGGTTAGCGCGTTGTAGATCGAAATGACGACCGGCATGTCCGCGCCGCCAATCGGAAGCGTCATAAGAATGCCGAAGACCAAAGCACAACCGAAGAACAGCGTAATCAGACTGGGCATGGCGATCAGCGGCGCGGCGCCGCTAAGCACGACGAAGACGATATAACCGCCGACCATGAGCGTTGCGAGCATCACCAGCCCGTTAAAGGCTTGCTGACCCATCACCCGCAAAGGCTTTTTGATGACCCCATCGAGCTTCGCCCAAGCGATCAATGAGCCGGAAAGCGACACAGCGCCGATCAGCGCGCCGATGAGCGTCACGGCAAGCTGGGTTGCCCCTTGTGCCTTGCCGCCGAACAACTCCACCGCGGCAATCGCACCGGCTGCGCCACCGCCCATGCCGTTATAGAGCGCCACCATTTGCGGCATGGCGGTCATCGAGACCTTCCGGCCGCCCCACCAGGAGACGCCGCCACCAAGGACCAGAGCGACTACGGCGAGCCCGATATTCATGGGCAGAAACGGCTTTGCGGCCCCGCTGACACTGAAGATGTAGAGAAAACTCGCCAGGACCGCGACCAGCATGCCGATGCCCGCGACGAAGATGCCCGACGGTGCCGTCACCGGCGATGACATTCGCTTGAGGCCGTACATAAAGAGAAACGCCGCCGCGAGATCGACCACGCCGATAGTCAGTTGCGGAACGAATGCGAACATATCGGTTCCTCAGCTTTTCTTCGCGTGATGGGCTGCGGCGTGGCCGCGCTTCTTGTGTTTTGCCTGATGTCCGCTTGTCTGAAACATCGCGAGCATGCGATCCGTGACGGCATAACCGCCCGCCGCATTGCCGGCCCCAAGAAGCACGGCAAAGAAGCCGATGGCCTGTTCCAGCACCGTGCTCGCGTTGAGCAGAGCGAATATCCCGCCGACCACGACGATGCCGTGCACGAAGTTGGAGCCCGACATCAGCGGCGTATGCAGGATCGCCGGCACGCCGCCTATGATCACCCAGCCGGCAAAGCCGGCGAGCATGAAAATGTACAGAGCCACGAAGCCCGTCATCGCTATCTGGAATTCCATTTCGACCTTTCGTTCCGGCTTACGCTGCTTTCACAGTTGGCTTGGTGTCCGCGTCGCAGAGTTTTCCGGCGTGGGTGAGCGCCGTCTTGGCAAGAACCTCGTCTTTCCAGTCGATCTCGATGATGTTGTCCTTCATCATCAGGGCGAGCAGGTTGTATTGGTTCTTCGCATAGAGTTCGCTGGCGTCCTCGCCGAGTAGCGACGGCACGTTGAGCGGCGCCACGATCGTCACCTGGCCGATTTCGATGGTTTCGCCAGGCTTGGTTTCTTCGCAATTGCCGCCGCCTTCGGCGGAGAGATCGACAATCACCGCCCCCGCCTTCATGCCCGCGACCTGCGCCTTGCTGATGAGCTTCGGCGACGGCTTACCGGGAATAGCGGCGGTTGTGATGATGAGGTCGGCCTCTTGGATGTGCTTGGTCAGTACGGCTGCAACTTTGCTCTTCTCCTCCGCGCTCAACTCGCGCGCATAGCCGCCCTTGCCGCGCGCATCGATGCCGGTTTCGACGAACTTCGCGCCCAACGACAGAGCTTGTTCTTCGGTCTCCGGGCGTACGTCATAGCCCTCGACTTCGGCACCGAGCCGGTGTGCGGTGGCGAGTGCTTCCAGGCCGGCCACGCCAAGGCCCATAACAAGAACTTTGGACGGCCCGATCGCGCCGGCGGCCGTGGTTACTTTCGGCAAGATGCGCGCCAGATGGGTCGATCCGAGTTGCACGGCATAATATCCGGCCAGCGCGGACTGGCTCGACAGCGCATCCATGGCCTGCGCCCGCGAGATGCGCGGGACGCGTTCCATGGCGAAACAAGTGATCTTCTTCTCCAGAAGGCGATGCACCAGCGCCTTTTCCTTACCCGCATAGATAAAGCAGATGAGGATCGCACCTTCCTTCATCGCATCGATAACATCGAGCGCAGGCGGCTGCACGGCGAGGACCACGTCGGCGTCGCTAACCAGCGCTGTGCGATCGTCGATGAAGGTGACGTCCTTGAACGCGGAATCGGCCAGCTTGATCGCGTCGCCGGCGCCAGACTGCATATGCAGCTTGGCGCCCAGCTTGATCAGCTTAGGCACGACGGATGGCACAAGCGCCACCCGCCGTTCGTGCGGCTGTGTTTCCTTCAGAACGGCGACGTTGACATACATCACGGCTCCTATGCCGGCGCTTCGGCCGCGACGTAACGGACCAGCTTCTTGTTGACGAACTGCTGGATGCCCATGTCGCCGAGTTCGCGGCCGTAACCGGAATCCTTGATCCCGCCGAACGGCAGTTCGGCATCGGACCAAGAGATGCTGTTGATGAACATCATGCCCGTGTCGACACGGCTGGCCACGCGCTTGCCGCGCGCGACATCCTTGGTGAACACCGAGCCGCCCAATCCGAAATCGGAATCGTTGGCGAGCGCGATGGCTGCGTCTTCGTCCTTGACCTTGAAGAACAGCGCCACCGGCCCGAAGAATTCTTCGCGAAACGCGGGATTGTCGGGCTTGATATCCGTCAGGATGGTCGGCTGCATGTAAGAGCCCGCGCGATCGATACGCTTGCCCCCCATGATCACCTTTGCGCCCTTTGAAACCGCGCCATTAACCTGCTTCAGAAGATCGACCAGCGCCTGTTCCGAGGACAAAGGACCCAGCGTCGTCTTTTCATCCATCGGATCGCCCGGTTTCAGGGCCGCAAGCGCCGCCGTGAACTTCTCCAGGAATTTGTCGGCGAGCTTTTCGACGACGACAAACCTTTTCGCGGCGCAGCAGGTCTGCCCGGTGTTGTACATCCGTCCCCAGACCGCCCAATTGATGGTGTGTTCCATATCGGCGTCTTCGAGGACGATGAACGCGTCGCTGCCGCCAAGTTCCATCGAAGACGGTTTGAGGTTCTTTCCGGCTCGTGCCGCGATGCTCCGGCCAGCGGCAACGCTGCCGGTCAACGCCACGCCCTTGATGCGGGGGTCATCGACAACGCGGTCCGACTGATCGTGCGAGATCAGTAGATTGGTATATAGCCCGGCAGGGCCGCCCGCCTCGATCCAAAGCTTCTCGAAGGCGATGGCGCACTGCGGCACGATGCCCGCGTGCTTCACCAGCACCACGTTACCCGCCATCAAATGCGGACCGGCAACCCGAGCCAGTTGGTAATAGGGAAAGTTCCAAGGCTCCACACAGAATACCACGCCGATCGGGCTGCTCTCCATATGACCTTCGCCGAGAGACGGATGGAGTTTCACCGGCGCCAGGAAACGCTCGGCATTCTTGGCGTAGTAGCCGAGAATATTCGAACTGAATTCCACCTCGCCGCGGGCCTCGCCGATCCGCTTGCCCATCTCGAGCGTCATGATATGCGCGAATTCGTCGGCCTTTTTGTGCAGAAGCGCGGCCGCTTTGGCGACGATAACGGCGCGTTCGGCGTAGGACTTATGTTTCCAAGTCTCGAAACATTTGGCGGCTGTCGCGAGCTTTTTCTCAAGCTCCCCGTCTGTGAGTTCGTCGAAACTCTTCAGCAGTTTCCCGGTAGCGGGGTTGAAGCTCTGGTAAGCCATGGATGGGTCCTTTGCGAATTGACGGAGCGATGCTCGAGAACCTTGGCGCTTTTTATTGGAGAAATGGTCGCTAATGTTCGAGGCGGTCCATCTATTTAATTCAACGTCTTACATAACGCGTCCTCAGGCGAGCGCGCGCGTTTGCGTCCGAGTTAGAAACCATATGATCTTTCCATTTCCAGCATCAGCTTCGGAAACTACTCAAATCGATGGTTCACGGCCCGATTGCCACTGGTCACATCGAAAGTTATGTTGAGTAATGCGCGGCTGAGACATATGTCCGATGGGGCACGGGCTTTCGCGCCGATCTTTGATCGCTCGTGTCACACGAGCAGTTGGGTGAGGAACGCGATGCAAGCGATGGTGCTTAAGAAGATCGGGGCGCCCCTCGAATTTACGGAACTAGCCGACCGGCAACCTGGACCAGGCGAGGTCCGCGTAAAGGTGGCGGCGTGCGGTGTCTGTCGCACGGATTTGCATGTCGTCGACGGCGAACTGCCAGGCCAGCAGGTTCCGATTATTCCCGGTCACGAGATCGTTGGCCGGATCGATGCCATCGGCACGGGGGTCGATGGACTGCGCGTCGGTGAGCGTGTCGGCGTTCCGTGGCTAGGCCACACCTGCGGCGTCTGCCCTTATTGTATAGGTGGCCGGGAAAATCTTTGCGACCATCCGCTTTTTACGGGCTTCACCCGCGACGGCGGTTTCGCAACGGCAACGATTGCGGACGCGCGCTTTGCGTTCCCCCTCGGCGAAGACGGCGACGATGTTGCGTTGGCTCCATTGCTTTGCGCCGGCTTGATCGGGTGGCGTTCGCTGGTGATTGCCGGTGAAGGCAAAAAGCTGGGGCTCTACGGCTTTGGCGCCGCGGGCCATATCGTTGCACAAGTTGCAAAGTGGCAAGGGCGGTCGGTATTTGCCTTCACGCGCCCCGGAGATGTCACCACGCAAGCGTTCGCCCGCAGCCTCGGTGCGACATGGGCCGGCGGATCCGACGAAATGCCCCCGGAGTCGCTCGATCTGGCGATCATATATGCGACAGTCGGCGATCTTGTGCCGCTGGCCTTGAAGGCCGTCCGCAAAGGCGGACGCGTCGTTTGCGCAGGCATCCATATGAGCGATATTCCGAGCTTCCCCTATCGGCTGCTATGGGAAGAGCGGCAGCTTGTGTCGGTTGCCAATCTGACACGGCAGGATGGAATTGATTTCCTGCGCCTGGCGCCGGAAATTGGCATCGTCGCCAAGACCACGTCCTACCCGCTCAACCAAGCGAACCAGGCCCTCGCCGATCTTCGCGCCGGTCGCTTCGACGGCGCGGCCGATCTCGTGCCGTGAATTCTGGCAAGCTATGCGGCAATGTTCTGACAGAGGCTTACAATGCCGAGATATCACAGAGAACACCACCGCACCGGCCACATCGGATGGCTACGCCCCGCAGTCCTGGGCGCGAACGACGGCATCATTACGACAGCGAGTCTGGTGCTCGGCGTGGCCACCGCGCATGGGACACACAGTAGCGTATTGGTTGCTGGCATCGCTGGACTGGTCGCGGGCGCCATGTCGATGGCTGCGGGCGAATATGTGTCTGTGCATTCTCAGGCAGACACCGAAAAGGCAGACCTTAAGCGTGAGCGTGCGGAACTCAGGACAGACGAAAAGGGCGAGCAAAGGGAATTGGCGAATATATACGTTGGTCGTGGCCTCGATCCGTCACTCGCCAAACAGGTCGCGGACCAACTCATGGCGCATGACGCTTTAGGCGCGCACGCACGCGACGAACTCGGCATCACCGAAACGCTCAGCCCGCATCCGATCCAAGCCGCTTTTGCATCGGCCACCAGCTTTGCCGTTGGAGCAGCGATGCCTCTCGTTGTTACTGTCTTCGCTCACAGCACAAGCCTGATTATAGCCGTGTCGGGAGCCTCGTTGCTCTTTCTCGCGCTTTTGGGTGCGTTGGCGGCGCGCGTCGGCGGCGCACCTATAGTGCCAAGCGTCTTGCGCATCGCGTTCTGGGGTGCCCTAGCCATGGGAATCACCGCAGGCATCGGGGCTTTGGTCGGAACGGTTGTATAATCAAAACCTCTTTCGCAATACAACCTTCGCATTCTTCGCGTCGCTGAAATTCCAACCGCGGACATCGGACCAATCCCGAGTTCCATTTTGCCGTCGCCCGATCAAGCAAACGGCCCCGGACATCTGCCGGGGCCGTTGTTCATAAACGACGAACACCTCTAACGGTGCCCACCTTCGCCATAGCCGTCGCGGTGCTGGTCATATTGATTGCCGTAGCCGCGGTCGTCCCGGTTATGCCAACCGTGATGGCGGTGCTGCGAGGCCAGGACTGCCGCAAGCGCCAGAATGCCGACGCCGGCAACGATTTCCGCGCCGCCATTGTTGTCGCGTCCGCGGTAATTGTCGCCGCGATCCTGATTGCCGTAGCTGCTGTTGTAACCCTGTCCGCCATGATCGTAGGGCGCGGCGACAGCCGCCGATCCGCCCAACAGCGACAGAGCCAGCACCATGCTCACTAGTTTTTTCATGACGTTCATTCCTTCTCGCTACGACGCCGATGCATCGTTGCGGTTAAGCTAGGCCGCGCTGCCTGAACCCAGTCTGGGGACGGTGTTTATCCTGCGTTCATATTGGAGCGGCGTCTGAAGTCCCTGTCCGCCTCAGAACTGGTCCCAGACCGACACCACAATCCCCTGCTCCGCCACGACATTCTGTCCAATAGGTGAGGAAAATCCGCCGATCTGCAGCGACCAGCGGTCTGTGATCCGCTGAACCACTGACACTTCAAATTTGTGCTGGCGGTACGCGGCATAGGACTGGTCCCCGCCTCCCGCGCTCTGCGTGTTGAAGCTCTGAACCATCATGAGCGTTCCCGGCCAAAGCCGAAGCCCCGCCGTCGCATCCAGCACGGTTTCATCGGGCCGGGGCCTGTTGATCCACCGTTCGGCTGCTTGCAGATCGATGAAACCGTCGTGTCCCAGGAATTTAAAACTGGTTCCATACAACAATCGCAATTCCGCCCGGCGCCCGGAAGGTTCCTTGCTGTAGGTGGAGCCGACACAATACATGTCATATAGCCCGGCGCTTTTCCCGGAGCCCTGGATCGACAGCATGCCGATATGCGCAAACAGGAGAATGCGAACGCCCGCTTCCATGGCGAAACTTCGCGCGCTGGCCGTTGGCCCATTGCCGATTTGCGACTGGGCCGACACATATTCGGGAGAACCAAACAGCGTGACGTCGTCGGTCAACCCATATTCGAAATAAGTCCCGCTGAAGTTTTTATCGAAACTCACGTCTTGCGTCGGCCTGCCCGCGCCATCGAAATCCTTCGACGCGCGGCTGAGCGTTATGCCCGAGATGATTTGCGTTTGCCCCCGGTCAAGCGTCCATGCGCCGGGCCAGGACGGGCTTGAGATACAACACGCGATCATAAACAACAGCGCGGCCGGAATGCGCCGCATCGCTTACGCCTCGACCGCGCGCCGCGCCGAAGCTTGCCCGTGCGACGTCTTTTCCCAATAGAACGGTTTGAATATGAGTTGCCACAGGCCGCGATAGGCGCCGAGCGAAATCAATATCCAATAGAACGGAATGCTGAGCCCGTAAGGCAACAGCACGGCCTTCGTCGAGTGACGCCTGTCCGCCATGGCCAGCGTGGCCAGCATCGCATTGGCGGCAAGAAGGCCGAGCCCCGAAATCCAGGCGAAGGTTTCGGCCATGCGCTCGCTTGAGGAGGCCTCGGCGTGCAAGCACGAGAGTACGAAGATGAACCAGAGCACGGGATTGACCAGCGCGGACCACACAGCGCCGCCAATGAACAATTGGAATGCCAAGGCGCCGCGCAGTCCGACATGACCGGCAAGCCCCGCCGGATCGCGCGCATGCACCAGCAAAGTTTGCATATAGCCCTTTTGCCAGCGCGAGCGTTGCCGCAGCCACGGTCCAAGGCGCGTGGGCGCCTCCTCATGCGTCGTCGAATCGAGCATCGAGACGCGATAGCCCAATTGCGCCAAGCGAATTCCCAAGTCCGCGTCTTCGGTGACGTTAAAGGGATCCCAGCCGCCGGCGGCGCGCAGGATCGCCGTGCGGAAGTGGTTCGACGTCCCGCCCAGCGGCATGGGAACCGCGAACCGGTCCAGCCCAGGCAAAAACGCCTTGAACCAAATTGCATAATCGAGCGCGAACATCGCGGCCAACGGTATTATGGCGCAAACGCCACTGGCGCACGGCGCCGCCTCTGACTAGGTGAAGGCAGATGTGCGGCGCTCCCACAGGGGCACTACGCCCCCAATCTCTCGCGAATCAGTCTCATGTCGCGCCGCCTTGGCACGGGCAGAGACTCTGTGGGAGGAGTTTGACATGGAGACGTTGCGAAGGTTGGCATCATGGGCAATCGGCGTGGTCGGCGCCATGATTGCAATTGCAGCGCAAGTATCCCCTGAAATAGCAACAACCAACTTATCCGGCTGGGCAAAGATTGTGGGCCTTAAGGGGCTAGCGGATAGCCTCCCGGCTTGGGCCGATAGCGCTGGCACTTTTGCCGGCATTGTTCTTATTCTCGCCGCGTTATCGCTGGCGCTTCTTATGCGCCACAGACGCAAGCGCCGCCCTAACGTCAAAATCGAAGCTACACCCCCCAGGCACGAATGGCTTGGGATGATGACAGCCATTGATACATTCTGTGACCCGGACCTTGTGAAACTCCGGGACGGGTACCGGAATACGAGCGAGTCCTGTCTAGAGAATATCTTCCAGACAGAGTTTGAAATTGCAACGTATGAAAAGGCGCTCAATTCGGGGTCTGATGCGCAGCGAACGGAAGCCGAGGCAAAATGCAAAAACCTCAACCTAAAAAAAGAACAGCTGCAAGACCTCATCGATCTTGCGACACACGGTGCGCGGGACGCGTGGCAGGAGTTACGGAAAGACATCTGCGAACGGCTAGTTTCAGGGGAACTTGTCGGACAGGGTTTTGTGGAGCCTTATAGCGGCGGTCAGGCCGAGACACAGATACGGCCATCTGAGTGGCAAATTTTGACGGTTGACCCTGCTAACGCGACGGCTGTGAAAAGAGGCGATCTAAAGCCGGTTTATACGGGTGTCCAAATCGCGCGTGCATCGAAATCCGCCTAAAGCCGAGACATCTTTAGCGCTAGCACCCCAAATTGATATCTACTTTGAAAAGCGTGCTCCATATGAAGTTTCTGACGTATCGCATCAACACGTCTTAAGCACTGTCAGAATAGGCATCAAAAACACAGGTGGCGGAGCGCTTTCAAATTGCAAGGTCCACGTTGACCGGATAGCTCCCGAACCTGCCATACCCGGCGGTCCTCCCATCCTCCTAGCAGACGCCGGATTTACCCTTCGGTATGACGATCCTGAACGATTTGTGGATGTGGCGACACACTGGGATCATGTGGACAAATTCAGATTTAACTCACCTATCAGCGGCAATTTTTCGGACTCGCTCATGTACGTAGAAGATAAGGCGCCGCGCACAATCGTTCTTCGAGTCACTGCGCAGGAATGCCAGAGAAGCGCTTCATTCAAACTCTGGACAGATGACGCGCGAGCGCTGCACCTTGAGTACATCGGATATGTCGCTTAATTGAGCCGTAGTTCCTTCACCCCCACCGCCTCAAGACACTGGATCAAATAAGCAGCCGTAAAGCTGCCCCGTGACAGCTTGTTGCGGACGTTGACCTCTTTCTCAGCTATGCCGATTTTTGCTAGCTTTTCGACCAATTCCGCATAGGTCACGCCATGCCGTTTTAGCTCTGATTTCAATAGGTTAGCCGCTCGCGCGTTCCAATCCATCTTAGCCATGTGTCGTATTTCACCTCAAAAGTACTAAATAAGTACTTATGCCCTTGTATCGGGTACGTCAACGTACTACATACGTTACGGATGTAACGGATATAGTATGCAAATGGCCCAGCACTTCCTCCTCTCCTCCGCCGCCAAGACCCTCACACTTGCGAACGTGTTTCGCATGTCGGATGTCGAAGCCGAGGCGACGTTCTGCCAAGTCCGCTGGGCCCAAACGGATGGCAAGCCGGTTTGCCCGTCTTGCGGCGGTTTGGATGCCTACGAGTGCCGCCGCCGCCCGAAAGGCGCACTCCGCTATCGCTGCAAGGCCTGCAAAAAGGATTTCAGCATCACGTCCGGCACGCTGTTCGCCTCTCACAAGCTGCCCTTGCGCGGCTATCTGGCGGCTATCGCGATCTTCTGTAATGAGGTGAAGGGCAAGAGCATGTTGGCCCTCAGCCGTGACCTGGGCCTTTCGTACAAGGCCGCGTTCGTCCTTTGCCACAAAATGCGCGAAGCCATGGCCGACGAAATGAAGGGCCGCGTTATTGGCGACGATCATCCCGAGGCTTCTGTGGATGGCGCGTATTTCGGCGGTTATGTGAAGCCCGCGAACCTCCGCGAAGATCGCAAAGACCGCCGCCTTTGGAAGAACCAAAATGGCAAGCGCAAATGCGTGGTCATTATCCGCGAACATGGCGGCGAGTTATTGCCCGGCGTGTTCAATTCTGAGAGCGCTGCGCTTTCTTGGATCAAGTCGCGCGTCGAAAAGGGAACCGTCCTGAACGCTGACGAAGCGCCGTCATGGAATGACCTGCATGGCCGCTTTGAAATGAAGCGCATCAATCATCAAGAGGCTTACAGTCTCAGACGGTGCTTGCACGAATTGGGCGGAAAGCTATTTCAGCCGCTTGCGCCGCGCGGAAGCCGGTCACCATCACCATATCGCCGGTGCTTATCTCCTCCGCTACGCGCAAGAGGCGTCATGGCGCGAAGATAACCGCCGCGTCTCGAATGGCGAACAGGTCCACCGCGTTGCTGGTTTGGCAATGGGCCGTAAGCCGAGTGTGGATTTCAGCGGGTACTGGCAGCGGCACATCAAAGCAGCGTAAGCGGGTGTTCCCTGAAGTGGTAATATACCGGCATGGCGACTTAGAGAATGCGGCGGCTGAAGGTCGGGGACGTGGTGGGCGCTCTTTGGGATAGGGCAACCCTACTTCAGGCTTCATTGAAAGGAGTGGAGCCCATAGAACACGAGTTTCAAGAGAGCATCGCAAATCAAGTCATATGTGCGGCGATTTAGGAGAAAAGCATAGCGCCCATACTTTCGGACACACCGATAGTTCGCGCCGTGGTCTTGGCGCGAATTCAAGCCTTTATGCTTGAGTATTCAAACCGCCGCGACGATGTTGTGGCTCGGGTTCCCCGCAATGCCTCTGATGAGGATGTTTTGGCGGCAGCACTTTCTGTTCTACTGCCGAAAAGGGAAGGCGGTGTTCAAATGAGTAACAGAGAAATTCGAAAAGCTCGCGCATCTCGCGGGCTCTCTTAGTGTTTGGCACGGGCAGGCGATGAGAAATCCTGTGCGCCAATTCTGAAACTGAGACATATCTCTTGCACATAGCAACCCACTCGCGTAAATTTCTTTACGCGATGCGTTGCTGCATCAATGTGGGCGCGAAGGGCTGGAACCCGAAGCACGCCAAACCAAATTATACTCCAAAGCGTCTCAGCAGCCTAATTCATAGGCTCGCTGGCGCTTGGCTTGTCCTTCTGTAGTTCCCGGATCGCCAGCATGATCTGAACCCAGGCGGTCGCGCCATCGCCGTCGCCCTTCTGTGAATGTTCAAGCATCCTAGCGCCAGCAACTTCGGCGGCCTTGTCGCCATGCTGCTTTATGAGAATGTCGGCTGATCGCCAGATATCAATTTCTTCCATGTCACAGGCTCGCCGATCCATCGTTATTGACGCTAGGGACATGCTGAGCACGGCTTGCGTCAGGATCGGCCCGGTGGGCCAATTCCATGAGGCAGCAAATCGGCGGAATTGCCTGGGTTGCAATCCCAAGTTCCCCGAACTCGTATATTAGCCATTGAAGCCGTTCAATTAACGGCTTTCTTGGGCGTTTCCGTGCTGGCATAGGTATCCCCTGGAAACAACCATAAGTAGTTTTAGGGGGATTTCAAGGCCCAAGTTATCGCACGGCCAGTGCCCGCGCTGACGACCCTTCCTAGCTTCACCTGATAGCAGAGATTGCCCCGAATCCTTGGGGCCAATCCGGGCCGTGCAGACTTGCCATAGCCGCTGGCCTCTAGGAGCGCCGTGACAAGTTCCTGAGTCCCCATGGGCTTGCCCGCTCGCCGTAGCGCGTCCGTGATGTTGCGGCCTAACTCGCCCTGTTTGAACAGTTTCACCCGCTTGCGGGGGCGTTTGACGCCTATGCCGGTGATGCGGATTGCGGGGTCCAGGATCGTCAAGCAGGCGTCCACATGGACAAGCTGCTTTGTCGCCCAGTCCAGTTGGCGCTTGAGGCTGACGATCTCACCGGCCAGGGTGGCCCGCTTATCCTTCAGCGCCTTCATGGCGTACATATTGCCGGTCTCAGTTTGGTCGCGCTTTGTCATGCCCTAGAATTTAGGTGTGGATACGGGCAGTGGGGGGCGGCCAACCACGACTGCTTGCCGTTGTGGATGCTCAATCGCGCCTGAAGACATGCCGTCTTGCGCGGACTGGCGCGAAATTTGGCGACCGCCTTGCGAAGTTGATCCGGCTCCGGGCGATCCTCCGCATCGTAGATGACGAGATATTCGCCGCGCGCAAATCGCAAAGCGAAATTGCACGCCTTTGGCTTGGTGCGCGGCAAACAAGGCGGCACTTCGATGATGTCGAACGGCCCGCAACGCGCAAGCTCCCTTGCGACGGCACAAGTTTGCGCATCGTCTTCCTCAAGCACCAGCTTGATGTCCAGCTTGTCGCGCGGATAGTCCGGCCTGTTGGCGCATGAGCCAGAAAAGGCGGAAAACAAGGATTTTTTGTGGAGTCCACCTCAATCAAGGACTCGGCTATTATGTTTCCGGGCCGGGCTATAGCAGCGCCCGCACGGCGGCGGGATGTCTGATTTTATCATACTCTTTGTTCTTGCTGCGGCATCCATCGCGGCGGCCCCGGTGTACGCCGTGATCGCGCGAGAAAGCCCAAAGTATAAGGCTGCACGATTCCTATCTTGGGTATCTGCAATAGGATTTTGGAGTATCCCAATGATCTGGAGCTCAACACATTCTGGCTATCCTTTAGGCCTGCGCATGGTCATGGCAGGTATTCTCAGTGGTATAGTTGCCGCCGCTCTAGTTTGGGTTCTCGCGGACATAAGTGAGCAAGCCGTGGCAGCAGGTACACCCTCACCGGAGCATGCCTCTAACGGTCCGCCTGTCAGCGGCAGCGGAAACGCCGTCGTAAATGGCAACAATAGTGGGACTGTTATAGGCACCCAAAACAACACAATTTTCAATCAGACACGGCAAGAGCGGCGGCAATCGCTGAGCCTAAAAGCAAGGGCAAATCTGCTTGCACAGCAACTGCTGGACTATTCAGATGAGCGTGACCAGGTTGGGAGAAACATGGGCGCTCCTCAAAACCTAGCCGACTATGTCGCAAGAGAAGAGGTGTGGGCCAAGGATGGGCAAGACCGCTTCGTTCAAATGTATTGGCCCCGAGTACAGTCAATTGTTGAAGAACTCACCGCTAGTGGGGTTGATACATCCTCAATTTCTCGAACATCCGCCACTCATGGCCCCCGCTATGTAGCGCTTCGGCTCAGTGCGTTGGCCGCCCAAGTTGGCAAAAGACACCCAACAGATCGAACTCTTACGCCGCTAATGGCGGAAGCAGTTGTAAAAGGGTTACCTCTCCCGGGGCGACCGGAAATTTACGTCCAAAAAGATGACGCAAATTCCTTGCATGTCGCCACTGTTCTGCAAGAGGCATTCATCAAATTAGGATACAACATCAATAAGAAGTTGCTCCCAATTCCTTCGGGACGAAGTGGTTTGAAGGGAATACATGTAAGCTATCCCTATCCTGATGGGGAATGGGGCACCTCTGATTTAGTATATGCCCTCAAGGCCTGTGAACTCGACGCAACGCTCGAATGGATACCGTATAATCCGCCATATAAGCCTGACGGCCAACCGAAAGAAGTAGTCATAAAAATAGAAGTCTGGCCCGCAAAATAAATTCGGCCTCACAAATCTTCTAGCCTCAATCCCTCTGCCTCTAATGCTGCGAGACAAGCCAGCAAGAAAATTGCGGTGAAAGTGCCCCGTTTCAGCTTGGCTGTAATGGACGCCTCTGTTTCATCCTTGAATCCATGCTTTTTCAGGCGCTTGGCAAGCTCGGTGTAAGTCACGTCCGCCTTACCCAATTCGGCCTTGAGATAGGCCCTCACCCGTTCGGCCCATTCTTCCTCGGTTTTGGCAAATCCCATTGGTTTCTCCTGTCAGATTCGGAAGCGATCATTTCTGACAGATTGTGCTTGACATAGCAATCCCTGTCATATCTGATGGCTGTCAGAAACGACAGGCGCAGAGCAATGGCCATTCACTTCCTGCAAAGCAAAGCCGCCCGGACCCTTTCCTTGGCCCAGGTCTTTCGTATGACCGAGACCGAGGCTGAAACCACCTTCCGCAAAATTCGCTGGCAGGACACGGATGGCGCTCCGGTATGTCCGCACTGTGGCGGTCTTGATGCCTACTCCGCACGTCGCCCGTCCGGGCTTCTGCGCTTCCGCTGCAAGGCGTGCGCGAAGGACTTCACCATCACAAGCGGGACGCTTTTTGCCGCCCATAAGGCCCCGCTGCGCTTCTACTTGGCCGCAATGGCCGTCTTTATGAACGAGGTCAAAGGCAAGAACGCGCTGGCGCTCTCCCGCGACCTTGGCATGTCGCACAAGGCTTGCTGGGTTCTGCTGCACAAGGTCCGCGAAGCGATGGCGGAGGAGTTCCGGGGCCGTAAGATCGGTGGCGAAGGCAAGGTCGCGGAAACCGATGGCGCGTATTTCGGGGGCTATGTCCGCCCCGCCAATTTCAAAGAAAACCGCCGCGACCGCCGCTTGTGGAAGAACAAGAGCGGCAAGCGTCAATCGGTTATCATCGTGCGCGAGCGCGATGGGAAGTCTGTCCCAGCAGTGTTCCGCTCAGAACATGCTGCGCTGTCTTGGATCAAGTCGCGCATCAACCTCGGCACAGTCGTTAATGCCGATGAAGCGTCAGGCTGGAATGATCTTTCCTCGAAATACGAAATGAAGCGCATCAACCACCAAGAAGCCTACAGCGATGGCGAGGCCTGCACGAATTGGGCAGAGAGCTATTTCAGCCG
Source organism: uncultured Alphaproteobacteria bacterium (assembly GCA_963849895.1). Lineage (GTDB taxonomy): Bacteria > Pseudomonadota > Alphaproteobacteria > Micropepsales > Micropepsaceae > Rhizomicrobium. The sequence continues at coordinate 55,699 of CAWKIU010000009.1, forward strand.
CTTGCGCCGTGGCGAAATGGGCCACTTCCATCATGTGAGCGGCCCGTATTTGCTCCGGTATGCTCAGGAAGCCTCTTGGCGCGAAGATGCCCGCCGCGTCGATAACGGCGCGCAAGTCCGCCGCGTGACGCAATTGGCCCTTAGTCGTGGTCCGTCAGTAGATTTCTCTGGCTACTATCAGCGCCATGTTGTGAAGCAGGTGGCGTGAGGGTCCAGACCCGCGCGCCTCGGAACTTGCCAGCGTCGAATATCGTGCCCCTGATATATTGCTGCCGCATCGCCTGCACGATCTTGAACGCAATCGTCTTGGCCAACACCTTGTCGGCAGTCTCAAAGCCAAGCGCCTTCATGGCCCGCTCGGCAAGCTGCCGGGTGTTCAGAGGCCCCTCGGCCTGTAGGAAGCCCTTGCAGACCCGCATTAGCTCGCCACGCTTCCATATGCGGTGGATATCGACATAGGCCTGCATGCCCGCTGGATCGCCAGACGCCTCGAATATGGCGATAGCGGCGGTTATGTGGGCCAAGTCAGCACGGGCCTGCTTAATCCGGGCCTCGTAGCCAATAATGGACTTCTCGATTTCGACCCTCTTTGACCGGAGCGTCGTGACGGTTCTGATTTCAGCCATGCCACTAACGTATTGTCTGGACCCTCAAATTTCTTGTGGCACTTGCGCCAATAGACCGGGATAGTCGAGCTCCAGCAAGGCCTGCGCGAGCTGCGGTAGAATTTCCGCTTCGCGATAGAGCGGCACTAGGATTGTGTAGAGCGGCAATGCCCCGTCGCTGCAAAGCGGCGCGGACGTTTCGCTTGCAGGCTTCGCCAGTCTGATATTTCCAAGCAGCGCGAGGGCGGCACGGAACGCGGCGCTGAGGGCGAACCCGGCGGACATGACGGTCACGAGTCCTTTTTCGATCGCGAACGGCCAAAAGCAGCATGCGCTTGCCAGGATGAGTGCCGCCATTGCCAGCAGCATTCCCTGTACGCGTGTCACGATGCAGTGCGCCGAGAGCTTGGGAGACTGGCGCAAGAGTCCATGCACCGCATTGTCGCAAAGCTGGCCACGGAACCGGCGCGCGATCTCCTTGTTGAGCTCGGACGCGGAGACGGTGACGATCTGTGGGTCGTCATAAGCCGCACGGAGCCAAGCGCGATTTTCGGCGCTCGCATCGGCGCAGGTGATCAGCAACCGTTCGCCCTCATCGCGCCATGGCAAAAATTGGCGCGTCAGATAGAGGTCGAGTTGGTCCGGCGACGCACAACTCCTGCCAGCCGCGCCGAGCGATTGCCCAGCGTCGATCATAGCCCCGCCGGCCGCCCAGAAAGCGCACGCTTCCACCGGCGCGCAACGCACGCGCACAACACCCCGCGGGTCCAAGAGCGCCCCCGTCCCGTATCCGTTTTTTGAAGACCGACAGCTACTCCGGCAACACGACGATGAGGTTCGTCACGCCGGCCGATAATGATCGTAGGTACTCAAACGCCCCTCGCGTAATACGAGAATGTGAGACCGAGTGCACCAATGCAGCAATGTACTTATGGTTGTAATGAAAAACGATCAACAGGCTGAAAGCGAGCGTTTCTACGGCCTCAACGCACGGACCAGGAACCGGGTGAGGTTATCGATGACATCCTGCCGCTTTCGCCCGCTGCGGTCGCCTTCGTTGCCGCATTGATTGATCGCACCCACGATGGCCTGCCCGACGATATCGGCGTCGTAGACCGAGGCAGCCGTTCCGTGATGCATCTCGTCGCGGATGCTTTGGGCCCAATCGCGCCCCCAGCGAACCAGCAGCGGTACGGCCTGGGCGCCTTCCGCGTCGATCACGGACACGTCCGCCATGGCCGCGCCGAGCACGCCGGGATTGGCGTCGGTATATTCGTAAATCGCGTTCAGCGTTGCGCCGATCCTGTCCTCCAGCGAGCGGCTCGCGCCGATATGGCCGCGGATTTGGTCATGCAGTTCCACGCGCGCATCCTCGACGAAAGCTAGAAAGCAGGCGCGCTTATCGTCGTAATGCAGATAGAAAGTGCCGTGCCCCACGCCGGCTTCGCGCGCGATGTCTTGCGGCCGCGTCGCGTGATAGCCGCGCTCGACGAAAAGCCGCCGTGCCGACTTTTTGATCTTCGCGAGGCTTTCGGTCTTGCGGCGTACGGGACGAGCGCCCGGCACGGACTTGGCGATATCCATGCGTCAAGCCCGCCGGACCATTGCGGACGCGATCACGCGCGCGATGATGCCGTCAAATCTCAATTGCGGTAACTCGCATCCGCGCGGTCGAGCTTGCGCAGGAGCGCCGGCCAGGCAAGGCCGCCGATCATCCCGTCGAACGCCATCGCCGCGACCGCGCCGGTTTTTTCCGGCACGCCTTGGTTCGGCCAGTTGGGCTTTGCGCCGCCACCCAGCGCGCGCAGCTGCATCGAGCAGGCACGCTCCAGGAAATAAATACGCACGAAGGCATCGGCGCAGGTCTTGCCGAGCGCCAGTGTGCCATGATTGCGCAGCATCATCGCGTGTTTCTCGCTGCCGATGTCATGCACCAGCCTTTCGCGTTCGTCGAGGTCGAGCGCGATGCCTTCATAGTCGTGATAAGCGACATCGTTGCAGATCATCATCGCATGCTGGTCGAGCGGCAGAAGCCCATCGGATTGCGCCGACACCGCAACACCATCGGTTGTGTGCAGATGGATGATGCAATGGGCATCATCGCGGCTCATATGCAGAGCGCTGTGGATCGTGAAGCCTGCGGGATTTACCGGATAAGGCGAATCCTGAACCTTGAGCCCATCGACATCGATCTTCACCAAACTGGAGGCGGTGATTTCCTCGAACAGAAGACCATAGGGATTGATGAGAAAATGGTGATCCGGGCCGGGCACGCGCGCGGAGATATGCGTGAAGATCATATCGTCCCAGCCATACATCGCGACCAGCCGGTAGGTCGCCGCCAGATCGACGCGCAAGCGCCATTCTTCGTCGCTCACTTTGCCTTTCAGCGATGCGATCTCGCTGGCGGCTGGCACGGCTGTCTTGAATTGCGAAACGAGGTCCATCTGCCTCTCCCCTGCATTTTGCGAAAGAGTGTGCTGGACGCATTTGCGTGTCAAATGCAGAAATTAGTCCGAGCGCACGCGCGCGACCGCCCCGTTCCAACCCTCATAAAGTGCGTCGCGCGTCGCTGCCGCAAGGGAAGGCTCGAAGCGTCGATCGAGTTCCCAATGTTTTGCAATATCGGCGGTGTCGCGAAACACGCCCGCCGCAAGGCCCGCGAGGGTGGCCGCGCCCAAGGCGGTTGTCTCAATCACTTTTGGGCGCTCCACGGGAAGTCCGGTCAAATCGGCTAGGCGCTGACAGAACCAATCGTTCTCGACCATGCCGCCATCGACCTTCAGCGATGCCGGCGCGCCAAGTTTTGCCGCGTCCATGTCGCGCGCCATGGCTTCCAGCAGATCGCGGGTCTGATAGCACACGGCGTCGAGGGCCGCGCGCGCCACTTCCGCCACGCCCGCGTCGCGCGTCAGGCCCAAAATCGCGCCGCGCGCATCCGGGTCCCAGTAAGGCGCGCCGAGGCCCGTGAATGCCGGAACGAAATACAGTCCATCCGCCGGTTTGGCGGCGCGCGCCAGCGCCTCGATTTGCGGCGCGCTGCCGATGACGCCCAGCGCGTCGCGCAGCCATTGCACCACGGCGCCCGCAACAAAGATGCTGCCCTCCACCGCATAGGCCGCCTCGCCCGCGAGGCGATAGGCGCAGGTCGCCAGCAAGCGATTTTGTGAAACTGGCGGTGTGGCGCCCGTATTCACGAGCGCAAAACAGCCGGTGCCATAGGTCGATTTCACATCGCCCGGCGAAAAACAGGCCTGTCCGATCATGGCCGCTTGCTGATCGCCCGCGACACCCAGAATGCGAACAGGTTCGCCGAACAGATCGGCCGATGTCTCGCCGAATTCGCCCGCGCAATCGCGCACATCGGGCAAAATCGCACGCGGGATGCCGAACAGCGACAAGAGATCGTCGTCCCATGTCAGCGTCTTCAAATCGAGCAGCATGGTGCGCGATGCGTTCGTCACATCCGTGGCATGCACCGCGCCGCCGGTCAGTCTATGGATCAGCCAGCTGTCCACAGTACCGAACGCCAATTCCCCGTTCTCGGCGCGCGCGCGTGCGTCGGCCACATTGTCGAGCAGCCATTCGACTTTCGTCGCGGAAAAATAGGGGTCCAGCAGCAGCCCGGTCCGGCCGGTGATCTTGCCCTCCAGCCCCATCGTCCGCAGCGCCCGGCAGCGCTCGGCGGTTCGCCGGTCCTGCCAGACGATCGCGTTGTGAACGGGGCGGCCCGTCTTGCGGTCCCACAACAGCGTCGTCTCGCGCTGATTGGTGATGCCAATTCCGGCGATATCGCGCGCGGCGATGCCCCTTGCGACAATCCGGCAGCATGCGACGACGCACTGCCATATCTCCTCGGCATCGTGCTCGACCCAGCCATTGGCCGGATAGTGCTGCTTGAGCTCGATGGCGTGCGACGCCAAGGGCTTGCCGGCTGCGTCAAACAGGATCGCCCTGGTCGAGGTTGTGCCTTGGTCGATGGCCAGGAGAAAGGGCGCTTGTGCCGTCGCTTGCATGAATCCATCCGGTTCCGGGCGAATTAGATTAACACGCTGTTAACGCCAATTTGCTACTCATCCGCGTGGGTCGAAGGGGCGATCCGCAGTGCAGCATGGGGTCATAACGTGGGATTGACAGCGCGTGACATGAGCGACATGGGCAGACTTGCCCAGCTTGCCGCCAATCCGCAAGACACAACGCGCGAGGAAATCTTCCTGGCGGTTGCCTCGCTGTACCGGGTCCAGGACACGCATCTGAACGACCGCGAACGTATGCTCATGCGCGATATCCTGCGCAGGTTGACCGGCAATGTCGAGATGACGATCCGCATCGCGCTCGCCGAGCGTCTGTCGGACGATACCACCGCGCCGCACGATCTCATTCTTCTTTTGGCCGACGACCTGATCGAAGTGGCGCGCCCGATTATTCTCAAGAGTCCGCTGCTTTGCGATAGCGACTTTTTGCAGATGGTGCTCGCTTGCGGGACGGCCCATCAGGAGGCTGTCGCCTCCCGCGCCGGCATCGGCGAAACCGTGACCGAGGCGCTGTCGCACTGCGAGGCCGAAACGGTTCTGATCGCCCTCGTTCGCAACGAGACCGCGAAAATTTCCGCTACGACGTATCAGACTCTGGTCGAAAAATCCCAGCGCGTCGCCAGCCTGCAGGAGCCGCTTGTTCGCCGCGAGGATCTTCCCGCCGAACTTGCCACGCGGATGTGCGAATGGGTGTCCGAAGCGCTCAAGACCTACATCGTCCACAACTATGCCGTGGAACCGAGAAAGCTCGACGACGCTTTTGCGCGCGCGGAAACCATCGTCAAGAACGAGCCGCTCCCGCCCAAAGACGTTCCCGCCGAAAGCGCCCACAAACTCATCGACAAGCTCGCTAAGGCCGGACAGCTCAAAGCCGGATTTCTTCTTCGGGTCCTGCATCAGGGTCAGATCGACTTGTTCGACCTGGCTTTCGCCCGGATGCTCGACATGTCGCTTATTCAGCTACGCCAGGCGCTCTATGAGAAGGGCCCCCGGCCGGTCGCCCTGGCCTGCCGTGCCGTGGGCATCGACCGCTGCGTTTTCGCCACCGTCTACAACCTCTCGCGCCAGGCCCGCATGATGCGCCCGGTGCTTACCCCCGCCGACAAGAGCGATATCGAAGCCGTGTTCGACAGCTTCAGCAAGCAGGCCGCCATGGCCGAACTCCATCCCCAATAGGGGCTGAATCTCGTCCCAACACTTGCTAGGGTCGCGGTCATGATCGACCCGTTCGGCCGCCACATCACCTATTTGCGGGTCTCGCTGACGGACCGCTGCGAATTTCGCTGCGTCTATTGCATGGCTGAACATCCCGAATTCCTGCCCAAGGCCGACCTCTTGACGCTGGAAGAAATCGAGCGCGTCTGCGCCGCCTTCATGCGCAAAGGCGTGCAGCGCATTCGCCTCACCGGCGGCGAGCCGCTGGTACGGCGCGACGCCATGCGGCTGATCGAAAGATTGGGCGGCTGGCTTGGCGGCGGCGGGCTCAAGGAATTGACGCTGACGACCAACGGCAACCAGCTCGCCAAATTTGCCCGGCCCTTGGCGGCGGCGGGCATCAAGCGCATCAACATCTCGCTCGATACGCTGAGCCCGGAAAAATTCCGCGCCATCACCCGCTGGGGCGAGCTGTCCAACGTGCTGGCCGGGATCGATGCGGCGCAAGAGGCGGGCCTCAAGGTCAAGATCAACACCGTGGCGTTGAAAGGCGTCAACGAAGACGAATTTGCCGACATGATCCGTTGGGCGCATGGCCGCGCGATGGATCTCACACTGATCGAGACCATGCCGATGGGCGGCATCGATGCGGATCGCATTGCGCAATATCTGCCGCTGTCGCTGGTGCGCGCAAATCTGGCGCGCGTCTTTACGCTTCACGATATGGACTACACCACGGGCGGCCCGGCGCGTTACGTGCACGTAGCGGAGACCGGCGGTCGCCTCGGCTTCATCACGCCCCTGACCCACAATTTCTGCGAAAGCTGCAACCGGGTCCGTCTGACCTGCACCGGAACGCTGTTCATGTGCCTGGGTCAGGACGATGCGGCGGATTTGCGCGGCCCCTTGCGCGCCACCAGTAGCAACGAGATGCTCGACGACGCCATCGACGAAGCTATCGCGCGCAAACCCAAGGGGCATGACTTTATGATCGACCGCCGCCACGCCGCGCCTGCCGTGGCCCGCGCCATGTCGATGACGGGAGGTTGACCGTGTCCCCCAAGCTGCATTTCGTCGCCACGCCGGTGCCCGAAGCTCAAGCCGCGCTGGCCAATCTGCGTCAGCAATATACCGATGCCGGGCCGGACGAGGCGGAGATCATCGTGGCCCTGGGCGGCGACGGCTTCATGTTGCAGACGCTGCATTCGTTTCTCGGCCGCGGCAAGCCGATCTATGGCATGAATCTCGGCAGTGTCGGTTTCCTGATGAACGAGTATAACGAGGCCGAGCTGGCGGAGCGGCTCGCCAAGGCCGAACTGGCGCAAATCCACCCCCTGCGCATGCGCGCGACGGGCGCCGATCAATGCACCGATGCGCTGGCCTTTAACGAGGTATCGCTGCTGCGCCAGACCCGCCAGGCGACCAAGCTTCGCATTCTGGTCGACGGCAAGGTGCGCATCTCCGAACTCATCTGCGACGGGGTGCTGGTCGCAACGCCCATCGGCAGCACGGCCTATAATTTCTCGGCGCACGGCCCAATTTTGCCCATCGATTCCGCGCTTCTGGCCCTCACCCCGATCAGCGCCTTCCGGCCCAGGCGCTGGCGCGGCGCCCTGCTGCCGCATGGCGCGCGCGTGCGTTTCGAGGTTCTGGAGACCGAAAAGCGCCCCGTCAGCGCCGTGGCGGACGCGCTGGAAGTGCGCGATGTCGTCTCGGTCGACGTGGCGGAGGATCGTTCGATCGCCATGGTCCTACTGTTCGACGCCGGCCGTAATCTTGATGAACGAATTCTTACCGAGCAGTTCATCGATTAAGCTTTCCAGCTTCACGCGTCATTAAGCGCCGTTAAGTATCCTGCATCGTGGCGGACGTTCGGGCGGGACCGAGCGTGTGGACGGGTGCATGAGCGGCTATCGCTTCGACAGATTGAAAATCCTTGTAGTCGATGACAACCAGCATATGCGAAAGCTGGTGGTCACGATCTTGCAGGCATTCGGCGCCATCCAGATTTACGAAGCGAATGACGGCGAAAGCGCTTGGACAACGCTGCGCGATGCGAACCCCGATGTGGTTCTGCTCGACTGGCAAATGGACGGCATGAGCGGCCTCGATTTCGTGCGCATGGTGAGAACCTCGCCGCAAACGCCAAACCCCTTCGTGCCCATCATCATGCTGACCGGCCACACGCACATCGATCATGTGCGCCAAGCGCGCGATGCGGGCGCCAACGAATTCCTCGCCAAGCCGGTTTCCGTGAAAGCGATCCTCACGCGATTGATATCGGTGATCGAACACCCACGCCCGTTCGTCCGCACCGAACACTATTTCGGTCCCTGCCGCCGGCGGCGCGCGAGTGAAGAATACCGTGGACCGGAACGCCGTTCGACCGGCGTCACCACCTCGCTCGACGACCCGCCGGAAGCCACCCAGGATAAACACTTCGAGAGGACATCATGACGAAGGAAAGCCCCATCGAGGTATTCATGCCTCCCAATATCCTGAAGACCAAAGTCGGGGGAACCATCGCCGGTCTCGACATGGCCGCCATCAAGCGCGCCGAAGCGGCAATGGAGACCCTCAAGGTCGAATTCACCGACTGGATCGCCAAAGACATCGCGCGGCTCGGCGAAGTGCGCGACGCCTTTGCCGCCGCGAAAGCGCAAGACACCGGTGACGATCTGTTTCGCGCCAGTCACGATCTCAAGGGCCAGGCCACAACCTTCGAATATCCGCTGATCGCGCGCGTTGCCTCGTCTCTGTGCAAATTGTTCGACGAATTGAAATCCCACGACGCAATTCCCCATGCCATCGTCGACGCGCATGTCGATGCGATCCGCGTGATCTTTCGCGAGAAGATCAAGGACATCTCCAATCGCACCGCGCTGTCTTTGGTCGAGGAACTCGAAGCGCGCGTGCGCGAAGCCGTGGAGCGCGCCAGCCACAGGGGTTGAACGTCGAAACGATTAGCGAAATCGCGCCGTGACCAGCGCACCCGCCGCCATGATGGCGGCCAAGGACGCATAATAGCCCTGCGGCCCCATCGCCGTCATCGCCCAGCCGCAGAGCAGCGGCCCGAAAATCGAACCAAGCCCAAACAACAACACAAGCCCCGCCGCCACCGCGACGCGCGTCTGCGGCGCCGCCACGTCGTTCACATGCGCCACGGAAATTGCGTAGAGCGGGAAGACGGACCCGCCCGCCAGCGCGGCTGCGATCAAGGTCGCCTCGGCGCCGCGCCCGGTCGTCCATAGCCCGAACAACGAAACGGCAACGCCAACTCCGAAAATCAGCCCGATGGTCCGCCGCCGTCCGATGACATCCGAAAGCCAGCCGAGCGGAAATTGCGAGATCGCGCCCGCAGCCATCGCGAGCCCCATAAACCAGGCGATGCCCGACAGCGGCAAGCCGCTATGGCGTGCGAAAACCGGACCGAACGTAAAGACGATCGCCCAAGACACGCCTGACAGCACGGTCGTCATCGCGCCGAGCGGCGACATGCGGAACAGCTTCAATAAGCCGACCGGCGCGGGCGGCCCGCTCGCGGGGGCATTGCGCGACGCCATGGCGATGGGAATCGCAGCCAATGCGAACAACACGCCGCACAAGATGAACGGTCCGGCGTTTCGCGGATCGCCCTGGGTCAGCAGAACTTGCGACAGCGTCATCGCCACCATCTGAATGGTGATGTAGAGGCTGAACACACGTCCGCGCAGGTTGTTACTAGACTTGTCGTTGATCCAGCTTTCCAGCGCGACATAAACCAGCGCCAGCGCGAAGCCCGATACGAAGCGAAATCCCGTCCAGGCCAGCGGCGTCACCACAAAGGCGTGCGCCACGATAATCACGCCCGCGACAAAGGCGCAGGCGATGACCGTGCGCACATGGCCGATGCGCCCGATCACGGCGCGCCCCGCCAGCGGCGCGGCGGAATAGCCGACGTAATACGCCGCCATCAGCCAGCCGATGGTCTGCGGCAGGAACGCCGCCATGTCGGCGCGCACGCCGATCAGATCGGTCTGAAGCCCGTTGGCCGCCTGAATAAAGGCGATGCACAGGATCACCGCCCATACGGATAGAAATGCCGCGCGCACCAATACCCCCCTGAAGCGCAAAAGCCTTACGAGCCGCCCCGGCTTTTCGCAACGGCCTCGCGCGCGAAACCGGCTTACTTCGCCTTCTTCGCCGTGTTCAGCGCCACGGCGGCGCGAATGAGCGCCTTCAGCGCCTTTTCATCAATCTTGTCGTCCTCGTGAATATCGATGGCGCGCCTCACATTGCCTTCCAGGCTGGAATTGAAAAGCTTCGATGGGTCCTTCAGCGTAGCGCCCTTGGCGAAGGTCATTTTCACGACGCTCTTATAGGTCTCGCCCGTGCAGATAATCCCGGCGTGCTCCCACACCGGAACCCCGCGCCACTTCCATTCCTCGACGACGTCGGGATCGGCGTCCTTGATCACGGCGCGAATCCGGCCAAGCACCTTGCCCCGCCAATCGCCCAGCTCCTTTATGCGCGCATCGATCAACGCGGAAGGAGTTTTCTGTGCCTCGCTCTTCGCCATGCTTGTTTCTCCACCTCAATACGGAGACACCATCTATTTTTTGTGTTGCTTGTTGGAAGTGTTTTCAACCGCCACTGAAAATATCAAAACGGCATAAACGGCCCCAATTATAATAAGGTACGGCCAGATTTGGCTCCACGACGAAAGAAACCATAGCTGTCCCCAAATCACGAGGTGGCAGAGCAAGAGGACTGCCGGAAACGCAAACACCCCCGCAACGAGAGCATAGCGCCTCCGCCTGGTCGTTCTTACTCCTGTGTCTTCTCGATCTATTTTTCGCCCCTTCTGCGATTGATTGCTTGTGCACATTGTGAAGTCGTGGAAGACAAATTCAAAGCCGAAAGAATTGAGGCGAGACGCCGAGCTTTGTCGGCCCCTTAGGGCGGCGCGGTGGAAAGCCACCAGTCGCTGCCACCCAGCCAGGCGCTAGCGTCCGGCTCATCGTTCCTCACCAGGGACCGAACCGCACCGTGTCCTCCCTTCATAAGTGCCTCAGTCACGGCCTTGGCTTCTGCGTCATCGCTTGCGCCGATGCACGGAATGAACGCAGCCCCCATGACAATCCGAGCCGCGTAGCTTGCTTCTTGTTCGCGTGTGACAAGCAGCATCACGCCTGCACCATGGCTGCCACTGAGCGGAAACAGCAGCCTGCCTTTTGGCTTGAGCGCCGCCAACCACTCGGCTGGCGGATGCGTGGCGCCGGCATTTGCGTAGATTATATCGGACGCAGGAAGATTGGGCTCTATAGCCGAACGCATCCGAATGGAGACCTGCGGAAGATCTACCAGATTTTCTCGTGCTCGCTCCGCCAGGTCCGCCTCGATTTCATAGCCCACAACCGAGCCGCCCGGCCCAACCAGATTCGCTAGGATCGCTGTGTAGTAACCTGTCCCCGCCCCGACATGTAGGACACTCTCGCCAACTTTGGGAGCAGCGGCGGCGATGCAGCGTGCATGGAGCGCAGGCTCGCCATTGTTGATCGTGCGCTCAGGCGCAAGTGCGACGGCCACGTCCTGGTAGATGAATGCCGGGTCGTCGCCGGGCGTTTCGATGTAGCCCAGGGACGTGAAGACCTTCCAAGGGCCGGGGCCCAAGAAGCGCGCACGATCCGTGCTCGTAAAACTCGAGCGAATCGCCTCGTCTCGTGTTCCGCCTTTTGCGGTTACAAGTGACGCATAGAAGTCTCGTTGTTGATCGAGTGACATGGTTTCCCCGCTGCGCAACCCCGCGTGTAACACACAATCTAGGTAGCCGAACGGCGGCAATCCACCCCCCACGCTCGTTCGGAAGGGGCGCTAGCGGGTCGGGCCGTATCGGACGTTCTTCGTGATATGCCGCGAGACATTATCTGTCCTGTTATTGAAGAATCGGGCTCAGCGTCGATTTAATCCCCGCCGCGCCCTCTGCACTCGTCCGTTCCCAATCCTTATCCCAAACAACTCAACCTGCTTTATAATACCGCCAACAAGCCTCGCGGGGCTTGGTTATGGGATTTGTGGATGGGGTATCCCTTGGCGGTTCTCCGTAACAATGATCTTGCCGACTTGTCCGCCGAAGCCCAAAGGGCGAAGGCGGAAGCTTCAGCGCAGGCGGAACGCCGGGCTAAGAAGCGGACAAAGGTGGAGCCACGGAGAGACCCAGGGATAAACCGGGGGGGTGGGGCTAAAATCGCGAAAACAACCTCCAGCCCTTTTCCGAGCTTTATCAATCGCTTGGCAAAATCCGCCCTGCCGCGCGACCGGCGCCGTCCAGCCGACCGTGCGCTACTCGCCCTTTGCGTATCAGCTCTTGTCGCCGTCTTTCTGGCCCGGCGAAACGGACGACAGAATGTCCAGCACGCCGGGGCTGAGCAGGAAGGGCGAGGAACCGCCGCTGGGAAAAAACCCGCTCGACGAAGGTGTCCACATCGACGCCAGCAAATCGCTGTAATCCGCCGTCATGGACGACATCGACGCCGCCCCCATAGAGGCGTGTTTTGCGGCGGGCAGCGAAGCCGTCTCAACACTCGGCTGCTGCGTCACCCAATTATAAACTTCGCGCACCGATTTCGCCGAGCCGTCGGCATGATAGAAGACATTCTTGTTGGCGCTCGCCGCCTGCGGAAACGCGTTCGCCGCCGCCGCGCCGGGCTCGGCGCCGTTCAACTGGATCAGCTTGCAGGCCGCATCCGCGCCCAGAAAATGCGCCGCATAAAGTTCGCCGCCGCACACATCACGCCCCAGCGAGCACTGCATCGCGCTCTTGGTCTGCTGGGCATATTCGCCCGCCATCAATGCGCTGATCTGCGGATCGTTGCGCAGCGCCAGAATGGCTGTGCGGTCGGCGCTATTGTCGGCGCGCAACTTGCCGTCGGCGCCCTGCTCGATCGCGTTGGCGTAAGAGGCCAGCCCATGCTTGGCGCCATATTCCTTGACCACACTAAACCAGGTCTGCTCGACAAACTGGAACAGACCGGAGGCAGACGAGGTGCTCGACTGCGCCCCTGGCTTCAGGCCGGACTCCCGCATCGCGGTTCCGAGCAGATAGTGAAAGTCCGAGCCCGTGGCGGCGCTGGCGCGTTGAAGCGCGGCGACGACCGAGGCGTTCGAAACATTAGAGGCTTCTGCCAGCATGTTCGGGTTCTCCCGCAGGCGAAGCTAAGGGAAAGAAGGTTAAAGACCGTTAACGAGGCGCGTCAAAAATGCGGCCATTTCGCCGGTCAACCGCTTATCGCCTCGAATTTCCCTACAGGCGGCGCATCAGAGTCCCAGCATCGCGGGCGAGATCAAACCCTGCCGCCACGCCAGGAACGCCACATAGCAGGCATAGGCCGCCAGCAGCATAAAGCCTCGCGGACGCGACAGCCGCCAGCGCACCGCCAGTAGCGGCAGCAAGACCACGCTCGCCGCCGCCATCACCGTCACGTCGATGAGCGCGAACACCGGCGATACCGTCAGCGGTGTTACGGTCGCAACCACGCCCAGCACAAACAGCAAATCGACGACGCTCGCGCCGATCAGGCAACCGGCGGCCAAATCGGTATGGCCGCGCGCCGTCGCCACCAGGGTGGCGATCAGCTTCGGCAGCGACACGCCCAACGCCACGATAGTCAAACCGACAAAGGCCTCTTTGATGTTAAGCGCGTGCGCCAGCGATACAGCGCCCGCCACCGCGAAATGCGCACCCAACCCCAGCAGGATCAGCCCGAGCAGAAGCAGAAACAACCCGGCGACTTCGTGCGTTGGCTCACCTTGCATACGGGACAGCGCACAACCCTGCGCCACGGAATGATCCGGCGAACGCCGCCAATCGGTGAAGTACGTCACCGTCACGTAAGCCGCAAAGCCCAACAGCAGGAGCAATCCATCGATCCGCGAAATCGCCTCGCCCGCCGCGAAGAACCAAACCGCGAGCGCGGCAAAGACAAGTGCGCCACCGTCGCGCAGCACGACCTTCGGCGGCGAGGACATCGGCCGGATCAGCGCGCCCAGCCCAAGTACCAGCAGCAGATTGACCAAGACCGTGCCAATGATCCCGCCAAGCGCAATGTCCGGCGCGCCCGTCGCCGTTGCGCGCAGCGCGACGAACAACTCCGGCGCCGCCGTGGCGAGGGAAATGACGAAGAGACCGATTAGAAGCGGCGGCATGGAAAAGGCGCGCGCCAAGCCGACGCCGCCGCGCACGGCTGCCTCACCGCCTACCAGCAGCAGCAGAATTCCGGCTCCTAGAAACCAGCCAGCCATTGTTGAAACCCGGCCCCTTTGACGGTCTTGTGCGCCGTCTCAACGACCGTGCCGGGAGCGCCGGCCTGTGATCCCGTGAACCGCTTAGGATCGAACGCCGGTGCGTCATCGGCCCGTTCCAAAATGAGACGGGACAGGACTTGAGCGACTGCCGGTGCAAACAGGATGCCGTTGCGATATTGGCCGCTCGCAACAAAAAGACCAGGGACGATTGTCTCACCCAGGATCGGCATGCCGTCCGGCGAAGCGGGCCGCAGACTCGCCCAATGCTCGGTCATCTGCCAGTCCGCCAGGCCCGGCATGAGGCCGTTTGACCGGCTCAGAAGCCAGCGCGATGCATCCTGCGTCTGGGTGGTATCATAGCCGGACTGCTCCGCTGTGGCGCCCACCAGCAGCCGATCGCCGCGCGGCACGACATAGACCTCATTGCCCCATACGACGTGCTTGGGCACCGCCGCGCCGGCTGGCGCCGTCAGCACCACGATCTCGCCCTTCACGGGCGTCACCGGAGGAACCGCTAGCGGCGGCAAGCCCTCGATCCGCGTGCTCCATGCGCCCGCCGCGAGTACATAGGCATCGGCTGTGTGAAACGCGAAAGGTGTGCGAATGCCGGCCACGCCGTTCGCATCGCTCTCGATCCGCACAGCAGTCTCGTTCGGAAGAATTGTTCCTCCAGCGCGCACAAACGCGGCCGCCAACGCGCGGACAAGCGCGCTTGTATCGACCACGGCTTCGTTCGGCGCCCACATCGCGCCGGAGATTTCTTCGCTCAGCATCGGCTCCATAGCCCGCGCCTCGGGCGCACTCAGCCTTGCGCCGCCGTTCGCATGCGGATTCTCCACCTCTTTACCGCCATGCGAATGCGGTGGTTGTTCGGCAGTCTCGCTACTCGCGCCATGTGCATGCGGGCATCCGCCGGCATCCGATTTGAGCGCGACCATAAGCGAGCCGTTTTTTATGTAGCCGATGGACATGCCTGTGTTGGATTCAAGCTCCGCGGCGAATGTCGGCCACAACCGGTTTGCACGCTCGGCAAAGGCGGCGACCGGCGTATCTTGATGGCCAAGCTCGGCGGCGGCGGCGATCATTCCGCCCGACGACGTCGTGGCGCCGCTGCCGATTTGCGCGCGTTCGAGAATGGTGACCGATGCGCCCGACTGCGCCAGCCTCCAGCCGATGCCGAGCCCGGCCACACCCGCTCCGATAATGACAACTTTCATGACGGCTTCCTCTCCGCGATACCGGCGGCGACGCGTGCACCGGATGCAACAAAACACAAAACGCCCAGCACATAGGCGACGATTGCGAAGTGTTCTGGAAAGACGCAGGCGAACGCGATGGCGATGATAATCTCTGTGTTCCAAATCCCGCCGCGCGCCGGACCGTCGCCTTTGGCAAAGGCGAATGCGCTCGCAATGTTGACCGACAAGGCGAACACCAGAAACACGCACGCCAGCGCGCGCGCCGGATCACCCAAAGCGAAGGCGAACGGCAAACCGGCAATAACAACGGAATCAAACACGCAAATCAGCGCGAGCCTGTTCGCAGCCTCAGAGCCGCGCGCCGTGGCCGCCGCGAGCCCTGCAAGCGAACGGCTCAGCACGAGCAAAGCCAATCCGGGCAAGTAGTAGTGCATACCGATAACAGGCAGCGCTGCGAGGCCAAGCGCGAAAGCGGCGAAGGCGGCTGCGAGCGGATTCCACGCAAGCCGGCGCGCGGCTGCGTCCGCAACCGGCCCGGTCCATTTGTGCAGGAGTGCATCCAGCATGGTGTGGGATTAGGACAACGGGGCCAGGGGGTCAAACTGCCGGATGACGCATCCGCAGACGCCCCCTATAGTCACTGCAAATAGCGACGGAGGTCATGGGATGGAAAAAGCCACATTCGGAGCAGGGTGTTTCTGGGGCGTGGAATCCTTCTTCCGCCAGGTGCCCGGCGTGATCGACGTCGCGGTCGGATATGCGGGTGGCCAAGGTGACAACCCGACCTACAAGCAAGTCTGTACCGATGAGACAGGACACGCCGAAGTGGTGGAAGTTACCTTCGATCCGGCGAAAGTTTCTTATGGCGCCCTGGTGGATGTCTTCTTCATGAACCACGATTCCACGACGCTGAACCGCCAGGGGCCGGACGTGGGTACGCAATACCGCTCCGTCATCTTCACGCACTCGCCCGAACAGGATCGCGTGGCGCGGGAGAAGATGGCGGCGCTGCAGGCCTCCGGGAAATTCAAGCGGCCCATTGTCACTGTGATCGAGCCCGCCCCGCCCTTCTGGCGCGCGGAGGAATATCACCAGCGCTATTTCGAGAAGAACGGCTTGCCGTCCTGCCATGTGACATTTGCGGAGAATTGATGTGCGGAAAATTTTGACGGGGACGATCACAATGGCGATGGGAATGGGTTTCCTGGCGACGCAAGCGTTCGGCCAGATCAGCCGTGGCGACCGCTATGCGGGCGCCGAATGGGCAACGCGCTCGCCGGTGCTGGCGCAGCACGGCATGGCCGCGACCGAACAGCCGCTCGCGACGCAGATCGCTATCGACATTCTCAAAAAAGGCGGCAGCGCGGTTGATGCGGCCATCGCCGCCAATGCCGCCATCGGATTGATGCAGCCGGTGCTGAACGGGATGGGCGGCGACCTCTTCGCCATCGTCTACGACCCCAAGACGCACAAGCTCTACGGCTACAACGGATCGGGCCGCGCGCCGATGGGCCGCGATCTCGAAAAACTCAAAGGCGAGATCGAGGCGGCCTACAAAAAGGCCGGTATGCCGTACAAGGCGCATATTCCGCCGGTCGGCTCGCTGCCGATCACCGTGCCGGGCACGGTCGATGCGTGGTTCGCGCTGCATCAGAAATTCGGCAAGCTGCCGATCAAGGACGATCTCGCGCCAGCCATCGCTTATGCGAAAAGCGGCTTTCCGGTGACGCAGCTTATTTCCGTCTATTGGAAAGGCAATATGGAGGCCTTTGAGAAATACAAGGGCCTGATCGAAGAGAGCGACAACGCCAAGCACACCTATCTGATCGCCGACGCAAATGGCGGGCACACGCCGGTTCAGGGTGAAATCTTCAAGAACCCGGACCTGGCGCATACGCTTTCGCTGATCGCAAGCGGTGGCCGCGATGCGTTCTACAAGGGCGCAATCGCCCACACCATCGACGCCTATTTCAAGCGCATCGGCGGCGATTTGCGTTATGCGGATTTCGCGGCCCATCACGGCGAATGGGTAACGCCGCTGTCTGTGAATTATCGCGGCTATGACGTGTACGAGCTGCCGCCCAACGGGCAAGGCGCCGCGGTGCTGCAGATGCTGCAAATCCTCAAGCATTATGATTTGAAGAAGATGGGCGCTGGCTCCCCTGACGCCTTGACCGCGATGCTGGAGGCCAAGCGCCTCGCCTATGAGGATTTGGCAAAATGGTACGCCGATCCCGCCTTCGCAAAAATTCCAATGAAGGGGCTGCTGTCCGACAGCTATGCCGACGAGCGGCGCAAGCTGATCGACCTCGCGCATGCCAATCCGAATATCGGCCCCGGCGATCCGACGCTGCATGACGGCGATACGATCTATCTTACGACCGCAGACAAGGACGGCATGATGGTCTCGCTGATCCAATCGAATTATCGCGGCATGGGATCTGGCCTCGTCGCCGACGGGTTGGGCTTCATGTTCCAGGATCGCGGCGAACTTTATTCGCTCGATCCGAAGGCCGCAAATGTCTATGCGCCGGGCAAGCGGCCGTTCCAAACGATCATCCCCGGCTTTGTGATGAAGGACGGCAATCCCTTCATGTCATTTGGGCTGATGGGCGGCGACATGCAGCCCCAGGGTCATGTCCAGGTGCTGACCGACATCATCGACTTCGGCATGAACGTGCAGGAAGCGGGAGATGCCGCGCGCTGGCGGCACTATGGCGGCGCCGAGCCCACCGGCGAGCCATCCACCGGCATCGGTACGGTGGAGATGGAGAGCGGCTTCACGCCCGAAACGCGCGCGGCACTTGCGGCGCGCGGCTACAAGATCACCGGCGGCACCGGCAATTTCGGCGGCTATCAAGCGATCATGTTCGACGCGAAGAACCACGTCTATTGGGGCGCGTCCGAAATGCGTAAGGACGGCGAAGCGGCGGGGTATTGATCACGCCGCCAGCCGCGCCTTCTCCGCCCTCTCGTCGCTGAGGCGCAGATTGTTGAGGATGAGCAGCAACGCGACCACGCTCATCATCGATGACGGGATCCACAGGATCAATCCGCCGTAATGCTGATCGGTAAGCGCACTGATGGGCAGAATGCGCCCGCAAATGCGATAGACGGGATAGATGTCCTTGCCGGTTAGCGCCAGCAGTGCCCCAACCAAAATCTGCGGTGGGACAACCACGGCTACGAGCAGGGCCTTGAGGCCGGTGCCCAACCGCGCGGGCGGCTTCGGGCGCGGATCGAGCACTAGGCACCAGAAGAAGATGCCGTCGATCGCCATACTCCAGTTCATCAGATTGTAGAGATCGACATCGAGCATCACACGCGCATGGATGGCGGGGAACAGCCACAGATAGATCAGGCCCACGAACACGACGGGCGCAACGGCGGGATGCTGAATGACATCCACCACGCCGCGCACCGGCCGCGATTTCAGGACGGGTTTGAGGAATTCCGGCATCCCGCGCCACACCGTGCCTCCCGCGCCGCCCAAGGCGATCAGAAACGGACCAAGATGATGCAGCACCAGATGCTGGAAACGGTGCAGGAAGAACATGTGCTGGGAAAGATAATCGTAGCGCGTCTGAACCACGGCATAGCTGGACAGCACGCCGAGCACGAAGCACACGGCGCGCCACAGCGGCGGGCGCTCGCCGCGTAGCCAGCCCCGCACGAACCAGCCAAGCGTCAGTGCCGTCAAAAGAAATACCGGCCAGGAGAATTCCCAGGGCATCCAGAACGGCAGGTCGGCGGGATAGAACCTGGTGAGGACGTAGAATACCCCCCCCACCGCAAGCAGCGCGCCATAGGCGAGCCAGCCGCGCGAAAGTCCCGTCTGTTTGGCCTCGGCAAGCGTCATGGATGCCCTCTAACCTTTTTGTCGTGCGCGCGCCACCCTCAGGCCGATGCGCGCCTGGGTAACACCCCGGCCATGACGAAGTCCTCCTGACATGTTATTGCACCCGCCATGAAATGGGCCAGCTTCATCCTTTCACTTGTACTCGTCACGACCCTCGCCGGCTGTGGGCGCTCCAGCAAACCATGGCACGCCACCGACATCACCGGCGCCATGCCGCGCCTGGCGTTCCATATGACGCGCGCCACGGATGGCGCACCGGTGACGGCGGCGGATTATCGCGGGCGCGTGACCCTGCTCTATTTCGGCTACACCAATTGCCCGGACATTTGCCCCACCACGCTCGCCAATCTGGCGGATATGCTCAGCCGGCTGGGGCGCGATGCGGACAAGGTGCGCGTGCTGTTCGTCACCGTGGATCCGAACCGCGACAGCTTGCCGATCCTGAAGAAATACACAGCGGCTTTCGCGCCGCAGATTGACGGGCTACGCGGCACGGACAATGCGCTAGCCGAACTGGCGCGCCGCTACCGCGTCATCTACAGCGTCAAGACCAAGCCGACTTATGAGGTGATGCACTCGAGCGCCGTGTTCTTCTTCGATCCCGAAGGCCGCGCCCGGCTGGTGACGCTCACGACCGACGATGCGGCGGGCCTGTCCCAAGACGTCAAGCGGCTGCTGAAAGACGCGCGCTAATACCAGTCGCGCAGTCGCACGTCGCTGGCGCCGCCGACGAGCGTCTTGAATTCGTTCAGGTCGCTCAAACTGCCGTCGCCATTGTGGTAGTGGTACGGATAGACGATCTTCGGCTTGAAATCCTTCACCCATTTTGCGGCTGCGTCCACCGTCTCGGTGAACGGAAGGTTCATCGGGATGAAGGCCACATCGATGTTCGCCAAATGCGCAAGCTCCGGCGCTTCTTCCGTATCACCCGCGATGTAGATGCGCTTACCGCCGATGGTCAGGATGTAGCCGTTGCCCTGACCTTTGGGATGGAATTTCATCCGCTCGGGCGTCGTGTTGTACATCGCAACGGCTTCGACCGGAATCGAATCCGCAACCAGCCGGTCGCCATTTTTCATGACTTTGGTCTTCAACTTCAGATCCGCGGGCATGGCGTCATAGACGTCTTGCGGTGCGATGATGACCGTGGCCCCGCCGGCGACAGCTTCAAGGATTGGCACGTTGAAATGATCGCCATGGATATGGGTCACCACGATCATGTCGGGCGTAGGCAACGCACGATAGGGCGTCGTAGGGTCCGCGCCGCCAGACACTGGCGCCGGATCGGCCAGCACATGCTTGCCGTTCCAAGTCAGCATCAATGAGGCATGATGGATCGGATGAACGATTAGCGGCCCGTTATCGGTCGCGATCGTGTCGTCGGCGCGGGCCGCAACTCCCGCGCAGAGCATAAGCGCGGTTAGACCTGCTGCGCGTGCGAGTTTCATGACCGCCTCCGTATCAGATATGCAGCGCCTTCTTGTCGGCGTCGAGCACGGCTTCGTGCATCATTTCAGACAATGTGGGATGCGGGAAGATCGTGTTCGCCAATTCGACATCGGTCAGCTCGCCATTCTTCGCGATCACGTAGCCTTGAATCAGCTCTGTAACTTCCGCGCCGATCATGTGTGCGCCCAGAAGCTCGCCCGTCTCCGCGTCGAACACGGTTTTGACCAAGCCTTCGGAATCGCCCAGCGCAATCGCCTTGCCGTTACCGATGAACGGAAAACGCCCCACCTTGATCTTGCGCCCGCTCGCTTTCGCGTTGCTTTCCGTCATGCCGACCGACGCCACTTGCGGCCAGCAATAGGTGCAGCCCGGGACGTTCGCCGTATTCAGCGGATGCACACCCTTCACGCCCGCGATCCTCTCCGCCACGATCACGCCTTCGTGCATCGCCTTGTGCGCCAGCCAGGGCGGCCCGACGAGATCGCCAATCGCCCATAGCCCCGGCACGCCCGTCTCGCCCCATTCGTTGACCACGATATGAGACTTCTCGACCTTCGCGCCCACCAGTTCCAGCCCGATATTCTCGACATTGCCGACGATGCCCACCGCCAGGATAACGCGGTCCACCGTGATCGTTTCCGTCTTGCCGTCCTTGGCTTTCAGCGTCGCGGTGACGTTGTCCGCGCCCTTCTCCAGCTTCTCGACGGTCGTAGAAGTCCTGATCTTCATGCCCTGCTTGATGAAAGCCTTTTGGGCGAGCTGGGAAATCTCTTCGTCCTCCACCGGCAACACGCGGTCGAGCACTTCCACCACCGTCACCTCCGCACCGAGCGTGCGGTAGAAACTGGCGAACTCGATGCCGATAGCACCCGAACCGACAATCAGCAGCGATTTCGGGAATGCCGGCGGCACCATCGCCTCGCGATAAGTCCACACCAGCTTGCCGTCCGGTTCCAGCCCCGGAAACGTCCGCGCCCGCGCACCGGTGGCGAGCACGATGTTCTTGCCCGCGATTTCCGTGGAAATTCCATCCTTCGTGACGACCAGTTTGCCCCGGCCCGAAAGCCGCGCCTCGCCGGATATGACGGTGATCTTGTGCTTCTTCATCAGGAAGCCGACGCCGTTGGAAAGCTGCTGCGAAACCTTGCGCGAGCGCTCGACGATCTTGGCGATATCGAATTTTAGATTGTCGGCGGAGAATCCGAACTCGCCGAGCCGATGCATTAGATGCCAGATTTCCGACGACCGCAGCAAGGCCTTCGTTGGAATACAGCCCCAGTTAAGGCAAATGCCGCCGAGCCTGTCGCGTTCGACCACCGCGGTCTTCAGTCCAAGCTGCGCCGCGCGGATCGCGCAAACATAGCCGCCAGGTCCGCCGCCAACGACAATGACATCATATGTATCGGCCATGTTGAAACTCCAGGAATTATGCCGCGATGACGCTTGCGACGATGGCCGCCAACAGCGCGGGGCCCAAAAAGAACATAGGGTAGATGATACCGATGCCGGCGAATTTCAAGCCGGTACGCACCCAACTCTGTCCATAGAAGCGCTTCAACGACAGCAGCAGATAGACCGCCAGAACCAGGACCGTCAGTATTGCAACCCATTTGCCCGCGATGAGCTGTGCCGCAATCGCCGCAAGGATGAACACCACGAAAGCGAAGGTATGCATGGTGAGGGAAAACACCAGATGATCGACGAAATAGAACTCGTTCCGCAGGCGCCGATAGAATACCGCGAGAAGCAGCGCGAACAACGGCAGAAGCAGGAACAGGATTCGCGGAATCCACGTCATTAGCGGTCCGTTTAGCGCTGCCGGATTGGTCTCAAGCTTTTGCATGGTCGCAAAGATTTCGGCCTCCAGGCCGCCGCCTGATGCATTCCCCTTTTTTGCGTCGGCCAGCAATTCTTCTTCCATGCTGGCCAGCGCCGCCCTGGCAACCGGCGATAGCTTTTGGCTACCCCTCCCAATGCGCTGGAAGAAATGGATATTGGTATCGACTATGTTGTTGACCGACCCGTCGGCCGTGGCCATCGGAAGCGTTACCTTCGGCGCATCCTTGTCCGCAAGGTAGATATGGCCCTTTGCGTCGGCCTTGAAACCCTCCATGGCCGCGCGCTGGCCATTTTTTTCGACGAAGACGTTGCCTGCCTTGTCTGCGACGAAACGCTCCGCGGTGACGTTCAAAGTAAATTGCATCAGCGCGATGCCGGTAACGGACAAGAATAGGAAGAATAGCAGCGAGACAAAAAAGTAGAGCCGCACGGAGGGCATATACCGCTGGGTGCGCCCCTCGCGGAATGCAAGCGGCAACTCACCGGGCTCGATCACCAGCGCGCGCACCGTGCGCAGAATGCGGCTGTCGAAACTGACAATGTCCTTGAAGAACTCATGCAACAGGTGTTTTAGCGAACGGCGATGGGTGTTGATCGGCTGCCCGCACACGGCGCAAAAAGGCCCGATCATAGGATGGTTGCAATTGGCGCAATGCCCAACCGTTCCGCCACGCTCCATCAGCGCAGATGCCGCGATCTCTACGGCCGCCGCGCCGCCGGTTTCAAGAATTGCTTCAAGCTCGTCCATGATGCACGGCCCCTCGTCGCCCGAGAAGCAACTATAGCAGCATCGCGGCCGGTTCTTCGATGTATTGTTTGAAAACCTGCAAGAAGCGCGCGCCCGTTGCGCCGTCGATGACGCGGTGGTCACAGGACATGGTCACCGTCATCACCGTGGCGACCTCGATCTTGCCGCCGATTACCACCGCGCGCTGCTCGCCCGCGCCGACCGCCAATATACCCGCATGCGGCGGATTGATCACGGCAGTGAAATTTTTGATCCCGAACATCCCGAGATTGGAGATGGCGAAGCTGCCGCCTTCATATTCCTGAGGCTTTAGCTTCTTGGTGCGGGCGCGCTCGGCCAGAGCCTTCACTTCAGCGGAGATGGCGATCAGACCTTTTTCTTCCGCATGAAAGACAATCGGCGTTATGAGACCGAAGTCCAGCGCCACGGCAACGCCGACATCGGCGTGCTTATGGCGCAGGATCGCCGTATCGGTCCAACTCGCATTGGCTTCCGGCACGCGTTGTAGCGCCAACGCCGAAGCTTTCACGATGAAATCATTCACCGAGAGCTTGTAGGCGCCCTCGCCCTTTGGCGAAGACTCGTTGAGGCGTGCGCGCGTCGCCATCAGCAAGTCGATATTGCAGTCGATGGTCAGGTAGAAATGCGGGATCAGCGCCGTCGCCGAACTTAGCCGCTTGGCGATCGCCTTGCGCATCAGATCATGCGGAATTTCGACGTAATCGTCCTTGCCGTAGAACAGCCGCGCATCGGGCAGCGGCGTGACACCGGACATTCCTCCGCCTGCGGATGGTTGTGCGATTGCGGCAGGTGCGGATGCGGGCTTGGTCGTGCCCGGCGCGGCATGCTCGACATCCGATTTGACGATCCGCCCGCGCGGTCCTGAACCCGACAGCGCGGCAATGTCGATGCCCTTCTGCTTGGCAATGCGCCTGGCGAGCGGGGACGCGAAGAGGCGCGCGCCAGCAAGCGCCGGGGCAGCTTGCACGGCGGCGACTGGCGCCGGAGCTTTGGGCACTACAGGAGCGGCCTTCGGCTTGGCTTCCGCCGTCACCGCTTCCTTGATCGACTTCATCGTCGCGGGAATATCGGCGGCATTCTCGCCCTCGTCGAGCAGGACGGCAATCGGCGCATTGACCTTCACGCCCTCCGTGCCTTCGGGGACAAGAATTTTTCCGATGCGTCCTTCATCCACCGCTTCGAATTCCATCGTCGCCTTGTCGGTCTCGATCTCGGCGAGGATGTCGCCCGACTTCACGGTATCGCCTTCCTTGACCAGCCATTTGGAGAGCTTGCCCTCTTCCATGGTGGGCGACAGAGCGGGCATAAGGATTTGCGTGGACATCAGTTCGCCTCAAGCGGCGCAAGCTCGGCCGCGTGTTGTTCCCAGTTTTTGCCGTCGAACGGCGCGATGTGCATCTTGCGAAACTGCGCTTCGTCCAGACAGCGCGCATTGACGCTATAGCCGTCCGGGTGCGAGCGCGGCATATAGAACGATTTTATTCCGCATACAGAGCAAAACAAATGCTTCGCCGTGCCGGTGTTGAATTTATATTCCGTCAGCTTGTCAGCCCCTGTGAGCAGCCGGAAACGATCCTTCGGCACGATCAGGTGCAAGAAGCCCGTCTTGGCGCAGATCGAGCAATTGCAGTCCGAGACTTCCACATCATCCGGCGCCAGCACTTCGAAGGCCACCGCGCCGCAATGGCAGCCGCCCTTTTTCCAATTCATATCGGAGGGGGCGCCCATCGTCAGGCCCGATAGCAAACGGACTTCGCCGCCGCGACCACATCGTCTACCGTCGGCAGTGCCAGCTTTTCGAGATTGGCGGCGTAAGGCATCGGCACGTCCTGGCCGCAAACTTTGGCGGGCGGCGCGTCGAGCCAGTCGAAGGCTTTCTCCACCACCTGGGCGGCGATTTCCGAACCGATGGAGCAGACCGGCCAGCCCTGCTCGACCGTGACGAGGCGGTTGGTCTTTTTCACGGACTCAATCACCGTATCGGTGTCGAGCGGGCGCAGCGTGCGCAGGTCGATCAATTCGGCGTCGATGCCTTCCTTCGCGAGTGCTTCGGCGGCTTCCAGGATCAGCCCGACACCGATCGAATGCGAAACCAGCGTGACGTCCGCGCCTTGCT
Source organism: uncultured Alphaproteobacteria bacterium (assembly GCA_963849895.1). Lineage (GTDB taxonomy): Bacteria > Pseudomonadota > Alphaproteobacteria > Micropepsales > Micropepsaceae > Rhizomicrobium. The sequence continues at coordinate 81,007 of CAWKIU010000009.1, forward strand.
TGATGACCCGCGCCTTGCCGATGGGCAGCACGTAATCGTCCAACTTCGGCACCGGGAACGAGCGGCCATAAACGATCTCATTCTCCAGGAAGACCACCGGATTGGGATCGCGGATCGCCGCTTTCAGCAGCGCCTTTGCGTCGGCGGCGAAATAGGGCGAGATCACCTTCAACCCAGGCACATGCGCGTACCACGACGAATAATCCTGGCTGTGCTGGGCGCCGACGCGCGATGCCGGACCGTTCGGCCCGCGAAACACGATGGAGCAATGCATCTGGCCGCCCGACATATAGCGCGTCTTGGCGGCGGAATTGACGATCTGGTCAATCGCCTGCATGGCGAAGTTCCAGGTCATGAATTCGACAATGGGCTTAAGCTCATTGAACGCCGCGCCGACACCGAGGCCAGCGAACCCCTGCTCGGTGATCGGCGTATCGATGACGCGCTTGTCGCCGAATTCTTCCAAGAGACCTTGGCTGACCTTGTAGGCGCCCTGATACTGCGCCACTTCCTCGCCCATCAGGAAGACGGTGCCGTCGCGGCGCATTTCCTCGGCCATGGCGTCGCGCAGCGCTTCGCGCACCGTCATGGTCTCGAATTCGGTTCCGGCAGGGAGCGACGGATCCTCAAGTTTGATGACTTCGGCATGGGCGACGGGCGCTTGTTCTTTGGCCGCTGCCGGCGCGACGGTCGCTTTCTTCAGCGTCGGCGCGGCACCCGCCACTTCGCCGTCACCGAGCAGCTCTGCGATAGGCGCGTTGACCTTCACGCCTTCGGTGCCTTCTGGAACGAGAATCTTTCCGATGCGCCCTTCATCGACCGCCTCGAATTCCATCGTCGCCTTGTCTGTTTCGATCTCGGCCAGGATGTCGCCGGATTTCACCGTATCGCCTTCCTTGACGAGCCATTTGGCAAGCTTGCCTTCTTCCATGGTGGGCGACAGGGCGGGCATCAGAATCTGAATGGACATCAGGCGGTCACATCGGTGAAGAGTTCGGACAATTCCGGTTCCGGGCTTTCGATCGCGTATTCGGCAGCCGTGTTGACGGTCAGCTTAATTTCTTTGTCGATGGCCTTAAGGTCGTCTTCCGTCGCGATGCCGCGCGCGATCAGCTTCTGGCCGAGATGTTCGATAGGGTCGCGCTTCTCGCGCACGGTCTGGACCTCCTCGCGCGTGCGATATTTGGCGGGGTCGGACATTGAGTGGCCGCGATAGCGGTAGGTCTTCATCTCCAAGATCATCGGGCCCTTGCCCGCGCGGCACCAATCCACCGCCCTGCGCCCGGCGGCCTGGACGGCTTCGACATCCATCCCGTCGACTTCCTCGCCCGGAATATTGAAAGAGGCGCCGCGCTTATAGAACTGCGGCTGCGCGCTGGAACGCTCGACGCTGGTGCCCATGGCGTATTGGTTGTTCTCGATGACATAGACGACCGGCAGTTTCCACAGCTCGGCCATGTTGAAGGCCTCATAGACCTGGCCCTGGTTGGCCGCGCCATCGCCGAAATAGGTGACGCAAATCGAGCCGTCGCCCTTGTACTTGTCGGCGAAGGCCAGCCCGGTCCCCAGCGGGATCTGCGCGCCCACGATGCCGTGTCCGCCGTAGAACTGTTTCTCGCGTGAGAACATGTGCATCGAGCCGCCCTTGCCCTTGGAGTAGCCCGCGGCACGGCCGGTCAGTTCGGCCATGACCCCCTTGGGATCCATGCCGCAAGCGAGCATGTGTCCGTGATCGCGATAGGCCGTGATGACCTGATCCGTCGGTTCCAGGCAGGCCTGCATGCCGACCACGACGGCTTCCTGGCCGATATAGAGGTGGCAGAAGCCGCCGATCAGACCCATTCCGTAGAGCTGCCCCGCGCGCTCCTCGAAGCGGCGGATAAGCAGCATGTCGGAATAAAAGGCTTTCAACGACACGGAATTCGGGGTCGGCACAGTCTTGTTGGCACCGCCTACAACAGCCATTTTCGGGTCCGTCATGTTAAGGCCCACTTTCCCCGTTGACCAATGGGAAGCTCGGGCGCGGGTTTTGGCAAGCGCGACCGCTTTTTGCAAGCATTGATGGGTCGTGGGACCGGATTTCCGGGGGACGAGCGGAAATCTACTGCTTATCGCGCGGCACCGCTACCTGCCCGGGTGCGCCATCCATCAATTGCGTGCGCGCGAGCTCCTCCACCAGATCGGGATCGGCCGAGCCGGGGCTCAGAAGCGCAATGCGGTGCTCCAGGCGCTTGTTCTGGTCGGTGACGCTATCTAGTTGGGCCTTGGCGGTCGCGAGCTTGGCGTTGGTGTCCTGCAGCGCCACATAGCCGCGCTCGCCCCATACGGCGTTGTAGCCGAAATAGGACGTCACGGTGATGCTGACCGCCGCAACGATTGCCAAACCGAAAAAACGCGCGACGCTTCGCCTGATTCGCATACCCAGAACGAATCACTACCGATTCGGCAGGTCAAGCGAAGAATCGTTAAGACCGCAATCGCCTTTGTTAAGACTTCAGCACGCTTCTGCCCGCGAAGACCGCCTGATCGCCCAACTGCTCCTCGATACGCAGAAGCTGGTTGTACTTGGCAAGCCGATCCGAGCGGCACAGCGACCCTGTCTTGATCTGGCCGGCGTTGGTGGCAACCGCGACATCGGCGATGGTGTAGTCCTCGGTTTCGCCCGAACGGTGGGAAATGACCGCGCGATAGGCCGCCTTGTGGGCCATCTCGACCGCTTCCAGCGTCTCGGTCAGCGTGCCGATCTGGTTGAGCTTGATCAGAATCGCGTTGGCGACGCCGTCAGCGATGCCCTTCTTCAACAGCGTGGTGTTGGTGACGAAATTGTCGTCGCCGACCAGCTGAATCTTCTTGCCCAGCGCCTTGGTGATCGCGATCCAGCCAGGGTTGTCCTGTTCGGCCATGCCGTCCTCGATGGAGAAGATCGGATAGCGCGCGACCAAAGCCTCATAGACCTTGACCATGGCATCGGGGGAAAGCGACTTGCCTTCGCCCTTCAATTCGTACTTGCCGTCCTCAAAGAATTCCGACGAAGCCGGATCAAGCGCCAGATAGACGTCCTCGCCGGGGCGGTAGCCAGCCTTCTCGATAGCCTTGACGATGAACGACAGGGCTTCGTCGGCGCTCTTCAGGTTGGGGGCAAAGCCGCCCTCGTCGCCGACATTGGTGTTGTGACCTGCATCCTTCAGACCCTTCTTGAGGACGTGGAAGATTTCCGCGCCCATGCGCAGCGCTTCGCGGAAGTTCGGCGCGCCGACCGGCACGATCATGAATTCCTGGAAATCGATGGGGTTGTCGGCATGCACGCCGCCGTTCAACACATTCATCATCGGCACCGGCAGCGTGTTGGCCTTGGCTCCGCCGATATAACGATAGAGCGGCAAGTTGACCGAGTTCGGCCGCTGCCTTGGCCACCGCCAGCGAGACACCCAGAATGGCATTGGCGCCAAGCCGCGCCTTGTTGGGCGTGCCGTCCAGCGCGCACATCACCTTGTCCACATGGACCTGCTCTTCGGCGTCCATGCCGCACAGCGCGTCGAACAACTCCGTATTCACCGCGGCAACCGCCTTTTCGACGCCCTTGCCGCCATAGCGCTTGCCGCCATCGCGCAGCTCCACCGCTTCGCGCGTTCCCGTCGATGCACCGGACGGCACGCCGGCACGGCCGAACGAGCCGTCCTCCAGGCGAACGTCCACTTCAACGGTCGGGTTTCCACGGCTATCCAGGATTTCCCGTGCGGCGATGTCGATGATTGCGGTCATGTGCGTCTTCCTCGTCAGATCGTGCGAATTCGCGCCTGCTTTAAGCGATGCGCCATGCCCCTTCAAGCTTTGCGCCGTGGGACAAAAGAGACATATCAGGCCGGCGCCGGGATGCTATCCGTGATGACCGCACCCCGATTTGCCGCATTTTTGGGCTCGGCGGCAGCTTTTGTCGCAGATGCGTCGCGAATCCCTGTAGCTTTGCACCAGTGCTCCGGTGCGAACCCCGTGCGGGAGCTCAAAAATGGGGAATCGCCATGACCGCCGTACCTGCCGATCTGCTGAGCGCTGTTGTCACAATTCTGGCCATCCTGCTCTATTTCTACATGAGCATCCGCGTCGCCCAGATGCGCGCCAAAACCGGGATACAAGCACCGGCGATGAGCGGCGCCCCCGAATTCGATCGCGCTTTCCGCGTCCACTACAACACGCTGGAAGCGTTACCGGTGTTTCTGCCGCTTTTGTGGCTGGCAACAATCTATTTCGCGCCGCTGCCCTGGCTGCCGGCAGCGTTCGGCTTGCTGTGGATCATCGGCCGGATATTCTACATGACCGGCTATATGGAAGCGCCCGACAAGCGCAGCACGGGCTTCGGAATTTCCGCGGTGGCGCAAATCTCCTTGTTGGTATTGGCGCTTTACGGAATTGTCGAAGCTTATATCGCGACGATTGCCTAGCGGGCCAAACGCAGACCACGCCTCTTGGCGATGGCGTCGATGGCGACAAGCTCGTCGAGCAGCGCCGGGAAGTCCTTTAGCTTGAGCATATTGGGACCGTCGGACGGCGCCTTGTCCGGGTCCTGATGCACTTCCATGAAAATCGCGGCAACGCCCACGGCGGCGGCGGCGCGCGCCAGATAGGGCACCATGTCGCGTTCGCCACCCGATGTTTCGCCCTGCCCGCCGGGCTGTTGAACCGAATGTGTCGCGTCGAACACCACCGGCGCGCCGAACTTGGCCATGATCGGCAGCGAACGCATATCGGAGACCAGCGTGTTGTAGCCGAAGCTGACGCCGCGCTCGGTGACCAGCACGTTGGGGTTGCCCGCGCCGGTGACCTTGGCAATCACGTTCTTCATGTCCCAAGGCGCCAGGAATTGCCCCTTCTTGATGTTGACCACCTTGTGGGTTTTGGCCGCGGCAACCAGAAGGTCCGTCTGGCGGCATAGAAACGCCGGGATCTGAAGCACATCGACGGCATCGGCCACGGCGGCGCAATGATCGCGCTCGTGAACATCGGTCAGGACCGGAATCCCGAGTTGGCTGCGAATATCGGCGAAGATGGGCAACGCCAGTTCCAGCCCCATGCCGCGCGCGGTGTTGGCGGAGGTGCGATTGGCCTTGTCGAAGCTGGTCTTGTAGATCAGCCCGACACCGGCCTTGTCGGCGATTTCCTTGAGCGCCGATGCCATTTCGAAGGCATGCGCCCGGCTCTCAAGCTGACAGGGACCGGCGATGATCGCGAGCTTTCGCGCATTGCCGATTTCGACGGAGCCGACCGTGACGGTCGCATTGGGATGGACAGGGGTCATCGCGCCATTCTAACGGCGACGCGCCAAAACGCCAGAACGGTCATTTCAACAGATAGGCAATCGCAGAGAAGGGCGAGATCAGGGGCGATAGCAGCGTCATCACGGACCAGTAACCCGAGCGCTCCACCCGCAAGACGTCGCCCGGATAGATACGGGTGCTCTGGTCGATTGGCTCCTCGTGCTCCTTCATCTCGCCTTGATGGCGGACATAGACCGTGGATTCCGCCGCGTATTCGGTGAAACCGCCGGCCAGCGCGATCGCATTGGGAGCCGCCATGGCGTTCACATAGGGGTATTCGCCCGGCTTGGCGACTTCGCCGATAATGTAGAACGGCCGATAGGACGTCACTTCCACATTGACGCGCGGATTAATCAGATAGCCGTCCGACAACGCATCGGCGATGTGGTTTTCCAGCGCGAAGGTGGTGAGGCCGGCGGCCGGCAACTGGCCGATCAACGGCAGGCGTACATAGCCCTGGCCGTCGATCTGGAAATCGCCCGAGAGATCGTCCTGATTGAAGACGGTAATGTGCACCTTGTCGCCCGTGCCGAGACGGTAAGCGGAATCCTGGGACTGGCGCAGCCCCAAGACGGTGACGGTCTCATCGGCGCGCGTGGGCGAATCCATGGTGGCGTAGCGCGGCTGAACCCATTGCTTGGGCGGAGACTGCGTGGACGTATCGGCTGGTGCGACGACAGCGACCGGAATCGTCGGCGCGGCGACCGGCGGCGCGGCGGCTTGCGGCCCGGAATCCAGCACGCTGTCCTGGCTGGGCGCAATTTGAGTGGCATAGCGCGGCTGGGCCGGCACATATTGGGTTGACGGCGCTGCGCTCTGCGCGACCGCAGGCGCGCCGGCAAACACCAGCGCGGCGGCAATCCCGAAAAAAGCGGACCTCCGGCTCATGGCCAGGATGGTAGGGGCCAGTCGTTTACGAATTGCTAAGAATGCCGGGAGGACTTGATAAAACTAGTCCAATGGACTACATTGCGGTATGGCAGAGGGTGTCCCGGTCGCAGTGGTGGAAACCCCGGAATTCCTGGTAGCGGCGCGCAAACTTATGGATGACGACGAGCGCGCGCTGCTGGTGGACTTTCTGGCGAACAATTCGCAGGCGGGTGACCTGATCCCAGGCACCGGCGGCGTCAGGAAGCTGCGCTGGGGACTTGAGGGTCGTGGAAAGCGCGGCGGCGCGCGCGTGATCTATTTCTTTCACAGCGAGAAGCTGCCGCTATTCGTTTATTCGATCTATGCCAAGAACACGCAAGCCGATTTGAGCGACTCGGCAAAGAATGAATTGAAAAAGATCACCAAATGGACTGTGGAGAGTTACGGAAAGCCATGAAAAAGAAAGACCCGATTGCGGAAAGCATACTGCGCGGCGCGCGTCAGGCCCTCGCCTTTGCAAAAGGCGAAGCCGATGTCAGCCAATATCGCGTCCATATCCCCCGCGAGATCGATGTCCGCCGGATTCGCACCAAGCTGAAAATGACGCAGGAAGTTTTTGCGCGGCAGTTCGGATTCTCCGTTAATACGCTGCGCCATTGGGAACAAGGCAAGAGGATTCCCGAGGGCCCGACGCGCGCTTATCTACTGGTCATTGATCGTGCACCGAAAGCAGTGGCGAAGGCGCTGAGGGCGGCTTGATGAGTGAAGGTCGTGCATCGCAAGACGCACCCGCGCCCTTGTTTCCCAAAGGCTACTGGGAACGCCCACCGCTCAATCCTATCGAGCGCGGTGACCAGTGTGCCGAGGCTATCTACTGTGCCGTGGGCCACTCACTCAGCATGTGGGAAATTGCCGAAAATGCGCTTGCTGACGTGTTCTTGATAATGTCGGACTGCAATACGACCGGTGCTTACTTGGCCGCTCGGCGGGCGTTTGGCGCCATCGAAACTAGTTCCGGTCGTAGACGAATGCTTGGAGAAGTTGCGCCGGTGTATTTTGGGGGTTACTGGTCTGATCCCGTAGTGAGCAAGCCGTTTCGGAAGCTGTCCGATGCGTTCAGTGATGCCTCACACAGAAGGGATGATATTGCTCATGGAATAGCAATGGGAATATCGGTCAATAACGACGAGTTGGGGATATTTCTCGTTCCCGCGGAATACAACTCAGCGCGTAATCGGTTGAATCGTGGAATTGTTCCGGGTGACCCATTTGCTTCTATGCCGGGTATATTCCGCTATACGGCCGCGACCATTACTGGTTACGCGAACAAGTTCCTGGAGCTAAGGAACAAGACCATCGAATACATGGGGATTATGCGCAAGATTGGTGGCGTTCCAGCACAAATTCTCGTGGCACGCGGAATCGATCCTGCGCAGTTCGAAGTATCTCTGCCGAAGCAGTGAACTACTACACCAACCTGCTCTGTCTCACCGCTGCCGCAATGAAGCTGCGGAACAGCGGGTGCGGGTCGAACGGGCGGGATTTGAGTTCCGGGTGGAATTGCACGCCGATGAACCAGGGATGGTCGGGGATTTCCATGATCTCGGGCAGCTTGCCGTCGGGCGACCAGCCGGAGACCACCAAGCCCTGCTCGGCCAGATGCTTCACATAGCCCACATTCACTTCATAGCGGTGGCGATGGCGCTCTGAGATTTCCGTGGTGCCATAGACTTCGGCCACACGGCTTCCAGGCTTTAGCGTCGCGGGATAAGCGCCCAGCCGCATCGTGCCGCCAATGTCGGTGTCCGCCGTGCGCGTCTCCACGCTGTTGCCCTTGATCCACTCGGTCATCAGCCCGATCACGGGATGGCGCGGATGGCCGATCTCCGTGGTGCCCGCGCCTTCCAATCCCGCAAGATCGCGCGCGGCTTCGATCACCGCCATGTGCAGCCCGTAGCAGATGCCGAAGAACGGCACACCGCGCTCGCGCGCGAATTTCACGGCGCGGATTTTTCCTTCCGTGCCGCGCTCGCCGAAGCCGCCGGGCACCAGGATGCCGTTGACGTTCTCCAGAAAGGCCGGCGCATCGGCGCGCTCGAAGATTTCGCTGTCGATCATCTCCAGATGGACGCGCACATTGTTGGCCAGCCCGCCATGGGTGAGCGCTTCCGACAGCGACTTGTAGGAATCCTTTACCTGCATGTATTTGCCGACGACCGCGATGCGCACTTCGCCTTCCGGATTTTTCACCCGGTCGACAACCCATTCCCATCGCGACAGATCGGGTTCCGGCGCGTCCTTGATGCCGAAGACTTTTAGGATTTCCGTATCGAAACCGACCTGGTGATAAGCCAGCGGCGCCTGATAGATGGTGGAGAGATCGAGCGCGGGGATCACGCGCTCCGCCGGCAGATTGCAGAACAGGCCGATCTTGCGGCGGTCCTCGTCCGGCAGAGGCTTCTCCGAGCGGCAGAGCAGAATATCGGGCTGAATACCGATGGCGCGAAGCTCTTTCACTGAATGCTGCGTCGGCTTGGTCTTGAGTTCGCCAGCAGCTTCCAGATAGGGCACCAGCGTCAAATGCACGAAGGCATGGTGGTCGCGGCCCAGATCGTTGCCGAGCTGGCGAATCGCCTCGAAGAACGGCAGGCCCTCGATGTCGCCCACCGTGCCGCCGATCTCGCAGAGCAGGAAATCGACTTCCTCGCTGCCCGCCAGCGCGAATTCCTTGATCATGTCGGTGACGTGCGGGATCACCTGCACGGTGCGGCCCAGATATTCGCCCCGGCGCTCCTTGTCGATGACCTGCTGGTAGATGCGCCCGCTGGTGATGTTGTCCGCCCGGCCCGACGACACGCCCGTAAAGCGTTCGTAATGGCCGAGGTCGAGATCGGTCTCGGCCCCGTCATCGGTGACGTAGACCTCGCCGTGCTGGTGGGGGCTCATGGTCCCCGGATCCACGTTGAGATAGGGGTCCAATTTGCGCAGCCGGACTTTATAGCCACGCGCCTGTAGAAGGGCTCCAAGAGCCGCCGAGGCAAGACCTTTTCCCAGGGAAGAGACCACGCCGCCAGTGATGAAGATCAACCGCGCCATGGAAGGCCACCATGTCGAAAGAGGTGACCACACTCAAGCGCAAAGATTCACTTTTGCGACGATCTGAGATTATGTCTCAGGCCCGCCATACAAGCCGCTGAATCACAACGCTTTAGTGAGGTGTCGGAACCGACGGCCCTTGTGGTGCGGGCGCCGGCGCGACCGGCTTTTGCACGGGCGCCGTCGTATGGGCTGGCGCTGCCCCCGAATCGAGGATCGAGGTCTCGGCGTGGGTGTTGCGCACCAGGATGTTCAGGGCCAGGCAAACCACAAAGAACATCACCGCCAAAATGGCCGTCGTGCGGGTCAAGGTATCGGACGCGCCGCGCGGGCTGAACAAACCGCCGAGGCCCGATCCGCCGCCGCCCATGCCCAGCGCCCCGCCCTCCGAGCGCTGCAGCAGCACGAAGACGATGAGTGCGATGGCGATCAGAAGCTCGATGACCAGAAGCAGGGATTGCATTGGGCGCCTTGCGAAGTTCGTTCGGGCCGGTTGCATAGACGATTGGAACGGGGATGGGAAGAAGCGCGTGGCAAACGGCAGATAGTGAATAAAAAACAACCACTTACTATTCGCACTTCGCTAGTGCCGATTCTCCCGTTCAGCTCGCCTTCTGCGTCTGCATGCGGGCGCGGATGATGGCAACCGTGGCGTCGATCTCGCTGAGATGGTCGCTCGCCGACCTTTCGGGATGGAAGACCTGGTTGAGGTTCAGCGCCGCGTGCCCCAGCAGGTGCATGGAAGCATTGCGGTCGACGCCCAATTCCAGCCCCTCGACAGCGGCCAGCACGGATTCGCACCATTCGGCGGCAACTCCGAAATCGATGTCGCGGCAGCGCTGGGCAATACCTCGCGTAAGCCGCGCGAGCTTGGCGAGTTCCGCGATATAGCTCGACTGGCCGGGGACTTGCTCCTGCATCAACCGCCAAAGGATGCAAATCTGGAAGGCGTCGCGGCGCAATTTTTCGGAATTCAGCATATCGCGCGCGCTGCGCAGTTCCGCGTCCAGCCGCGCAGTCGCCACATCGGCGGTCAGCCGCTCCTTCGCCTTCATCTTGAGCGAATTGGGCGGATCGAACAGTTCGGCCTTGGACGGACGGGCGGTGTCGCGGCGGCGGTCGGGGCCGACGTAATCATGCGTAATGACGAAGCCTTTGCGCCGCTCGATATGCGTCTCGACCCGGTCGCCCAGCTGCTTGGTCGAGAATGGGCGCAAGATCAGATCGTCGGCGCCGGAATTCAACACGCGGCTGACCAGCGCGTTGGTCTTCTCCCAGGCGGTGACAATGATGACGATGAACGGATTATATCCCGTGGCGCCCTGGCGTAGCGCCTGGATCATGTCGCATAGCTCGGCGTCGGCGCCTTGCGCCTCGCACAGAGCCAGATCGGGCGGCCGGTTGCGGATCGCTTCGCGGAAATCCTCGACTGTGGCGACGGTTTCGATGTTGCGAAAGCCAACCGTGTAAAGCACCGCGCGCGTCGCCGTCCGGTTCGCGGACACCGGATCATAAATTAAGGTTTCGGCTGTCTCGTAAGAGAGCCTTGCCATCGCCACTCCGACCCATCAACCCAAGAGATTGCTTTGCAGCAAAAGGTGCCACAACTCGGGTTAAATAAGGGTGGGCTGAGATGGTTAAGAGGTTCCTGGCGTAGCCGCTATAATTGCAAGGAAATCGGCTGCCTTGAGGCTGGCGCCGCCGACCAGCGCGCCGCCGACATCCTTGACGCCAAAGATTTCGCGGGCGTTGTCGGGCTTCACCGAGCCGCCATAGAGGATCAGCATTTTGCTGCCGTCCGGGCCATAGCGTTTCACAAGGATGTCTCGGATGAACCCATGCATCGCGGCGATGTCCGGGATGGTCGGAACCCGGCCCGTGCCGATGGCCCAAACCGGCTCGTAAGCGATCACCAAGTTCGCCGACGATGCGCCATCCGGCAGGAACGACAATTGGCCGCCGACGATGTCCTCGGCCTTGCCGGCCAGACGCTCGGCCTCGACCTCGCCGACACAGACAATGACCTTGAGCCCCCCGCGCCAGCCGGCCTTGGTCTTGTCGGCGATCAGGGTATCGCTCTCGCCATGATATTGGCGGCGCTCGGAATGACCGACGATCACCCAGTTTGCACCCGCATCCTTCAGCATTTCAGCCGAGATATCGCCGGTGAACGCGCCGGAGGGCTTGGGGTGGCAGTCCTGGCCGCCGACTCCGACCTCCCGGTTGGCCAGGCCGCTCAGCCGCGAGATCAGGCTGGCGGGAGGGCATATCAGCACATCGCAATTGACCGGATTCGCCGCCAATGCCTCATTCAGCGCCTTGATTTCCGCCAGCGAAGCGGCAAGGCCGTTCATTTTCCAATTTCCTGCGATCAGCAAACGCATCTCCTTGCCGTTGGGTGCCCCCCTCCCTATCATCCGCCGCCTTTCGCCGCCACATCCCCAGGGTTTTCTCATGCTTCAGCAGATGCGACAGTTTTCCAAGTCTTGGATTTCCTCCCTGTTCCTGGGGGCCTTGACGCTCAGCTTTGTGGCGTGGGGTGTCGGCGACATCTTTCGCGGCACGACCAGTACGGCCGTGGCCACCGTTGGGAAGGCGAGCCTCGACCAAACCGAATTCCAGCGCGACTACACCAATTTCCTGCGCAATGAAGGCGCGCGGCGCGGCAAGGACATTACGCCCGACGAAGCGCGCCGCGAGAACATGGGCGACTTGCTGCTGCAGCGCGATATCATCCGCATGGCACTCGACAATCTCGCCGGCAAGTACGGATTGACGGTCAGCGACGATTACGTGGCCAGCCAGATCCGCTCGATGCAGAGCTTCGCGGGCGTTACCGGCACGTTCGACAAGGCGGTATTCCTGCAGGCGATCGAGCGCTACGGCTACACCGAGAAGGGCTTCATCGAGGTCATGCGCCGCGATTCGGCCCGCGACCAATTGCTGCAAGGAGCCGAGGCGGGATTTATGATGCCGCTCAGCTATGCGCGCGCCATCTTCGCCTACACCACCGAAATGCGCGCCGCGGATTATGTGACGGTGGACGCCGGATCGCTTGGTCCCATCGCAACGCCGTCAGATGCGATTCTGCAGGCCTATATGGCCAAGCACGCCGATAGCTTTTCCACGCCCGAATATCGCGACGTGACCTTCGCCGAGATCGGACCCGACGACGTGAGCAGTTCCATCGCTGTCAGTGACGCTCAGATCCAAACAGCCTACGATCAGCACAAGGATCAATACGTCATCCCCGAAAAGCGCGAGCTTGAGCAGATCGTTTTCCCGACCCAGGCCGAAGCCCAGGCTGCGCGCGCCAAGATCGACGCCGGCACGACCTTCGCCCAAATCGCACAGGCGCGCGACGTCAAGCCGGCGGACCTCACGCTGGGCGAACTTGTCGCCGCCGATCTGGACCCTGACCGCGCCAAGGCCGCCTTTGCACTGCCCGAAGGCAGTGTGACGCAACCTGTAAAATTCACCTTCGGCTACGCCCTGTTGCATGTCGTGAATATCACGCCCGGCAAGACCACAACGCTTGACCAAGCCAAACCCGAGATCAAAGCGGCGCTGCAGAAGGAACTCGCACAGGCCAAGCTTGACGAGATTGCCAACGCTTATACCGACGCGTCGAGCGGCGGCGCGAGCTTGACCGTAGCAGCCCAGAAGGCGGGCATGCACACGGGCCATATCACGGCGATGGACAAGGACGGCTTGGCGCCCGACGGTAGCAAGACCGGCGCCCCCGACGATCCCGGCTTCCGCACCGCTGTTTTCAAGGCCGAGAGCGGCGAAGAAGGCGATCCCTTCGAAACCCCGGCTGGGCATTACTATGTCGTGTCGGTGAACGGCACGATGCCTCCAAAGCTGAAACCGCTCGACCAAGTGCGCGCGCAGGTTCTCGCGGCCTGGACCGTCGAACAGCGCGTCACGCTGCTGAAGCAGAAGGCGCAAGAACTCGCCAAACAAGCCAATACGGACGGTTCTCTGGCAAATGTCGCGAAGGAAATCGGCAGGGCGGTGCAATCCAGCCCGGCGCTGACGCATAGCACGAGCGACAGCACATTCTCGCCCGAACTGATTGCGACGCTGTTCAAGGCGAAGCCTGGTGCCACGGTTTACGGCCCCGCCGGCAAAGGCGGCGGATACATCATCGCGCATGTCAGCGGTATCGTTCATCCGATGCCGCCGCAGAACGACCCAAGCTTCATCGGCGGCGTTCGCATGCTGTCGCGCGATGTCGCATCGGACGTTGTCGAATCCTTCGCCAGGGCCGCGCGCGACAAGCAGGGTGTGAAGACCAACACCAAGCTGCTCAACACCGTGATCGGCGGCGAAGGATCCTAGCAGCGCCATGCCAATACTCCCCGATTTCGCCGCGTTCGCGGGGCGCTATGAAAGCGGCGAACCGCAGGCGCTTTATGTGCGCTTGGTTGCGGACCTCGAAACACCGGTATCGGCATACCTGAAGCTGGCCGAAGGCCGCGACAACGCATTCCTCTTTGAAAGCGTCCAAGGCGGCGAAGCGCGTGGACGCTATTCGATCATTGGCCTCAAGCCCGACCTCATCTGGCGTTGCCGCAATGGCAACGCCGAAGTCAACCGCAACGCGCGCAGCACACCCGATAGTTTTGCGCCCGATGCGACGCCTCCTCTGCAATCACTGCGCGCTCTTATCAATGAGACGCACATGGCGTTGCCCGAGGGCGTGCCGCCGATGGCGGTGGGTATCTTCGGCTATCTTGGCTACGACATGGTGCGGCTGATCGAGAAACTGCCCAATTGCCCGCCCGATACGCTCGGCCTGCCCGATGCGATTCTGGTGCGCCCGACGATCACGGCGATTTTCGACACGGTGCGCGACGAAATCCTGATCGTCACGCCGGTTTGGCCGCAAGACGGTCTGGACGCGCGCGCGGCCTATGCGAGGGCGAGCGAGCGGCTGGGCGATGCCGTTGCCGACCTCGAGCGGTCGGCCCCCGCCTCCCCTGCTCCTCCAGTCGATCTTCCGAGCATGGCGGATATCCAATCCAACATGACGCATGACGAATACCTGGCGATGGTGGACAGGGCCAAGGAATATGTCCGCGCGGGCGATATCTTTCAGGTCGTGCCGAGTTCAGCGCTTCCGCCGCCCGTTCGCGCTGCCGCCGTTTGCGCTCTATCGCGCGCTGCGCCGCCTCAACCCCTCGCCGTTTTTGTACAACCTCGCCTTTCCCGGTTTTTCGATTGTCGGGTCGAGCCCAGAAATCCTTGTCAGACTGCGCGACGGCATAGTGACGATCCGTCCCATCGCCGGCACGCGCCCGCGCGGTGCGACGCTCGAACAAGACAAAGAATTGGCCAAAGAGCTGATGGCCGACCCGAAGGAGCGTGCCGAGCACCTGATGCTGATTGATCTTGGCCGCAACGATGTCGGCCGCATCGCGCAAATAGGCGAAGTCCATGTTACCGACAGTTTCTTCATCGAACGCTACAGCCATGTCATGCATCTGGTCTCCAATGTCGAAGGGAAAATTCGCCCCGGTCTCGACGCGGTGGACGCCTTAGCGGCGGGATTGCCCGCAGGCACGCTCTCGGGCGCGCCCAAGATTCGCGCCATGCAGATCATCGACGAGTTCGAAAAGGAAAAGCGCGGCGCGGTTTACGCCGGCGCGGTCGGCTATTTCGCCGCCGACGGCTCAATGGATACTTGCATCGTGTTGCGCACGGCCCTCGTCAAGGACGGCGTGATGTATGTGCAAGCTGGCGGCGGCATCGTTGCCGACAGCGTGCCGGAGAGCGAATATCAAGAGACGGTCAACAAGGCCAAGGCGCTGATGAGCGCGGCGGAGGAAGCCGTCCGCTTCGCCTCAGCGAGCAAGCGCGGTCAGTGACGCGCCCATCTCGCGCTCCGTCTTCATGCGGATGGCGACAGCGATGGGAATAAGACGATAACCCCTTAGATTTGCGCACCACCGGCTAAGCACCGCCATGGTGACCGCATGCGGATGGCCAATCGCGATGGCGACGCCGTGCACCCGTGCCTCCTTTTCCAGCCGGGACAGCTGAACGGCGATCGCGTCTTCGCTTTGAACGTCGTCCAGAAACACGTCACGCGCGGCGCTCGGCACGCCGAAGGCGCGCGCCACCGGCACCACTTGCGACAAGGGTGTGGTGCGCGAGTCGAAGAAGAAAAGGTGACGGTCGTAGAGCGCTTCGGCCACCGGGACCAGCGCCGCGCGGTTTTGCGTGAAGGCGCTGCCCTCGTGATTGTTGATGCCGATATAACCCGGCACGCGCGCCAGCGCCCAATCCAAGCGGCGCACATTCTCCGTAGGCGGAAGATCGAGCCGAAGCGCCATGGGGCCTGGGTCCTCGCCGCCGCTCTCGGCCTGCATCGGCACATGAACCAGAATATCGTGCCCGGCAATCGCGCCTTCGCGCGCCAGCATGGGCGTTTCCACCGGGTATGGCAGGAACGACAGCGCCACCGCACGCGGTAAGGCCATGGCGCGCCGGTTGATGGCCGCGTCTGATCCCATATCGTCGATCACGATTGCGATGGCGGGAAGGCGGGGCGCCGGCGGCGCGGCCGACGCGGGCGCTGCAAACGGCGCAAGTATCACCGATGCCCACGGTAGCCCCAATTTCGGTTCGCTGCGCGCTTCCGCTGCAAAGAGGCTGCGTGGCGCCAGCAGTCCCGCTAGCTTGGGAAGCCCTGCGAGCGCCGTTGTTCCGCCCACGCCGATCGCCACTGCCAAGAGAAACCAAAACGCCGCCTCGACCGCGCGCAAGGTTCGCGCCGCGAGCCGTGGCCTAAGCCTTCTGCAAATCGGTCTGAGCCGGTGCATCACCCTGCGTTGCCTGTGCAGGCGTTTCTGTCAACGGCGGCACCCCTCAATATTGCAGCTCGGCGAGCGGATCGGCCTTGCCGGCCTCGATGTCCGACACTTTCAGCGGAGGATAGCCCACCGTGCCGTCGGCGCTGGCATGCCAGGCCATAACCACCATGTCGCGCAATTCCGCCGCACCCAGCGCGATGCGTTTGGCGGTAAATGCATCGCCTTCAGGGGTTCGCCTCGCAAAGGCACCGGACTTTTCGAGGCGGTAGAACGGCTCGACCGCGTCATGCGCCGCGACCAGATAGTCCGCAACCCGCGCCTCGATGGCGCAGGCACAATCGCGATAGGCGGGCATCGCCGCAGCGATGTCGGCATCGGTCAGATTGTCGTGCACATATTGGTTTTCCCAAGGCACATGAACATGCTCCTGGGTAAAGCCTTGCGGATTGGGAAACGCGCCCCAGCCATTATAATGCACACTGGCATGCAGCGGCATGCTGCCATCGCCCACGAAATGCGACCATATTCCAAGATCGTGAAGCGCAATTTGCTCGCGCGCCAAACGATCCTTGGCGTACCAGGCGCGCGCCTCGGCAGTCTTGCCCAATTTCTCGCCCGCCGCGTCGGCGCGCCAATAAGCGAAATCTTTGGCTAGAAGCTCAAATCCATCGACGATCGAATAGGGAAGGTATCCGGCCTTGTACTGCGTGGAGCCGACCGCACGCAGCGCCGTATCGTATTGCTCGCGCGTCTGCGGCAGAGCCTTGAGCGATGGTCCGCCGAGAATCGTAAGATCGTCGGATATATCGACGAAATGGCCCGGATCGTGTTCGCCGTCACGCGCCGGTCCCGCGCCGCGCTCGCGATCAGGCTCCGGCGCGAGATAGCAGATCTCTTGCTCTGCTTGCGGTGTCCGCAGGAAAGGCGGCACGTCCGCGGGCAGCGCCTTCATGGCAAGTTCGCCAATCATCCGGTGACCGTCCGGGCCCCATCCGAAAGCGGCAGACGATGCGAGAACAAGCCCGCCCGCAAGCGCGGCAGAGACCAACAAACGCGGACGTACACCCATGGTTTCACTCCCCGGCTTATAATCTCGGCCGATTTTGTTGCAGCTATGCGAAGGCCCAAAATGACGACCGGCCGGGATTGCTCCCGGCCGGCCCATCATGGCTAATTGGAACCTTCAAAGACCGACTTTGAGCGTTCCTTCGAAAGTGCGCGGTGCGCCTTCGTAGTAATACGGCACGCCAGCTGCGGTGTTCGTCGACGAAATGCTGCCGAGATAGCGCCTGTCGAACAGGTTGGTGACGTTGAACTTCAATTCCGCGCCGTCCCAGCCGAACTGGCCGAGGTCGTAGCTGATGTCGCTATCAACGACGATGTAGGAACCTGTCTGTTCGTCGTTCAAGTCGGTAGAGAAGCGCCGCCCGGTGTACTTGCCCTGCAGGCCGACCACGAACCCGGCAATATTGTATTGCGCGCGCGTGGAGAACATCCAGTCCGGCGTTTCCACGAGCTGCTTGCCCGCAGTCAGAATGGTTGTCGTCGCGGACGTCACCAGATTGTCCTTGAGCTCAGACGTTTCCCACGAAGCGGTTCCGTAGAGCGACAAATTGTCCATCACGTTGGCGCCCACGCTCACATCCACGCCGGTAAGCAAAACCGGGCCGACATTGGTATCGAGGGTGTAGTTGTCCGCCTCGTTATAGGACGACACGATGTGGTTGTAGAAAATCGAATGCCACACGTCGACCTGGGCAAGCAGGCCGTTGTCGCCCGTATAGCGATAGCCGGCATCGTAGGCTGTCGCGGTTTCAGGAGCGACCACGATGCGCGGTGTCGCGTAGAGGTCGTCGGTGATCGGCGACGACAGCGTCTGAGCATAGGCTAGATAGAATTGGTGCTCGTCGCCCCACGGCTTGTAGGAAACTCCGACGTTCGGAAGGATGCGATTGTAATCCTTGGTCGCGTGGTAAGGCGCATCGAAATAGGCCGTGCCGCCAGCGAACTGCACATAGGTTCCGGCGGGTAGATGCTGCGAATTGCCCGCGGCCAGCGTGACCGTGGTGGGCGTTTGCGTCGTGCAATACTGTGCGGCGGAGGTGTTCGGTGACATGCTCGGTCCGCCCGCGCCGCCGGTGCCGGATTTTTCGACCGTGTAGCAGTATTGGTTGAGATCGCGCTCGAAGAACGGCGCGCGAACGCCGACGCTGAGATGCACCTTGCTGTCGAAGAAATCGCCCTCATAATCGGCGCTGGCCTGGTTGAGGATCGCTTTCGACTTGCGGTCACGCGTACGCAAATCCGTGCCGTCGGCGGCGATGACGGGCTTGCCGCTCAAACCGCCGTAGTGGTCCTCCGGTAACGGCGTATTGTCGCCTTGCGTGAGATAGCCCATCTGGCCGGTCTGACGATGCAGACCGTAATCGACCGTGTAGGAGAATTGGAACAGGCCGATATCCGCGGGCGTCCAAACCAGCGAACTCGTCATGCCCCAACGGCGCGTCTCGGTATTGCTGGGAGTGTAGAGATTGACCTTGTCGAGCGTGTCGCCGTCGCCGTTCAAGTCGATGCCGCCCGCGGCGGTGTTGCCTTTGAGGCGCGGATCGTTTTCCTGGATCACTTGCGAGCCGCCGCCATTCGCCAACACGAATTGCAAATATGGGTCGAAGCTGACTTTCAAATCGTCGGCGAGCGTGAACAGCGACTGCCCGCGGATATTGCCAGAATGGGACGGATTGACCTTCATGCCCCAATAGCTGTTGCACGACGCTTCGACGTCGGCATGACCACTGCTCGCCGGTGTCGCCAGACGCATGCAGGTGGAGCTGTAGTCCGTATCCCAATTCGAGGCAAAAGTTGCTTTAGAGTTGGACTGAAGGAAATGGGTTATGTTTGGATCCCATTCCGCCGCCACGCTAACAAAATCACCGCCGCCGAGATCTTGATAGATGCGGGTGTTGACCTGCTGGCGGATCATGCTACCCGTACCCTTGAACTTGTCATAGTCCATGTACGAACCCTGCAGATACGCCTTCGTGCCCCAAGGCCCGATCTCGCCCGTCTCCCCAATCACATTGTAGTGTTGGAAGTCGAAGCTACCGGCCGAGGCATCCGTCTTGATGCCCATCGTATCGGTCGGAACGATCGTCACGATATTGATGGTGCCGCCGGTCGCCGACGCCGTCGGGCTGTCGACATCCGTCGTACCCGTATTCACCGTCACATGGTCGGCAATTTCGGAGTCGGCGTATTCGCCGATGTAAATCGCATAATTGCCCGTGTCGTTCAGCGGAATGCCGTCCAGCGTCACCGAGATATGGTTGTTCGGATAGCCGCGCATACGGATGTCGCCGCCGCTGGCGCCGTAAGAGTCGTTGTTGTTGATGCTGATGCCGGGCAGGAAATTGGTTTCCGCGACGACCGATTGGCCTTCGACCTGCGTATTGATGAAATCGCTCGAGATGACCGAACGAGTCTTGGCGATATTCTGCTGCTCAAAAAGGCCGCCAACCGAACCCATCTTCGTGCCGGTCACGATGACGGTCTCAATTTCTTGAGTGGCCGTCGATTGCGCAAACGCGGGCGTGATGCACAGAACGAGCGGCACGGCCATGATCGCAACAGGGCATGCACCCATCAGTAGTCTCTTCGTCAATCGCATTGTCTTCATTCCCCTCGGCACACGTCGTTGGTCAATCCGCGCGGCGCGCGGATTCGCTATGCCGATCGAAGTGCTGTGCTCGCGAACCCTGGAGACAAGGCGACGGCTCAAGCAGATGCACGCACAGCCCGTACCACACGGACTGCTTCATCACTTGTATTTCCGTCGAATAGTCCACCACCCCTGGACCGCCTCACGTCTGTGCGTGCCTAGCGGTCCTGTTCGCGCGCACGGCAATCGTCGGCGCACATCAGTCCTACGTGCGGAACATGGTGAACATTTTACGGATTTGTGTAGATTCAATTACACGCACGGCGCTCAGTTTGCGCACGTACTAAATGTTGCGAAGCAATTCGCGCCGGCGCAATTTTGCAGCGCCCGTTTTATCAGCACTGTGCCGCTAAGATAATCGCGAAAGAAAATTCTCCAGCAATAGCGCAACGCGTCCATAGGCTTTCTGCGCTTCGGCCAGTGTTTCCGCATGCGACAACGGCGTTTGCGAAATTCCCGCCGCGAGATTTGTGACAAGCGATAATGCCGCGACCGTCATACCGCAATGTCGCGCGACCAAACATTCCGGGACGGTCGACATGCCGACGGCGTGTGCGCCGAGGCTCGCGAACATGCGAATTTCCGCCGGCGTCTCGAAATTCGGTCCCAGCGTGTAGAGATAAACGCCGGATCGCACTTCGACGCCCGCATCGCGCGCGGCTTCCGCAAGCAACAGGCGCAGATGCGGATCGTAGGCGTTCGTCATATCGGGAAAGCGCGGCCCGATGGCGTCGTCGTTGGGACCGATCAACGGATTGGTGCCGGAGAAATTGATGTGGTCCTCGACGATCATCAGCGTGCCCGCCGGCATATCCGCCTTGAGCCCGCCCGACGCATTGGTAAGGATCAGCCGCTCGGCGCCCAACCGGCGCAGCGCGCGAATAGGCACGGCGATGGACGCCGGCGCATGGCCTTCATAGACATGGATGCGTCCGGCCATAATGGCGAGCGGCACCTCGCCAATGCGCCCGATCATTAGCGTTCCAGAATGCCCCTGCACCGTGGAACGCGAGAAGCCGGGAATGTCGGCATAAGGCATTGTCTGCGCGCCAGTCAGCTTGTCGGCGAACGGACCGAGCCCGCTGCCCAGCATCAGCACGGTCTTGGGAAATTCCGCGCCAAATCGCGCGCGAATGGCGTCCGCGGCGCGCCCAATCACTTCGGAGGAATTTTCGCTCATGGAATGACGTGTTAGCCCCGCCGCCGCGCATGGACAAGGCCCGGCTTTGTTGTGACAATGTCGGCGCACAGCGAAAAGCTGCCGCAGCAGCACCCGGAACGGCACGAATTGCGCGCGATCATTGCAGTCCTCAACTCCTTCGGCATCGGTTCGGCGCCGGACGCGCGCCGGTTTGGCGACGAAGGCGCCAACACCTTCGGCCACATTGCGCAGGCGTGCGAACGCGGCATTCCCGGCCGGAGCGGCCCGCTCGCCATTCCAAACCTATTGATGCTTGGGCTGGGCCTCGCGGCCACGCAAGCCGATCCGCGCGTCGGCCCAATGCCGCACGGCCCGATCATTGGGCGCTACGGCTGCGCCGCCGAGCTCAGCCGCGGCAAAGACACGCCCAGCGGGCATTGGGAGATGATGGGCCTGCCGGTGGAATACGACTGGGGCTATTTCCCGCGCACAATTCCCACCTTCCCCGCCGCGCTGACGGATGCGCTAGTCGCACGCGCGGGACTGCCGGGCATTCTGGGCAATTGCCACGCCTCGGGCACCGAGATCATCGAAAAGCTCGGTGCCGAGCATATCGCGACCGGTAAGGCGATTTGTTACACCTCCGCCAATTCCGTTTTCCAGATCGCCGCCCACGAAACCCATTTCGGCCTCGCTCGGCTCTATGAGGTCTGCGAGATCGCCCGCAGGCTGGTGGACGAATACAATGTCGGGCGCGTCATCGCGCGGCCCTTTATCGGCGAGCGGCCCGGCGCGTTCAAACGCACGGCGGGTCGCCACGACTACGCCACGCCGCCGCACCAACCCACGCTTCTCGACCGCGCGAAAGCCATGGGCCGCGAGGTTGTCGGCATCGGCAAGATCTCGGACATCTTCGCCGGCCACGGCATCACTCAAAGCTTGAAGGCTGACGGCAACCGCGAAATTTTCGACACCATGATCGACTGTGTGAAGACTGGGCCGGACGGCTCGATCGCCTTCGCCAATTTCGTGGATTTCGACCAATCCTTCGGCCACCGCCGCGACGTGGCTGGCTATGCGCGCGCGCTGGAGGAATTCGACGCGCGCATACCAGGGCTGCAAGCCGCGCTGAGGCCGGGCGATCTGGTCGTGTTCACCGCCGATCACGGCTGCGATCCAACGTGGCCCGGCACCGACCATACCCGCGAATACGTACCCATTCTGGCCTTCGGGCCCGGCATCGCGCCGGGTGCGATCGGCATTCGCAGCAGCTTCGCCGACATCGGCCAATCCATCGCCCGCCATCTTGGCCTTGACCCGCTGCCGGTCGGCACGTCATTCCTGTGAGCGCCATGAACAAGCAAAAGAATTCCGCATCATTCGGCGATGTAACCGCAATCGAGATGGTTCGTTGCGAAACGCCGCAGGAGGCCTATGACCGGCTGGTCGCGCTCTACGACGAAGCCATCGCGGCCATTGAAAAAGACTTCACCGCCTTTTCGCGCGATGAGCCCGCCGAGGCCGGCGACCATCCGGTCTATCCTTATCTCAGCATCACCGTGGCGCCTGGCGCGATGCCGCGCTCGACAAGCCTCGCCTTCGGAAAGGTCAGCCATCCCGGCCGCTACGGCACCACGATCACCGCGCCACGCCTGTTCCGCAGCTATCTGATCGAACAGCTGTCGCTGCTGGTCCACAACTACAACGCCGCGATTTATGTCGGCAAAAGCCGCTCGCCTATTCCGCTCACCTTCGCGGTGGAGCGCGCTGCGTCCCAGCTCGACGATCGGCGGCGCGTCATGCTGGCGGAGCGCTTTCCGTTGCCACGCCTCGATGCGGCCCACGACACCATGGTCGACGGCGGGAAATGGCAAGGCCCCGGGCCCGAGCCGCTCTCGCTGTTCTCCGCCGAGCGGGTAGATTTCTCGCTGCATCGCCTGCGCCATTACAGCGGCACCGATCCCGCGAATTTCCAGAGCTTCGTGCTGTTTACCAACTATCAGCGCTATATCGATGAGTTCATCGACTACAGCTTGAAGGAAATCGAGGAAGGCCGCGCCGCGCGTTTCATTGAGCCGGGAAACCGCGTGACCGAGCGCGGCAAGCCTCCCGGAACGCCTCCCCTCGCCAAGCTGCCGCAAATGCCGGCCTATCATCTGGTGCAGCCCGGCGGCGACGGCATTACGCTGGTGAACATCGGCGTCGGCCCGTCGAACGCCAAAACCGTGACCGACCATCTTGCCGTGCTGCGCCCGCATGTCTGGCTGATGGTGGGTCATTGCGGCGGCCTGCGCGCCAGCCAAAGACTCGGCGATTACGTACTGGCGCATGCCTATCTGCGCGACGACCAAGTGCTCGACGAAATGTTGCCGACCGCTATTCCCGTGCCGCCGATTGCCGAAGTGCAAGTGGCGCTGGCGCGTGCCGTGACGGAAATCACCGGCGCAAGCGGCCAGGTGTTAAAGGAGCGGCTGCGCACCGGTACTGTCGTCACCACCGCCGACCGCAACTGGGAATTACGCTTCGATGAGTTGGCGGTGCGTTTCAACCAGTCGCGCGCCATCGCCATCGATATGGAATCCGCCACCATCGCCGCCAATGGCTACCGCTTCCGCGTGCCCTATGGGACGCTGCTCTGCGTCTCCGACCGTCCTCTGCATGGCGAGATCAAGCTGCCCGGCATGGCCGACGCTTTCTACGAAGAGCGCGTCGGCCAGCATCTGCTGATCGGTATTCGCGCATTGGAACTGATGCGCAAGGAGGCCCATGCCGGTACGCTCCACTCGCGCAAACTGCGCAGCTTCACCGAACCGGCGTTCCGCTAAGGTTTCTGCCCCCACGAAGTGGGGGAAGTGCTAAGCGAGCACTTGCGAGCGAAGCGAAGGGGGCGCTGCGACACCGGCAAATTTGTGCGCGGCGCGGTGCATGGTTAGATTGCGTGGAGGGGAGACTGCGACCATGGAAAAGATCAAAATCGTAAACGGAATTTCCGGGATGGCGTGGGTAGCGGGATGGCTGTTCACCATCGGTTATCTCAAGCTCGCCTTCTGGCCGGGCGCGCTCGCCATCCTGATCTGGCCCTATGACATCGGCGCTTATCTGAGCGTGCTGCATCATTAGCAGGCGAACCGTCATGCGTTCGCCTGCTCGACACGAATACCGCACGGCCACGTTACTTGCCGCGTTCGACGAACAGCATAATTCCCAGGAAGGCCGCAACCACCGCGCAAATCCAGCTTGCCAAGATCGGAATGGCGTGACCTGCGACGATGAGGTCGAGGCCCGCATAAGCGCGGTAGGCATGCGCGGCGGCGACCACAAATAACAAGAGCGCTGCGATGATCGTGAATGGCTTCGACATGACATCCTCCCCACAAATTATTGGTCTATGCCTCGCATCATAGCAGAAGCCGGGCCGGAAGGCGCGTTCTACCGCATCGCGGCAAAGGCATCGATTTCCGCCAAATGACGGGCGATGAGCATTTCATTCACTCATCCCGTTCTCCAGTTTAATCCAGTCGTTGCCATTGTGCTTGTAATAGCCCGCGCCATCTGGGCCGTTTGGGCTGTAATCGTTCGTGACGTCCACGTTGTAATTGTTGCCCGCGGCGTCATGCACCCAGCCGGTGCCGAGTTGCGCGTTGTAGGTTCCCGCCATCGTCACGTCGTCGTCCCCGGATTTGCCCGTGCCATGCGTTTTGTCGTCGATGGTGGGGCGCGGCAAGTCGGCTGGCGGCGGCACAAGTTGCGATGTGCAACGCGTCGCGGCCGCGACACTCCCCGCCTGCGATACCGATTTGGGATCGCTCGCGTTACCGATCGCGATGCGCATGATAAGGCCGTAACCTGCCGGATCGGCTGGGATTGGAAACCTGTACAACATCGCGTAGCCGCGGTGGCTGGCCGTCGCAAAATTCAAAACCTGATAATTGCCGAACGCTTCTTCAGGGCCCGTTACCTGCACCTGCTCGTTCGTCAGGGCATTGACGCTGAAAAGTGCAAAATTCTCCGGTGTGCGGAATTGCGCACCATAAAGCCCTTGCGCCGCGCCGCCATTCACGCCTACCGCGCCGTAGCTCGCGGTCATGCTGCCGTCCGGCGATGCCACCGTGAAGGCCGTGCCCTGTTGGTTTTCGTCTGTCACGTGCCAGCCGGCGGGTGCATAGCTTCTGCAGTTTCCACCGCCCACCGGTTGCAGTGGAATGGGTTCGGATCCGCTCGACGCCATGTCCTGACCGGCGCGCGACGGGCCTGGGCCATGGCTTAATTGCCCCGGCGCCGACGGAGAAGACGAAATAGCGGTACTCAAATAATAGCCGCCGAACAAAACCACCAGCACGGCGACACCGATAATGATTCGTTCCTTCGATGGTTTCGGCGAAAACCAGTCGATGTTTTTCCAATCAAATTTTGGTGCTTTCACTGCGGCCTCCCCAGGCTTGCCCAGCGAATCTTTGTCCGTCGCTGCGAGGCCATAAAACATAGAGCAAATGAACGATCAGCGTAAGTTTCCCGAGTACATTACTTGGGTCCTGCGCCCGTCGATTGGGGGAAGTACGTGACCGATCAGCACGTTTGCGCCGCTATCCGCCAATTTCTAATGTGAATCTTCCATGCCGCCTGTTGCGACCGCTGCATATGCATCAACGGTCGCCAGGTGGTGCGATATTTTTTCTTTGCCCAGAAACGAGCCGAGAAAGCTGTTCTTCGCCAGCGTCACAATCTCCGCCTTGGTCAACGCCAGCGCCTTCGCCACGGCCAGAAAATTGTCGTCCACATATCCGCCGAAATAGGCCGGATCGTCGGAATTCACGGTCGCGCGCAGCCCAAGCGCCAGCATCCGCTTCAAGGGATGCTCGCGCAAATCCTTCACCACGCAAAGTTTGAGATTGGACAGCGGGCAAACGGTCAGCGTCATTTGCTCCGCGGCCAATCGCGCGACGAGCTTGTCGTCTTCCAGCGCCCGGTTGCCGTGATCGATGCGATCGACATGCAAAAGATCGAGAGCGTCCCACACATAGTCCGGCGGCCCCTCTTCGCCCGCATGCGCGACAAGGCGAAGCCCTGCGGCGCGCGCCGCATCGAATACGCGCACGAATTTGGACGGCGGATTGCCCATCTCCGACGAGTCGAGACCAACCCCCGCGATGCGATCGAGCCAGGGGTCGGCCTCTATCAACGTGGCGAAGGCGTCTTCTTCGCTTAGATGGCGCAGAAAACACAGAATGAGTTTCGATGTAATGCCAAGCCGTGTCTCGCCCTCCGCCAGCGCTCGCAAGATTCCATCGGCCACAACGCCAAACGCCACGCCGCGCTCGGTATGCGTTTGCGGATCGAAGAAGACTTCGGCATGGCGCACACCGCGGGCGGCGGCGCGCGTGAGGTATGCCAGCGTCAGCTCGTAAAAGTCTTCCTCCGTTCGCAGCACCTGAGCGCCGCGATAATAGATGTCGAGAAAATCTTGGAGGTTCGAAAAACGATAGGCGCTGCGGACCTCCTCAACAGTCTTGAAAGGAATTTCGATCTTGTTGCGCCGCGCGATGGCGAACATCAGCTCCGGCTCGAGGCTGCCTTCAAGATGCAGGTGAAGCTCGGCTTTGGGCAGGCCGACGACAAAAGATTCAAGTTCGCTCATGGCCAAAGCTGCCATGCGCCAAGGCGGCTTGGCAATGTGGATTCAGATTGTCGATCCGTAAATTTCGATACGGGCGAGCAACGCGCGCTTGATGTCGTCCTCGCAGAATGCCGCCTCGACCGCCCGGCGCGTAAAACCCAGTAACTCCTTCGCGTCCAGGTCGTGCGCCTTCGCCACCTTGGCGTATTCCGAGCCGATACTGATGGAGAAATAGGGCGGATCGTCCGAATTGATCGTGGCCAGCAACCCTTCGCGCGCATAACGCACGACGGGATGACCCGCCACGTCGGGAAACAGGCCCAGCGCCACGTTCGAACTGGGGCATAGCTCCATCGTGATGCCGCGATCCTTGAGCTCTGCCATAGCCTTCGGATCTTCATTTGCCCGCACACCATGGCCGACCCGCGAAATCCCAAGATCGCGAATGGCCGCCAGCAGGCTTTGCGGTCCCGCCAGTTCCCCGGCATGCGCGGTCAGTCCCAAGCCAGCGCCGCGCGCGATTGCAAAGGCGCGCGCGAAATCCTTGGGCACGCAAACATTCTCGTCGCCGCCCATGCCGAAGCCCGTCACCCGGCGATGGGGAAAGCGTTCCGTCAGCTTCGCGATAGTCTCGGCCCTTTCTGGACCCATATGGCGCACACAAGTCACGATGATGCGCGCGATGACGCCGGTCTCGCGCTCCGCCGCCGCCATGCCCGCATCCACCGCGTCAATCAGCGCCTCATAGGAAACGCCTTTGTGCTCGGCATGCGTGGGCGAGACGAAGGTCTCGCCGTAGATCAGCCCTTCGCTCGCCGCGCGGACATAATAGTCGCGCGTGATGTCGAAATAATCCTGCGGCGTCACCACCACTTCGCTGATGCGGTCGAAGGTCACAATAAATTCCGCGAAATTATTCCACAGATAGGTATCGTCGCCCGCGTGAACATCGGAAATGTCCACGCCATGCTTGGCGGCGAGGCGGCGCGCCATGGCTGGCGCGATGCTGCCTTCCAAATGGCAATGCAGTTCGGCGAGTGGAAATTTCTCCGTCACGGCTGTACCTCCCGCGCATAAGCCAATTCTCCGGCGACATAGGTGCGTGCGACGGCGCGGTCATCGCCCAGGATTGCGAACGCGAAAAGCCTCTCGGCCAGCAATTCCACATGATCAAGGCGGCGGCGAAGCAGCGGCAACGCCTCGGCGTCGAGCACCAGGAAATCGGCTTCCTTGCCGGTCTCGAAATTGCCGATCTTATCGTCCAGGCGCAGCGCGCGCGCCCCACCCAGCGTGGCCATATAGAACAACTTGTAAGCGTTCAGCGTGTGGTTCTTCATCCGGCCGACTTTGTAGGCCTCGTTCATCGTCGCCAGCAAGGACAAGCTGGTGCCCGCGCCGACATCGGTTCCAAGACCGACGCGCACGGCCTCCCGCTCGGCCGCCGCCATGTCGAACAAGCCGCTGCCCAAGAACAAATTTGAAGTCGGACAGAACGCGACATTGGCGCCGGATTTGCCCAGACGCGACCACTCGCCCGGCGAGAGATGCAGGCAATGCGCGAACACCGAATGCGGCGTCGCCATCCCGAACTTCTCATAGACCGCGAAATAATCCGCGCAATCGGGAAACATGCGCCGCACCGCCGCCAATTCGTCCAGATTTTCCGACAGATGGGTTTGTAGATGCACGCCGGGATGTTCCACCAGCAAGCGCCCCGCCAATTCAAGCTGGCGCGCGCTGGAGGTCAGCGCGAATCGCGGCGTCACCGCATAGCCCAGCCGCCCCTTGCCCTGCCAGGCGCGGATCAGTGCGCGGCTTTCCTGATAACCAGTCTCCGCGGTATCGGAAATTCCAGGCGGCGCATTGCTGTCCATCAGCACCTTGCCGGTGATGAGGCGCATGTTGCGCGCGAAGGCTTCCTCGAACAGCGCCTCTGCGGCCACCTTGTGCGCCGTCGCAAAAACCATCGCCGTGGTCGTGCCGCCCCGGATCAGTTGATCGAGAAAAAAGCGCGCGGTTTCCGCCGCTACGTCTTTGTGGTGAAAGCGCGACTCCGTCGGAAACGCATAAGTCGAAAGCCATTCCAGCAAATTCGATCCCGGCGCGGCGGTAATATCCACTTGCGGGTAATGCACATGGGCATCGACAAAGCCCGGCACGATCAGCCCGCCGGGATAATGTTCGATTTTCACCCCGCCAAGTTGCGAAGCAAGATCGGCCCATGCGCCAACCTGCGCGACATGGCCTTCCTCGATGACGAGAACGCCGTCATCGAACGCTTGATAAGCGTCCGCACCATCGTCCAACAGATGAAAGATCGCGGCACGATAAGCTTGGCGTGTCATCGCCGCTCAAGCCCCATAAGGTATCCAGACATTCTTGACCTGCGTCGCGCGGGCAAGAAATTCGCGCCCTTCGCCGTCCCAAATCCCGCCAATCCATGTCCGCTTGAGGTCCGCCGCCGCGCCTTCTTCGATGCGCTTGCCCGCGCCGCCGAAATACCAGATCGCATCCACGCCGCCATGCTCGGCCAACACCTCCGCCAGCCCGTCGCGCGCGCCGGTGACGATGTTCACCACACCGTCCGGCATGTCGGAGGTTTCCAACACTTGATAAAAGTCCGTCGCCGACAGCGGATGGCGCTCGGACGGCACCATCACCACGCGATTGCCCATCGCGACCGCTGGCGCCCAGAGTGAGGTGAATGCCAAGAGCGGCGCCTCCTCCGGGCAGGCGATGCCGATGATACCCATAGGTTCGTTCATCGCCAGCACCACACCGCGCAAGGGCGGATTGTGGATCGCGCCCTCATATTTGTCGGCCCAGGCAGCATAGCAAAAGAGACGGCGGATAGATGCCTCGACCTCGCGCGTGGCCGCCGCTTTGCTCGCGCCCGTCATGGCGCGCAGCCGGGCCGCGAATTCCGCCGCGCGGGCGGAAAGATTCTCGGCGCAGTAGTAAAGTATCTGCGCGCGCGCATGGCCGCTTGTCGTCGCCCAGCTCTCCGCCTTCGCCGCCGCTTCGACGGCGTTGCGAATATCTTTGCGGCTACCCTCGCCCACATGGCCGACGAAATCGCCCGACGGCGAGACGATGGCGCGGCTATAGCCGCCATCGGGCCGCGCCTGCTTGCCGCCGATGAATAGCTTCGCGGTGCGGTCGATGACGAACGCATCCTCCAGCGTGATCGTCGGTGCGGGCGCGGGCGCCTCAACCTTTTTTGCCGCCTTCGCCTCTTTAGGCTTCAGATATTCGATCAGCCCTTCGCGCCCGCCCTCGCGGCCAAAGCCGGATTCGCGATAGCCGCCGAAGCCGCTCGATGCATCGAACTGGTTTGTGCAATTCACCCAGACGACACCCGCCTTGATCTTTGGCGCGAGATCGAGGGCGACATTGATGTTCTCGCTCCACACGCTGGCAGCCAGGCCATAGCGCGTGTTGTTGGAAATCTGTGCCGCCTCGGCGGGCGTGCGAAATGTCATCGACACCAGCACCGGCCCGAAAATTTCCTCCTGCGCCAGCGCGGACGCGGGCTCGACATTGGTGAGCAGCGTCGGGGGATAAAAGCACCCTTCCGGGCATTTGGCTTTGGGCTGATGCAGCACCGCGCCGTCGCGCACGCCCTGCGCCACCAATTTCTCGATGCGCGCGTGCTGCAGCGGCGAAACGATGGCGCCGATATCGGTGCATTTGTCGAGCGGATCGCCAACCCGCAGCGTTTCCATCCGCGCCCGCAACTTGTCGAGAAAGCGCTCGGCAACGCTTTCCTGCACCAGCAGGCGCGAACCGGCGCAACAAACCTGACCCTGATTGAACCAGATGGCATCGACCGCGCCTTCGACCGCCGCATCCAGATCGGCGTCCTCGAGCACCACGAAAGGCGATTTGCCGCCGAGTTCCAGCGTCAGCTTCTTGCCCGTCCCGGCGGTCGCCAGTGCTATGGCGCGGCCCACCTCCGTCGAGCCGGTAAAGGCGATCTTGTCGATATCTGGATGATTGACGATCGCCTCGCCCACCGCGCCCGCGCCGGTCACGATATTAACGACGCCTTTGGGCAGGCGCGCCTCCTGGCAGATTTCGGCGAACAGCAGCGCGGTCAGGCTTGTGTCCTCGGCCGGTTTCAGCACAACCGTGTTACCGCAGGCCAAAGCAGGCGCAATCTTCCACGCCAGCATCAGCAGCGGAAAATTCCACGGAATAATCTGTCCAGCGACGCCCAGCGGTACATGGCCGGGGAATTCCGCCTCGATCAGCTGCGCCCAACCCGCATGGTAAGTGAAATGGCGCGCGACCAGTGGCACATCGATGTCGCGCGTCTCGCGGATCGGCTTGCCGTTGTCCATGGTTTCCAGCACGGCGAACAGCCGCGCGTGTTTCTGCACCAGCCGCGCCAGCGCATAGAGAAACTTCGCCCGTCCGTGGCCGCCGAGCTTGGCCCAGCCGGGCTGCGCGGCGCGAGCCGCCGCGACCGCTGCATCCACATCCTCCACCGTGGCTTCGCCCAACGAAGCCAGCACCTTGCTGGTTGCGGGATTGATGCTGTCGAAGCGCGAGCCTTTGGCCTCAGCCCATTCCCCGCCGATGAACAGTCCAAAACGGCGATTGTGTTTGTCCAGCCATGCTTCGGCGGGCGCGGCGCTTTCCGGCGCTGGGCCATAGTCCATGGTCCCGAGAATTTCGGCGACGTTAGTCATTGCGGTGAGTGCCTATATCTGAACCCACCTCCCCCTTGCGGGGAGGTCGGAGCATTTGGAGCGGAGCGAAAAATGCTCCGGGTGGGGGTAAATCGCGACAGCCCCCCCCACCCGAAGCGCTTCGCGCTTCGACCTCCCCGCAAGGGGGAGATCAAGAAAAAGGGGATGTCCATTGTCACTGTCATCATTCAACCCATCGGGTGGCGGTGCGCCGAGGAATAGCGCCCGCTAACATAATGCTCCAATTGCCGTTCGATGTCGGTGAGAAGGCTCGATGCGCCAAGCCGGAACAGATTCGGCTGCAGCCAATCGGTGCCCAGTTCTTCCTTCATCACGAATTGATAGTTCATCGCGTCCTTGGCGGTGGAGATGCCGCCCGCCGGTTTGAACCCGACCTTGTGTCCCGTCATCTCATGCCAGGCGCGGATGGTGCGAACCATCGTCAGCGCAACCGGCAAGGTCGCGTTCGTCACCTCCTTGCCGGTGGAGGTCTTGATGAAATCCGCGCCCGCCATCATGCAGGCGAAGGAGGCGCGCGCGACATTCGCCAGCGTCCCAAGATCACCCGCGCCAATGATCGCCTTCACATGCGCTGTGCCACAGGCCTCGCGGAAAGCGCGCATCTCGTCATACACCGCGCGAAAATTCCCCGTGAGAACATGCGAACGGTCGATCACGATGTCGATTTCGTCCGCCCCGGCGGCGAGCGACATCTCGATCTCCTTGATGCGCAGCGGCAGGGGCGTCAGCCCGGCGGGAAATCCCGTCGATACGGCGGCTACGGGAATGTTGCTGCCCGCCAACGCCTCAGCCGCGGTCTCCACCATCGCGTGATAGACGCATACCGCGCCGGTGGTGACGCCGAGCGCCCCGATGCCCATCGCGTCCAGCAAATCCTGACGCACCGGCTGGCGCGCCTTGGCGCAGAGCCGCCGCACGCGGCCCGGCGTGTCGTCGCCCGCCAGTGTGGTGAGATCGATGCATTGCACGGCTTTGACCAGCCAGGCCGCCTGCCATTCTTTCTTGACCGTCCGCCGCCCCGGAAGCGTCGCCACCCGGCGCTCGGCGGCGCTGCGGTTCACGGCGACCGAATCGATCAGGTCCTGGTCGAACGCCGTAATGGCATTGCGATCCGGCTCGGGGCGGTCACGCGGCACAATCGGCTGAATCTTGAGCATGGTTGGACGCTTTCACCGCCAAAATGGGGTGTCAAGGCGATGCGCAAGAATCGTTCGTCGCAGCGCTGCATCCGGCAACATGTCGCCTTGCGACTGACGCATATTTCTGCATCTTGCCTAACCAATAAGCAGGCGCAGCCGCCCGCGAGGGGAGAGACCATGATCGACGGGGCCGATACCGCCTGGCTGATGATATCCAGCATCCTGGTGCTGATGATGACGCTGCCAGCGCTGGGATTTTTCTATGCCGGCCTCGTCCAGGCCAAGAACATCCTCTCCGTGCTGTTTCAATGCGTGGCGGTCGCCGCGCTGGTTTCGCTGTTGTGGTTCGCGTTCGTCTACAGCGAAGTCTTTTCGGGCACCGGTCCCTGGCTGGGAAACCTCGATAACGCGTTCCTGATGCAGCTGACGCGCGGTGCGGTGCGTCCCGGCACGCATGTTCCCGAAAGTGTCTTTGTGATGTTCCAGATGACCTTCGCGATCATCACCCCGGCGCTGATCATCGGCGCTTATGTCGAACGCATTCGCTTCAGCGCGGTGCTGTTGTTCTCGGGCCTCTGGCTGGTGTTGGTTTATGCGCCCGTCGCGCATTGGGTTTGGGGCGGCGGCTTTCTGGCCGCGCGCGGCGTGATGGATTTCGCCGGCGGCATCGTCGTTCATCTGACGGCGGGCGTTTCGGCCATACTGGTGGCCTGGATGTTAGGGCCGCGCCGGGATTTTCCGCACGGCATCCGCCCGCCCCACGCGCCGTGGATGGTGATGGTCGGCGCGGCGCTCCTGTGGGTCGGCTGGTTCGGGTTCAATGCGGGCAGCGCACTCAAGGCGGGCGCCGACGCGGGCATGACCATGCTGGCGACACATCTTGCGGCAGCGACGGCGACCTGCGTCTGGGTCGCCATCGAATGGATCAAATACGGCAAGCCCAGTCTGGTCGGCGCGGTGACGGGGACCGTCGCGGGCCTTGCCACGATCACGCCGGCATCGGGCTTTGTCGGGCCGCTTGGCGCTGTCGCCCTCGGCTTCGTGGGCGGCGTGGTCTGTTACGGCGCGGTCGGCATCGTCAAACGCGGCTTCAAGGTGGACGATGCGCTCGATGTACTCGGCGTTCACGGTGTCGGCGGCGCGCTCGGCAGTTTGCTGCTGCCCTTCGCCGCCGTATTCGGCGCCGGCGGCACGGGCCTGGCGCGCCCGGTGCTCGAACAATTCTCCATCCAGGCGCAGGGAATAGGGATCACACTGTTCTGGTCACTCGCGGTGACATTCGTTATCGTGAAAGTCGTTGCAAGCGTCTGCGGACTGCGCACCGACCGCGAGTTCGAGATTCAGGGCCTCGATTTCTCCTATCATGGAGAAGCGGGCTATCATCGCGACACCTAAGGATGGAGAGAACGCCATGAAGCTCGTTATCGCCATCATCCAACCACACAAGCTGGATTCCGTTCGCGCGGCGCTCGCGGCAATCGGCAACGAAGGCATGACCGTGACCGAGGTGCGCGGCTATGGCCGCCAGAAAGGTCATAAGGAAATCTATCGCGGCGCGGAATACGCCATCTCCTTCGTTCCAAAGCTCAAGGTCGAAGTCGCCGTGACCAACGAACGCGCCGAGGAGGTGATCTCCACCATAAGGGGCGCGGCGCGAAGCGGGGCGGTCGGAGACGGGAAAATCTTCGTCGTCGAACTCGACGCCGCTATGCGCGTGCGCACCGGCGAAACCGACGCCGACGCGCTCTGACGAAGGCGACGGCCTGAGTTCAGCTGTTCGGAACGCAAGAAGCTTCCTGCGCGGCTTGACTGCACCGGCCGGGCGAAGCTCTTTTGCCTTCCTGAGAGGCCGACATACTCCTACTGATCGATAACTATGGAGACAGGCCCAATTCAGCGCATAGAAGCTGGGCGACATTGCCGGCTTTCGGTCCCATCACCACATGGACGCTCTCGCGAAACTTCACCACGCCGCGCGAACCTGCGGCGCGCAAGGCGGCTTCGTCGACCATTGCGACGCTGCGCACATCGACGCGCAGCCTGCTTGAACAAGTTGCGATCTGCTTGATATTCGCGGCCCCGCCGAGCCCCGACAACAATGCCGAAATTTCCGCCGGTGCAATGGAAGACGCGGCGGTTACAGGTTCCGCCTTGGCCACCCGTTGAGAAGCGATTGCTGGTCCAGCATTGCGCGGCACGCCGCGTTGCGTAAGAGCCGCACGTATTTCACCCGCGACCTGATCGGCGATTGGTCCCAAAACAACCTGAAGCCCATTGGCGGATGGGCGCACGAAGCCGCGCGCACCCAGCGCCTTAAGCCTCGGCTCGTCGATAGCAGAGGAATTTTTCATGACAAGGCGCAGCCGCGTGGTGCAGGCGTCAACGCTCTCGAGATTCTCCGCGCCGCCCAGCGCATCGGCAAAGGCGCGGCCGCGCCCCTCCGCATCCTGAATGGGCGCAAAAGAGGATTGCGCATCGTCGCCACGGCCAAGCGTTTTCAGATCGAATTTGACGATGGCAAAGCGGAAAACGCTGTAATAGAGGGCAAAATACGCCGCGCCGACCGGCAAGAGCAGTAGCGGATGCGTCGCCTTGTTGAAGTTGATGACATAGTCGAACAGACCCGCGGAAAATCCGAAGCCAAGCCGAATGTCCAATGCGTTCATAATGACCATGGAAGCACCGGTCAGCACCGCGTGAATGGCATAGAGCAGCGGCGCTAAAAACATAAAGCTGAATTCGATCGGCTCGGTGACGCCGGTAAGAAATGCCGTCAGCGCCATAGAGGCAAGCAATCCACCGACCGCCTTGCGCCGGTCGGGACGCGCGGTGTGATACATCGCAAGACATGCCGCCGGCAGACCGAACATCATCACCGGAAAGAACCCGGACATAAACGCGCCCGCAGTGGGATCGCCGGCAAAAAAGCGCTTCAAGTCGCCCGTCGTGCCGTGATAATCGCCGAGAATGAACCAGGCGATGTTGTTGAGGATGTGGTGCAGGCCGGTGACGATTAACAGCCGGTTCAGCACCCCATAGATAAAGAGGCCGAACGCGCCGGCGCCGAGCACCGCATGGCTGAGGACGTCCATCCCGTGCTCAATGTAGGGCCAGCCGAACCCGATAATCGCGGCGAGGCCCAGAGCGGCGAATCCTGCGGCGATGGGAACGAACCGCCGTCCGCCGAAGAAGGCCAGATAATCGGGCAGCTTGATGTTGTGGAAGCGGTTATAGAGCCAGCCCGAGATCAAACCCGACGCGATGCCCGTGGGCACGCCGAGTTTCGCCAAAGCGGCCGCCTTGTAAGCGTCCGACGCCAACCCGCGCGCCGCGCCGGAGAAACCGGCGAGCGCCTCGGGCGGCACATTCACCAGCGTTTGCGCGCCCATCGTGGCCACCAAAAAGCAAACAGCTCCCGCAAGGCCTGCCGCGCCGTGATTTTCCCTGGCGAGACCGACCGCCACGCCGATGGCGAACAGCATACCGAGATTGGAAAAAATTGCGTTGCCCGCTGCCGCGATGAATTGCACGTTGAAAAGATCGGGTTGCCCCAGGCGCAGCAGAAGTCCTGCCACCGGCAGAACCGCAATCGGCAGCATCAAGGCGCGGCCGAGCGGCTGTAGCGTTTCGAGGGCGGATTTCATGGCGTACCCCTTTGCTGGGCATTCGGCCAACGTGCACGCACCAAGGCGCGCACGGCTGCCGGCGATTCCAGGGTCAATGCTTCTTGCGCAACGGCGCGGCATTCATCCATCGCGAGGGCGCGAATGGCTGCTTTCAAGATCGGGATCGCAGGCGGCGGCACCGACAATTCCCCGATGCCCAAACCAAGCAGAAGCGGCACCGCTGCCGCGTCGGCCGCCAATCCGCCACACACGCCGATTGGTTTTCCCGCGGCGCGCGCGGCCGCGGCGGCCTGGGCGATGAGCCGCAAGACGGCAGGATGCAACGCATCGATCTGTCCCGCGAGTTGGGGATGCCCGCGATCCATCGCCAATACATATTGAGTAAGATCATTGGTGCCGATGGAGAGGAAATCCGCCTCGCGTGCCAGCTGGTCCGCGATCAGGGCGGATGACGGTGTTTCGATCATCACGCCGAGGGGAATTCTTGCCATGTCGCCGCGCACCTCGCACAGCGCATCGAGGATTGCGCGCGCGCTCGTCAATTCGCCGAGCGAGGAGACCATCGGAAGCATGATCTTGCATTGACCGGCGGGCGTAACCCGGAGCGCAGCGCTAAATTGCGCCCGAAGCAGGTCGGGCCACCAGAACCCCGCGCGCACGCCGCGCAAACCCAGCGCCGGGTTTTCCTCCGGCGGGAATGGCAAATAGGCGACCGGTTTGTCGCCGCCGACATCGAAGGTACGCAGGATGAAAGGGCGCCCCTGAAGAGCGTCAGCAATCGCCTGATAGGCTTCGAACTGCTCGTCTTCGCTGGGCGGAGCCTCGCGATCCATGAAAAGAAATTCGGTGCGCAACAAACCGCAGCCTTCCGCGCCAAGGGCGACGGCGGACGCCGCCTCTTCGGATCCCTTGCCGAGATTGGCGAACACTTCGATACGCGTTCCATCCGCCGTGCGGCATTCTTGCGCTGCATTCGCCATGGCATCGGCGCCGCGCTGTTTCTGTGCGGCAATGGCAGCTCGTGCCGATGCCGTCGCCGCCGCGTCGGGATTGAGACGCAAGATGCCAGCATCCGCATCAAGCAGCACCTCAGCCCCTTCCGGGACGCGTTCGATGCCGGAGCCTGCGCCCACCAGAGCGGGGATATTCATGCCGGCGGCGATGATGGCCACATGCGACGTCGGTCCCCCGCCGGAGGTAACAAAACCGGCCAGCTTGGATGCGTCCAGCGACACAAGATCGGAGGGCAAGAGTTCCTGGGCGATGAGGATCGCATTATGCGGCAAGTCGATGCCATGGCTCGGTGCGGTGCCCGTCAAGGCGACGAGAAACTGCCGTTCGAGATCGAGAAGATCGCCGGCGCGCTCGCGCATGCGCGCGTCATCCATCGCTTTGAAAGCATCGGAAAAGCCGCGAACCGACTGCCGCCAGGCAAAGCCCGCCCCCTTGCCCAATTCGATGAACTTGACCGCATTGTGATAAAGTTCGGGATCGTCGATCAATGCGATATGGGCCGACAGAATATCCCTTCGCTGACGGTCGCCCGACGATGCCGCGCGCTCCAGCCCTAAGCGCACATCGCCCAAGGCGCGGCGAAACTCACCCATTTCGTAGGCGATGCCCTTGCCCTGCTCCGGCGTGGCAATCTCGGCGATCCGAAAATGGACGGCGCGTCCCAGCGCCATGCCCGGCGCCGCACGAATGCCGCGCACCACATTGGCATCATCCTGGTACGATGGCTGGCTCGGTAGCGCCTTGGCCACAGCTTTGACCGCCGATGTGACCGGCGTTTCGCCAAGCCCCGCCTTGATCAGGTCGACAACGGCTGCAACCGCTTTGTCCGCGTCGGCGCCGGTCGCTTCAACAGTGACGGTATCGTTGCAGCGTACGCCGAGCGACATCAACGCCGCGACGCTCTTGGCGTTGACACGACGACTACCCAACAAGAGGGACATTTCCGCGCCGAAGCGCTTGGCGCAGTTCGATAGAATCGCGGCGGGGCGCGCGTGAAGTCCATGCGCCAGGGCGACGACAACCTCGCGGGAGACGACCGCTCCCGCTGCGCCCGGCCCCGATGCGTCGCCTGCGATTGGCCGCAGCTCCATGAGTGCGTCGCCGATTTTCAATTCCCGGTCGTGGCTGCGGTTTTCGATTTGGAAGCCATCGCCATTGGTGATGACGATCGGTGAAATCAGGCTCTTAACGCGCGAGGCGAGAAATTCGAGGTCAAAGGTGAGAAGCGGATCGCCCGCCTTGACCGATTTGCCCTCGCGTACATGCCCGATAAACCCCTGCCCGCCCAGCGCAACGGTTTCCAGACCGACATGAATGAGAATCTCCGCGCCGTTCGACGCGCGTATCGTGACCGCGTGATTGGCGGACGACAAGATAACGCCATCGCAGGGTGCGTGAAGCGTCGAGCCCGTCGGATCGATTGCCAACCCATCACCCAGAATGCGTTCGGAGAACACCGGATCGGGCACTTCGTCGAGCGGCGCCACCCAACCCTGCATCGGCGCGACCAGCACGAGATTGGACAATGTCTACTCCTTTGGCGAACCGTTCGCCCGAACGAGTTGCACCCAATCGATTGCCCAGATGGGATCGACACTGTGGCGCGTGAAGACGAAACACAAATCGTGGACACCTTGGCGCGGCGCAATCGCCGCACTCAGGGTCGTGACCGCATCGTTTGCAACGGCTGGCGCGAGTAGCAAGACGGCGATGCGTTCGCCGGTGCAGCTATCGATATGCACCTCAAGCTCGCCATCCGGCGTGGCCGGTGGCAAGAGCGCGATCTTGTGTATGTCGTCGCCGATCTGGAAATTGAACGGCAGCTGACCGACGCCAGCCTTGACCGCCGCGATCCCGGAAAGATCGACCTGGGGGAAAATCCAGCACGGGTTCATGATGTCGACAAGAAACGTGGCGCGGGGGCCGTTAAGCGGCGCATCGTCTTCCAGGGAAAGTGGAATGCTATTGCTGCACAGCTTCAGTTCGTGGCTATCGCGCCGCAATGCAGGAAGTATGTCGGCGCTCTGCGCCAATACCGCCTCCGAATGCGCAATCCCTAGCGCACGGTAGCGATCGAACTGCGCCGGTATCCGCGCGAGGAAGTTTTGCCAATTGTGCTCGCTGGCGGGCGACCAGGCCAATTCGGCCAGCGCCGCGGCGCGCGGGAATGCCGCATAGTCCACACGATCTTCGGTGCGGATGTGTTCGGTCCAGATATTCGCCTGAAGACCGATAATGTGTTCCTGTTGTTGCGCCGTCAGCGAGGGTGGCGTGGGATCGAAATCATAGACATCCTTAAGCGACACAATAGCGCCGCGGCCCGGCGGTTCATTCGCGCCCTCAGCCTGCCGGTTGTCGAAATAGAAGACTGGCGCCGGTGCAAGCACGGCATCGTGCCCGGTCTTGGCGGCGGTGACTGCGCCGTCAATGCCGCGCCATGAGGTGATCGTGGCGTCCGGCGGCACGCCGCCCTGCAGAATTTCGTCCCAGCCGATCAGCCTGCGCCCATGCGCCTCCAAGAACTTCCCGATCCGCGCCGTGAAATAGCCTTGCAGGGCATCTTCATTCGCAATGCCCAAGGCATGCATCTGCGCCTGGATTTTCAGCGAGGCCTTCCACTGATCCTTCACCGCCTCATCACCGCCGATGTGGATGTAAGTGCTGGGGAAGAGGCTCATCGTTTCGCTGAGTACATCCTCCAGGAAGGCGAAGGTGGAATCATCGATATTGTAGAGATAGGGGAAAACGCCCCAGTCGCTTGAAACCTCCGTCGGCGGGTGATCTAGGCAGCCGAGCTGCGGATACGCCACAATGGCCGCCATCGCGTGACCGGGCATTTCGATCTCGGGCACAATGGTCACGTTGCGCTTTTGCGCATAAGCGACGATGTCGCGCACTTCGTCCTGGGTATAGAAGCCGCCATAAAGTCTCGGCTTCCTGGTGGCCGGATCGATATCCTTCGCCGCGGCATGGCCCGCCGGCACGCGCCAGGCACCAACGCTCGTGAGCCTTGGATATTTCTTGATTTCGAGCCGCCAGCCCTGATCGTCGGTCAGATGCCATTGCAGGACGTTGAGTTTGTGCAGCGCCATCGCGTCGATAAACGACTTCACGAAGGCGGGAGACTGGAAATGGCGCACGGAATCGAGCATCAACCCGCGCCAGGCAAAGCGCGGCTGGTCGTCGATATGCATCGTGGAAATATCGACGTGATCGACCTTGCTCTCGTTCTTGGTCAAGAGCTGCCACAGCGTGATACCGCCATAGAACAGGCCAGCGCGCGTTCCAGCGGACACCACAACGCCGCCCGGCGCGACATCGAGGCCATAGCTCTCCGTGTTGGGAGACATGGCGCCGGTCGTCCTGCGCAACACGATGGCGCCATGGGGCGCAGCCGAAACATCGCCAGTCCCTACAGTCAGCGTCAGGCCGCGCGAACGCTTCACAAGGTTCGCCAAATAATTTGCGATCCACAGGCAATCGTCGTCGCCAGTGGCGCAAAGCACCGCCGTTCCGTCCGCGACCGTAAAGTGGCCCCTGCCGACGATCATGCTGCGTGGTTCGGGGATGAGCGAAGGCGGCATTTGCACCTGGGCAGGCTCAAGCCAGCCTGCCATGTCGTGATAGCGCGCATCGGCCCAGCCCGCGAGCGGCGTCTGGCATCCCGACAGAAACGGCACGACCAGGAACAATGCCAGGAAGCGCAACCGGGCAGTCATTCCGCAGCGGTGAGGGATCACAGCTCGCATGGTTGGATCATATCGCGCCGGGCGCGTCTGGCTAACTCATTTAAAGAAAAGAGCGGAGCAACTTTCGCCACTCCGCTCCAGGCGTTCAAAGCATTCACAGTGCCAACGGGGAGGGGCATCGTGAAGGCCGGCCCCCGGGCGCATTTGGCGTGCGCCCGGGGTCATTGCGCCTCTTAGTACTTCAACCGAATGCCGGCGTAGAGCTGCATACCGTTGTCGTAGATCGCCCGCGGCTCCGAGGTGCCTTGGGTGTAGCGAAGCTTCCGATTGGTGAGATTCAGAGCGTCGAACGTCAGCGAGACGTTGTCGGTCAACGCGGCCTGAACCGATGCATCGACGCTGTCGCCCGCGCTCTGGTACTCAGGCGAGGCACGATCCAGTCCGATCAGCATCTTCGAACGATAGGTATAGGCAACGCGTGTGCTCAACCAACCCTGCTCGTAGTAAGCCGTCAGGTTGGTCGTGATCTTGGCGTCGCCCACCAGCGGCCCACCCGTATCATCCACGCCATCGGCATAGGTGAAGTTGGTCTGTAGCCCGAAACCGCCATAAATCGGCTGTTCCCACTGGACTTCCACGCCCTCGTCATGACCACTCGTGTTGATCGGCGAGGTGATGTTGTAGGTCGAATAGACCGCCGCGCCCTGCCCCGTCAGGAACTGGTTCAAATAGACGGCCGAATGCGTGCCGAAGCCCACATAGTTGGACAGGTCCATGTAGAACACGCTGACGGCAAACAGAGACGTCGGTCCGTAATAATACTCGTAGCTGATATTGTAGTTCGCCGACTTGATCGGTTTCAGGTTCGGGTTACCGCCCGTTCCCGTCAGGATGAGGTCCTGAAGCGACACGGCGCCGCCCAAGGAGCTGTAGTCGGGACGCGACATCGTCTCGGCGGCGGCTACGCGCAGGACGCTGTTGTCGTTCAGATCGATGCTGAGGTTGATGCTGGGGAGGATGTCCCAGTAATCGTGATTGACCTTCGCGATCGAGTACGGGCCGAAGTCGCTGTACGTACCGGCCGGATTGTTGACGTACTGGTTGATATTTTCCTGCGTATCGACAACACGGACGCCGAAATTGCCTTTCCAGCCTTCGCCGCCGAGCGTCGCCATCGCATAGACGGCGGAATCATCCTCCGTCAAACCCATGCTGTCGGGCCAATCGAACCGGCCGTGCGCCGGGTTCGATACGCCGGCCGGCGACTGCGGATAGGACCGCCAGCTCGTATTGTTGAAGAGCAGGTTTTCGATCAACTGAGTGTTGCCCAGCGGAACGTCGGTCAACATGCCGGTGATCTTGAAGGAATCGGCGAAATCGGAGGGGTAGTTCGACGAGGAAATACCGCTTCCCAGCGATCCGCCGTAAGAGACGCCGCCGTCCCACACGATGACCGAGTGCCCGTGTTGAGAATAGTGTCCGCCGACCTTGACGGAGTCGATTGGGCCAGCCTGCACTTTATACGTCGCGTCGAGTTGGCCGTAGGTTTCCTTGTCGACCGAGTTATCCACGACGGTCCAGGCCCAGTCGTTGACCAGGTTGCTGGCGTTGGAGAGGTCCACGCCAGGAACGGCGACCGTCGCGACACCATCGGCTGTGATGCTGTAACTCGCGGAGCCTCCTGTCGCTCCCGAGACTTCGCCTTCCCACGCCACTTGCGGATCTGTCGCGCCGGTGCCGCGGGTGTAGCCGCCCTGGAAGCTGACCGAAAGATCGTCATTCACGTCCCATTTGCCGTGGCCGTTGACGTAGTAGCTGCTGGACTGGGCGCCCGGCCGCATGATCGAGTCGGCAACGATGGGCGTGCCGCCCGCCGACGGGAACGTCGCTGCGACAACCGTATTGTTCTTGATCGTATAGCTCGTCGGCACATTGTTGCCGAACTCGTTCGAACCCCAGAACATGAAGTTGTTGTTGACGTTGCTGGCTTTGAGCTTCGAATAGAAACCTTCGACGTCGAATTCGAAGCTGTCGGTCGGCTGGAACTGCGCCGAGATGTCACCGCCTTCGCGCGTGCGCTGTTGCAGGAACAACGCCGAGCCGATCAGGTTCGGATAATAGGTTCCGGCGAGGTCGGGGTGAGCGGTAGCGGCAGCGCTCGTGGCCGAGAGCTGCGAATAGCCGAGGAATTCCTGACCGTCGCGGCGGATATCGCGCGCTTCATAGAACGCCTGCACGATGACGCCGAATTTGCCGGAATCGTCTTTCCAGCCGAACAGGCCGTTAAACTGCGGCGTCGTCTTTTGGCGCAACGTCGTATAGGCGGCTTCGGCGCTCGCTTCGAGCGTTATGGGGTCCTTTAAGTCCAAAGGCTTGCGGGTGATCATATCGACCACGCCCGCCACGCCGCCTTCCAGAAGATCGGCCTGCTGAACTCTTATAGACTTTCAGGTTGCTCACGATTTCAGAGGGCAACAGCGTGAAACTAACGCTGCGGCCGATCGTGCCGAACTGGTCAAGGATGAACCAGTCGCCGGTGGAAATTCTGTGCCCGTCGACCTGGACGTCGGTCAAGCTCGGGTTCGTGCCGCGGATACTGACGCGGTCGTTCTCGTCGAAGCCGCCTTCGCCGCCGCCCGCCGAAACTGTGTTGACGCCCGGAATACGCTGCAGCGCGTCGGCCACGTTCTTGTCTGGGAACTTGCCGATGTCTTCCGCCGACACGGCGTCGACAATCGCTGTCGCATTGCGCTTGATGTCGATGGCGCGGTCTAACGACGCACGAATGCCCGTCACCACGACGGTTTCCATT
The DNA here is from genome assembly GCA_963849895.1 of uncultured Alphaproteobacteria bacterium. Classification (GTDB taxonomy): domain Bacteria; phylum Pseudomonadota; class Alphaproteobacteria; order Micropepsales; family Micropepsaceae; genus Rhizomicrobium. The sequence continues at coordinate 124,571 of CAWKIU010000009.1, forward strand.
GCTCCGCCATTTGCATCGCTCTGCGCGACCGCCGGAATGCTGGTAGCCAAAATCGCAAGCACGCTTGCCGACCCGGCCAAAACCCCCTTCAATCTCATGATTCATACCCTCCTTCAGATTTCGAGAGGCATCCGAAACTGCCCCGCATCGCTCTCGTGACCCGCGCCGGAAGCGCCATTCGGCATTCCGGTTAAAGGCCAATGTAATACCATTTCTAAATTGGATATCACTGTCAAGCCCAATTTTCACCTAATTTTTTGAATTGACTTATATGCCACCATTTATGGTATTAGATTGGTATTAGATGGTTCGGGCGGCAAAGGTCGAAACCGAGCTTTATTGAGGGAGACAGAATTGCCTTCGCTCTCGACGATTATCGGTAGCCTCGATGAGGCCCACAGCTTGCCGCTTTATCAGCAGCTTCAACGTGGGCTGAGGCAAGCCATTGAGATGAAGCTGCTCGGGCCGGACGATGCCCTGCCGCCCGAACGCGACATGGCCGAGGAATTCTCGGTTTCGCGCATCACCGTGCGCAAAGCGCTCGATGGGTTGGTGAGCGAAGGACTTCTGACGCGTAAGCAAGGCTCCGGCACGTTCGTCGCCGGCCGCGTGGAAAAGAACTTCTCCAAGCTGACCTCGTTTTCCGAGGACATGATCGCGCGGGGCCGCACGCCGCACAGTGTTTGGCTGAAGAAGTCAAAAGGCACCGTGACGCCGGAAGAATCGCTCACCATGGGTCTTAGTCCGGGGACGCCGGTCTATCGCTTCAATCGTCTGCGCTTCGCCGATGATGCGCCGATGGCTCTCGAGTTTTGTACGGTGCAGGCGTTCTGCCTTCCGTCGATCGAAGCGGTCGAGTCTTCTCTTTATGTGGCGCTCGAAAGTGCCGGCAACCGGCCCACGCGCGCGTTGCAGCGCTTGCGTGCCGTCCTGTTCAATGCCGAGCAAGCCGAATTGTTGGGCGCGAAGGAAGGCGACGCAGGATTGTTGGTGGAACGGCGCGGCTTTCTGCGCGACGGCCGCGCTGTGGAGTTCTCGCAATCCTATTATCGCGGCGACACCTACGATTTCGTGGCCGAGCTAAATGCGTCGGAGCAGGAAAAATGATCTCCGATCGCGGATCCGCCGGGCACCAGACGCGGATGTTTATCGAGGCGCAAGAATCATCCGGCGTTGCCGAGCGCCAGCTGCACGCCAATCGTGAAGTCGTAACAGAGCTTGCACGAACCCTGCGCCGACTTTCGCCGCGCGCGGTCGTGACGGTTGCTCGCGGCAGTTCGGACAATGCCGCGACCTATGCCAGATATCTGATCGAAACGAAGCTGGGAATTTTGACATCCTCCGCCGCGCCGTCGGTAAGTTCGGTCTACAGCGCGCGAACGGATATGAAGGGCGTCGTTCTCCTGGCGATGTCGCAGTCGGGCCGCAGCCCCGATCTTCTGGCCGCGCTCGAAACGGCCAAGCGCGATGGCGCTTTCATCGTCGCCTTCGTCAATGCCGATGATACACCGCTCGCTGGTTTGGCCGATGCGGTCGTGCCGCTCCGCGCCGGGCCGGAGCTGAGCGTTGCCGCAACAAAATCCTTCATCGCCACGAATGTCGCGATTGCTCACCTTATCGCCACCTGGCATCACGATGATGCGCTTTTAGACACGCTGAACGGGCTGCCAACACTTCTGTCGCAAGCCTGGCAACTCGATTGGAGCGCGGCTGTCACGCGCCTGAAATCCGCGCGTGATCTCTATGTCATCGGACGCGGCGTCGGCTTCGGTGCGGCACAGGAAGCTGCGCTCAAATTCAAGGAAACCTGCGGGGTGCACGCCGAAGCTTTCAGCGCCGCGGAAGTGCTTCACGGTCCGATGGCGCTGGTGAAAGATGGATTTCCCTTATTGGTGATGTCGCAGGCGGACGAGACGCGCAGCGGCGTCGCCGAGTTGGTCGATCAGCTCGCCGCCAATCGCGCGGACATATTGCTCGCCGGCTTCTCGCACCCCAAAGCGACGGTGCTGCCCACACTCGCGGCCAACCCGGTTCTTGAGCCCATCCTTTTCGTTCAGAGTTTTTATCGAATGGCCGAAGCGCTTTCGCGGGCCCTCGGCCTCAATCCCGACGCGCCCCCTCACCTGAATAAGATTACCGAGACGGTTTGATGATGATTGCGCTCGTAAACGGCAAAATCCTGTCCGAACGCGGCATTGTTGATGGCCAAGCCGTGCTGATCGGGGAAGGTTATATTCGCGCCGTCGCGCCAACCGCTACGCTGCCGCCCGGTGTGGCGCAATATGATCTCGCCGGCGGTATTCTGTTGCCCGGCTTCATCGACGTTCAAGTCAACGGCGGCGGCGGCTCGCTATTCAACGATGCGCCGAGCGTCGAAACGATCAGGACCATCGGCGCGGCGCACGCGCAATTCGGTACGACGGGTTTCCTGCCGACCATCATCAGCGCCGACCTCGCCGCGATCAAAACCGCTATCGCGGCTGTCGATGCGGCAATCGAAGCCGGTGTTCCCGGCGTTCTGGGCATTCACATCGAAGGCCCCTTCCTCAGTTCGGCTCGCAAGGGGATTCACGACGCATCCAATTTCCGCGAACTCGATACCGAAGCCTTCGAGCTGCTCTCCTCGTTCAAGCGCGGTAAGACGCTTGTAACTCTGGCTCCCGAAACGACGACACCGGAGGTAATTCACGCCTTGGCCACAGCGGGGGTCATCGTTTCCGCCGGCCATACGGATTCCAGTTTTGAGATCGTGCGAAACGCCCTGCGCAGCGGCGTGCGGGGCTTTACGCATTTGTTCAATGCCATGTCGCCGCTGACCAGCCGCGAGCCCGGCGCTGTCGGTGCGGCGCTCGACGATCGCGAGAGCTGGTGCGGCATCATTGTCGACGGCCATCACGTTCATCCTGCCGTGCTGCGCATTGCGCTGCATTGCAAAGGCATCGAACGGCTGATGCTTATCACCGATGCCATGCCAAGCGTCGGTTCTCCGACAAAGTCGTTCACCTTGCAGGGCCGCACCATCACGGTGAAAGGCGGCGTCTGCGTTGCGCCGGACGGCACGCTGGCCGGCTCGGATCTCGACATGGCCGGCGCGGTCCGCAACGCCATTTCGCTTCTCGGCGTCGATCTCGCGTCGGCCGCACGCATGGCGAGCTACAATCCTGCGTCTTTCCTGGGTCTGGAACAAAAACTCGGCCGGATATTGCCGGGATATCGCGCCGACCTCGTTTTACTGTCGGAGAAGCTAGATGTCCTGCAAAACTGGGTTGGCGGACGCCCGCTCCTTAATTCCTGAGAGTGCGCCCGTAGCGGGAACAATCAAACGCGACCTATGCGGCATCGAAGAGCGATTCTTCGACGACCGCGAGGATATGACATGCGTTCTCGCGCGCGAGATCACCGTGCGACTGGCAAATGCCATTGCGGTCAAAGGTGTGGCCAGCTTTGTGGCGTCCGGGGGCGTAACGCCAATTGATCTTTACGGACGCCTGGCATCCGCCGAACTCGATTGGTCCAAGATACAGGTTACGGTTTCCGACGAGCTTTGGGTTTCTCCCACCGAGGATGGCAGCAACGAAAAGCTCATTCGCGCCTGCTTATTGCGAAACGGCGCCAGTGAGGCACGATTTTGCCCATTGAAGACCGCACACGCCAGCGCCCGCGAAGCGGACTTAAGCGTACATGGCGCAATCGCCGCGATGGCGAGGCCGTTCGACGTGACCTTGCTGGGCATGGGCCTTGACGGCCATACGGCGTCGCTTCACCCCTATGCCGACGGATTGGCCGAGGCGCTGGATGTGGACGATCCAGCCTTGGCGCGTTCGATACGCCCGCGAAACCTTGCCCAGGCAGGTGAGCGCATGTCGCTGACATTGCGCGCAATCCTGGGTTCGCGGGTCATCGTTATTCTGATCCAGGGCGCGGACAAATTGGCGGCTCTGCGCAAAGCCATGTCGGATGATGATGCGATGGCCATGCCTGTGCGGGCCGTTCTTCATCAAAACGTGACGCCGGTTCAAATATTCTGGGCGCCTTGACGTCGACTGCCGCGACGACGTGTTCGATGGTATCGTGAATGCCATGAACGATACCAGCCGCATGCACGAAGCCCGGCAGCATTATGAAGCAGCAACGCGACTGCATCGCCAGGATAAGTTGGCGGAGGCCGAGCGGCATTACCGCGCCGTGCTGCAAGCCTATCCCGGTCACTCGGGCGCATTGCATGGCGTGGGTCTGATTTGCATCCAAGGCAATCGGCTCGAGGATGCGGAAGAATGTCTGCGGCTTGCGGTACAAGCCGCGCCGGGGGATAGCGCAATCCGTGGCCATCTCGGCCTGACACTCCTGCGGCTTGGGCGTTACGCAGAGGCGGCTGAAGCGTTCGAGGCTGCGCTAGCTGTGCGCGCCGATGATACCACCGCGCTCATGGGGTTGGGCGATGCGCTAAGCATCCTTGGTAGGCACGCCGAAGCGCAAGTGCTGTTCGAGAAACTCCTTGCCATCGATCCGAAGCATGCCGCGGCGCATTTCGGGCTTGGCACGATTATGAAACAAATTGGCCGATCTGCGGATGCACGTCGTGCCTTCGAGCATGCCGTGGCGTTAGCGCCGAAGAATCCTGCCTTTCACCGTGCGCTGGCGGAAACCGGGCGGTTTGCGGAGGGCGACCCGCGGCTTTTGGCGCTGGAAGAATTGGCGCGCGACGAGAACACCCTCGCCGAGAGCCAGAAAGTTGAGCTCAATTTCGCGCTGGCGAAAGCTTATGACGATTTGAAGCGTTATGACTCAGCCTTCGATCGTCTGCAAAAAGGCAATGCAATCAAGCGCCGGTTGGTTACTTACCACGAGGCCGCCGTCATGGATATTTTTCGCGAGATCGCGGCGGCTTTCACGCCAGCGCTAATGGAAGCGAAGCGCGGAGCGGGCCATCCTTCCGAAGTGCCAGTGTTCATTGTCGGCATGCCGCGTTCGGGAACATCGCTGGTCGAGCAAATCCTGGCGAGCCACCCAAGCGTCTTCGGGGCGGGCGAATTGATGTTTGTGCAAGACCTCATAACCGCCGGTCACGCGGGAGCGGACTATCCTGCAAACATCGCTTCGCTTCCCGACAATATGCTTCGCCGGTTCGGCGCTTCCTATTTGGCGCGCCTTCAGGCCCTGGCACCGCAAGCGGAACGCGTTATCGACAAGCTGCCGGCCAATTTCCGCCATCTCGGCTTAATCCATCTGACATTACCGAATGCGCGCATTATCCATGTGCGCCGCAATCCGGCCGACACTTGCCATTCCTGTTATTCGAAACTCTTCCTGAACGGCTTGAATTATACCTACGATCTCGGCGAGCTTGGCCGGTATTACAACGCCTACGAAACATTGATGGCGCACTGGCGCACGGTGCTGCCTGAGCGGGCGATGATCGAAGTGCAATACGAAACCCTGATCGAGAATTTCTCCGATGAGGCGCGGCGGATCGTGGCGTTCTGCGGCCTCGAATGGGATGAACGCTGTTTGAGATTCCACGAAACCAAACGTGCGGTGCGTACACTCAGCGAATTTCAGGTTCGTCAGCCGCTGTTCAAGACTTCCATCGGACGCTGGCGACCTTATGAAAAACAGCTACAGCCGCTGCTTGACACTTTGCATTGAAGAATGCGCCGTTGAAGACAGCCGGCGAACCAGCCGGAGGCATTGTCTTTCCTTCTTCTGAGCCTAGAAATATACAGATGTGGGAAAATTGAGCCTGGGCCGTGTCCCTGTGGCTCCGGTCGGCCGGATCTCAGATAATTGGGGGCGCCTCAGGGGGTGCCGAGAGTGTAGCCTAAGAAAATATGTTATATAATTCAAATACATAGGTGCTGAGTGCTACTTCTGATCGATAATTATGAATAGCGTCCGCCCCTGTTCGCGTTGGTTCGCTGATGTTCATAAAATTCAATGAATACTGGCACTTCTTTAACTTCAGCGTCCGCCACTGATCGTCGAATATCGTTGGCAACGGCACAAATTGGGGGTACCGATGGGGGTACCGAAAATCCAATTTGGTCCGCAGCGAATGTCGCTTTCAAATGTAGCAGTCCAGAATGCCAGGCCGGCTTCTAAGCCGTTCAAAATGCACGACACGGGCGGCCTCTATCTGATTGTGCGACCGTCTGGCGCCAAGCTGTGGCGCTACAAGTACCAAATCGACGGCAAAGAAAATCTATTCGCCATCGGAGAGTATTACGGCGACAAGCGCGCTGGCCATGTGTCGCTTGAGGCCGCCCGTCGCGCCAGAGACGAAGCACGAGAACTGGTCCGCGGGGGAGCTCACCCATCCCATCAGCGCCAAAATACCCTCCGCAAGCAACTGGTCCAGAATAAAAACACGTTCCAGGCTGTCGCCGAAGAATGGGTATCTCGAATGCGATCAAATTGGTCGGAGCGTTACGAGCGCCAGTTAAGTCATGTTTTGAAAACGGATGTCTATCCTGCCATCGGCTCGCGCCCAATTGCATCGATCACGGCAGCGGATATTTTGGAGATTCTTCAAAAGGTGGAAGCTCGGGGAGCAACTACTTTTGCTCACCTGATTCGCCAGTGGGTATCGGCAATCTTCCGCTACGCCGTAGCAACCTTAAGAGCCGAATACGACCCCTCCTCCGCGCTACGTGGCGCGATCATGCGCAAGAAGGTCCGTCATAGCAAAGCACTCTCGCAGACCCAGATCCGCGCACTCCTAGAAAGACTAAAGTCTTATAAGGGTGATCCAGGAACATTATTCGGTATCCGTCTCATCCTCTTGACATTTGTTAGGACGATTGAGATGCGAGCTGCCACTTGGCAAGAAATGGATCTGGACGGCGCCGAGTGGCGCATTCCAGCCGAACGCATGAAAATGCGTGAAGAACACATTGTCCCCCTATCCCGTCAGGCCGTCGCCCTTCTCCGCGAACTTCAAAAGCAAACCGGGTCAGCCAACTTTCTTTTCCCGAACAGGCGTCGTGCGGAAGCCTGCATCACCTCGACGACGTTGAACCGCGCTTTGGAACGCATGGGCTTTCTTGGTAAGGGCACAATCGGCTTTTCGGCACATGGGTTTCGTGCCACTGCCTCGACCATGCTGAATGAAGCCGGGTTCAGATCTGACCTTATTGAGGGGCAATTGGCCCACGGAGAACGCAATCAGGTCCGGGCAAGCTACAACCGTGCCACCTATATGCCAGAGCGCCGCGCGATGATGCAGACATGGGCCGATATGATCGACGAGATTTCAAAGGGCCTTGCCGATAAGGGCACCCGCGCCGCTTGAGCCACTTGAGCGGCATCGCGCAAGCGCGTTGACACCCGCCTATAAATGGCGCTGCGGATCAGCGTTCAAGCAGCATTTAGCCGTTCTTCGGCGCGTGCGATGCTATCAAGAACCGCCTCAAAGCTCGGCACCTCGCCAAAGATCATTATCGCCATTGCCTCGTAGTCCTTGCGGAGCGGATCGATCATCGCTTCGGTCGGGCGCAGTCGAAACGAGCCGCGCTTTGCGTCATCGAGACCGGTGTTTCCGCGATAGAAAAACATCTTTGCATGCCGCACGCAGTCCTCGATCAGCGCATTGTCCGTGCAGGCATTGCCACCAACCGGTGCAGTCATGAGCCGATGAACGTCGTAGTAATGTCGTGACATGCGGCCATTGCCGCGCAAGGCACCCTTCGCTTCAAAATAGTATGTCATGCCGTGCAATATTAGAATCTTGTCCAGGAAGGTTCGCCCGGGGTCGATGGTCGTCACCTCTGTGATGGCTAGTGCGTCACCTTTAGTAAAATCCGGCCCGAGATACGGAACGATCGTCTTGTCTTCGTTTGGATCGAGGGCGGATTTCGCGCCAGATTCGATCTTCACCGACGGTGTGACATAGTCGGATTTTTCAACTGCGCTAGGGTAGTGGATCAACAGGCTTTGCTTATCCTGGTCCTCGTCGTCCAGGACGATGCGCAGCGTTACGGGATTCTTGCCCGCGGACTCCATCGTCTCTTTTGCGAGGGCATCAAGTTCAACACGAAGTTTGTCGTCGATATAAGCTTGGCAGGCCGTCTTGATGGCATCGAGACGCTCAGTGCGCTTCTTCTTGCTTAGGGCCTCAAGCTGCTGGAAGTTTGCTTCCTCGCCGATATCGGAGCGGAACACTGTTACATCGATGTCCTCGGAAAACCGAGATATCAAGCCATAGGCCTTCGATAGTGACGTGCCGCCCTTGAACAACAAGCGCGGTCCACCCGCCTTCAGACGATGAAACAAAGCGTCCAGGGTCCAGCAGACCCAGAAGTCTTTCTCGATGTTCTGCACTGTGGTGCCGACCCGGTTGGCGGCTGTAACAAACAATCCACGCCGGTCGTCGTCGCTGGAGGCAATGATGTCTTGATAGGCAGGGTTCATGCGGCAGGCGCTTTCCGGCGCTTTCTGGCCGGGTTGCGAATGGTCGATTTGGAAGAAGAAGAACGCTTGATGGGTAGCAGATCGCGCAGGAAATCCTGCATCCAGACCGGTAAGGCCGGAAGCCCTTGCTTCAAATCCTTGCGCAATGCGGCGCCTTGTTTGGAATCCGACAAAAGGGCTTCAATTCGCCGCCTGATGCGTTGGCTCTCGTCCGGATTGTTGAGCTTCGGCTTCAACCAATGTAGTGCCTGGATAATACGCATGGCAGGGCGACCGGCCCAATAGAGCTTGCTGGCAGAGGTTGGCCGGAAAGTGATGGTCAAGTTGCCGAGGCGAAGCGGCTTGAGGCGTGCATCGGAATGAACGACGACACGCCCGGGCACGGCATCACTTAAGCCCAGATCGTTGGCCGCCGTCATCCCGTCGACGAGGATGCGCGCCTGGTCGCGCCGTGCGATGGCGTCGATGACGGCGCGATAGTCGGCTGCGGCGGGTTTGCCGGTGAGCCGGTTTATGCGTGGCCGGTCATAGAGTTCCCAGTCGATGCGGCGAATACCGCCAGCCGTCACTAGGCGCTGGAGCGTCTTGTCGATGGCATCTCGTGGTCCGAAGTCGGTGAAATCCGCAGCCGTCCACACGGCTTCGGCTTCACCAGCGGAAATCCTGGCAGAAATCCTGGATTTTAGGTCCAAATTTGGTCCGCGCATGGCCATCCCTTTGTCCGATATTTGTATACATATTTCGGACAAATGCAATTACCGGACTGGACAATCGTGAGGCAGAGCATCACTTATCTCGTAAGGTATATAGGCGGGGCCTTGTGCGATCAGATACCGTTCGATGCGATTACGCATCGATAAAGATCTCTTGAAAAGTCTACTGGTTAAACACGAGTTGCAACACGAGAGGCAATGCGAATATCTTCAACAATAACGCCTCCGGCCATCAGAACTTGTCGCATTTCGTTGAAGATTGGCTTCTCGCCGTTGGGATCGGAAATCGTGAGAATTGCTGTAAAGGGAATGCCCTCTTCAGGCATATCCTCGGCGGCTCTCGTCAAATAACTCACAAACAATCGCCAATTTGAAGATTTTCCCACTCCTCGCATGTTCCTAGCGTGTACCTTAATTGGACTCCATTTGAGCCCATGTTCGATTCGCTCCGCCTCGATGATGGGTGACTCCGCCTTTCCCGGCAGATACAGGGGATCAAGCCGTCCTTTCCAGCTGGGCTTCTGGTCTTTGTCAAAATTCTCCTGCTGAAGCGCAGCCTCAATATTGATGCGCACAAACTCCGATCCAAATCGGGGATCGAGAATAGGTGTAGACGCAAGCGTTAACTTCGCTTCGCCACGGCACTTTCCGGTTGCATCTACGAGCGATGGCGGCCATCCTCGACAGCAAGAATACGATCTTGTGCTAGAGAACTTGCGTCAGCCTCCCACCAGTCTTGATTGTGAGCACGTTAAGGAGGTGCTGTCGGTAATGTACATTACCGATCCGGTGGGGATGCGCGCTTTTTACGCGTATGTTCTGGGAAGGTGAAAAGTGACGCGCGCTCGGACCAACTGATAACATTCACAAGATGCCTCAACGAGGCCCTGCCGATCGAGTATCGTGATTTGCCGTCGGCTGCGCACAATCAAACCGGCATCTTCCAACTCCCGGGCAGCATTTGTGATGGTTGGCCTCTGGACACCCAGCATTTCGGCGAGCAGATTTTGAGTGATCTGCAGTGTGTCGTCGTCACCGCGGTCACGCATCATGAGCAGCCAACGCGCTAGCCGCTCCTTGAGGCTGTGCGCGCCGTTGCACGCTACTGACACCAGGACCTGCTCGAGAAAGGCCTGGGCGTAAGCGTACATGAGACGTCGAAAGGACGGCATCGACCCCATGGCCCGTGTGAACGCCGCGCGCGACATCTTTGTTGCACTCCCCGGGATCTGGACGAGCAGCCGGACGGAGGAACTCTTGGCACCCAAGACGGCTTGCACACCGCTGCAACCCTCCCGACCGATCGTTGCCATCTCAATGACACTACCGTCCCCATAAACTGCCACCACTGAGATGACACCGCTGTCGGGGAAGAAAACATGGTCGAGCGAGCTATCGGCGTCCATTAAGACCTGCTCGCGTTGGCAGCGAATTTGTTGAAGCTGCGGCAAAAGCCGCTTGAGATCGGAGGATGGCAGGGCGAGTAAAAGCCGATTGCGGGGCCAATTTGATGAAGCACTCATACGTTATAAACGCCGTCCGGTTCACATTGGTTGCAAGAGAAACCGCATTTTGCCGCCATTTTATGGTTTGTCAGTTCAGCGCTTCGGGCCCGACACCCCCAGAGGCGATCAGAAGCAAGGGGAGTCGTATTCTGACGATCGTTCCAGTTCCTTCCGATCCCGGCGCCAGGATCGTGCCCCCAAGCTGGCGAACGAAGATGGCCACGTAGTCGGAGCCGCGTTTCTCGGGAGTCTTCGCCGCATCCTTATCCTTCATACCCACACCGTCATCGGCGACGGTCAGCTCAATTTGGTCGCCGATCTTCTCCACGCTCAGTACGACGCGTCCTTTCCCGTCAGGAAAAGCATGCTTGATGGCGTTCGTCGCCAACTCATTGACCAGAAGACCAAAGGGTACGGCGCGATCAGGGTCGATATCCAACGGCTCGGCCTTAACCTCTATTTCGATGTCCGACGCGTTTCCTAGCAGGCTCACTGACAGGGTTTTGGCGATTTCCCGGAGATAGGCGTCTACAGCGATGGTCCGACCGTGACTGGATTGAGATATCAGGTCGTAAAGCTGGGCAATTGCTGCAATGCGTGCCTGCATCGCTTTATAACCTTGAACGCACGGCAGTGCCGTCGATCTAGATTCGTAGGCGATCAAGCCAACGATAACCTGCAAGTTATTCTTGATCCGGTGCGAAATTTCGTTCGTCAAGCTTAGGGCGTCCCGCTCACGCTGCTTGCGGTCCGTGATGTCCTCGAAGACGAGAAGCATGCGATGGGCATGGTTCCCCGGCTGAGAGATTTTCCGGGCATTCAAGTTGAAGACGCGGCGGCCGAGACCGGGAAAATCATCCTCGATCTCGAAGTTTTCAATCGGTTTGTCTTCCGGGAGCACCTTCTCCATCAAATGGCGAAGTGCCGGCACGTCCCATTGGTGCTGGCCTAGTTCGGAAACGCGCCGCCCATGCGCCTCCGCCTCGGTAATCCCGAATATCGTCAAAAAGGCCTTGCTCGCCGTTACGATCGTCATGTCGGTTTCGAGCACGACCAGGGGATCGCGGATCGTGTCGACGATACATTGAGTTAATTGCCAGTTGCGTTTGCTCTCGGCTTCGGCAGCTTCCTTGGCACGACGTAACATTACCGCATCGAAGGTTACATCAATGGCTCTCTGCAGAAGCACCACGAACTCGCCGTGTACGTCCTTGGCGATGTAATCGGCCGCCCCGGCCTTCAGGGCTGCGACCGCCACTCGGCCTTCCTGCATCGCGGTCACATAGATCACCGGCGGCGGTTCCGCCAAGTTGCGAATGCACGCCAAGGTCTCCAGCCCGTCCTGGTTCGGCATGTAATGGTCGAGGGCCACTACGTCGATGCCGCCCTGTGCGATCCGCGCAACGCCGCTTGCACCGTCGGCCGCGATCTCGACGACATAACCCTGACGTTCCAAATCCTTCTGGACGAGCCGGCACAGGCCGGGATCGTCGTCGATGTAGAGAATGCGAGCGCGGGGTGCGGACATTAGATCGCCCCGGGAACTTGTATGACGAACACAAACAACCCAAGCTGCTGGATCGCATTGGCGAATTTCTCATAGTCAACCGGCTTGGTGATATAGACGTTGCAGCCGAGGTCGTAGCAGCGCTGGATTTCGGACTTATCATCGGTCGTTGTCAGCACCACCACGGGGGACACTCTGAGGTGCTCGTTCTCCTTGAGGCGTTTCAAGATATCTATGCCGGACATATCCGGTAAATTGAGGTCCAGCAGGATCAGCAAAGGGCGGCCCTTGTTGACGAGGCCGGAGCCATCAGGACCGAACAGGAACGTGATCGCACTCGCGCCATCCGCAAGCGGCACGATCTCGTTATGGACGCCCGCTCGTCGGAGGTTCTTCTCGATGAGGCGGGCATGGCCTTCATCGTCTTCGACCATCGCGATAACAACTGGTTGGGTCATGCCATCATCTCACTTTCTGGCAGATGCCACTTCTTAGGTAACATCACTTTGAATACGGTGCCGCGGTCAGGTTCACTCTCGACGTTGATCGAACCCCCGAGGCGCCGCACAAGCGTACGCGCGTGAGCGAGACCGATGCCGTCGCCCGGCCGGTCTTGAATGCCCGATCGCCGGAACAGATCAAAGATGCGTTCACGATCCTTCGCATCGATGCCGCGGCCGTTGTCGCGAACCTCGTAGGTGATCGTTCCATCTGCTTCGGTCGCGCGGACGTCGATGCTCCCAGGCACGCCAGCCCGCAAATACTTGACCGCGTTATCCATGAGATTCGAGAACACCTGTTCTAGGGCAAGACGGTCGCTGGTGATAGCCGGAAGTTCTCCAATGCTGATCTTGGCATCAACGGCCTGCGCCTGATAAGCCAATGCCTCCATAGTAGATCGCAACAACTGCGACATGTCGATGAATTGCGGCTGAAACTGGCGCTGCCCCTCGCGCGACAGCTTGAGAAGGGCGCCGATGAGGCGATCCATTTTTTCGACCGATGATTTGATGAAGCTGAGTGCTTCTTCGACGTCGCCGCGCAGCGCCTCATCGCTTTCGCCAGCCTGCTCGCCCCCCACTTGAGCACGCAGCGCTCCGAGCCGCTCAAAGATCTGCTGCCGCCAAGTGTCGAGTTCGCTGGTGAAACCCATGATATTGACGAGAGGCGAGCGCAAGTCGTGACCGACGATGTATGTAAACCGCTGAAGCTCCTCATTCGCCTCGCGCAGGCGTTGATCGAGCTTCTTTTGCTCGGCTTCGACCAACTTGCGCGCGGTGTTGTCGGTGCCGATCAACAGATATCCGATGATGGCGTTCTGCGCGTCGCGCAGCGCCGTGACGGACACCACCGCCGGGAACCGGCTCCCATCCTTTCGAATGTAGGTCAGCTCATAGATGTCCTCGATCCCACGTGAGGCCTTGAAGACCAGGGCTTCGAAGCCGGGCGTAATCGGGGTTCCGAGCTCGAGGCTCAATGCTTCTGCACGCGCAATCACTTCATTCGGATCGGAAATATCGGCCGGCGTGATCTTGTTCATCACTTCGGCGGCCGTGTAACCCAGCATGCGCTCGGCACCGACATTGAAGATCTGGATGACGCCTTTCGCGTCTGTCGCGATACTCGAGAAATTGGCGCTATTGAAGATCGCGCGCTGCAGGGCACCTGCCTTGAGCAACGCCTCCTCCGCCAACTTGCGCGCGGTATTGTCGGTGCCAATAAGCAGATAGCCGATGATGACGTTTTGAGCATCGCGCAACGCCGTGACGGACACCACCGCCGGGAACCGGCTCCCATCCTTGCGGAAGTAGGTCAGTTCGTAGATGTCCTCGATCCCACGGGAGGCCTTGAACACCAATGCCTCGAAGCCCGGCGTGATCGGCGTTCCGAGTTCGATGCTTAGCGCTTGGGCGCGCGCGATCACTTCCTGCGGATCGGAAATATCGGCCGGCGTGATCTTGTTCATCACTTCGGCGGCAGTGTAGCCCAGCATGCGCTCGGCGCCGACGTTGAAGATCTGGATGACGCCCTTCGCGTCGGTGGCGATACTCGAGAAATTGGCGCTGTTGAAAATCGCGCGCTGCAGGGCGCCCGCCTTGAGCAGCGCCTCTTCCGCCAGCTTGCGCGCGGTGTTGTCGGTGCCGATCAACAGATAGCCGATGATGGCGTTCTGCGCGTCGCGCAGCGCCGTGACGGACACCACCGCCGGGAACCGACTCCCATCCTTGCGGAAGTAGGTCAACTCGTAGATGTCCTCGATCCCGCGCGAGGCTTTGAACACCAATGCCTCGAAGCCGGGCGTGATCGGGGTTCCGAGTTCGAGGCTCAACGCTTCGGCACGCGCAATCACTTCATTCGGATCGGAAATGTCGGCCGGCGTGATCTTGTTCATCACTTCGGCGGCCGTATAGCCCAGCATGCGCTCGGCGCCGACATTGAAGATCTGGATGACGCCCTTCGCGTCGGTGGCGATACTCGAGAAATTGGCGCTGTTGAAAATCGCGCGCTGCAGGGCCCCCGCCTTGAGCAGCGTCTCTTCCGCCAGCTTGCGCGCGGTGTTGTCGGTGCCCTCGGAGACGCCGATCTGCGACCTCGGCTCGGCGTTTCTATTGGTGATGGTGTTGCCCCCGGGTACTTGTACTCGCCCTACTTCGGCGGATATCTGACAAGTTCGTTGTTCCTGATAAATTGCGCGACGTCACAATTGTGCCGCGAGAAGATCTTCAAAAGAGTTTTGAAGCTGATGTGGCGTGTACGGCTTGCGAAGGCATTGCGTGCCGTCAACAAACTTAGCTTTCATTTTGTCGGTAACGAAATTGCCTGTGGTGTAGAGCACACGCAATTGTGGTCGAAGCTTGATTGCTTGGTGTGCAAGTTCACACCCGCCAAGGACCGCTGACTTGAGATTGATATCGGTAAAAAGTAGGTCAATGTGTTGAGGGGAACGTAGGAGTGAAAGTGCCTCGTCTGCGTCGCTGGCAGAAAATGTTTGATGACCCCAGTCTTGGATCAACATCTCCGTTAATTCGCGGATAAACGCATCATCTTCGACGATTAGCACCACGGCCATCAGAACTTATCCCACCGTGACAACTACCAGCGCGGCTGAGCGCGATGCTGCATGTCGTGATGAAGCGCGAGCGTCTGAGCCGACATGTGCAGCCGACACTGTGGCAAATACTTAGTCTACATAGCGAGGCTCGGAATCTACTCAGCCGGCATTCCCGCGACGTTCGGTCTTGCAGGCGTCAGGACACGACCTAAAATCGTGAGTGTCACAGCGTTTTACCACTATCTAAGTATGGTTAATAACACGTATCGGGCGCTACAGCGTCCGGAAAGCTTACGAACATCTTCTTACAAAGAAATATTTCTTGGAGATTATCACGTTATATCAGCGACTTATACAAGACCTGAAAACACCTAAAATCCCCAAACGTCCCTAACCCAGTGTAGGTTCGTGTCCTGCCGTCCGCGCCGAAGTAGCCAAATCATGCCTGCCGCCACAGGCTTTATCCAATCGTCGGTCCTCCGCGTTGGCGTCCAAGCGTCCACGAGATCGCATCGCCGCGCATGACGCCGGACACGGATTTTCCGAGATTGCGCTCCAGCACCGGCCGCCAGGGCACGAGCGTGAACTCGCGGCTCTTTTCGATCACCGCAAATCGCCCGCTCGCCAGATCGACGTGGCGGCGATAGATACCCTCGATCCAAGTCCCGGATTTGGCTTCGGTATAGGCAAGCCCCAACTCTCTAGAAAGCTGTCCGGCAGCGCGCTTGAGTTCGCGGCCCTGCAATTGGGTCAGCATGTTGCCGCGGTACAGGGTTCGGTCCAGTTCCTCACGGGCAAAACCCTGTTCAATGAGCCATTGCCGGCGCCGCGTCAGTGCATCGCGTACCTCTCGCCCGAAGCCCAAGTCCCGAAGAGCCACTGGCTTCTCCGCGACCAGTTCGCGGTCAAGCCAGGTCGCACCTTCGATGCCCGTTTGTCGCTGCAACGGAACCATCGATAAAGTCTCGACCACGACCGGGCTCAATTGAGTCTGGCTGCGCTCGAACACTGCCGCCCGTTCGAGATGATCCGGACTGATCTTCCAGCTTCCATCCGCCTCGAGTTCGACCTGGCCACCGAGCCGGCGCATGGCCTCCAACCTGCGCACATGAGTCTCGGCAAAGGCTGCGGTCGCGGTCGGGTCGTGTCGGAAATGGATATCGACGCTGTAGCGCCCGTCATTCGCGGCGGCGATGTCCCCAATCGTGCGATCGACCGCTTTGGGACCACTGTGTTTGGGCGCAATAGCGACGATGCTGTCGTTCGGCGTCGCTTCAACCGCGTCGCCACGGCCGATGTCGATATAGTGCGTCCTACCATCGACACCATCGACGATGACGTAGTGCCGGTCTTTGCCCTCGTCCGAGAGACCCCGCGCGATCACCCGCCCAACGATCCGCTTCGCCTCCGGGTCGGCCGGATCGTAGATCGCGTAGTCGCCCGCATTGCGCACGACTTTCTGGGCCGCCATCTCTCGATGCATGGTCTTGATGATGTCGCCGCGTTCGCCCAGACGGCGCAGGGTGGCTTCAAAATCGTCCGCGAGCTTCCAATGGCCGGGCGCAACCTCTTCCGCCAAGCCGAGTTTCGAGAGCTTTTGCAGGCGTCCAGCTCGTAAGCTCTGGCTGATCGCATCGCCGCTTGCGCCGCCCGAGCGCACCGACCCATCCGCGTCTGCTTCCCGCCGTAGGCTGCGGTCCAGGTCGGTCAAGCGGTCCTGCTCGACTTGTAGGCGTAACCGGTCCTCAATCTCCAAATCTGATTTTGGACCCAGATCGAGGGTTGCAATCTCTGCCGCCCGTTCCCGCATTCCATGCGTGATGTATTCGCGGGCGATGATCAGATCCCGGTCCAGCTCGTCTCGCCCCCGCAATACAATGTGCGTGTGGGGATGACCGGTATTGTGGTGATCGACCGCGACCCAATCGAGCTTGGTTCCGAGGTCTTCCTCCATCCGTTCCATGAGGCGCCGGATGAAGGGTTTCAGGTCTTCGTATTCCGCTCCGTCCTCGGGGGAGACGATGAAGCGGAATTGATGGCGGTCGCCTTCCGCCCGCTCGATGAAACTCTTGCCGTCGGCGTGTTCGCCGGCACGGTCGTAAAGTTCTCCCGGTTGGCCATCGCGGGTGACGCCGTCGCGCTGGATATAACGAAGATGCAGCTTGGCCGCTTTCAGCCCCTGACCTTTGAACTTTACGATCCGGGTTTTGATGATGACCCGGCGCACCCGAAAGCTGGCATAGCGGTCGCGCGCGGCAAGTACCCTGCCGACGCCGGCGCCGCGACCGATCCGATTGCCGTGAAAGCGGCCCGCCCCTGCCGCCGAACTGCGTCCGCCGGAGAGCGCCGCCGCCTGCAAGACTCGCTGCAGATAGCTCCGCGCCTGCTTGCCGCTGGTCCCGCGAATTTTGCCAAGCCTTGGCTCGAAGTCGTCGTCATGCGCCATATAGGCCTCTGCGATCAACGTGATCGTTGCAGGCGAGCATGCGATGAAATTCTCCGACCGCAATATGGCGCCACGCAAACCGTGTGCGCCCAAAGGCTTGTCGCCGGCATGGCGCCATCCCGACAGGGCATGGCGCCAGGAATAAAGATGTGCAGACAACACGATAGCGCATTATGGCGCCATCGCTTTATCTTGCCTTACTAATCGGGCCTCTATTGTCAACGCTCACCTACGCTCTTTTACGATCTGTTGCTCACGTCCTGTTCCCCTCGCTCTCTGCACAACGGGCAGAGTCCGCCTCTCGACCGTCGCGCAATTTCATCGTCCAGGCGGGGTCCATGCGTTACTCCGCGTTCGGCACATTGGCCGTCGCATGCTCTCGATCAGATTGGAACAAGGTGGTCCAAGCACTCACAGCGCTCTCATCCTCGAAGGACGGTAGCAGGCAAGATAGCGGACATTCCCTGTTTCGCGGCCCCGCCAGGGGACGCTCACCGCGCGCGCGGATCTCGGTTTTTGCTCCTCTACAATCGACCGTCAGCTACACTAACGACCGACAATTCTCCTGCGTTTGGCGCAATGGGATCACTGCGCCGGCTTCAGTTTCAACCGCTGAGTCACCTTGGCACCGGAGCCAACTTGGAACTCCGTGCCGTCGATCCACATACGATGCAGGATGCCGGCCAGCTTGCGCGCGACGGCCACGATCGCACACATCATGCTCGATCGCTTCGCGATCCGAAGGCCCCAGGCGCGCAATGCGGACCACCGTTTCACCCTCAAAAGAAGGCTCGCGGCGGCCTCGCAAAGCGCCTCGCGGACGTTGAAGTCACCCTGTTTCGTGATCCGCCCCTCATAGTCGATGGAGGTTCCGGACTGGTGTCGCTTGGGCGTCAGACCAAAATGCGCGCCCACCGTTCGTGATCGTGTGAAGCGCAGCGGATCGTCGACTCCGACGCGGAATGACAGCGCAGCCACAGGGCCAACGCCGGGAACCGTCATGAAGCGACGGCACACAGGATCGTGGCCCACCACCTGCAGAAGCACGCGATGCAGCTTGTCGTAACCATCGTGGATAGCCTGGCGCACCTCCAGCATGGTGTTGATCATCGTCGCGAACACATAGTCCGCATGCTCAATCAGCTCGCGGATACGCGCGTCAAAATCTCCCCGACTGACCTTTCCGACCAGCAATCCGTAGGTTCGGAGTGCGCCGCGGATGTGGTTTTCCATGTCCACCAGCTTGCGTTTCAGAAGCTTTCGGTTGGACAGAAGCGTGCGAAGTTTCTGGGTCTCGACGTTCTTCACATGCACGGCACGGAACCATCCCAACCGCATCATCTGTGCGATTCCACGCGCGTCGTTCCGGTCGGTTTTGTTGCGCATGGTGGACAGGGACACATGCATGTGACGGGCTTCAACGACAATGACCGGCAGCCCCATTGGCTGCAGCTCGCGGTGCAGCCACATTCCCAGCGACGATGCCTCGATCCCCACCCGACACAGGCGATCCGCGTAGCCATCCAGAGCGGAGCGGATCGCCTGTGGCTCGGTCGCCACCTTCGTTTCGCGGACGGTTTTTCCGTCCTTATCGACGACGCAAATGCTGGTTTCTTCCAACGACACGTCCAATCCAACGTACAATTCCATCGGTTCTCTCCTTCTGTGCTAACGGCCTCCTGACCGTTGCACTAGGCTCCCGATTCCCGCCACCGCGCTCATTCCAGAATTGGTGGATGATCGAGGCCCGATTACGAGAGCCCTACCACGACCATCCCACCCTCACGCTCTCATCTGCGCTCACTTACGTTCTCCTTCGATCTGTCAGGGATTGGTGCGAGACAGCGGGATGAACAATCCGCCGGTCTGTGTCGCGGGATTTCGGGACTCGAACCCTTGGTTGGACGCGATATCTGTTGCGCTCGCGCGCGGTGATTTCGAGGGGATTTCAGGCTCATTGGACGTGAGAAATTGTGCGTTCGGAGACTGATTCAGAGTGAAAAACAGCCCCTGCATTTGTCCAGAACGATACTTTTTGGCGACGGGAAGGACGATGTCTGGTGTCGCATTCTGAAAGGCAGAACCACCCCGCGCCATCGTCGTTTCAACACCGGGAACGATACCGCCGACATAGGATAGCGTGGCATTTGGCAGCGATTTACCCCGCAACAAATAGCTATCGAACCGCGCCGGTCCGGCATTGTACGCGGCGAACAGGGCGGGATAGCCGTATTGCTGGTACATCTGGTGAAGATAGGCAGCACCGGCCAGAACATTGTCGCGAGGATCGTAGGAATCGGTGCCAAGCCCATAACGCTGGCGCATATCGGAATAGGTGCCCGGCATGAGTTGCATCAGCCCCATTGCGCCCGCAACCGACGTAATGGGCTGTCCGTTGAGTGTCGTGCGGCCACCGCTTTCGCTGCGCATTACGGCACGTATCCAATCTTGCGGAATTGCGAAACGCTGGGCGGCTTCGGCAATATAGTTCTCCCAACGGTCGATCCGAGATGGATGGCGTGACGCCAAGTGACCGCTAAATTCCCATGGAACATCGCTCGCCGAGCGCACGGCAATCGGTGAGGCTGTGACGCGCAATGGGTCCACTGCGCTGCCACAGGGTATAGTCGTCGCCGCGCTGGTAGAAGGCTTCGCCCCCGCCGACGCGGAAGTCTGCCGCCGTGGCGGCAATCGTTGCCTCAGCGGCGGGTATGGTCTTCGCTTCGCAATGTTCTCGCGGCGGTTCGCTTGCGGTTTGCGGCAAGCCTTCGCATTGATCGACATTGAAAACGGTGAAGCGTTTAAGGAAAGGGACGCTGGACGGTTCGTCGCCGCTATCGCGGGCGCGCTCTTGTTCGCCCTTGGGAATGAAGCGGTCGGCATAGCAGATTGTCGTACCGCGCTCGCCCTTGCGGACATGCCCGCCAAGGCCAAGCGCTTGGCGGAAAGTAAGCCAATGCTGCGCGCCGAAGCCGCGCGTAATGACGGCATCCCACAGGATGAGGATATTGATCCCCGAATAATGCCGCGCGCTGACGGCGTTCTTCGGCAGACCAAGGCCCGCGCTCGCGCCCTCCCAAGGCTGAACCCAAGGAACCCGCCCCTGTTCGAGTTCGCGGATGATGCGGTCGGTAACATCCTGATACAGAGTCGCCTTTGACCGGGACGTGCCGGGTTCTGGCTGGTGCAATATCTTGCTCATGCGGTGCCTCTTGCTCGAATCTCGCGCGCGCATTCCCCCGGAAAGCAGGGTGGGCGGCGTAAAACGACCGCAAAGGCCCGCCGTCAGAGGTGGGGCGCATCCCCCGGGGTCCCCATCGCGTCTGCGCGATGGGGTGGGCCTTAGGACCGAAACGAAGTGGAGGACGCGCGTTTGCGCGTTGCGGCTCGCCGCGGCGGGCCTAGAAGGGAGAGCCGCCCACCCTGGTTTCTGGGGGAAGGCCATAAAATGACGCCAGCGTGCGTCAGCGCGCTGTCCTTATGGATCTTGCGTCAGGGGGCAAAGCGCGCAGCGCCGAGACTTGCGGCACGCAAGGCTCGGTTCACGAGCACCCGGCGACCGGCGCAGCCGGGCGGGCGCCCGCATCTTGCTAAATGATCAGGACCGCTTGCTTGGACGTACCGGTTCCAAATGGCTCACGCCCAGCGCCGAAGCGAGTTGATAAAGCGTCACCACGGGTCTCCTATTATACAGGACGCAGCGGTCGGTAGCACCAGCAGCACTTTCCTGCAGGTTGTGGGCGCACAGACCGGGCAAGAATCGCGGCGGAGATAATCAAGGATGATGGACGGTGAAATTCCAGAAGACGGACTGGACGCTCTGCGCAAAGAGCTGGATCTGACCCAAATAATGCGGCTGATCGAGCGTACTGCGCGCTGGGTCGATCCGGCGACGTTTCAGCTGCTACCCCTTTGGTATCCCGAATACGCGCGAGGGACCTATCTGTTCAACGCAGACTGGTCTGCGCCGCGCATGAATACCAACCGGCAGACCAAAGAAAGCACCCGAAAACGCGAAGGAAACGTAAGTGCCAGCAAGGCCCTTACTTCCGCGCTTGGTCTGCGCAGCGATGATCGGCCAAACTGGTCCTGCTGCCATATCTGGGGCGTTGACGACGACAAATACCAAGTCGCCAATTTGGTGATTCAGGACCGGCGCTATTTCTCGTGTGTCGCGAATATGGTGCTTTTGCCGTCGCCGCTAAAGGCATTCACCGATGCCATGATAGAGGTCAAGGCGATGTTGCGCATCTGTGCGCGCAACCTCTATGGCTGGCACTGCGACCACGAAGAGCTCAAGTCAGCCGTGGCGCTGATAGATAAATGGCACGATTGGGATGCCTACCCGGTCAGTTGGCCTCGGCAGATGAACGACCCGTTCCCCATGGGCGTTGTGCAATTGAATGACGCGATCCGAAGCACTGCTGCACGACGGCGCGAGAAAATCCGGCTCGATCTGGCGACCGCGGGAAAGTTCTATCCTCGCGCAGAAGTCAAAGCGGTGCTCGCCCATTGGAAGATTGAACTCTGAGTCCGAATATGACGAGTGAGCGGATATTCAACATCTTTTTATACTTCGACGGCGACAAAGCCACGGATTATGGGATGCGTTATCATCGAGCAGACGGTACCGACGAAGATAAGCGACAGGTTCTGCTTTCAAACATTTCAGACGATCATCTCGTAGCGCAGCGATTTCGCCTGCGGAGGACGTTCACCCGCGACGAATGGACGGCTGTGCTTCGTCGAGGCCACGAATTGGAATATTTTGTGGAGGGCTTCAACTATTTGCGCGCACCGGCGGAGGTAGTCTTCTGTATCACCGCCATCGTTGATGGAAGGCCGATGGTCGACAAAATGATCGGCGCCAGTCCATTTCGAGGGGAGGACGTGACACACGTTGAAGGTCAGGGGAAGATGTCAGATTACCTGGAAGAATATACGAGTGGAAATACGTTCAATTTCCCGAAACTGATACATGAGGACTACTTCGTTGCCATTAAGACACTTTATAATGCGAAACTGTATGTGTCATGCGCTAAGCTCCTGCTATCCGCGATCGATACAATGGCATTCGTTGAATACGGCGATACCCAAGGCAATTTCTCCAAATGGCTCGATCGATTTGTCGTACTGGCACCGTTGGGCATCACATCAACAGAACTCTGGGAGTTCCGAAATTCTTTGGTCCACATGACGAACCTTTCGTCTCGGGCGGTGATTGCCGGGAAGGTGTCGCCGATCAGTATTTTCATTGGACAAACCGACAAGCGACCTCCAGCCATGGCCGGTCAAGCCAAGCCGTTCAGCCTGTTCGACTTCATGATGGCAGTTGCTGCAGGTATCGGGAAGTGGGCAGAGAGCTACAATGCAGACCCCGACAGGTTTTTGAAATTCATCGAGCGATATGACTCAATTATTTCCGACAGCCGCATGGCTGTCAAAAAGCTCGACGGCCCTCTGGATTAGCAAAAGAATTACGGTGCGGCCAGCCTGCTGCCCAAGCTGCGGGCGTCACGAGCTTCATTGCTTCGAGCTGTGTGCCAAAAGCTAGCTGAGGAACCGCCTATATCCGTCCGCCATCAAATCGCGTCCGTGGCGGATGGCGCGGCGCACTTGGTCGCGGAGATGATCGCGCGGGTCCCTCCAATCGCGCTCGATACGGGCCTCACCGTATAGAGCGATGCCGATATCGCGATGCGATGCCTCGGCCTGCCAACCGTCGAGCGCTTGGATGACGCGCAGCAACCGTTCCGCGCGGCGTTCGCGTGGATAGAGCAATGGCCGCATCCAACCATGCTTGACGAGATCCGTGAGGCGGCGCACGGCGAGCAATCGGCTGTCGGCGTGGCCTGGCGATGGCAACGCAGGCGTGAGAAGAAGGGCTTCGGCGAGAGGGACTTCGCCAAAGACGGCGATTTGCAGAAAGCGACCGTCTTGCGCGAATAGAACATCTTGCCGGTGCTCCGCATCGAGGGGACATACTGTCGTGCGGCATTGCAGATTTGCCAGATTGAGCGTGCCGGCCGCAGTGCCTTTGCGCATGGGAGCGGTTGCGAGCGGCAACACCTCAAGACACGCCGCCATGCGCCAAAAAACATTTGCTATCAGCGCATCATGGTCCGGGTCATCGAACCGCAGTAGCCCAAAGCGCAGAGCTGGATCGTCCGCGAGCGCATCTCCGACTGGAGTATCCGCGACGGCGCTGTTATAAGCGCAGCGATAACTCGGGTCGCGTCGTAGAAACTCCCATGCCCAAGCGAGATTCGACAAAGTAGACATCCAGCGATAGCTCGCCGGATCTGACCAATACGAATTGCGAACGGGCTCTTGGTCCGTTTGGACGACGAGATTCATACGCACTTCCCATCACAATGACCCACTGTGTTTCTTTTTTGTGTGTCGCACCCGCGCAGCAACGGCAGGTTTTCTGCACACCAATTCGCTGTCCAAGGCCAACACTCGTATAACGAGCAATCTTTGATGGCGAAAGTTAGACGTGTCGGCAATTCGAAGCCTGCGAAATAATGCCTGCCGTACACTTGTGATTACTGTCGCGGCAGCTTACCCCCCAGGATTAGTGCAGTTTCGACAAACCCATTGGAAATCGCACCTATCTGGTGGCGTCAGTCTCCGGACCTACAAGAGAAGTATTCCGCCTTTTGCTGGATTTGTAATTGGCGGGCTTTAGTGGGAGATCATTGGTGACCCGCGATTATTTCTGGCGGAGCGGTCGCGGAGTGCGCGGGCGTCATAAGCAACACCATTGAATTGCCACTATTCGAGCCACCAACCTTATCCGATAAATAGGCCATTTTATCGGACACCTGTACGAACCAGCTGCACGGCACGTCGTCGCCCGATCCACCACCAGGGCTTGTCCATCGCCGTTCCGCTATCCACGACCTGCATTCGATTGCTCATATCGAGGCTGACCAGGAGGTCGTCGAGCACAAGCAACTTGAAGTCTGATTCGTGAAGATTGACGAGTGAAGCGGCGAATCGCACCGAGAGAGCAAATTGTGTATCTTCACGACCTCGCCTTTCGTTTCGTGGATTTTGACGGTGCAGTTTCAAGTGCCTTAAGTCGCTCATATTCCTCAATGGCCATTACGACGATGACCGGACGACCGTGCTTGGCCACGGCTAGCGGCTGTACACGAGCAAGATCTATTAGGCGGCCGAAGGCGTACTTCGCGTCCTTTGCCGTCAAAGTTTTCATCCAATTCTCCGTACCGAAAGGTAATTTTGGCCATTTTGGCCGAATTACGCAATCAAGGGTTTAAGTGCCCTCAACTGCGCTATACAGCGACGTTGCGCGTCAGCTCCAAGTCAATGTGCTCCGTTGCGGACCTGCCCCGCACCCGATCCGGCGTAGGTGCATCGATGCCCCGGGCCGTCGGAGGGGATTCTCGCGTCATTGTAGGGCTACATGCGGTTGGTGCTTCCCTGACGATGCGCGGTGGCACCATCTAATGCCGTCTTTCATTCCCAGCCAGGTTCCGCGAAAATGCCCTGTCCGCGTCGACTCAGTTTCTGCAACCGGAAGCCGCGGACGCCCGTGGGCATCCGCCGATATTGGGGGTACCGATGGGGGTACCAGTCGTAGAGATCGGAAATAAAACTTATGTGTATCAAATACATAGGTGGTTAGTGCTACTTCTGATCGATAATTATGACAGCTTTACCTACAACCTGTTCCATTACCTGGGGCAGCTTGGGGCCGACGTCGTCGTCAAGCGCAACGACGAGATCTCGGCGGACGACGCCATTGCGATGCGTCCCGACGCGGTGGTGCTGTCGCCCGGTCCCTGCACGCCGAACGAGGCGGGCATCTGCCTGGAGCTGATCGCCAAAGCGAACGGCACCCTGCCCATTCTTGGCGTCTGCCTTGGGCATCAATCCATCGGTCAGGTCTATGGCGGAACCGTGGTGCGCGCGCCGGTACCGATGCACGGCAAACTTTCGCGGATTCATCACACCGGCAAAAGCGTCTTTCGCGGCCTCAACAACGATTTCATGGCGACGCGCTATCACTCGCTGACCATCGCGCCCGAGAGCATGCCCGCCGATCTGGAGGTCACCGCCGTGAGCGAGGACGGCGTCATCATGGGTGTGATGCACAAGACCCATCCGGTGCACGGCGTGCAATTCCATCCCGAAAGCATCGCCTCGGAGAACGGACATGCGCTGCTTCAGAATTTTCTGCGCATGGCGCGCATGTCGCAACCGGCATGAGCAACGACGATTTCTCCACGCTTCTGAAACGCGTCGCGGCGGGCGAAACGCTTGACGCGGAATCCTCCGCGCGCGCCTTCGCCGCCATCATGGCGGGCGGCGTGGGCGAAGCGCAGATGGCCGGGTTCCTGACCGCGCTCGCGGTGCGCAAACCCAGCGTCGCGGAAATTACCGGCGCGGTCACCGCCATGCGCGCGGCGATGAAGACATTGGTTGCGCCCGAGGGTGCGATCGATCTCGTCGGCACAGGCGGCGACGGCCTCAGCACGCTCAACATTTCGAGCGCGGCGTCCTTCGTGGCGGCAGCGTGCGGCGTGCATATTGCCAAGCACGGCAATCGCAATATGTCTTCGCGCACCGGAGCCGCAGATGTGCTCGAAGCCTTGGGCGTGAAGATCGACCTGTCGCCCGAGGAAGCGCGCGCCTGTATCGAACAGGCGGGCCTGTGCTTCCTGTTTGCACAAGGTTTCCACCCGGCGATGAAGCATGTGACGCCCGTGCGCCGCGCGCTCGGCTTCCGTACGATTTTCAATTTGTTGGGACCGCTGTCGAACCCGGCTCGGGTCAAGCGCCAATTGCTCGGCGTTTACGCGCTGGAATGGATGGAACCGGTCGCCAAGGTGCTGGCCTCGCTCGGTGCCGAAAAGGCCTGGGTGGTGCATGGCCATGACGGCCTCGACGAACTCAGCATCTCGGATATCACCCATGTCGCGGTGCTCGATCATGGCCGCATCGAATTGATGACGGTGTCGCCCGAGGATGCGGGCCTGCCCCGCTGGCCGCTGGACGCCGTCAAGGGCGGCGAGGCGAAGCACAACGCGTCGGCGCTGACCCGCTTGCTCGATGGCGAGCGCGGCGCCTATCGCGACATCGTGCTTCTCAACACCGCCGCCGCGCTGATCGTGGCGGACAAGGCACGCGATCTTGCCGAAGGCGCCTCCCTCGCCGCCCAGGCTATCGACAGCGGCGCGGCCAAACGCCGCCTGGAGAAACTCATCGCCGTGTCGAACGCATGAGCGTCCTGGACAACATCGTCGCTTACAAACGCCGCGAGATCGCCGATGCCAAGGCGAGATATTCACCGGCGCAGATCGCGGCGCGCGCCGCCAAAGCGGACAAGCCGCGCGGCTTTCGCGCGGCTCTGCTGCGCGCCCGCACGAAAAACCGCATTGGGCTGATTGCAGAGATCAAGAAGGCCAGCCCATCGAAAGGCATGATCCGCGCCGATTTCGATCCCCCAGCCCTGGCGCGCGCTTATGAAACCGGCGGCGCCACCTGCTTGTCGGTGCTCACGGACGGCCCGTCCTTTCAGGGCGCGTCGGAATTTCTCATCGCGGCGCGCACGGCGACGAAGCTTCCCGTCCTGCGCAAGGACTTCATGCTGGAGCCCTATCAGGTGGCCGAGGCACGCGCCTGGGGCGCCGACGCCATTCTCGTCATTATGGCGATGGTCGACGACACGGTCGCCGCCGCGTTGCTGCACGCCTCGCGCGATCACGGCATGGACACGCTCTGCGAAGTTCACAATGAGGCGGAATTGGACCGCGCGCTGGCGCTGGGCGCCGATATGATCGGCATCAACAATCGCGACCTCAATACCTTCGTCACCGACATCGCCGTGACGCTGAGGCTGGCCCCCCGCATCCCGAAGGACAAGCTGGTCGTCGCCGAAAGCGGCCTCGCCGGGCGCGAGGATCTGGCGAGACTGGCCACGGTGGGCGTGACAACCTGTCTGATCGGGGAAAGCCTGATGCGACAGAATGACGTTGCCTCCGCGACGGCTGCCCTGATTAAGCGCTAAGCTGGGCCATGGCGAAGCTCACCCATCTCGACGAACAAGGCGCCGCGCATATGGTCGACGTTTCCGGCAAAGAACCAACCGCGCGCACCGCCATGGCGGAGGCGGTCATCATGCTGTCGGCGGATGCCTTCGAAGCGGTTTGCGACGGCGACGCGCCCAAAGGCGACGTACTGGCGGCAGCGCGCATCGCAGGCATCATGGCGGCCAAGAAAACGCCAGAACTGATCCCGCTGTGCCATGCGATTCCGCTGGCTTCGGTCGCGATAGACTTCGAGATGCTGCCGGACAAATGCGCCATCCGCATCGAAGCCACGGCCAAGACAGTGGCAGAGACCGGCGTCGAGATGGAAGCGCTGACCGCGGCAACGCTGGCGGCGCTGACCATCTACGACATGACCAAAGCGGTCGACAAATCCGCGGTCATCGAGTCCATCCGTCTACTGACGAAATCCGGCGGCAAGAGCGGTGCCTATAAGGCGCCGCCACCCAAATCGCCGCCGCGCAAATCCGCACCGGCACCGGCGCGTGGCCACGCCCGACCCTCCACGCTGATGGGTGAAGTGGTGGGCCCTGCCCCGCCCAGGCCCGATGCGTCGGGCCAGCGCGAGGCATTTCGCGGTTTCATGGTTGCGCATCGCTTGCGCGCCACCGAATGGGCCAAAAAGGCCGAGGTTCCGGCGGCGCAGATTTATGCCTTCCTCACCGGGCGCTCGCGGGCGATCCCGCCGGACATGGCCGAACGGCTGGCGCGCGCCGCCAATGTGCGCATTGAGGATATGTTCCGATGATCAGCGTCGAAGAAGCCATTGCGCGCATCGCGTCCGCGTTCACGCCGATCGACACCGAGGTTGCGGACATCGGCCATCTCGCCGGGCGCGTTTTGGCGGAGGACGCCGTTGCACAATCGCACCAGCCGCCCTTCGCCGTTTCGGCAATGGACGGTTATGCCGTGCGCGTTGCCGATGGCGCGGGGAAGCGGCGCATTATCGGCTCGGCGCCTGCCGGACATCCCTTTGAAGGCACAATCGGCGCGGGTGAAGCGGTGCGTATCTTCACCGGCGGCGTGGTGCCGGGCGGCGCCGACGCCATCGTCATCCAGGAACACGCGACGGCGGACGGCGCCACGCTCTCCTTTAAGGCGGAAGCGCTGGCCCCCCATCACGTTCGTGTTGCAGGGCTGGACTTCGCCGCGGGCGACATCTTGGCCAGGGCCGGCAAGCGGCTGAATGCGCGCGACTGCGCTCTGCTCGCGGCGGGCGACATCGCGACGGCACGCGTCCGCCGCCGCCCGCGCGTCGCCATCGCCTCGATCGGCGACGAGCTGTCGCGCCCCGGCGAGGCGCGCAAACCCGGCGGCATCGCCGCTTCGTCCGGCTACGGATTATCGGCGATGATCCACGCCTGGGGCGGCGCGCCGTGCGATTTCGGCATCCTTCCCGACACCCAGGCGGAAATCGCCACCATCGCCGATGCTCAGGCCGATCTCATCATCACGCTGGGCGGCGCCTCGGTGGGCGATCACGATCTGGTGCAAAGCGCGCTGGGCACCACCGACTTCGCACTCGATTTCTGGAAGGTCGCGATGCGCCCCGGCAAGCCGCTGATCTTCGGACGGCTGGGCAAGATCCCGCTGCTCGGCCTGCCCGGCAATCCCGTATCGACGCTGGTCTGCGCCGTCCTGTTCGTCAAACAAGCGGTCGCGGCAATGCTCGGCACGCAATGCGACACCCACACCATCGCTGCGCGGCTGAATGGCGATCTTCCCGCCAATGACGAGCGCCAGGGTTATCTGCGCGCCAAGCTCAGCCTGCGCGAAGGCGATTATTGGACGGAAGCATTCAACGCGCAGGATTCCTCGATGCTGCGCACGCTCGCCCTGGCCGATGCACTGATCGTCCGCGCGCCGCATGCGCCCGCCGCGAAATCCGGCGATCGTGTCGAAGTTATTGCGCTCGACGGGCCCTGAGCCTCAATGCGGCAGCGGCACGAAGCGGATCAACTTGCCCGCCGCCGTGCGCTTCATGGTGTCGGCGCGCTCGATGGTAATTTCCGGCTCCCGCAGCCCGCAATTGATGAGCGTGTCGCGCATCTTCCTATGTAGCCGCGCCTCATCGACATCGTTGATGCTGCGATAGGCCAGATGCGCGCCGCGCGGCGTTTGGCGAATTTGATATTCCAGCACACTGGGCTGCTCCAGAACGGCGAGTTCCAGCGTCACGGGCAATATCGCAACGTCGCCATAGTAGAAATTGTCCAGCGTGCGGCCATGAACCTGGCGCACCTTTAGAAAATGCGAGCCGCAGGCGCAGGGCCCTTCGGCCATCTCGAAAATATCGTCGATAAAATAGCGGATGATCGGCAGCGCCTTGTTGAACAGATTGGTGAAATAGATGCCGTGTGCGCGCTGCCCCGGCGGAACCGGCGCGCCCTTGCTGTCCACCGGCTCGATGATGCAGAGGTCTTCGCAAACGTGGAACCCGTCGCCGCAGGGGCACGGAAACGTCCCGCCGCCTTCGCTCGTTCCCCAACAGGTCAGAATGGCCGTCCCCGGCCAGGTCCGCCGCGCCAGATCGCGCACCGTATCGGAAAGATGTTCGGAGCCCAGATAGATGACGCTCGGCTCGATCTTGAGTTTTCCGGCATTCGCCGCTTCGGCCAATTCGTAAATCAGCGTCGGATAGCAGAAGATGAAATGCGGCTGAATGGCATTGAGCTTGGCGATAACATCTTCGTTGGAGCGCCAGCCGGAAAGCCGATGCGTCGGATTGTGCGGGTTGGAGAAGACGCGGCTCAAGATATACGATCCGTGTGCGGATTTTTCGGCGGCAACGGAGCACATGCGAACCCCGCCAGGCACCTCGATCCCCTTTTTGGCCAGCGCCGCAAGCGAGCTGTAGAATCCGCGGCCCATTCCGCCCCACAACATGGCCATGCCGAACCAGTCATAGAGAAACAGCCCCGGCCTGCCGCCCGATCCGCCGGAGGCCAAAAGGACATTGTCGCCCCAGATATAAAACTGGTCAGAATTGGCGCGCAGCGCTTCCTCGGCCTCGAGACGGCTGGCGCCGGGAACCGTGACGATAGCGTCCCAATTATCCATCAGGTCGTTCTTGTCCATGATGGGCAGCGAAGCGAGATCGGCCGGCGTCGCGGTGGCGGGATCAAGATGCGCGGCGCGCTTGGCGTGCCAAGGCGAATGGGCTTTGACGTGACGCAGGAAGTCGCGAAACACCTGCGTCTGATAGGCGTCGATTTGCGCGCGCGACCACGCGAGGCGCGCGACGAGTTCCGGCATCACCTCGCCGAGATAGGCGTAATGCGCCGCCCGCTGCTGATCGACAGGCATTTCCGGCGAAACCAAATTCTTCTGCGTTTTCAATGTCCCGCACCCGCCACAATGATTTTTGGGGAATTCTCAGCCGGGAAATATGAAGACGAATATGCGGCAGCGCAACACAAAATCGCGTGAAAGTTGAAAAAGCGCCGTCCCGCGCAGGCCGGTCAGCCGTCATTCGTGCGGCTTTTCTCGAACTGCGCGCGCCGCATTGACCGCCGCGAGCCGGTCTAGTCTTCGGATCAACTCGTCGAGTGCGCCCTCGTTATTGCGCCTGGGTCCGGCGAAGCGCATCGCCGCCACCTGGGCTTGCCTTTGCAGCAACCGTTCATACAGGCGCACGAGCATGTCGAGTGTGCGCGCGTTCTTCCAACAGATATCCGGCCGATCCGGTCTCGGTTTGCTGTCCTCCAGTTTCTTAAGCTGGCGCTCCAGCGCGCGGCACATCCGGCGCACGGTGGCCTTCCACGGTTCAGGGCCAGCATCGAAGGGAACGGCGCTCGCGAGCAGGGGCGCGTATCCCGGTTTGTCCGGACGGAATCCGGCAGGGATGAGAGGCATCGGTTCGCACTTTTGGGGATATAGCCGATATGGGTATTCGACCTTGTCGGTTCAAGGGGGGTAGTGTTCCAATTAGCCCCGGCACGAACGCCGCACGCCCGACGAAGCGGAGCTACTTCGCGAGGCGGGCGCTGACAATCTTAAGCAGCTTCAGCCGCCAGTTCTTGAATTCGCCTCGCGAATTGGTCATGTGGCACTGACTCTTGACGAGAAATAAGGTTTGCCTCCCGAACAAGCCTGGCTTCCAGCACTACATCGTGACTCACTTTTTCGTATTTGTGCATCCAGCGGGAAACATCAACCCAATCCCAAAGCGGGCTTTCGGAAGTCACACGGGCGACAGGAGAAGGAAAGTCCTGAGCGCGTTCACCTTTACAGTAAAGAGAGATCGCTGCTTTTGACAGCCCGCTCCGCTGCGCAATGTCAGAAAGGCTCACAAGGTGGTCCGGTTCAAATCTCTCAATCTTTGCGCCGGACCGAAGTACATTTTCAAATGCAGAAGTTATCGCATGCGCGAAGTTCTTTGCCTCGCGCGAGAATTCAATGATGATTAGTCCCTTCTGGAACGAAATGGTCGCGTCATCGCATCCCGCCTCAAAAAGGCGGTTTTCAAAATCCTCATCTGCCGGATTTAGGCCCGACGCGATTATTGCGAACTGATACGTCCTCATTTCCGTTCTCCGGGTGCGCGTGAGCGCATCGACCTATCGCCCTCAGAATGTCTTTTGCATGGTTTTGGGCATTCCGGGGTGTGGACCACACCGAGACTTGGCACCCATCCCGGTTGTTCTGCAAACAAAGGAGCCGTCCCCATCCATGGCCCTTACCTTTGACAAAACGCCATCCATGCGCTTCCGCCTCAGAAACCGCTGCCTCAACCTCCTTGTTGGGGTGTCGCGGTCTCACAGCGGCACTTCCGTATATAGGTTTGTGTAAACAGTTGTCAACACGTGATGCTCCTTTTAATATGCGAAAGGTTCAAAAATGATTAACTAATTCAATACCCTACTTTGGAATCCATCATTTTAGGCCGACACGAGAATTACAAACTGCTCCCGTATTTCGGGTTATATTCGACCGCCGGGGGAACGACTTCGGGCTCTGCCAGAATTTCTTTGTCCAATTCCAGTTTGGCAATAAGGCGTTCGATTTCTTTCACGCCAATCTCGCCCGTGACTATCAACCGGAAGCCAGAGGTCTTAGATAACATTCCGGTTGTTAACTCCCGTTCCCCTGCCATAATTGCACCCTTGGGTCGCACAAAAACATTTGAAAAACCTTCATTTTTCCGCGTAACTGATGTTTCTTCCTTGCCGAATTCGGTTTCTGCCGGATTATAATCGGCTTCAAGGCTCTCCACAACCGACAAAGTTTCGAGATAGCACGATGCAGCAATGGCGGCAGCGGCGGCTGTAAAACCGTTGGATTCTAGCCAATACATCAACGCATCCCGGCTAGGCCGCGATTGGTACTGCTTCCGAATATCCTGGAAGACCGCGGGCTTGAACGCTAGTCGCAGAAGGGCATCCTTACGCTCCACAGATCCCTCGGGGGCCTTCAAGGCGGCAATAGCGTCGGGAGTGATCTGTAGTTCATCGCCAGAGCCAGTAATAAGGCCGTAGGCGCGCATTGCACCAATTTTTCCTAGGGCTGGACCACTCACGGCATCGTGGCCCAGATGCTTCGAGAGCGTCTGTTTCGATACCTTATTGCGACCGTCCTTGTCGTACAGCTTTCGCGCCAAATCGAGTGCGGCGGTCAAATTGTGATTGGGGTAATTCGGGCTCCGAACGCCGGCCATAGAATCCTCCTGTGCCTAATAGGACGATCTTATCTCATATCTGACAAGTTAGTGCAATAGATTAAATGCGGTCTGCTGACTATTTTTCATCTTGCATCTACCGAGAATGAACGTCACCTCATATTTGCTTCACAGAAACGCAGAAGCGGGGCCAGACTGCGCTAGCCCGGATTGCCCGTAACTATCTCAATCTATTCGTATACTGATGATATTGCCTCTGACTTGCGTAGGGATAGCCGCACCCTCTTGAAGGACCGGAACTGCATTCCCACCTCTAGCGTGTTGCTTCCCATGAGGGGGCGGTTCCGGACCGTCCGTTCCGCGGGATTCAATCGGCGTTCGGCGAAGCGCGGCGTAACGAACCGCACGGAGTCGAAGGTCGACGCCATTGGCTGCTGGGCCGGACAGGACCTTGACGCAAGGCGTCCGGAGCAGTGCGGGGCCGCCCCGAGGCCTAAGGCGCATGATGACGCAAGGACCGCCGCTCGCGGTTGGGATTGAGACCAAAGGTCCCCATTCCTCGGCGCGGCGTAAAACCCAAAGGGGTTCCTCCTTGCCGAGTGCGCCGAAGGAGGAAGAGCCAATGTCGCCGGCCGAAAATCGCCGGGTGCGGGATGCCGCGAGGCGGTACCACGCGAGCTTCGACCGAAAGGCCGGAGCACATAGAGTATGTGCGCACGCCGCTCCGCGGCGTCCCGCGCTCCCCTCGCCCCAAGTTCGTCGGGTCGAAGGGAAACTCGCAAATCTCCGGGCCGTCCGGCCGCGGAGTTTTCGGCGCGCGCTATTTGCTCTGAGTCGTACATTTGGCGTGTTGACGCCTGTAAAGAACTAAAGTAGAACGATTCTCCATGTTTCGGATTTGTTCGCGGGCATGAATGCCGCGCGGCGGCGATAGGGAGACGTGGCAATGCTCACCAGGAAACAATACGAACTCTTGATGTTCATCCACGAACGGGTGCGCGAAAGCGGCATTCCGCCGTCGTTTGACGAGATGAAGGACGCCCTCGATTTGAAGTCCAAATCGGGCATTCACCGCCTTATCACGGCGCTGGAGGAACGCGGTTTCCTGCGCCGCATGGAAAAGCGCGCCCGCGCGCTGGAGATCATCAAACTGCCCGATAATGTGGCCGACACGGTGCGTCCCGCCACCACGCGCAGCCAGGCGCAGCGCATGAGCCCCGGCCGGCACACGCGCGGCGAAGCGCGGCTTTCCGTCGATGCACGCAGCGGCGGCAGCCCGCGCCGCGCCATCGGGGAAGGCGAAGGCGCCATCAACGTGCCGCTGGTCGGTCGCATCGCGGCGGGCACGCCGATCGAAGCGCTGCAGAACAAGATGTCCGATGTTCCGGTGCCCAGCGGCATGATCGGGCGCGGCGATCATTACGCGTTGGAAGTCACCGGCGATTCCATGATCAACGCGGGCATCCTCGACGGCGACACCGTCATCATTCAGGAATCCGACACCGCGAACACCGGCGATATCGTCGTGGCGCTGGTCGATAATGCGGAGGCGACGCTGAAACGCCTGCGCCGTCGTGGCGATTCCATTGCGTTGGAGGCGGCGAATCCGGCCTATGAAACGCGCTTGTATGGCGCGGATCGCGTGCGCGTGCAGGGCAAATTGGTCGGGCTTATTCGGAGGTATTAGGTATGTTGTTCACCCTCCCCTTGAGGGAGGGTCGAAAAACGCGAAGCGTTTTTCGGGGAGGGGTCCAAGGTCGCAGACCTCGTTCGCCTTCGACGGTTTCGATGCGCATGGGATTGCCGGACCAAATCGCATAGCCCCCCATGCGTGCGACATCGATCCGGTCGATTACCAGCGCCGGTCCTTTGCAGAAGTGCCGCGCGGGCACGGCGCTCACCACGATCTTGGCGTTGGCGCAATCCTCGGCCAGCGCGTCGACCCGCGCATCGACCGCGACCAGCGTTCCATCGCGCATCTTTGCGATGCAGCCCAGCGCGTCGCAGCGCACGCCCTCGCCTGGCGTCGCAACGGCTTCGTCGCTGTCGCGTCCGTCGCCGTCGCGCTTCAGCCATTCGCCGGCGGAGTAATCATCGCTCGGCGGGCGCACAAAGCGCAACATCCCGTCGCGTCCGCGAATGGCGACCGTCACGGCATCGCGCGCCACCAGCAAATCCGGTCCAGGCGTTGCCATCGCCAGCGCCACGCCTGCTGCCATCGGTGCCAATCCCAACCATCGCCAACTCTGCCGCCATATCAGTGTCCACAATCCGCCGAGCGACAGCAGAACCAGCGCCGCCATCGGCCATGCCGAGACGATGGAAACTGCTCCCGGCAGACCCGATACAAACCGTCCGACCGCCAGCATCGCCTCGATTCCCCAACCCATCACATGCAGCGGCCAGGCATCCAGTCCGAACGGCATCAAGATCACCGCCAGCGCGGCGGCAGGCATCGTCACAAACCCCATCACCGGCATGGCGAGAAGATTACCGATCACGGCGTAATGGGTGGCTCGGTCGAAATGGAAGACGGCATAAGGCGCGGTCGCGACGCTGCCGACAAAGCTTGTCGTCGCGATGCCACGCATATAGCGGCGCACAGTGGAAAAGGTTTGTGGCCCGGCGGGCTCGACCCGGCGCGCTCTTCGCCTCTGCTCCCACTCGGCCACGGCGATCAAGCTCACCACGGCGGCGAAGGACATCTGGAATCCCGGCTCGAGCAAATTCTCCGGCCGCAGCAACAGAATGATCGTCGCGGCCAGTGCCAACGAGCGCATCGAAAGCGCCGGACGGTCGAACAGAATCGCGAGCAGCATTGCGGCGAGCATCACAAAGGCGCGCGTGGCGGGCGTCGCCGCTCCGCTGATGACCAGATAGAATGCGGCGCTGCCCAGTGCCGCGAGCGCCGCCCATTTCTTGATCGGATAGCGCAGCGCAATCGCCGGAAACAGCGCCAGCAATGCCCGCACCGTCCAGAACAGTCCCAGTCCCACCAGTGCCATGTGCAGCCCGGCGATGGCGAGGACATGGGCCAGCCCCGCGTCGCGCAGCGCCTGCTCGTCGTCGTCGGAGATCGCACCGCGATCGCCCGTGATGAGCGCCGAGGCTATGCCGCCCGTGCTTCCCGGCAGAACGGCGTGGATGCGCGCCGTCATTTTCCAGCGCAGCGTGGATACAGCAAGCGAGAGGGACTCCCGCCAGCCAGCGGCGCTCTTCGGAGCAATCAGCTTGGCGCCGCCATAGGCGTAGCCTACTGCGCCAATTTCCGCGTAATAGGCCGTGCGCCCGAAATCATAGCCACCGGGCGCGGCCGGTCCCGGCGGCGGCATCAGAACAGCGGTCAGATGCACCCATTGGCCCGGCACCAGCACGTCGGCGCCCGACCTCAGCGAAACGCGTACGTGGGCTGGCATTCGACCTGGTGGCAGCCGGCGCGCACTGACATTGCTCAGCACGACGCGAGTCCCATCGCCATGAGCTTGGACCGAGTCCAAACGTCCATCGATGCCGAGAGGTCCGATCTGCCGCGACAGCACGGGCGCGCGAACGGTTTCGGTGCGCACCTTCACCACGGCGAATCCAAGCGATGCCGCTGCAAGCAGCGCCAACGCGATGCGCCACGACAGGCCCTCCGACGACGCCGACAACGCACCGGAAACCAGCAACAAGCCAGCCGCGACGAGCGCCCACGGCCAGGCTGGTTCGACCGGCAGCGCAAAATAGCAGCCGATCCCGGCGCCCAAGGCGACGGGCAGCCACAAGGGCCAGCGTTCCCGGTCAGCCAGGGCTTGTGCGCGCAAGCTCGCAAGCAGGCGCTTGCTCGACAGCGCTGCCGCAATGTCTAAATGCGGCGCAAAACGCCGCAGCGACGGTATCGAACTAGCCCCCACGGATCCCCGTTTGCCAGAAGCCCCGGTTTCACTTAAAGCCGATGAACGCCAGCCCGGACCCATCATGACCGAAAACTCCAAGCCCGTCCTGCGCTTCGCACCTTCGCCCACCGGAATGCTGCACATCGGCGGGGCGAGGACGGCGCTGTTCAATTGGCTTTATGCCCGCCACACGGGGGGAAAATTCCTGCTTCGGATCGAGGATACCGACCGCGAGCGCTCCACCCCGGAAGCAGTGGCGGCCATCCTGAATGGACTGGAATGGCTAGGGCTGAATTGGGACGGTGAAACCGTCTATCAGTTCAAGCGCCTGAGCAGGCATCGCGAAATCGCCGAGCAATTGCTCGCGGAAGGCAAAGCCTATCGCTGCTACGCCACATCCGCCGATCTGGACGAAATGCGCGCCGCCCAGCGCGCGGCGGGAAAGCCCATCCGCTATGACGGGCGCTGGCGCGACCGCGATCCGTCTGAGGCCCCGGCGGGCGTGCCGTTCGCGGTGCGGCTGAAGGTTGCGCAGACCGGCGAGACGGTGGTTCGCGATGTCGTGCAGGGCGACGTGCGCTTCTCCAACGACCAACTCGACGACATGGTGCTGCTGAGAAGCGACGGCACGCCGACATACATGCTGGCCGTGGTGGTCGATGATTACGACATGGGTGTGACCCACGTTATTCGCGGCGACGACCATCTCAACAACGCCGCGCGACAGCTGCAGATTATCCAGACGCTCGGATGGCCCGAACCGGTCTATGGCCACCTCCCCCTCATCCATGGGCCCGACGGCGCCAAGCTCTCCAAGCGCCACGGCGCGCTGGCGGTCGAGGCCTATCGCGATATGGGCTACCTGCCAGAGACCATGCGCAATTACCTGCTCCGCCTGGGCTGGAGCCATGGCAATGACGAGATCATTCCAACGGCGCAGGCCATCGAGTGGTTCAATTTCGAGAACATCGGCAAGAGCCCGGCGCGGCTGGACTTCAAGAAGCTCAACAATCTCAACGCGCACTACATCCGTGCGACGGACGATGCGGCACTGGCGGAGGATGTCGTTGCGGTGCTGGCGCGTCAGGACCCGCCGCGCAGCCTGGACGCCGAGGCGCGCGCGCGCCTGATCGCCGCCATGCCAACACTGAAGGAGCGCGCCAAGACGCTTGTCGAGTTGGCGAGCGCCGCTGACTTCCTGTTCACCGGGGGTGCGCGGGTCCTCGACGAAGCAGCCGAGAAGGTCCTGACGCCCGAAGCCCGGCGCCTCAACGGCGAGTTCCTGGCGCTGGTCGCGGACACGCCCTGGACAGGCGCCGCGCTGGAGGAGAAGGCCCGCGCCTTCGCGGATGCGAAGGGCCTGAAGCTGGGCCAGGTCGCCCAGCCCCTTCGGGCAGCGCTTACCGGTGGGGCAACTTCCCCCCCGATTTTCGCCATGCTGGAGGTGGTTGGCCGCGAAGAAGCGACAATTCGCATCAAGGCCTACTCTGCCTAGTTCGTGCGCAAGCGGCTATTTTGCGCAGGAAACAGGTGACGAAATCGCCGCTGACGTTTACTATTTGCTGCACTGCGAGATAGGGGCGGCCGGCAGGCCGGAGCGAGGAGAACCACATGAAGGAAAGCAAGGCTGTCCCCGCCGGTAAGGCGACGCTCACCATCGAGAGCAAGTCCTACGAACTTCCCGTCTTTGCGGGCAGCGAGGGACCCAACGTCGTCGATATCCGCAAGCTCTATGGCGATGCGGATGTCTTCACTTACGACCCGGGCTTCACCTCGACGGCGAGCTGCGAAAGCGACATCACGTTCATCGACGGCGACAAGGGAATTCTTCTCTATCGCGGCTATCCGATCGATCAGCTCGCGGCGCACTCCTCGTTCCTGGAGGTCTGCTATCTGCTGCTCTACGGCGAACTGCCGAACAAGACGCAGATGGACGAGTTCAGCTTTGTCATCACGCATCACACGATGGTGCACGAACAATTGGCCTCGTTCTTCCGAGGCTTTCGCCGTGACGCGCATCCGATGGCGGTGATGTGCGGCGTGGTGGGCGCGCTGTCCGCGTTCTATCACGACTCCACCGACATCACCGATCCCAAACAGCGCCAGATCGCGAGCCATCGCCTGGTCGCCAAGATCCCGACCATCGCGGCAATGGCGTTCCGCTATCATACCGGCCATCCCTTCGTCTATCCGCAGAACAAGCTCGGCTATACCGAGAATTTCCTGCGCATGTGCTTCTCGGTGCCCGCCGAGGATTATGTGGTCAACCCGGTGCTGGCCAAGGCGCTCGACACCATCTTCATTCTGCATGCCGATCACGAGCAGAACGCATCGACCTCCACCGTGCGGCTTGCAGGTTCGTCGGGCGCTAATCCGTTCGCTTGCATCGCAGCCGGCATCGCTTGCCTGTGGGGGCCCGCGCATGGCGGCGCCAACGAGGCGGCACTGAAGATGCTGGAAGAGATCGGCACCGTCGATCGCATTCCCGAATATATCCGCCGCGCCAAAGATAAGAACGATCCGTTCCGCCTGATGGGCTTCGGCCACCGCGTTTACAAGAACTACGATCCGCGCGCCAAGGCGATGCAGATCCAGTGTCATGCGGTGCTCGACGAGCTTGGCCTGCACGATACGCCGCTGCTCAAAGTGGCGATCGAGTTGGAGCGCATCGCGCTGCAGGACGAATATTTCGTCGAGAAGAAGCTCTATCCCAATATCGATTTCTATTCCGGCATCACGCTGAGCGCGCTGGGCTTCCCTGTCAGCATGTTCACCGCACTGTTTGCGCTGGCGCGCACCGTGGGATGGATCGCCCAGTGGAAAGAGATGCTGGAAGACCCGCATCAAAGGATTGGCCGTCCGCGGCAGATCTATACCGGTGCGAAAACGCGCGATTACGTTTCGCTAGATAAGCGCTAACCCGCTGCCCCAAAACGACGAAAGGCGAGTCGCACGGGGGATATTCCCCCAGCGAACTCGCCTTTCGGCGCAAAGCTACGGCAGGCAGCCGGAATCCGCTTTACGCGGAAATCGATAAGCACCTTCGCTTTTTCCATGGGCTGCGCAGAGCAAGCGTTTCGCAGTTCCGGCCACCTCAGATGGCCTATTCGCCGGCTCACTCCGTTCGGATGCACGCGAAGGCGCACCCTGAACCCTGTATGTCTCCGCGTTGACTGTGCACTCATCAAGCGGCGGCCCGTCAGCCGCCTTGGTACGCCCTCCATTGTCAAACGCATCGCGAAGGATGCAGTTAAGAAGATGTGGGGAGCGCAAAAGCGGGTTTCAAGGGGTGGCGCGGAAAATATTTTCTGCGCAAGTGCAACGCATTTCAAGATCGCGATTGAAATAATATTTCATCATTCGTCATGGCCGGGCTTGACCCGGCCATCCATCGAAACAAAAGAGTCTTCCGGCGCGCGGACGCGCGCCGACTGGATGGCCGCCTCAAGGACGGCCATGACGAATTGGAGAAATTCGATCCAAAACGACTCCAAAGTCCGAATTGCGCCATAACTTGCCGGGCTTGGCGAGCAATCCACATAGTGGTGTGAACCATGTTATGCTTGTTCCAAGCTGCAGAGGACCAATGGGATCACATTCGGAACGGCTTCCTGGTTGCGTTGTAAGGACTCTCCTCGGCATACCAATGCTGGTTGTCGCCTATCTGATAGACGAGAACTTCGGCAATCGAATTATTGCGCTCCTCGCACCGATAACAGGTGATAACAATGCGGGCCTTGTATTTCTGATCGCATTGTTATTCGTGGCAATGGCTGGGTGGATGTTTACGCTCAAGCTGTTCGACAAAGTTTTCGGGACGAGGCATTTTCAGCTCTGAGTTTCGTCAGGATCGGCAACTTTTGGCGCGTTGTAGTCATTGCGCGCGCCACCCACCCATCACCCGGTCGGGCGCACGAAATCGAGGATGGCGCGGGCGGCGCGGAGGGAGGGGGCTTCGGCGCCCTGCCCCAAAAGTTTCATTGCCTCTTTGAGGTCCGCGACTTGGTGCGCGGCGGCGTTTTTGTCCGTCAGCAATGTCTCCACGGCGTCGGACAACGCGCGCGGAGTGCAGCGCGATTGGATCAATTCCGGCACCGCCTCGCGATCCAGAAGCAGGTTCACGATGGTCGCGAATTTGGCGTGGATGAGCGGGCGCATCAGCCCATAGGTCAGCCATCCCAGTTTGTAACCCACCACCATTGGCGTGCCGGAGAGCGCCAGCTCCGTCGTCACGGTGCCGGATGCGGCAAGCGCGGCGTCTGCGGCGTCAAACGCGGCGAATTTTTCGTCTTCGCCCTCCACGATATGCAGCGGCGTGGGCCAATCCGCCGCCCCTTCGCGCACGCGCGCCGCGACGTGGGGCACGGTGGGAAGCACGGTGACGAGCCCCTTCACGCGCTTGGCCAGCAGGGCCACCGCATCGCGAAAGACGGGAAAGATAAAGCGGATTTCGTTGGTGCGGCTTCCCGGCAGAAGCGCCAAGAGCCGCGCCTCTTTCGCGATGCCATGACGGGCGCGAAAATCCGCGCCGCCCGTCATGCGCTTGGCGCGCTCGATCGCCGGATGGCCGACGAAGATGGAGCGCAGGCCATAGGTCTCGAAAAACGGCGCCTCGAACGGCAAGAGCGCCAGCACCATATCGAAATAGCGCGCCATGGCGCGGGCGCGATAGGCGCGGCTCGCCCAAACCTGCGGCGCGACGTAATTGATCGTGACCATCGACGGATCGAGGCGCTTAAGCCGCCGCGCAATGCGATGGGTGAAATCGGGGCTGTCGATCAAGATCACCGCATCGGGGCGGGTGGCGAGTGCGAAATCCGTTGCCTCGCGCACGCGCGCCAGGATCAGCGGGATGCGCGGCACGACTTCGCGAAGCCCCATCACCGCCGTCGCATCGAGCGGAAAGAGGCTGCGCAGCCCCTGGGACGCCATCGCTTCGCCGCCGACGCCGACGATCTTCACGCTGTCGCCCGCGAGCGTTTTAAGCGCCGCCATCAACTGCGCACCGAGCTGGTCGCCCGACGGTTCGCCGCACACCAGCATCAAGGTCAGAGGTTTCGCGGGCAATGCGGACATTGCGCTCAGGGCACCACACCGACCAGGAACAATCCCAGCCGGTCGGCCTCCTCAATCACCGCGCGTTTGCCAAGGATCAACGCGCCGCCCGCTTCCACCGCGATACCCGCAAGCCCGACGGACGCCGCGTTCCGCACGGTCGCCGTGCCGATCACGGGCAAATCGGTCTTGCGATCCTGGGTGGGCTTGGGCGCCTTTACCAGAACGCCACGACGCCGCGCCGGCGTGCCGCGAATGGTTTCGGGCAGTTGGCCGACGCGCAGCACCATCGCATCGGTTCCTTCCGCGGCCTCAATCGCCAGCGCAA
The DNA here is from genome assembly GCA_963849895.1 of uncultured Alphaproteobacteria bacterium. Lineage (GTDB taxonomy): Bacteria > Pseudomonadota > Alphaproteobacteria > Micropepsales > Micropepsaceae > Rhizomicrobium. The sequence goes on from CAWKIU010000009.1 coordinate 167,154, forward strand.
GGCCTTCGCACACGATAGCGGCCTGTCCGATATCCAGCGCGCCCATGGCGGAAACGATTTTGAACGCTGTTGCGATATCGTCCTTGTTCTCTTTTGTCGGCGACGTGCGGCCCATCTGACCTTGCGGCGCCAGCAATCCCGGCGCGGCATCGGCAGCACCTATGACGCGCAGGCCTTCACGCTCGATAAAATCGACCACGGAACGCAGCAAGGCATCGTCGCCCTTAAACGCCGCCGCGAACACGCGCGGCGCGAGGAGCACCGCTTTGGTGTCGAGTTTGATCTCGGAAAATTTCGGGCGCGCCAATTTGCCGGCGAGCAGAACCTCGTTGCAATCATGCGCATGCAGCGCCTTGAAGGCCTTGCCCACTTCGCCGAGCGCGACCCATTCATGCGGATAAGCGGTGACGGTATCGTCCGCAGAGCCGGTAAGCGCGAGAATGAAAACCTCGCGGCCGCTCTCGCGAACGCTGTCGGCGATTGCGAGCGGCAAGTCGCCGCCGCCGGCAATAATTCCAAGCGTCTTGCCCGCTGATGCGGCCATCATTCTTCGGCCACGTCGCCACCGCGCTGTCGCGCGGGGCAAATTGGGCGTTTCGCGGGCGCCAAAATGAAATCGCAGACTTCACGCACCTCGGCGATATCGGTCCACTTATCGCGCGCCGCTTTTGCGCCGTCCGCGATGGAACCGGGCTTCTCCAGAAAGATGGCACGAAACGCAGCGAGCAAGGCATAGATACTCGGGCGCGGCACACCGCGACGCTTGAGGCCGATGATGTTCAGCCCCACCAGTTTCGCATGTGCCCCGATGGCCAGGCCGTACGGGATTATGTCGTAATTCGCGCCGGATACCCCACCGAGCATTGCGCCGCGTCCGATGCGGCCGAACTGTTGCACTGCCGCCAGTCCGCCCATGATCACGCCGTCGCCGATATCGACATGACCGGCGATCTGAACGCCGTTCGCCAAGGTTACGTCGTTTCCGACGCGGCAATCATGACCGATATGGCTGTAGGCCATGAAGAAGCCGCGCGCGCCGATCTCGGTGACGCGATGGCCCTTGGCGCTGCCCAGGCTCATGGTCACGCTCTCGCGGATGACCGTGTCCTCGCCGATCACAAGGCGCGTGCCGGTGGAAACATTGCCGCGAATTTGCGACTCGCCGCCCAAGACGGCATTGGGATGGATGACGCAGCGCGCGCCGATTGTGGTGGCACCCGAAATGACGACATGAGAAATCAGGCGCACGCCGTCGCCAAGCCGCGCCTCACGTCCGACGATGCAGAACGGTCCGACCTCGACATCGCCGCCCAGGACCGCTCCGTCTTCAACGATCGCTGTCTGGTGAATCGCCATCATTGCCGCCCGACGCGCCGTGAATCATGGCGCTGAATTCCGCTTCCGCACAAAGTGTGTCGCCAACATAGGCCTCCCCCGAGAAGCGCCACACCTGTCCACGGCGTCGCAGGGCCTTGACCGACATACGCAACATGTCGCCCGGACGAACCGGCTTCCTGAAGCGCGCCTTCTCGATCGTCATAAAGTAAACAAGCATGCTTTCGCTGGACAAACCAAGCGAATGAACGACGAGCGCGCCCGCCGTCTGCGCCAAGGCTTCGACGATCAGAACGCCCGGCATCACCGCGTGATCGGGGAAATGCCCCTGAAAGTGTGGCTCATTGTAGCTGACGGCCTTGTGACCGATGGCGCTCTCATAGGGCACGATGTCGGTCAGCCGTTCGACAAAAAGAAACGGGGCGCGGTGCGGCAGAAGCCGCTTGATGCCTTCGACATCGATGACAATATCGGACGGAGACTTATCAGTCATCGCCTTCCCGTTTCTGCTTTTTGATCAGCGCCGTCATTGCATGCATCTCGCGAATCCATTCCTTCACCGGCTTTGCCGGCATGCCGCCATAGTCGCGGCCGCCCTCTAATTCCTGTCCCGGATACAACGCCGTGCGACCCGCGAGGCGCGCGCCGTTGCCGACAACACAATGATCGGCCAACGCGGCTTGGCCGCCGGTAACGACAAAATCGCCCAACAGGCTGCTGCCCGCGAAGCCGCATTGGCCGACGATCATGCAATGCCTGCCAATGTGGACGTTGTGCCCAATCTGCACGAGATTATCAATCTTTGTGCCCTCGCCGATCACGGTGTCCCCCAGCGCGCCGCGATCGATGGTCACACAGGCGCCGATCTCCACATGGTCCTGCACAATGACCCGTCCAAGCTGCGGAATTTTGACATGGCCCTGCGGCCCGCTGGCGAAGCCGAAGCCCGGCTGGCCGATCTGCGCGCCGGGCAACACGACCACCCGATCACCCAAATAGGCATGGGAAATCGATACGTTGCTGCCGACCTCACAGTCTCGTCCGATGGTCACGCCACGACCGACAACGGCATTGGGACCCAAGCGCGTGCCGTCGCCGATCTGGGCCCGCGGGCCGATGACGACACCGGGAGCCAAAACGACCCCTTCGCCAAGCTCCGCGGTCGCGTGTACCGGGCTTTCCTGCGCAAACACCGCGAGGCTGGATTCGGGGTAAAACATCTCCGCCACGGTCGCAAAGGCATGCTGTACCGAAGGACACGGGATCATCACCATAGCGGCGGGCGCGCTGAACTCGGCGGAGAGCCGAACAAAGCAAAATCCGGCACCGGATTGTGAAAACGCCGTCGTGGGGCGCGACTTCACAAAAAACGACAAATGCGTCGAGACCGCGCCCGCCAAACTGGCCAGATCGTCGATGCGTGCTTTGCCGTCGGCACCGCCCGGCACGGCAACACCCGCTTTCCTACAGACCTCGGTCAACGTGAACGGACCGCGATTGTCGAAGAAGCGAGGATCGGCCATGGCCGGGGCTAGTCCAGTGGACCGCGCGTTACCGCACCGTCATTGCTGCTGCTGCTGTTGTTGCATGCCCGGCGGCGGCGCCGTGAGTTCGATTTTCACGGACGGCATCTTCATATCGAGGCGTTGCTTGACGACTTCGGTTACGTCGATGGCATTCGGCGCCAGCAACACGGACGACCGGTCCAACAGGATCGTTGCCCCACGCTCATGCATCACGCCCTCGAGAATTGGACCGAGGGCCTGCTCAACCTGCTGCTGCGCCTTCATGACGCCGCCTTAAATCATACCGCCGCGCTTTTGAACCTTTTCCTGAAACGCGGACGCTCTCGCCTCAAAATCCTTGATCCGGCGGGCTTTGACGTCAGGCGCAAGAATGGCCGCTTGCTGTTCGAGCTGGGTTTTCTCGCCCTGCAACGCCCTGCCTTCGCCGTTCAGTTCGTTCGTGGCCTGCGCCTTGAGCGCCTTGATTTGCTGCTGCATGTCCTGACCGACCTTGGAGTCGCTCATGACGCGGCGCAAATCAATAAGAAGTATCTTCGCAAGCGGAGCCGTGCCCCCCGGCTGCGGCGGAGCGGCGATGGCGGCGTTCGGCCCAACCACGCCGAGCACAAGCATTCCAGCCACCAAGATGGCGCGTGCGGTTAGCGATTTCATTGTCATGGATTTAAATTCCTGTACCGGCGCTAAAGTGAATGATCTCGGTCCTATCATAAGGTGCTTTGAGGATGGGTACACCCAGGTCGATTCGGACCGGGCCGAAAGGCGATTTCCAGCCGATGCTGACGCCTGCGGATGCTCGAAACGCTAAATTGTCGCGAATACAAGAGCTTGCTGCAGTCGCCGCCGGACACAGCGGGAGTACCGAATCAAGATGACCGAGCGTGCCGAAATCCGAGAATAGCGACAAGCTGATGCCGTAATCCTGAGGCAGGAAATCCGGCAAGCGCGCTTCCGCCGTGCCGATTGCGAAGAAGTCGCCGCCAACCGCACCCGCATCGCCCGTCACGTCAACGTCGCGGGGGCCGATACCGGCCAATTTGAAGCCACGGAACGAGTCGCCGCCTTTGAAGTAGCGCTCCTGAATCGGAATGTGCTGACCGCCATAGGCCCCAATATAGCCGGACGACAGCGTGAGCTCGCCGACCAGCGAATCGCCCCAAAGCTTGTGGAACGTCGTGAAGGACCCTTCAGTCTTCAAGTACCTCTCGCTGCCGCCGAGCCCGGCGAAACTCTGAGAGACGCTGAAGAGCATGCCGCTTGTCGGCTTAATGGCATCGTCCAAGGTATTGTACTGAAACGAGAAGGCGAATTCGGACGTCGTGGTTGTTCCCGCCGCGAGTTGGACTTCATACGGCGCATAGGAAAACGGCGTCACGATGTTGATTCTGTACGTATAACGCAGGCCCACCAAGCCGTATTCGGATGTCGGAAAGCCCAAGCGCAGGCCAATGGCCGTTACGTCGCCTCGATAATCGGCCTGCTGATAGTCGGTAAGGTACTTGTAGATGTCGAAGCCTGCCGCCAATGGCTTGTCGAGGAAGTACGGCTCCGTAAAGCTGAACTGGAACTGCTGATACAGCGTCGACATGGCGATGCTGGCGCGCAAATTCTGACCGCGGCCGAATAGATTACGCTCCGTGTAGGCGAATTCGCCGACGAACGAACTTGTCGAAGAATAGCCCGCGCCCAATGACAGCTCGCCCGTCGATTGCTCGGTGACGATGACCGACAAGTCGGTTTTATCGGGGCGCGAGCCCTGCGAATTCTTGATCGCCACGTCTTTGAAGAAGCCCAGCGCGCGGATACGGGTACGCGAGCGATCCACCAAATCGCGATTGAAGGCGTCGCCCTCGACAAGGCGCAGCTGACGGCGAATGACCTTATCGAGCGTGCGCGTATTGCCGGTGATATCGATCTTGCCGATATAGACGCGCGGCCCCTGCGAGATGTGCATGACGACATCGATCACATGCTTGTCGGCATCGCGCCGCAACCGATCACTGACGTCGGCGTTGGCATATCCTTTTGTGCCGACGGCATTGATCAGGGCATCCTTCGCCTTGTCCACCAATTCGTCGTTGAAGACGTCGCCCTCGGGTATATTTACAAGGGGTCGCAGCGCCTGGCTGGGAAGTTCCTTGATCTTCGAGTCGATCTCGACCTTGCCGAATTTGTATTTTGGCCCTTCGTTGACCGTAAACGTCACGTAGAAACTGCTGTGGTCGGGCGTCAGCTCCGCCACGGCGGACACGACCTGAAAGTCGGCGTAGCCGTGGCTCACATAGAAGCGGCGCAACTGTTCGCGGTCAAAGAGCAGACGGTCGGGGTCGTAGTTGTCGTTGGTCGCAAGGATTCGCCACCAGGAGGACTGCTCGGTAGAGATTTTTTCGCGCAGCGTATCGTCGTCAAACACTTTGTTGCCGATGAAGATAATGCGCGCAACGCCCGTGGTCGGGCCTTCGCTGATGGAATAGATCAGATCGACGCGGTTCTGCGGGCGCTGGATGATCTGCGGCTCGACACTTGCGGCAAATTTTCCGTTACGGCGATAGAGCTCGATGATGCGCTGAATGTCCGATTGCACCTTGGCTTTCGTAAACACCATTCGCGGATTGAGCTGAACTTCCTTCTGCAGATCCTTTGTGGTGACCTTGCTGTTACCCTCAAAGTCGACCTGGTTGATGATCGGCGCTTCGACGACATGAACGGTCAACGTCGAGCCGTCCCAATCGGTTTTCACGTCCGAGAACAATTGCGTCGCAAAAATCGCCTTCACGGCCCGGTCGATCGCCAGTTCGTCGAAGGGATCGCCCTCGTGAACCGTGATGTAGGAGAGAACCGTCGCGGGCTCGATGCGCTGAGTGCCGTCGACGACGATTCGCTTGATGATGGCAGCTGGTTGCTGGTCCACAGGCGCAGCCGAATTGTCAGGCGTCGGCGTCCGGCCGGGACCGGCCGGGTTCAGCTGCTGCGCGAAGGCGGGCGCTCCGATAGCAAAAGACGCGGCGACAAACGATGCCGGAGCCGCGCGCTTCACTCGGGCGAATAGGGCGTTAAGGCTCATCCACTCGTCTCTAAAAATCGTCTCAAATCGGGCGACACGCAGCGCAGAAACCGTTTGCGTGCCGCGGGCCGAGGTTGCGCGAAAGCTACTACCGGACCAGATCGTTCCAGGTGGTGAAGATCATTAAACCCAACACCAAAGCCAGCCCTACCCTAAATCCGATGTCCTGAGCCCGCTCGTTAAGCGGCCTCCCCAGGACAGCCTCGCATCCATAGTACAGAAGATGGCCCCCGTCGAGGAGCGGAATGGGAAAAAGGTTGATTAGACCGATGCTTACAGAAATGAAAGCTATCAGAGAGATTAGGTCGTACAAGCCATGGGAGGCGGCCGATTGCGCCATCTGCGCCATGCCGATAGGGCCGCCAAGCTGGCTGGCATCGGCGTGCCGCGAGACGATCCGCCCCAGCATGGTGAAGGTCAATTCGACGATACCGACGCACTGGAGCCCTGCGTAAAGGGGCGCCTGGAGCAGCGAGACGGGGATATAAACCGTGTTCTGGGGGAACTCGTCCCCATAGCCCACGCCGATGCCCTTGATTTTGAGCGGGGTTCCGTAAAGGTCGGTCGTGTCGATTTGGCGGGGTTTAACCTCCAGCGTCAGCGGACGGCCGCTCCGCTCGATTGTGATTGAGAGTGTCTCGCTTTTCGAGCGCCCGATGACATCTGGAAGTTGCGAGAACATGGTCACGGACTTGCCGTCGACCGAGACGATTTTGTCCCCAGGCCTCAGACCGGCAACGGCTGCCGGAGAATTCGCCTGTACCGAGCCGATATAGGTGCCCAGCGTCTTTGCCCCGAAGCCCCCAAAAAGCAACGTGTAAAGCACGAACGCCAGGACGAAGTTCGCCGCAGGCCCCGCAAAAGCCACCAGGGCACGCTGGTAGAGCGGCTTGAACAGAAGCACCCCGGCACGCTGGTCTTGGGCCAGTTTGTTGATCTTCTCCATATCGGGCGTTGTCGATGTGACGTCCTCATCGCCGAGGAATTTCACATAACCGCCCAAGGGCAGCCACGCGATCTTCCACCGCGTGCCCTTTCGATCCGTCCAGCCGAAAACCTCTTTGCCGAATCCGATCGAGAAGGTTTCGATGCGCGTGCCAAAGGTCCGCGCCACGAGGAAATGGCCGAGTTCGTGAAAAAACACGACGAGCGTGAAAACCAGCGCAAAAGCCGGCAATCCAAGCGGAGCCCACGCAACAATACCGTGCAACAACGTCAGCATTCGTACTCCTGTAAGCCCCGCCTAGGTCATCATGCGCCGGCAAATGTTTCCGGCGAGTTCCCGCGCCCGCGCATCCGCCGCGAGCACGCCGTCCAAAGATTCAGCCTCGATATTGGCGTCCGCGCTCCCGTTGAGCGCTTCCTCAACCACAAGTGGTATATCCAGAAAGCCTATCCGGCGGTTCAGGAAGGCATCGACCGCCACTTCGTTCGCCGCGTTCAGAATTGTCGGCGCCATGCCGCCCCGCCGCATGCAATCCAGCGCGAGGGCCAGCGCGCGAAACCGGCTGTGATCGGGCGCTTGGAAGGTCAACTGAGCGGTCGCGGGCAGATCGAGCTTGCGCGACGGCGAAGCGATGCGCCTGGGCCAAGCAAGCGCATGCGCAATCGGCGTGCGCATGTCCGGCGCGGAGAGGTGGGCCAGTGTCGATCCGTCTGCAAAGGAGACAAGGCAATGCACGATCGATTGCGGATGCACGACCACATCGAGTTTTTCCGGCGGCAGCGCGAACAGGAAATGCGCCTCGATCAGTTCGAGCCCCTTGTTCATAAGTGTGGCGCTGTCGACGGAAATTTTGGCGCCCATCGACCAATTGGGATGCGCTATCGCCTGTTCAGGCGTCGCCGTGCGCATACGCTCAAGGGTCCAATCGCGGAAGGGACCGCCCGATGCCGTTAAGGTGACGCGATCCACTTCGTCCATATCGGCAGCGCCGAACACTTGGAAGATCGCATTGTGCTCGGAGTCGACCGGAATGACCGACGCTCCCGAAGCCGCGACCGCGCGCTGGAATACCGATCCCGCGGCAACCACGCATTCTTTATTGGCGAGCGCGACCGTTTTACCGCGCGCCACCGCCGCAAGCGCCGGCTCCAGCGCGGCTGCACCCATAATCGCCACCATCACGGTGTCGGATGGACGCGCCCCGGCGGCGATGACGGCGTCACGCCCGGCGGCAACCTCGATACCCGTCCCGGCCAGCGCGGACTTAAGTTCGAAATAGTGCTTTTCATCGCCGATCACGACCATCTTCGGCTTAATCGCGCGTGCTTGTTCTATGAGTGTCGCCAGATTGGATTGCGCGGTCAGCGCCTCCACCGGCAACAAATCCTCGCCATAGGTCGCTCTGGCGTGCGCAATCACATCCAATGTGTTGACGCCAATCGATCCGGTAGACCCCAAGACCGTCACGCGACGCGCAAGCACCGGTGAGAGATCGGGCATCTCGATTTGGCTACGTTGGGCGGCGAGCGCCTTCATGGGTGAGCTCCAAACAGCGGATCGAGATGAAACACAAATACGGCAATTGCCAATGCGACAACCGCAGTCAACGTGGAATCGATGCGGTCCAATACCCCGCCGTGCCCAGGGATCAGCCCGCCGCTGTCTTTGGTATGAAAGTGCCTCTTGACCGAGGACTCCAACAAATCGCCCAGATGCGCACAAACGGCGAGCGCGCCTCCAAATATGGCCGCAAAAATGACGTTTCCGCCGATGATGTCGATAAAGACAGCTTCGACAATTGCCGCCGCGACGACGCCGCCGGAAAATCCCGCCCAGGTCTTGTTCGGCGAGAGCACGGGCGCGAGCTTGCGTCCGCCAATGAGATTTCCAGCAATCAGCGCGCCCGTATCCGTCGCCCAAACAACCAGGAACAACCCGGCGACAACAAAGGCGCCTTCGCGCGGTATGTCCCGGAGCATCAAGATTGCGAGCACGGGCACGCCGAGATAAAGAACGCCGCCCGCGTGCCATACGGGATCGCTCTTCCGCACCGCGGTCATCGCGAAGGTCAGTAAAGCGCCGCAGAGCAGAATGATTGCCGGCGCGAAACTGCCGGGCCAAAAAACATAAATGGCCAGCGCAAGCCAGATCGTCGCCGTTGTGGTCGCAAGCTCGATACCGACCTTGCCGTGTTTCACCATCCGGTGCCATTCGCGGGCTGCCGCAAGGACCGCAGCCCCCGCCATGAGCGCCATGTATATTGTGCCGCCATAGAGCGCGGCCATGACGGCGAGCGCGAGCGCCACACCGAAGACCGGCCGCGTGATCCAGTCACGCGAGAATTTTATGGCTTTAATGCCATGCGCTTGCGCGCCATCCGCTGCGGCCATGTCGGATGACTTGCTCATGCCACAGCTTCCGGCAATGCCCCAAACCGCCGCTCTCGCAGACTGAACTTATCCAGCGCGTCGAGAAATTCCTGCGGCCCGAAATCCGGCCATAGCGTGTCGACAAACATCAGCTCGGCGTAAGCCGATTGCCACAAGAGAAAGTTGCTCAGACGCCGCTCGCCGCTGGTGCGGATAACCAGATCGGGCTCCGGCAAACCGCTGGTGAAGAGGCGCGAACTCAACAACTCGGGGGTAATCGTTTCGGGATCAAGCCGGCCTTCTGCGGCGGCCCGCGCAAGCTCGCGCGCGGCAGCGGCAATTTCTTCCTGACCGCCATAGTCGAAGGCAAAGGTGAGGTTGATGCCGGTATTGCCCGCAGTACGCCGTTCGGCATCTTCGATCATTCTTAGGATGTCTTCGTCGGCGCGAACGCGATTACCGATGATGCGCATGCGCACGCCGCGCTCGACCAGCTCATCCAAGTCGTTGCGGAAGTAGAGCCGAAACAACCCCATCAGCGCGCCAACTTCCGTGGCGGGGCGCTTCCAGTTCTCGGACGAGAACGCAAAGAGAGTCAGATTTTCGAGCCCGGCATCGCTTGCCGTGCGCACGACATTGCGCACGGCGGCCACGCCTGCAACGTGCCCAGCCTGGCGCGGCAGATGACGCTTGTGCGCCCAGCGCCCATTGCCGTCCATAATAATGGCGACATGGCGCGGAAGGTTGCTATTACTCGACGCGGCGGCCATTTCTTTACCCTGCAACCCAGCCTGCCCCTGGGGCGCTGGCCTCACTGACGGCCCTATGCTGGCCTTGTCCGAGCCATTGGGCAACCGCCTCAGACCTGCATGATTTCCTGCTCTTTGGATTGGAGCGTCTGATCGATCTCTTTGATGTGAGCGTCGGTCAGCTTTTGCAGTTCCTCGCCAAGCTTATGGTGCTCGTCCTGGCCGATCTTGTGGTCTTTTTCGAGCTTTTTCAGGATTTCCATGCCGTCGCGGCGAACGCCCCGGACGGACACACGCCCCGCTTCGGCATATTTATGGGCCAATTTGGCCAATTCCTTGCGGCGTTCCTCATTCAATTCGGGGATCGGAATCCGCAAGAGCTGGCCGTCGATTTGCGGGTTGAGGCCGAGGCCCGAATCGCGAATGGCCTTGTCGACAGCCTTAACCATACCGCGATCCCACACCTGAACCGTGAGGAGGCGGGATTCCGCGGCGGAGACCGTGCCGAGCTGGCTCAGCTGCATCTGATTGCCATAGGCTTCGACCGTTACGGGATCGAGCAGATGCGGACTGGCGCGACCGGTACGCAAGCCGCCAAATTCTGAGACGACGGTTGACACGGCACCCTTCATGCGGCGGACGATTTCATCCTTGCTGTAGGCTTCGGGCATATTGCTCTCCTATGACCTGTCCTCGATGATGGTGGCCCGCCCCTCGCCTTTCAGGACAAGGGCAAGCGCCCCTCGATCGTGAATCGAGAACACAATAATGGGAATTTTGTTTTCGCGCGAAAGGCTGACGGCGGATGCGTCCATGACCTTGAGGTCGCGCGCCAGGACTTCGTGATAGGTCAACGCGTCGAAACGCTCGGCGTTCGGCGTCTTCTTGGGATCGGCGCTGTAAACGCCGTCAACCTGCGTGCCCTTGAGCAAGGCGTTGCAGTTCATCTCCGCGGCCCGGAGCGCCGCAGCAGTATCCGTCGTAAAGAACGGATTGCCGGTGCCCGCCGCGAAGATCACCACGCGGCCCTTTTCGAGATGGCGGATTGCCCGGCGGCGAATATAGGGCTCGCACACCGTGCTCATGGGAATGGCGGACAGAACGCGGCTTTCGACCTTGGCGCGCTCGAGCGCCGCTTGCATCGCCAGCGCGTTCATCACCGTCGCCAGCATACCCATATAGTCGGCGGTCGCGCGCTCGATACCCTTTGCCGCGCCCGCCAGGCCGCGGAAGATATTGCCGCCGCCGATCACCATGCAAAGCTGCGTGCCCGCTTCCACGGCGCTTTTCACATCGGCGGCAATACGATCGACGACCGCGGTATCGATGCCGAAGGCCTGCGAGCCCATCAACGCCTCGCCGGAGACCTTTAGAAGCACCCGGTGATATTTCGGCGTCGAAGGCATTGGCGGTCTCCTCAATGGCCGGCGAGCTTACTCACTTCATCCGCAAAGTCGTCACTGACTTTTTCGATGCCCTCGCCGACCTGGAAGCGCACAAAGCCGGCGATCTCCACCGGCGCGCCAAGTTCCTTGGACGCGTTCTCGATCACTTTGCTGATCTTCGTTTCGCCGTCGATGACGAAGGTCTGCGAGAGCAGCACGGTGTCTTCGTAGAATTTGCGCATCCGTCCCTCGACCATCTTCTCGATGAGGTTCTCGGGCTTACCGGACTGACGCGCCAGATCCGCCTGGATGGCGCGTTCGCGATCCGCGACTTCCTTCGAGAGATGCTCGGGGGTCAACGCCAAAGGCGCCGCCGCCGCCACATGCATGGCAAGCTGTTTGCCCAGAGCGGCCAGCTTCGCCTTGTCGCCCGTGGATTTCAGTGCAACCAGGACGCCGATTTTGCCCAGCTCGGGCGAAGACGCATTGTGCACATAGGCCGACACGACGCCGGGCGAAACGGACAGCGTCATGACGCGCCGCACGCTCATATTTTCGCCGATCTTGGCGATCATCGCGGTCAACGTCTGTTCGACGCTGTTTTCGCCCATCGGCTGGGCCAGCAGCTTCTCGGTATCGCAACCTTCCGCCAACGCGATCCGCGCGGCATCCTTTACGAATTCCTTGAACTGGTCGTTGCGCGCCACGAAATCGGTTTCGGAATTGACTTCCACCAGCGCGCCGGAATCGCCGCCGACCGCCACGCCGATCAATCCTTCGGCCGCCACGCGTCCGGCTTTTTTCGCGGCTTTCGACAGACCCTTTTTGCGCAGCCAATCGATGGCCGCTTCCATGTCGCCGGCCGTCTCGGTGAGCGCGGCCTTGCAATCCATCATGCCCGCGCCGGTTTTGTCGCGCAGGTCCTTCACCATCGATGCGGTGACATTCCCCATTATTGCCTCCGTAAAATTCAGGGATTAGGCGGCGGGTGTCGCTTCGGCCGGGACTTCAGCGATGGGGGTCAAATCGGGCAGTATTTCCGCCCCGCCCACATCGACGCCAGCCGCGATTTGACTTGCCGACAATCCATCGATCACCGAGCGCGCGACGAGATCGCAATACAGCGCGATGGCGCGTGCCGCGTCGTCGTTGCCCGGGATCGGGAAAGCAATACCATCAGGATCGCAGTTGGAATCGAGAATTGCCGTCACCGGAATGCCAAGCTTCTTGGCTTCCGAAATGGCGATGGCTTCCTTGTTCGTGTCGATCACAAACAGCATGTTGGGCAAGCCGCCCATTTCCTTGATGCCGCCCAGCGCGCGCTCAAGCTTGTCGCGCTCACGCAGCAAGCCAAGCAGTTCCTTTTTCGTCAGGCCCGAGCCTTGCGCGGAACCCAGCGTCTCTTCGATATTGCGAAGGCGCTTGATCGAATTGGAAATCGTCTGCCAGTTGGTCAGCGTGCCGCCGAGCCAGCGATGATTCACGAAATACTGCGCACAGCGCTTGGCCGCGGCCGCGATCGGCTCGGAAGCCTGACGTTTGGTGCCGACGAACAGAATGCGCCCGCCACCCGCCGCAACTTCACGCAGCGCCACCAGCGCCTGGTGCAGCAGAGGCACGGTCTGGGTGAGGTCCATAATGTGGATATCGTTGCGCGAGCCGTAGATGAAGGGCGCCATTTTCGGGTTCCAGCGCTGCGTGCGATGGCCGAAATGTGCACCCAACTCCAAGAGTTGGCGCATCGTGAAATCTGGCAATGCCATGAAACAATTCTCCTTTTCCGGTTGGCCAGACGCGAGGCGTAACCCTTTTGGGGCACCGGACGGGGACGAAGGAACACCCTTCGAAACCCACCCTCGCGCGAGGAATGGCGCGGGTTATAGGGGGTGCTTCGCACCGAGGCAAGCTGCGTTTTCCGCGCATGCGGCCCTCCGGGCCGGAGGGGGCTGAGGCATCGGGTTTGTGGTAATTGGGTGGGATGTCGCCCATCCGCCCATCCGTCCTAAGCCTCGTGACCAATGGAATTGGCAAAGTCTCATCCCTCGGGCTGGGCGATCCCAATATCGTGCCCTTGTGGTTCGGCGAAAGCGACCTGGTAACGCCGGCTTTCATCCGCGAGGCGGCCAAGCGCGCGCTCGATGAGGGGCGCACTTTCTACAATCATGCGCGTGGCATGATGGAATTGCGCCAAGCGCTCGGCGATTATCACAAACGCACCATCGGCGTGGATGTCCCCCCCGCGCGCATCTCATTGCCGGGGGCAGCGACACTGGCCGTAGTGACCGCGCTGCAATGCGTGATCGAGACCGGCGACAATGCCGTGATCGTATCGCCGATCTGGCCGAGCATCTTTCAAGCCGCACAGGTGGTCGGCGCGGAACTTCGCTTTGCGCGGCTCGAAGAGGATTGGAGCGCCGCGCGTTGGCGGCTCGATCTCGATAAGCTGTTTGCGCTGTGCGACGCGCGTACCAAGGCGATTTTCGTCTGCTCGCCGGGCAATCCCACCGGCTGGACCGCGACCCGCGCAGAGCAAAAGGCCATTCTCGAATTCGCGCGGCGGCGCGACATCGCCATCATCAGCGACGAAGTCTACGGCACGATGGTCTATGACGGCAGCACGCATGCGCCGTCCTTTCTGCAAATCGCCGAGCCCGACGACAACCTGTTTGTGGTGAATAGCTTCTCGAAGCCATGGGCGATGACGGGATGGCGCATCGGCTGGCTGGTGCATCCGCCCTGCCTCGACGAACCGATGGATGTCATCACCATCGCCAACAATACGGGACCGGCGACCTTTGCGCAGTATGGCGCGCTTGCCGCGCTGTCGCCCGAGGGCGACGCCTTCCGCGCCGAAATGCACGAACGCTGCCGCGCCGGACGTGACGTGGTGCAAGACTTCCTCAACAACCAGAACCGCATTCGCTGGATCAAGCCGGAAGGCGCATTCTATGGCTTCCTGCATATCGACGGGCTGCACGACAGTCTTGGCTTCGCGCAAGACCTCGTGCGACAGGCAAAAGTGGGCGTCGCGCCGGGCTCGGCCTTCGGTCCACCGGAAGATGCCGCCAGCGACCAATACGTGCGGATTTGCTTCGCGCAAAGCCCTCAGCAGTTGGGAGAAGGCTTGCGGCGCCTTGGCGAGGCTGTTGCACGTCTGTAGCGGCTAGACCGACTCCACCTCCACGACGCCCGGCAGAGCGCGGATCATGTCCTTGAGTGCGACGCTGACTTGATGGCGCTTCGGAAGCGCAATCTCAACCTCTTCGCCCTGCGCGCCCGGCACAACGAGCGTGATGATCCCCTTGCCAGGCTGGCGCAGATGTCCCGCGATGCCGCCGAGCGCCGAGGCGTTGTCGACGCGCACGCGCAGTCCCTCCCCCGCCTGGGCCGCCGCTTGGGCGAGATCGCTGATGGTGAGGGCCCGCAGCTTGAGTTCGTCACCATCCCAATCCGCCCCCGCCGCGACCAGCACGGAGTTTCCCGGTTCCAATAGCGGGCGCGCCGCCGCCAGCGCCTCGGAAAACACCATCAATTCGAACATGCCGGTGGGATCGGACAAGGCGAGAAACGCGAAGGGCTGGTCGTTGCGTCCGCGCCGCTCCTGTTTGCGGATGACGGTTCCGGCCAGCACCGCGCGAAACCCGGTGCGCCGGCGATCCTCGAGCAAGGTTGCGTAATCGACCGCGCCCAGCCGCTTCAGCGCCGCGGCATAGGCATCGAGCGGATGGCCGGAGAGATAAAAGCCCATCGCGCCGAACTCTTCGCTCAGCCTTTCGTGCGCCAGCCAATCGGCCACCGCGGGAAGACGCACCTCTTCGTCGACCTCTGCGGCGCCGCCGAACAAACTTGTCTGCCCGCTCTCGCGCTCCTGCGCTTTACGCGCCGCGCTGTCGAGAATGAGCTCGGCGGATTCCACCATCTGGCGGCGATTGGGATTGAGCCCATCGAACGCACCGGCGCGCGCCAGGCTTTCGAAGGCACGCTTGTTGACCAGCCTTGGGTCCACGCGCGCGGCAAAATCGGTAACACTCTTGAACGGGCCATCGGCGCTGCGCGCGGCGACAACATGATCCATCGCCTGCCGGCCGACACCCTTCACCGCCGCCAATGCGTAATAGATCACGCCTGCTTCGGCATCGCAGGCGAAGAAGGCTTCGGAACGGTTGATGTCCGGCGGGCGCACCTTGATGCCTAGCCGCTGTGCCTCCTGGCGAAAGACATTCAATCTGTCGGTATTGCCGATATCGAGCGTCATGGACGCGGCCAGAAATTCGACCGGATAATTCGCCTTCAAAAATGCCGTTTGATAGGCGACCTGGGCATAGGCCGCGGCGTGACCCTTGTTGAAGCCATAACCGGCGAACTTCGCGGCTTGTTCGAAAATCTGTTCGGCGACGGACGGCAGAATGCCCTTATCGCCCGCGCCTTTGACGAACCGATCGTGCTCCTTCGCCATTTCGGAGGCGATCTTCTTGCCCATGGCGCGGCGCAGCATATCGGCCTGACCCATCGTATAGCCGCCCAGTTCGCGCGCGATGCGCATCACGTCTTCCTGGTAGGTCATCACCCCGAAGGTTTCCTTCAGGATCGGCTCGAGCGCGGGATGGAGATATTCCGGCGCTTCCTTACCGGTCTTGCAGGCGATGTATTTCGGGATCGAATCCATCGGGCCCGGACGATAAAGCGCCACCAGCGCGATCAGATCGTTGATGTGGTCAGGCCGCATCTTGCGCATCAGATCGCGCATGCCCGCGCCTTCGAGCTGGAACACGCCGACGCTGTCGCCCCGCGCCAGCATGTCGAAGGTGGGCCGGTCGTCGAAGTCGATGTTTTGCGTGTCGAGGTCGATGCCCCGGCGCTTGAGCAGCGCCTCGGCCTTGGCGATGACCGTGAGCGTTTTCAGGCCCAGGAAGTCGAACTTCACCAGCCCGGCCTTTTCCGCATCTTCATAGTCGAACTGCGTCACCGGCATTTCGGAACGCGGATCGCGGTAGAGCGGCAGAAGCTCGTCGAGCGGGCGATCGCCGATCACCACGCCCGCGGGATGGGTGGAGGCGTGGCGATAGAGGCCCTCGATCTTGCGCACGATGGAGAACAGCCGTTCGGCCAGCGGCTCCTGTTCGGCAATCTGCTGCAGCCGGGGCTCGCCTTCGATGGCTTCCTGAAGCTCGACATGGCGACCGGCGGGATTGGGAATGAGCTTGGCGATGCGGTCCACCAGCCCCAGCGGCATTTGCAGCACGCGGCCCGCGTCGCGCACGGCGGCGCGCGCCTGAAGCGAACCCAGCGCGATGATATGCGCCACTTTCTCATGGCCGTATTTGTCGCGCACATAGCGCACGACCTCGTCGCGGCGCTCCTGGCAGAAGTCGATGTCGAAGTCCGGCATCGAGATACGTTCAGGGTTGAGAAAGCGCTCGAACAGAAGACCGAAGCGAATGGGATCGAGGTTGGTGATCTCCAGCGCCCAGGCAACCAGCGAGGTGGCGCCCGATCCGCGCACGCCCACCGGAATGCCGTTCGACCGCGTCCATTTCATGAAGTCGGAGACGATCAGAAAATACCCGGCGAACTGCATCTTGATGATGACATCAAGCTCGAACTCCAGCCGGGCGCGATAGACCGCCTCCTCGGCATGGCGGCCATGGCGGGCGAGTTTCTGCGCCAGCCCCGCTTCGGCCTGGATGCGAACCTCTTCTTCCGGTGTGCGCCCGGATTCGGGAACGAATTGCGGCAGGATGGGATTGTGCCGTTTGGGGCTAAAGGCGCAGCGGCGCGCAATCTCCACCGTGTTTTCGATGGCCTCCGGCAGATCGGCGAATTGCGCCGCCATTTCGGCAGGCGTTTTGAACCGATGCTCGCGGGTCAGACGCCTGCGGTCGTCCTGCGAAACGAAGGTGCCGTCGGCGATGCAGAGCAGCGCGTCATGGGCCTCATACATATCCGCCGGGCCGAAATGCACGTCATTGGTGGCCACCAGCGGCAGCGACTTGGCATAGGCGAGATCGATCAGAACTCTCTTCGGCTGCCCGCTCCTCGGCCATGCCGTGGCGCTGCAATTCGACATAGAGCCGCCCCGGAAAGATGGTTGCCAGCCGACCCAGCAACACAGCGGCGGCTTCGGGCTGACCATCGACGATCAACTTGTTCAGCGGCCCGCCCGGCCCGCCGGTGAGCGCAATCAGTCCGTCCGAATGCGCGGCCAGCGCGTCGGCGCCGACATGCGGCCAGTCGCCCGCCTCCACATCTATGTAGGCCGAGCTGAGAAGCTTGATCAAGTTGAGGTAGCCGGCCTCGTTCTGCACCAGAAGCGGAAGATAGGGCGGCTTGGCCCGCGAGCCGATGCTGCCTTGCGGCGCGCCGGTCAATTCCACCGCCAGAAGACAGCCGACTATGGGCTGGATGCCCGCCTTGGTAAGTGTCTCGGTGATCTCGAAGACGCCGAACATATTGTTGACGTCGGTCACGGCCACCGCCGGCATGGCATTGTCGCGGGCGAGCTTGGCAAGCTCCTTGGGCCGCACCGCCCCTTCGAGCAGCGAGTAGGCGCTTTTCACCCGAAGGTGGACGAACGCCGCCAGCTTCTTCGCTTCAGCCATCAAACTTCCCGATTCGGACCTGGTTCAGCCGGGCAGTATCGACGCGCGGCGACCGCAGGCGAACGCGCCAATCCGCTTCATCCACAGCTTAACCGGCGGCGAAAAGCACCTGCGCCGCGCTGGTCAGGAAAAACGTCGATGCAAAGAAAACCACCAGCCCAATTCCGGCCGCCGCATCCTTCAACCAAGCCATTTACGCCTCCCATCATTGGACAGAGAGGATAATAGTTCTTATTTTGTTCTGTCAAGAACAAACCGTGTCCAAATTTGTTCCGATGGACGGCCGGGTCAAGCCCGGCCATGACGAAAGTGGGTGATTCTAGTCCGCAATCACCAGCGCAACCGCCCACCCGTCATGGCCTTTGATGCCGACGGTCTGGATTGCCGTGGATGAAACGCGCGGTTCGGCGGCCATGGCCTCCAGAACGAGGCGCGAGCCGGCCACGCCGTGATCGTCGCTGTCGGCGTCGATCACCTGGCCCGCGCGCACCACATTGTCGACCACGATGACGCTGCCCTTGCGCGAGAGCTTGAGCGCCCAGCGGAAATACTCGGCGTTGGAAATTTTGTCGGCATCGATGAAGGCGAAATCGAACGGGCCGGTAAGCCCGGGCAGCAAATCCAGCGCGCGGCCCGTCTTGACCTCGACCAGATCGGAAAGCCCGGCGCGGGCAATGTTGGCGCGCGCGACCTCGGCATGCTTGGGGTCGTATTCCAGCGTGACGAGATGGCCGTCGGGCGGCAATGCGCGCGCAAGCCAGATCGTGCTGTAGCCGCCCAGCGTGCCGATTTCGAGAATCCGGCGTGCACCCGCCATGCGGGCCATCAGGTGAAGCAACTTGCCCTGGTTGGGCGCCACGGCAATATCGGGAAGACCGGCCGCCCCGCTCGCCTCAATCGCACCGTCCAAAGCCGGATCGGACGGGATCATCGTGTCGGCGATGTAGTCGTCAACGGCGCTCCACAATTTCTGGGTCATATCGGTTTGCTCCCGAGCTTGCCGCCATCAATAAGCCTGCCTTCGTGGAGGATCAGCGCGCGGTCCATCTTGGCGGCGAGTTGCAGGTTGTGCGTAGCGACGAGCGCGGCGACGCCCTCGGCGCGCACCATGGTGGTCAACGCATCGAAAACACCCGACGCGGTGCGTTGATCGAGATTGCCTGTGGGTTCGTCCGCCAACAGGATGCGCGGTTTGTTCGCCAGCGCGCGGGCGATGGCGACACGCTGCTGCTCGCCGCCCGAAAGCTGCGATGGGCGATGCGTCACGCGATTTTCGAGTTCCAACATGGTCAGGAGGCGAAGCGCTTCGGCCGCGGCGACCTTGCGGCTTTTGCCCGCGATCAACTGCGGGATCATGACGTTTTCCAATGCCGAGAATTCCGGCAGCAGATGATGTGCTTGATAAATGAAGCCGATCGTCTCGCGGCGAATGCGGGTGCGCTCGGCATCGGAGAGCGAGGACGCGGCGGCGCCCGCGATCACGATTTCGCCCGCGCTCGGCGTTTCGAGCAGGCCCGCCATATGCAGCAACGAGGATTTTCCCGCGCCCGACGGCCCGACCAGCGCGACCAGCTCGCCTGGCATCAAGGCCGCGTTCACATTGCGGAAGATTTCAAGCTGGCCCGGCCCCTCGCGATAGATGCGGGCCACTCCATCGAGCCGGAGGGCGGCGGCGGCAAAGGCATCACTCATAGCGCAGCGCCTCCACCGGATCGAGCCGCGCCGCGCGCCATGCCGGATAGAGCGTGGCGAGGAAACTCAAGGTCAGCGACATCAACACCACGGACGCGACGTCCATCGGATCCATCTCGGCCGGCATATGGCTGAGGAAATAGACCGTGGGATCGAACAAAGTCGTGCCGGTCAGCGTGGAGAGAAACTGGCGGATGGATTCGATGTTGGCGCAAAACACCACGCCGATGAGAAAGCCGATCAAGGTTCCCGTCACCCCGATGCTGATACCGGCGATCATGAAAATGCGCATGATCGCGCCGCGACTGGCCCCCATGGTGCGCAGGATGGCGATGTCCGACGATTTGTCCTTCACCAGCATATAGAGCCCCGAAACGATGTTAAGCGCAGCAACGATGATGATGAGCGTCAGGATCAGGAACATCACGACACGCTCTGTGTTGACCGCGTCGAAGAAGGTCGGGTCCCAATCGTGCCAGGTGTAGACGCGCGCATAGGGGCCGACGGCCTGCCGGATCGGCGCCACGATGGCATCGACATTGTCGGGATTGGCGACCATGGCTTCGATGCCGGTGACCGTGTTGTCCAGATTGAAGTATAGCTGCGCTTCGGACAGCGGCATGAAGATATAGCTGGAATCGTACCGGCTCATGCCGATCTCGAAGGTGCCGGCAACCTTATAGGTCTTGATGCGCGGCGTGGTGCCGAAGGGCGTGACGTCGCCGCGCGCCGAGATCAGCGTGATCGACATGCCGGGCACAAGCCGCAAATCCTGCGCCAGCCTGGCGCCGACGATCACCGAATCCCCGTCCTCGTAATGCTGGAGCGCGCCCTTGGACAGGGTGCTCGACACGATGGTGAAGGCTTTGAGGTCCGCTTCGCGCAGGCCGCGCACCAGCACGCCGCTGTTGTGGCCGCTGGCGCTCGCCATCGCTTCGCCGTTGATAACCGGAGCCACGCGGATCACGCCCGGCACGGCGCGGATGCGCTGCGCGACAATGTCGAAGTTCGGTAACCCTCCGTCGACGCTTTGCACGACGACGTGTCCCTGTAGGCCGAGCATTTTGCCCAGCAGCTCGTGGCGGAATCCGTTCATCACCGACATCACGATGATGAGCGTCGCCACGCCCAGCGCGATGCCGATCAACGAGATCACCGAGATGACCGAGATGAAGCTCTCGGCCCGCTTGGCGCGCAGATAGCGCAGCGCCAGCATCCACTCGAACCGCGCAAAGGGACGGGTCGCGGCGCTCACGCGGCTTTGTCCCGCGCCAGCCGGTTCACCACCGCGTCGGCGGGTAGTTCTTCCTTCACGCCGGTCTTGCGGTTCTTGATCTCGATCATGCCTTTTTCCAGACCGCGCGGTCCGACGACCACCTGCCAGGGCAGCCCGATCAGATCCATGGCAGCGAATTTCGCGCCGGGCCGTTCGGCCGTGTCGTCGTAGAGCACATCCTGACCGGCGGCGGTCAATTTCGCGTAAAGCTCCTCGCAGGCCGCATCGGTCTTGGCGTCGCCGGATTTGAGATTGACCAGACCAATGTCGAACGGCGCCACCGGCTCCGGCCACACAATGCCCGCATCGTCATGGCTCGCTTCAATGATGGCGCCGACCAGGCGCGAGACGCCCACGCCATAGGAGCCCATCTCGACCGGAACATCCTTGCCGTCCGGCCCGGTAACCACGGCCTTCATCGGCGCCGAATATTTGGTGCCGAAATAGAAGACCTGCCCAACCTCGATGCCGCGGGCGGAGAGCCGTTTGTCCTCGGGCACCTCGGCCTCGAAGCGCGCCTGATCGTGAACGTCTTCGGTGGCGGCGTAGAGGTCGGTGCGGCCCTTGATGATCGGTTCCAGATCGGCGTCGAAATCGGTGTCCGCGCCCGGGATCGGCATATCGAGCAGGTCCTTGTGGCAGAACACGCCGCTTTCGCCCGTCTCGGCCAGGACGATGAATTCGTGGGAGAGGTCGCCGCCGATGGGGCCGGTCTCGGCCCGCATCGGGATCGACTTCAGCCCCATGCGCGCAAACATGCGCAAATAGGCGACATACATTCTGTTGTAGCTGCGGCGCGCGGCGGCCTGATCGATGTCGAAGGAATAGGCATCCTTCATCAAGAACTCGCGGCCGCGCATCACGCCAAAGCGCGGGCGCACCTCGTCGCGGAATTTCCACTGCGTGTGATAGAGGTTCATCGGCAGCTGCTTGTAACTACGCACATAGCTGCGGAAAATCTCCGTCACCATCTCTTCATTGGTGGGCCCATAGAGCAGATCGCGGTCGTGGCGATCCTTGATGCGCAGCATCTCCTTGCCATAGGCGTCATAGCGCCCGCTCTCGCGCCACAGATCGGCGGATTGCAGCGTCGGCATCAGGATTTCGACGGCCCCGGCCCGCACCATCTCCTGGTCCACAATGGCCTTGATCTTGTTCAGCACCTTTATGCCCAGCGGCAGCCAGGCATAGATGCCCGCGGCCTCCTGGCGGATCAGCCCGGCGCGCAGCATCAGTCGGTGGGAGACAATCTGCGCCTCGGAGGGGGTTTCCTTGAGCGTCGGCAGGAAATAGCGGGAAAGGCGCATGGCGGTTCCAGTGAGCGAAGCGGGCTTGCGGCCCTCTTTCTAGGCAAGCTGCGCCCCAAGCGCCAGTGCCGCGATTGCCCCACCGACAGCCCTCACCGATCCCCCGGCTTCATCGGCACGAAGGGCACGCGGTAGGGCATGGTGTCGATCAGCGATTTGATATCGACCGGCGGCGGCTGGTCGATGCCGGTGCCCTTCACATGGCGGTTCAATTCCCCCAAGTCGAAGCCCATCTGGATGTCATAGGTGCGGTCGGGTTGATTGCGCAGGCGCTGCTCGGCTTCATACCATTTGAGCTTGGACTTCGTATCCGGGCAGCTTTCGCGTTCCTCGCCGCTGGCGCCCCAGCGCAGTTCGATGCAGTGATAGGGATCGAACGACAGCGCGAACAGCCGGTGCATCATGTCGTCGAAGGTCATGGCGACGGGGCGCATGGCGGAGTTGAGATAGGTGATGGTGCAGGCTTTCGACTGCGCCTCGTAGGCCGCCTGCAAATCCTTTTGCAGATCGTATCCGTCATAGACGATGCGCTGATCGCGATTGACCCATAGGCCGATCATCTCCTGCATGTCTTTGTAGAACTGCGCGACGGCGGCCTTGATACGCGCGTCGCGCGACGGCGTGGAATAGGTTTCCCAATCCTTGTCGTCCGAGCCATAGATATTGTCGGGCAGGCGCGAGGGATGCCGCCGGTTCGCGATGCCGTCCTTGATGTCGAGATCGACATATTGCGCGCGGTCGTTCAGATCGTTGCACAGCGTCTTCATCGTGGCTTTGAGTTCGTAGATCGGATTGAAATCCATCTTTCCGCCCGACACCGCCACGCGCACATATTCGTAGAAGCCCAATTCCTGGCCGTTGTAGAAGAAGCGCGCGGCCTTCACATCCTGCTTCGGGTTGGGCTCGGTGCCGACATATTGAACGAGGGAAAAATCGGGAATCTGATCGTTCTCGGCGAACGCCATGCGCCCGCCGAGCAGACGCCCCGCCGCGTCCTTGTGATAACCCACCAGCTTGAACGGGCGCCAATTCTTCAGCCCGCCGCCAAGCCGCAGCGGGCTTTGGCCAAACTGCGCACCGTAAACGCTGCGCGTGACGGTGAAATCGGGATGCGCGTCCATATAGAAGATGCGTCCGTCGCCATCGACTTTCCAGACGATGCCGACATGGCCGTTGACGTCGTAGATCACACTGCCGGGACGGATCGTGCCCGGCTGCAGCGCCGGCGAGTAGAAATCCGACAGCACGCCGCGATGCTCGGACGCATCGGTGCGATAGGTGCCGGAGAACACCGTGCCGATCACTTCGCGAATGGCGCTTGGCCCATCGATGCCGCCGCCGCGATCGATCAGGCTGTAACGGGAGACCGCGCGATTGGCCGTCTTGGTGAAGCGCAGATCGCCGCCCGAACCGCTGACCGCATCGACATAGGAGAATGGCAAGCCGTTCTTCCAGGCATAATAGGCGCGCAGCAGATACGGCCATTTGGCGCAATCGACGTCGATGTCCAGAAAGCGCTGGTCGGTCTTGCGATAGGGATTGGCCGGATCGCGCAGGCAGCTTTCGGACGAGCTGCAATTGCTGGCGCCGATGGCGGCGACGAAATCGCCGAAGCCCTGCTCGTCCGCCGCCGACCAATGATCCTTGACGATGCGCCAGGAACCCGCCGCGTGAGCAGCCGGACCGCACAAACAAAACGCCAATCCCATAGCCGCCCAGAAACGCATGGCCTCACGCTCCGGGCCATGCGGGGGGAAGTCAAGTTAACGGCCCGAGGCGGGCGCCGAATGTTTTTTTCCGTGCTTGGGCGCCACACAATCGGGTCCGCCCTTCGTCAGCTTCACGCCTTGGACTGCCACCTTGCCATGGCCGCCGTCGCGACCCTGAATTGGCGTCACCGCGACATGGCTGAGGTCAGCGCTGACGCCGCCGTCAATATCAGCGGGAGTGATTCGATTCCCATCCACGTCGACACCGCCGACATAGTCCGGCGATTCGAGTTTTGGATCGCAGGGACCGGGCTTTTCGCCCGTAAGAATCGGGTCAGAAGGCCGCGCGAATGCTGGATTTTTTAATGGTAGCGCTACCAAAGCCAAGCAAACCAAGGCCCAAGCAATTTTGCAACTATCTTGCGATTTTCGCATGGTTCCTATCTCGTTATTTCGTGACAATCC
Organism: uncultured Alphaproteobacteria bacterium; assembly: GCA_963849895.1. Lineage (GTDB taxonomy): Bacteria > Pseudomonadota > Alphaproteobacteria > Micropepsales > Micropepsaceae > Rhizomicrobium. The sequence goes on from CAWKIU010000009.1 coordinate 191,573, forward strand.
GATGAAATTCCAGTATCACCTGCGCCCATAAACGGACGGTATAGGCCTCCAATAAGAACGGCCAAGTTCGGGGAGAAAGTTCCGCAGGGATCTGCGGAGGTAAGGGCCGGGGTTCACCCCGGCCTTTCGCTTTTCGGGCTCTCGCGCTTTCGTTCCACACAACTCTTCGCCTAGCGTATTCGCGAGTCGTTGGGGGCATCCGATGTTCGAGAAATATTTTGCGCTGAGCGCACACGGCACCAGCGTGCGGCGCGAGGTGATTGCGGGCGCGACCACTTTTCTCACCATGGCCTACATCATGTTCGTCAATCCGAAGATTCTGGCGGTCACGGGCATGGACGAAGGCGCGGTGTTCATGGCGACCTGCATCGCCGCGGCAACGACCACGATTCTGATGGGGCTCTACGCCAAGCTGCCAGTGGCGCTGGCGCCGGGCATGGGGCTGAACGCCTATTTCGCCTTCACGGTCGTTCCCGAATTGCACGGCGATTGGAAACTGGCGCTGGGCTGCGTGTTCCTGTCGGGCATTCTGTTCGTCGCGATCTCCATCACGCCGGCGCGCGAATGGCTGATCAACGCGATCCCCAAGAGTTTGAAACTGGCGATTGCCGCGGGCATCGGATTCTTCCTGGCGCTGATCGGGCTCGCCAATGCGGGCGTGGTGATCGCAAGCCCCGAAACCATTTTGCAGCAAGGCGTGCTGAGCGATCCCAAAGTGCTGATCGCGGCGGGCGCATTCGTGGTGATCTTCGCGCTGGCCGCGCGCGGGGTGATCGGTTCGGTGCTGATCGGCATTGTCGGCGCAACCGCCGTTTCCATCGCGGTGGGAATGCAGCCCGCGCCGGGACTTGTCAGTCTGCCCCCATCCATGGCGCCGACATTCCTGCAGATGCATTTCACCGGCGCGACGGTGAGCCTTATCGCCACCGTGGTCTTCGTGTTCCTGCTGATCGACATGCTCGACACCTCGGGCACGCTGACCGCCGTGGCGCATCAAGGAAAGCTGTTGGACGACAAGGGGCGGCTTCCCAATGCGCGCCGCGCGCTGACCAGCGATGCGCTCGGCACCATGATCGGCGCTGCCGTCGGAACCTCCCCCGTCACCGCTTATATCGAGAGCGCGGCGGGCATCCAGGCGGGCGCGCGCACCGGGCTCGCCGCCGTGGTGGTGGGCGTGCTGTTTTTGCTCAGCCTGTTCTTCAGCCCGCTGGCCGCCGCCGTGCCCGCCTATGCCACAGCACCCGCGCTGGTCTTCGTCGCCGCGCTGATGGCAAAGGGGCTGAAAGACATCGATTGGGACGACATCACCGAGGCGGCGCCCGCACTGCTCACCGCGCTCGCCATTCCCTTCACCTATTCCATCGCGGCGGGCATTGGCATCGGCTTCATCGCTTATGCCGCGATCAAGATCGTGTCGGGGCGCTGGCGCGATGTGAACCTGGCCGTCGCCGTGATCGCGCTGGCCTTCGTGGCGAAGATTATCCTGGGCTGACAGGGCGCGCGCGTAAGCGGCATAGGCCTGCACGCGGCGGATGATGAGCCAGGCATTGGCGCGCATTGCTTTCATCTGCGCGGTATGCAGCCCGGTCTTCAGCGCATTGCTGTTGCCCAGCGGGGCTCCGACGCCTTTTTTGTTTCTCGCTCCGCGACTTGCGCGGCCTTCAGCAAGATAATTGTTGTGGAATTTTGATTGGGGGTATCCCCCCTCCCCGCGCGCCCGGCTGCGTGGACGACGGCGCATCGCCTCCGCAAGAATGCGGGGCGTCTGCGCGGACGGAAGAGCGAGCTTCATCATGCCCGCATTATACGGCCGGACGGACGGGGTTGGATAAGTTGGAAAAATCTTAATAATGGCTTGATGCGGCTCTGGAATATCTAAATGCGGCGCAACAACAAACTTCAATCACTTCTGCGACACGCAAGCGTCAATCACCACTACCAGCGCTCTAGCTACTCAAGTCAGCAATATCGTTTCGAGCTTTGAGGACAATCATCTTTTTGGTGCGACCATCAATAGAAGTAATACGCGTGTACAGTAACCCAATTGCCGAGCTTAAGTGTTGTCCGCCGGTATTGAGCGTGTAGTTCCTGTGGCTATCGGCAATAAATTTAAGGGTCGTAAAATCAACATCCGACGGCAAATCGAATGCAATTGTTTGGTTCAATTCAAAATCATATACTCGGCCATGCCGTGTATTTGCGTTGTAACTACCAACGCTAAATAATTTCGCACGAATCTCGTCATCTCTGACATTTTTCTCCACATATGCCTTTGATTCAGGAGTAAACTGCACAATATTATTGGTGCCCGAAATAATTGCGATATTTGTTGCACCATAATTTATGACTCTATGACCACGTCGAATTGCGGGAGCGACAGCCTCAACCAACGCCCCCATATCTCCCGCATTTAACTTATCCTCGGCTTCTAGCGCTTCAATCGTCGTTGGTGCCGATTTCCCGATTGATCTGCGGAAGACCGATTTGATTACGTCAGTAGCAAGATTGCCGGCGACACCAAAGCCAACTGCCGAAAGCAATCCAATATGGTCACTAAGAAAGTTGATGATGAATTGAACATCGAAACTGCCGGGACGAATTGCAACGATGTCAAATTCGTATTCGGAATATTTATAGTCTCGGTGCCGAACTTTTCCCTCTGCGAGATAGTTGACGACGATGAGCGTCGTCCGAGCAATCCCATCCAAACTCTCTGTGGCATTGTAGGCAGGTAACCGATGGTTGTCGGCATCGTCACCAGTGAATGTCACTTGTAGTGGGATACTTATAGCCATTCTAAATACGCCAATATTGCTACGAGAACGCTTAGCGGAATTCGCGCTTTAAGTGTAGCGCTCCCTGCCAAAACACCACTGCCACCGCCGTTGCGATGCCTGCCTTACACAGGATGCGCGGATTGTTCAGCGCGCTTGACCTCGGCTCAAATTCGGCGGCGTCCAATTATGTTAGGTTGACACAACACAAAAGACATGTAAGGTCTACCTATCATTATTGCTGGAGTACCTAACATGACGGAAGCACCTCTGGAAAACCCCCCTTGGCCCGGCGGCTGGAAATATGCAGTCGGCGCCACCCTGGGGTGGGTGACATTTCTCTTGGCGGTTGTCGCGCTTAAGGTCGGGCACGCGCTGGGTTGGCCCACACCGGCGCTTTGGGTTTTGGCGTTGGTTCCCGCCGCCACGGTCGCGGTTCAATTCGCCATCGCCTACCGCTTGATTGCGCGGCAGGACGAGTTCGTCCGCGCGCTCACGACCAAACGCATGGTTATGGCCGCGGGGCTCGCGATCATCATTACGACGGGTTGGAGCGTGGCGGAATCCGTCGGCCTGCCCCATCTGCCGGCTTGGTTCATCTATCCGCTGTTCTGGGGAATGCTGGGTGTGGTGACGCCCTTTGTGCGGGGATCGACGCCGTGAAAAGCCGGATCAAAGTGCTGCGCGCCGAACGCGATTGGACGCAGGAGCAACTGAGCGTCGCGGTCGGCGTGTCGCGCTATGCGATCAATGCGCTCGAAACCGAGCGGCACGCCCCGTCGCTCGACCTCGCCTTTCGGATCGCAGCCGAATTTGGTGTTCCGGTGGAAAGTGTTTTTTCCAATCCCCATGTGAAGACGTAACGGCGGGTTTGCGGCGCGGGGGTGCATTCGGATTGACTTGAATCAATCACCCTTCTTGACCCTCCCCTTGAGGGAGGGTCGAAAAACTCTAGCGCAGCGACGAGTTTTTCGGGGAGGGGCAAATTCCACACCTGCGCAGTGACCCCTCCCCGAAGCGCTTCGCGCTTCGACCCTCCCTCAAAGGGAGGGTCGAAGTAATTGCGTCAACTCAGCGCGAAATCGCTCTAAAGATCCACGACGTGAAACAAAATGAGCGCGAAGAAGATCACCCACAGCACGACCGCCACGGCGGTTGCGATACCCGCTTTCCACAGGATGCGCGCGTTGGCCGGTGCGCCGGTTTCGGGATCGACATCGCCGAGGCCAATCGGCAGCAGGCAAAAGAACGTCAGGAACCACAGGATTAAGAACGCGCCGATCAGAACCGCGCCATGGACGATACCGGGGATCATGCCTGCTCCAATTCAACCAGCGTGCCGACAAAGTCTTTGGGATGGAGGAATACCACCAGCTTGCCATGCGCGCCGATGCGCGGCTCGCCCAGCACGGTCGCGCCCTTGGCCTTGAGCGCGTCGCGCGCCGCGAGAATGTCGTCCACCTCATAGCAGATGTGATGCATGCCGCCGTTCGGATTTTTCTCCAGGAATTTGGCGATAGGCGAGGCCTCGCCGAGCGGCTGCAAGAGTTCGATCTTGGTATTGGGAAGCTCGACGAACACGGTGGTCACGCCATGCTCGGGCAGCGCGTGCGGCGCGGAGACCACGGCGCCCAACAGATCGCGGTAGACCGATGCCGATTTGGCGAGGTCGCTGGTCGCGATGGCGACATGATTGAGACGGCCGATCATGTTGTGTCTCCCAACAAAATAGTGTCATGGCCCGCCTGGTGCGGGCCACCCAGGTGATCGTAGGTCATCCTGCTGACGGGAAAAACTAACAATCTAGCGACACTTTCACGGTTCGTGGATGTATGAACTGGATGGCCCGCATTTGCGGGCCATGACAATAAGGTTTGTGTTTGCACCGCTTCATACCCAAACCACCTCAACCCGTGTGACGGGCTTCTTGCCCCAGGCGTCGTTGGCGGCGGCGCGGGCGGCGCGGCGGATGGTTTCGCGCAGCTTTTCCTCGTCGCCGCGCTTGTGGCGACCGACGGCGGCTTCCACCGCTTCGCGCACCGCCGCATGAACCGGCTCGGGAATGCCTTCCAAGATGAACGACGGCTCGCCCGCCACCCTGCCCTTGCCGTCGATGGCCACGGTGATGGCAATGAGCCCAGCAAAGGCGAGCGCGCGGCGCTTGCGCGACAGCCCCGCGCCTTCCAGCACCAGCACATCGCCGTCGAGATAGACGCGGCCCGATGGCACTTCGTCGATCACCTCGGCGCGGCCCGGCGCGAGGCGCAGCATATGCCCGTTCTCGATCACCACGGCTTGCGGCACCTGCAGCGAGCGCGCCAGCCGCGCATGCGCGCTCATATGGCGAAGCTCGCCATGCACCGGCACGGCGATCTTGGGGCGCGTCCAGCGATACATCTGCGCCAGCTCGTCGCGCGCGGGATGGCCGGAGACATGCACGAAATGATCGTCGGCGGAAATCACCTCGACGCCGAGGCCCGCCAGCTTGTTGTGCAGTTCGTGAATTTGAAGATCATTGCCCGGAATGATGCGCGAGGAAAAGATAACCGCGTCGCCGGGGCCGAGCTTCACATGCGGATGATTGTCCGAGGCGATGCGCGCCAGCGCCGCGCGATCCTCACCCTGGCTTCCGGTGCACAGATAAAGCACGCGCTTGGGCGGCAGATCGGCGGCTTCTTCTTCGTCCAGCGTGTCGGGAAAATCCTTGAGATAACCCGTGTCGCGCGCGGCGCTGACGATTTTGTGCATGGAGCGGCCGACCAGGGCGAGTTTGCGGCCATGCGCCTTTGCCGCCTTGGCGATGGTATCGAGCCGCGCCACGTTGGAGGCGAAAGACGTCACCGCCACGCGGCCCTTCAGCGTGCCGATCAGATCGGTCAACGCCTCGCGCACCTTGGCTTCGGAGCCGGACGAGCCCGCCACCAGCGCGTTGGTGGAATCGCAGACCAGCGCCAAGACGCCCTCGTCGCCCAGCTTTTGCAGCGCGGCACCGTCGGTGACCTCGCCGACCAACGGCTCGGGATCGATTTTCCAATCGCCGGTATGCACCACAATGCCCAGCGGCGTCTTGATCGCCAGGGCGTTGGGCTCGGGAATCGAATGGGTGATGGAAATGAATTCGAGGTCAAAGGGACCAAGGCTGAGCTTGCCGTGCAGCGGCACGACATTGACGCGTAGGCGCCCCTTCAGCCCCGCCTCTTCCAGCTTGCCTTCGATCAGCTTGGCGGTGAAGGGCGTCGCATAGACCGGGCAGCGCAGCATCGGCCACAAAAGCGGGATCGCGCCGATGTGATCTTCATGGGCGTGGGTCGCGACGATGGCGAGCACATCCTCTGCCCGCTCGGCGAGAAAGGAGATGTCGGGCATGATGAGGTCGACGCCGGGCGTAGACGCCTCGCGCCCGAACAGCACGCCGCAATCCAGCACGATCCATTTGCGCTCGTCGGGCGGGCCGAAGCCATAGGCGTTGAAATTCATGCCGATCTCGCCCGCGCCGCCAAGCGGAAGCAGGACGAGTTCGTCGTGGGAGCCTCGGTGCTTTGTCATTCCATCATCACGCGGGCCGCTTTGCCGCGTTGCGCGCGTTGATCTGGATGAGGCCGCGGATGGTGAGATCGACGTCGAGATGATCGATCGCCGTCGTCTGTTTGTGGAAGACCTTGGCCAGCCCGCCCGTGGCGATCACCGTCATGGGCTTGCCGTATTCCTCTTTGATGCGGGCGACGAGGCCTTCGACCAATCCGATATAGCCCCAATAAAGCCCCGACTGCATGGCGTGGATGGTGTCCTTGCCGATCACCGATTGGGTGCGCGTCACCGCAACGCGCGGCAGCATGGCGGCGGCCTTGTGCAGTGCCTCCGCCGACAGGTTGACGCCCGGCGCGATGACGCCGCCTTCGTAATCGCCGTTCTCGCCGACAATGTCGAAGGTCGTCGCCGTGCCGAAATCGACGATGATCAGCGCGCCCTTATAGCGCGCATGCGCCGCCACGGCGTTGACCAGCCGGTCGGCGCCCACTGCTTCGGGCCGGTCGATGGTGATGGCGATGCCCAGGTCGACATCGGGATCGCCCACCACCAGCGCCTCGCACTTCAGATAGCGCCGGCAGAATTGGCGAAGGTCGAACAGCGCGGCGGGCACCACGGTGGCGATGATCGCCGCGTGAATATCGCCGAAGCTAAGCCCGCTCAGCGTGAGCAACGGGCCGAGCAGCACGGCATATTCGTCGGCGGTGCGCGAGGTCTCGGTCACCGCGCGCCATTCGGCACGGGTTTCCTTGCCGTCGTAAACGGCGAAAACGATGTTGGTATTGCCGGCGTCTATGGCGAGCAGCATGGCTTATCCGAAAAATACCTCACCGGCCGAAATCGCCCGCGTTGTGCCGCCGGGGAGGCCCAGCAGCAGTGCGCCGTTTTCGTCGATGCCTTGGAACACGCCAATTGGTTCTTCCTTCGCCAGCCGCGCCCGGATGCGCGTGCCCAAACCCGCCGCGCGGGCCAGCCATGCCTCGCGCACCGGCGAAAAGCCCTCGGCGCGCCACGCCTCATACCATTTCGCAAACGCGGCAGCGAGGTGAAGCAATGCGTCCTTTGGCGCGGGGGGCGCTAGCCCCAAACCCGCCAGGGAGGTCGCCGGGAACTCGGTATCCGGCGGAAACATCGCCAGATTGACGCCGATCCCGGCTGCCAGCCAGGCTGTGCCGCCGTCGGCCCGGCTTTCGGATTCCAGCAGAATGCCCGCGATCTTGCGCCCGCCCGCCAGCACGTCGTTGGGCCATTTCAGGGCGAATTCGGCGGTGGGGGCGAGGCGCGCCAGCATGTCGGACACCGCCAGCGCCGCCACAAAGGAAAGCTGGGCGCAGGCCATGGCGGGCTTTTCGGGACGGATGAGAAGCGTGGCGGCGAGGTTTCCCTGTGCGCTCTGCCATGCACGGCCACGACGTCCACGCCCCGCGTTCTGGCGGGCGGCCGTGATCCACAGCGGACCCTTCTCGCCCGCCAAGGCGCGGCGGCGCGCCTCTTCATTGGTGGAGTCGATCTCGTCCAGTTCCAGCAGCGCGTAACCCGTGGGCCAGAGGCTCAATGGAACAGGGCCTGGGCCGCGACGCCCGCCGCCGCGAACAGCGGCCCCGGCACGACAATGAACAAGACCGAGAAGGCGGTGGAGAGCGCGAGGATGGTTCCCATGCCCCGGCCCATGTCGCGATCGAACGGCTTCGCCGGTTCGTCGAAATACATGATCTTGACGATGCGCAGATAGTAATAAGCGCCCACGCAACTCGCCAAAAAGCCGAGCGTGGCGGTGATGTAGAGATGCGCCTCCACCGCCGCCAGGAAGACATAGAACTTCGCCACAATGCCCGCGAGCGGCGGCAACCCGGCCAAGCTCAGCATCGAAGCGCCCAGCGCAAAGGCCATGCGCGGGTTGGTGCGCGCGAGGCCCGCGAGATCGGAAATGTTCTCCACCGCCTCGCCGCCCCGCCGCATCGCCTGGATGCAAACGAAGACGCCGATATTGGTGACGGCATAGAAGGCGAGATAGAGCAGCATGCTCTGCACGCCAAGCTCGGTGCCCGCCGCGAGACCAAGCAGCGCAAAGCCCATATGGCCGATGGAGCTATAGGCCATCAGCCGCTTGATGTTGTTCTGCCCGATGCCGGCGAAGGCGCCGAGCCCCATCGAGAGAACCGACACCACGATGATGATCTGCTGCCATTGGTGCAGCGCACCCGGGAACGGGATCAGAATGGCGCGGATCATCAGCGCCAAGGCGGCAACCTTCGCGGCGGACGTGAAGAAGGCGGTCACCGGGGTCGGCGCGCCCTCATACACATCGGGCGCCCACATATGGAACGGCACGGCGGAAAGCTTGAACGCCAGGCCCGCAATCAGGAACACCAGCCCGAAGATGAGGCCGATGCCGACGCCCGACGCCTTCACCACGGCGGCGATGCCGACGAACTCCGTCGTGCCGGTGAAGCCGTAGATCAGCGAGATGCCGTAGAGCAGCATGCCGGAGGACAGCGCGCCCAGCACGAAATATTTCAGGCCCGCCTCGGTCGAGCGCACGCTGTCGCGGTTGAAGGCGGCGAGCACGTAAAGCGCCAGGCTTTGCAGCTCCATGCCGAGATAGAGCGAAATGAAATTCGCCGACGACACCATGAGCAGCATGCCGATCGTCGACAGCGTAATCAGCACCGGCAATTCGAAGCGCAATTGTTTTTCGGCCTCGAAGAAGCGCTGCGCCATCACCACGCAAAGTGCCGCCGAACCCAGGACGAGGATTTTCGCGAAGCGCGAGAAGCCATCGACGATGAAAGCGCCGCCGAAGGCGGTGGCGTCCGGCGCGGTCACCACGAAATAGGATGCCACGATCATCAGGATGATCAGGAAGGTCGAGAGCGTGTTCGTCATCGTGTTGCCGCGCACGGCGCCGAAAATCAGCGCCGCCATGGCGCCGACCGCCAGGATCAACTCGGGCAAGACCGTGAAAAGATCGGCCTGGATGTTCATGGCGCGACCCCCGCGAAAGTAGACCTGTCATTCCCGGCGAGCCGCGCAGTATGCGCGGTGAGGGAAGGGAATCCAGAAGCCTGCGCGAGCGAATGGATTCCCTTCCCCTCGCTGCGCTCGGCCGGGAATGACAAGGAGATTTTCCCAGCCAATCCTGCTTCGGCAAGTTTCGGCAATTGGGCGCGGTCGAAGGCGACGTTCGCCTTATGCTGCGCAAGCAAACGCGCCACCGATACCGACGTGACGTCGAACACCGGTTTGGGATAGATGCCCATGACGATGGTGACAACAACCAGCGGGGCCAGCAGCGCAACCTCGCGCAACGACAGGTCCTTGATCGTCATCAGCGCCGGCTTCACCAGCTCGCCGAAGATCACGCGCCAGTAGAGATAAAGCATGTAGCAGGCTGAGAGGATCGCGCCCGTAGCCGCGAAGATCGCGATCCAAGTATTGATATGGAAAGCGCCGATCATAGTGAGGAACTCGCCGACGAAGCCGCCGGTGCCCGGCAGACCGATATTGGCCAGCGCAAACACCATGAAACAGGCGGCATAGATCGGCATGCGATTGACGAGCCCGCCATAAGCGGAAATTTCGCGCGTGTGCATGCGGTCGTAGATCACGCCCACGCTGAGGAACAGCGCGCCCGAAACGACACCATGCGACAACATCTGGAAGATGCCGCCGTCGAGCCCGACTTGCGTCAGCGTGAACAGGCCCATGGTGACGAAGCCCATATGGGCGATGGAGGAATAAGCGATCAGCTTTTTAATGTCTTCCTGCGCCAGCGCCACGAAAGACGTGTAGATGATCGCAATGATCGACAGCGCGAAGATCAGCGGCGCGAAGGTGACAGACGCCGAGGCGAACATCGGCAGCGAGAAGCGCAGGAAGCCGTAGCCGCCCATCTTCAGAAGGATCGCCGCCAGGATCACCGAGCCAGCCGTCGGCGCCTCGACATGCGCATCGGGTAGCCAGGTATGGACAGGCCACATCGGCATCTTCACCGCAAAGGACGCGAAGAAGCCAAGCCATAGGAAAGTCTGCATCGCCACCGGGAAATGCACCGTGTTGATGATGGTCTCGATGTCGGCGGTTCCGGCATAGAAATACATCGCCAGGATCGCCAGTAGCATCAAGAGCGAGCCGAGCAGCGTGTAGAGGAAGAACTTGAAGCTGGCATAAACCCGCCGCTTGCCGCCCCACACCCCGATGATGAGGAACATCGGGATCAAACCGCCCTCGAAGAAGACGTAGAACAGGAACATATCGAGGGCGCAGAACACGCCCATCATCAAGGTTTCGAGCGCCAGGAAGGCGATCATGTATTCGCCGACGCGCACGTTGATCGATTTCCAGCTGGCCAGAATGCAGAACGGCATCAAGCCGCCGGTCAGCACCACGAACAGCATCGAAATGCCGTCGACGCCCATGTGATAGCTGATGCCGTTGCCGATCCAGCCGGCATGCTCGACAAATTGGAAGGCGGAGGTCGATCCGTCGAACTTCGCCCAGAGAAGCAGCGACAGCGCGAAATCGATCAGCGTGACGATCATCGCCACCCAGCGCGCCGTGGTGGCCATCGCCGCCTCCGAGCCGCGCGTCAGAAGAATGAACGCGACGCCCGCCAGCGGCAGGAAGGTGAGGATGCTGAGGATGTGGCTCATGATAAAGCTCATGGCGTAATCCCCCAGACCATGAACCACGTCGCCAGCGCGACCACGCCGATCAGCATGGCAAAGGCGTAGTGATAAACGTAACCCGATTGCAGCTTGACCGCGCCGCGCGTGGCGTCGAGCACGCGGGCTGCCACGCCATCAGGCCCCAGCCCGTCGATGATGGTGCCGTCGCCGATCTTCCACAGGAAGCGGCCAAACCGCAGCGCCGGACGCACGAAAAGAAAGCCGTAGAGCTCGTCGAAATACCATTTGTTGTAGACGAACGTGTAGATGAGGCCCTTCCTCGCAGCGAGCTTGGCCGGAAGTTCTGGATTGAGGATGTAGTAGTAATAAGCAATGGCGAAGCCGAGCAGCGTGACGACAATCGGCGCCAGTTCGACCCAGAGCGGAATTTCGCCGCCGCTGTTATGGCCAAAGGCAACCGCAACCGCGCCGCGCCAGAAGCCGGCAGAGTCAGCGCCGATATAATAATGGGCGAAAATCGCGCCCGCGAAGAGCGCGCCGACCGCAAGCACGCCTAGCGGTATCAGCATGGTCAGCGGGGATTCATGAACGTCTTCAAGCTTGGGCGCGTGATGGCCATGCGCATCGTGGCCATGCGCGTCGTGGTCCAGCCCGCGATAGCGGCCGTGGAAGGTCATCAGAAACTGCCGCCAGGAATAGAACGAGGTCATCAGCGCCGCGAGCACCGTCAAGACGAAGGCATAAGTGCCGATGGGCGTGCCCGCGAGATAGGTCGCGTTGATGATCGCGTCCTTGGAATAGAAGCCCGCTGTACCGATGCCGAGCAGCGGAATGCCGACGCCCGTCAGCGCCAGATTGCCGATCAGCATCACGGCCCAGGTAAAGGGCAGCCGCTTCGCCAGCCCGCCCATCTTTCGCATGTCCTGCTCGTGGTGCATCGCCACGATCACCGAACCGGCCGCAAGGAACAGCAGCGCCTTGAAGAAGGCATGGGTGAAGAGGTGGAACATCGCCCCGCCATAGGCCGATACGCCCGCCGCCGCGAACATGTAGCCAAGCTGGCTACAGGTGGAATACGCGATCACGCGCTTGATGTCGTTCTGGAAGAGACCGATGGACGCCGCGAAGAACGCGGTGGACGCGCCGATGAAGGTGACGAAGCTGAGCGCCACGGGCGCATGCTCGAACAGCGGCGAAGCGCGGCAAACCAGGAAGACGCCCGCCGTCACCATCGTCGCGGCATGGATCAAGGCGGAGACGGGCGTGGGGCCCTCCATCGCGTCAGGCAGCCAGGTGTGCAGACCAAGCTGGGCGGACTTGCCCATCGCGCCGACGAACAGCAGCAGGCAGATGGTGGTGAGAATGTCGACATGGTAGCCCGCGAACAGGAAGGTCTTTCCGGCCATGGCGGGCGCGGCAGCGAACACCGCGTCGAAATCCAACGTCTTGAAAACATAGAAGATGGCGAGGATGCCCAGCATGAAGCCGAAATCGCCGACGCGGTTGACGACAAAGGCTTTCAGCGCGGCCGCGTTGGCGCTGGGCTTCTTGTACCAGAAGCCGATCAGCAAATAAGACGCCAGCCCGACGCCTTCCCAGCCGAAGAACACCTGCAGGAAGTTGTTGGCCGTGACCAACATCAGCATCGCGAAGGTGAAGAAGGAGAGATAGGAGAAGAAACGCGGACGGTCCGGGTCGTCGTGCATGTAGCCGATGGAGTAGAGATGCACGAGCGAGGAAACGCCCGTCACCACCACCAGCATTACCGCCGTCAACGTATCGACGCGGATCGCCCAATCGACCTGGAAATCGCCCGACGAAATCCACTGCGCAAGGGTAATGATCTGCGAATGGCCGAGGATCGCCACATCCCAGAAGGCGACAATCGACAGCGCGGCAGAAATGAACAGCGCAACGGTGGTGACCAGTTCGCACATCCGCGCGCCGATGAAGCGGCCGAGAAGGCCCGCGATGGCGGACGCGATGATGGGGAGGAAGACGAGTGTGGTGTACATCCTAGCCCTTCATCAGATTAACGTCGTCCACCGCGATGGTGCGGCGGTTGCGGAAATAGACCATCAGAATGGCAAGCCCGATAGCCGCCTCGGCGGCGGCGACGGTCAGCACGAACAGCGCGAAGACCTGCCCCACCAGATCGTGCAGGTAGGACGAGAACGCGACGAAGTTGATATTCACCGCGAGCAGGATCAGCTCGATGGACATCAAGATGACGATCACGTTCTTGCGGTTCAGGAAGATGCCGAACACGCCGATGGTGAACAGCGCGGCGGCGACCGTGAGGTAATTGCCTAATCCAATTTCCATGTCAGGCCCCCTCGCCCGGTTTGACGTCCACCACGCTCATGGCGTCGGCGGGCGTGCGCGAGACCTGCGTCCACACCGATTGGCGGCGCACGCCGGGACGGTGGCGCAGCGTCAGCACGATGGCGCCGATCATCGCGACCAGCAGGATGAGGCCCGAGACCTCAAAGTAATAGACATAGTTCGTATAGAGGATGTGCCCCAGCGCCGCCGTGTTTGTGATGCCGGCGGGCGTCGCCATGGCGACAGCGCTCGCGGCCGAGGGCGTGATGTTCCAATGAGCGGCGACGACGAAGATCAGCTCCAGCGCCAGCAGCCCGCCGACGCCGATGCCCGGCAAGAGATATTGCTGCGCACCGCGCCGAAGCTCGGTGAAATCGACATCGAGCATCATCACGACGAACAGGAACAGCACCGCGACGGCGCCGACATAGACGATCACCAGGATCATCGCCAGGAATTCGGCGCCCAGCAGCACGAACAAAGCGGCGGCGTTGAAGAAGCAGAGGATCAGAAACAGCACCGAATGTACCGGATTGCGCGCCGCAATCACCATAAACGCCGAAGCCAGCAGCACGGCGGAGAAAACATAGAAGGCGATGGCTTGGAGCATCATGACGCTTCTCTTTCGCTCCCCCCTTGAGGGGGAGCCAAATTCGCGCAGCGAATTTGGTGGGGGGTGCGCGCGAAGCGCGCCTGCGGCGCGATCCCTCCCCGAAATTCGCTGTGCGAATTTCGACCCTCCCTCAAGGGGAGGGTTGAAAGTGAGGGGTGAATTTCAATCGTGCTCATCTGTACGGTGCGTCCAGTTCCAGATTGCCGGCGATTTCGTATTCCCAGCGGTCGCCGTTCGCCAGCAGCCGATCCTTGTCGTAATAAAGTTCCTCGCGCGTTTCCGTCGCGAATTCGAAGTTCGGCCCTTCGACGATGGCGTCCACCGGGCAGGCTTCCTGACAGAAGCCGCAATAGATGCATTTCACCATGTCGATGTCGTAGCGCGTGGTGCGGCGGCTGCCGTCGTCGCGCGGTTCCGCCTCGATGGTGATGGCCTGGGCCGGACAGATCGCCTCGCACAGCTTGCAGGCGATGCAGCGTTCCTCGCCGTTCGCATAGCGGCGCAGCGCATGCTCGCCGCGAAAGCGCGGGCTGAGCGGACCCTTCTCGAAGGGATAGTTCAGCGTCGCCTTGGGCGCAAAGAAATAGCGCATCGCCAGGATGAAGCTCTTGACGAACTCCCAGAGGAAAATTTGGCGCGCGGCGCGGTCGAGAAAAGCCATCTAGCCTCCGAACAGATGAGCAAAGAACGCGTCCCAAGACGGGCGAATGAACACAACCCAGCCCGCCGTCAGCACCACCCAGAACAGCGACGTCGGCAGGAACACTTTCCAGCCGAGACGCATCAATTGGTCGTAGCGATAGCGCGGCACCATAGCCTTCACCATCGAGATCAAGAAGAACATGGCGACGATCTTGAGCAGCAGCCAGATGACGCCCGGCACCAAGGTGAACGGCCAGATCGCCAGCGGCGGCAGCCAGCCGCCCAGGAACAGCACAGACATCAGCGCGCAGAGCAGGATGATGTTGACGTATTCGCCCAGAAAGAACAGCAGGAACGGGGTGGAGGAATATTCCACCATGAAGCCGGCAACGAGTTCGGATTCCGCTTCCAGCATGTCGAACGGCGCACGCTGGGTTTCGGCCAGCGCCGAGATGAAGAAGATCACGAACATCGGAAAGAGGATGGAGAAGGCGAACCAGCCATGCGTCTGGGCGCGCACGATGTCGGACAGGTTCAGCGATCCGGCGAACAGCAGCACGGTGATGATGACGAAGCCGATGGAGACTTCATAAGACACCATCTGCGCCGCCGAGCGCAGCGCCGCGAGGAAGGGATATTTCGAGTTCGACGCCCAGCCGCCCATGATGACGCCGTAAACGCCGAGCGAAGACACCGCGAAAATATAGAGAACGCCGACATTGATGTCGGCGACCACCCAGCCATCGGCGAACGGCACCACCGCCCAGCCCGCAAAGGCCAGGATGGTCGTCACCAGCGGCGCGAGAAGATAGATCACCTTGTTGGCGCCCGCCGGAATGATGAGTTCTTTGAACATGAACTTCATCGCGTCGGCGATGGTTTGCAGCAGACCGAAGGCGCCCACCACATTGGGGCCGCGCCGCATCTGCACCGCCGCCCAGATTTTGCGGTCGGCGAGAATCCAATAAGCGATCGACACCAGCAGGAGCAACTCGACAATCAGGATGATGACGATCTGACCGATTGTCCAAGCCCACGCATAGGGCAGGCCGAGATGCTGGAGGAAGGGGACGAAGATCATGCCAGCTCTCCACCCTCCCCTTGAGGGAGGGTCGAAAAATCACGAAGTGATTTTTCGGGGAGGGGTCGTGCCGCAGGCGCGCTTCGCGCACCCCCCACCAAAATTGCTTCGCGATTTTGGCTCCCCCTCAAGGGGGGAGCGAAAAAGAGATTGGGCTGAGTGCAAAACATCGTCATTCCGCAGCCAGCCTTTCCGCGCCATGCACCAGCACGCGCGAGCATTCCGCCATCGTGCGGCTCGCCCGCGCGATAGGATTGGTGAGATAGTAATCGGCCATCGCCGAGACGAGCGGGATCGCCGCGTCGAGCGTGCCCGCCTCGCCGCTCCACAGCGCAGGAGCGGCCCCGCCATGCACCGGCGCCTTGCCGACATCAGCGAAATGCGGCGCAGCGGCGATGATCGCGGCGCGCAAGGCTTCCTGATTGTCGTATGGCAGGCGCTTCTTCAACACGTCGGACAGCGCGCGCAAGATCGCCCAGTCTTCCTTTGCATCGCCCGGCGGGAAAGCGGCGCGTTCCGCTTCCTGCACGCGGCCCTCGAAATTGACGTAGAGCCCGTCCTTTTCCGTATAGGCCGCGCCGGGAAGAACCACATCGGCATTGTGCGCGCCGATATCGCCGTGACTGCCTTGATAAACCACAAAGGCGCGGCCCAGCTTGTCGGCGGCATAGTCATCGGCGCCGAGCGAATAGATGAAGTCGATCTCGCCCTTCTGCGCGCCATCGACGATGGCGGCGACATCGCGGCCATCCTTGCCGGGCAGAAAGCCGAGGTCGAGCGCCGCGACGCGGCTGGCTGCGGTGTGCAAAATGTTGAAGCCGTTCCAGCCGCCATCGGCGGGCGTGCCCGCCGGGCCGATCATGCCGGTTTCCGCCGCGATCTTCATGGCGAGCGCCAGGATCGCCGCGCCATCGGCGCGCGCCACGGCGCTGGCGCCCAATATCAGCATCGGACGTTTGGCGTTCTTCAAGACGGTCGCGAAAAGATGGCTGCCGTCGGCCAGCGCTTCCAGCACCGCCGTGTCCGTACCCAATTGCTCCGCCGGATACGTCAGATCGACCGCTGTGCCGAGATTGGCGACTTTGAGACTGCCGGCGAGCCATGTCTTGCGGATGCGCGCGTTCAGCACCGGCGCTTCCCAGCGCGGATTGGCCCCGATCAGCAAAAGCGCATCGGCGGCTTCGACGCCCGCGATGGTGGTGTTGAACAGATAAGTCGGCCGCGCGCCGCCAAGCTTGGCACCATCCTGACGGCAATCGATGTTGACGACACCAAGGCGCGTCATCAGATCCTTCAGCGCCTTGATTTCTTCCGCCGCCGCCAGATCGCCGACGATGGCCGCCATGCGCTCGGGCTTGGTCTCGGCGATCTTCGCCGCGATCGCCGCGAAGGCTTCCGCCCAACTCGCGGGCACAAGCTTGCCACTCTTGCGGATATAAGGCTTGTCGAGGCGCTGGCGCGAAAGCCCGTCGCAGGCGTGGCGGGCTTTGTCGGAAATCCACTCCTCGTTGATCTCTTCGTTGAGGCGCGGCAGCACGCGCAGCACTTCGCGCCCGCGCGTATCGACGCGGATGCTGCAGCCTTGCGCATCCATCACGTCGATGCTCTCGGTCTTCTTCAATTCCCAAGGCCGCGCATTGAAGGCGTAAGGCTTGGAGGTCAGCGCGCCGACCGGGCAAAGGTCCACCACATTGCCCGAAAGCTCGGAGGAGAACGCTTTTTCCAGATAAGTCGTGATCTCCATATCCTCGCCGCGCCCTGTGGCGCCGAGGTCGGGAACGCCCGCCACTTCGGTGGCAAAGCGCACGCAGCGTGTGCATTGGATGCAGCGCGTCATCACCGTCTTGATGAGCGGGCCCATATATTTGTCTTCGACAGCGCGCTTGTTCTCGTTGAAGCGATGGAAATTGGCGCGGCCATAGGCCATCGCCTGATCCTGCAAATCGCATTCGCCGCCCTGATCGCAGATTGGGCAATCGAGCGGATGGTTGATGAGCAGGAATTCCATCACGCCTTCGCGCGCCTTCTTCACATAAGGCGAAGCGGTGTTGATCTTGGCGGGCGTGCCGTCCTTGTTGGGGAAGATGTCCTTGACCTGCAGCGCGCAGGACGCCTGTGGCTTCGGCGCGCCGACCCACTCAACCAGACACATGCGGCAATTGCCGGCGACCGACAGACGCTCGTGATAGCAGAAGCGCGGCACCTCGGCGCCGGACTGCTCGCACGCCTGCAGCAGCGTGAGGTTCTCGTCCGCCTCGATTTCCTTGCCGTCGATGATGAGTTTACGAGCCATCAGCCGCCCTTCTCGTCGCGAAAATACATGGCGTTGTTGATGACGCTGCGCCAGCGCTCATAACCCTTACCCGCAAGATGAAGACCGCTGACGGTGATCGTGGGATCAAGCGTGCCGTCGGCAGTGACGAAATGGGAATAGAGGTCGAAATATTTGAGGTGCCGCTTGTCAGCGGCGGCCTTAAGCAACACGTTCAGCGCAATGATGCGTTCGCTGTATTGCTTCTCGCGCGGCAGAATGTTTTCGACATAGACCGTGGCGTTCGGCAGACCGGCGGCAAACTTGTCGAGGATAAGCTCGACATTGGCGGCGATCTGCGCAGGCGAGCGGCCATATTCCAGATCGTTGGTGCCGATCATCAGATAGATGCTGGTCGGGCGCGCATCGATCACTTGCGACACGCGATGCAGAAGCCCGACGGTGGTGTCTCCCGCGATGCCGAAATTGCGCACGCGCAAGGCGGGATAGGCTTCGCTCCAGCGTCCGTAATCGGTGAGGCTGTCGCCCACAAAGGCCGCGCCGTCGTTCATCGCGGGCAGACCCGCGAACTCCGTCACGCGCTCGATATAAGTTTGAACATCCCAAGGATGCAGGAAGTCTTTCATGTCCGGCATCGTGACGCCGACCGCCGCCGTGGTCGGACGCTCGCTCGCGAAAGGATCGGCAGCGGGCGCGGACGACGGCGAGAAAGATGCGTAGAGCGAGCATCCGCCGACAGATAGAGAAACTGCACCGACAAGGGCTAACCGAACAAACCAATTCCACCCTCCCCTTGAGGGAGGGTCGAAGGCGGGTTCGCGCTTCAGCGCGAAGACGGCTTCGGGGAGGGGTAATTGCCACCTGCTCATGACCCCTCCCCGAAACGCTTCGCGTTTCGACCCTCCCTCAAGGGGAGGGTGGAAAAGGGTGCGATGATGAATTTGCGCGCCATCCCCTACTCCGCCGCCTGCGACATGCCGCTGAATTCCGCGATGCGCTTTTCGAGTTCGGGACGGAAATGGCGGATCAAGCCTTGGATCGGCCACGCCGCCGCATCGCCCAGCGCGCAGATCGTGTGGCCTTCGATTTCCTTGGTGACTTCCTGCAGCAGATCGATCTCGCCGATTTGCGCATCGCCCTTTTGTAGGCGGGTCATCACGCGCCACATCCAGCCGGTGCCTTCGCGGCACGGCGTACACTGGCCGCAGCTTTCATGCTTATAGAAATAAGCCAGCCGCTGAATCGCCTTTACCACGTCGCAGGACTTGTCCATCACGATGACGGCGGCGGTGCCGAGGCCCGACTGCACATTCTTCAGTGAATCGAAATCCATCAGCACGTCGTCGCAGATGGATTTGGGCAGCAGCGGCACCGACGCGCCGCCCGGAATGATGGCCAGCAGATTGTCCCAGCCGCCGCGCACGCCGCCAGCATATTTCTCGATCAACTCGCGCAGCGGAATGCCCATTGCCTCTTCGACATTGCACGGCTTGTTCACATGGCCGGAGATGCAGAAGACTTTGGTGCCCGTGTTGTTGGGGCGGCCGATACCCGCGAACCATTCCGCGCCGCGGCGCAGAATTTCCGGCGCAACCGCGATGCTCTCGACATTGTTGACGGTGGTGGGGCAACCCCAGACGCCGACATTGGCGGGGAATGGCGGCTTCAGACGCGGCTGGCCCTTTTTGCCCTCCAGGCTTTCGAGCAGCGCGGTTTCCTCGCCGCAGATATAAGCGCCCGCGCCGTGATGGACGTAGAGATCAAAATCCCAGCCATGGATGTTGTTCTTGCCGATCAGCTTGGCGGCATAAGCCTCATCGACCGCGCGCTGCAGCGCCTCGCGCTCACGGATGAATTCGCCGCGCACATATATATAAGCAACATGCGCGCGCATCGCGAAGCTGGCGATCAGGCAGCCTTCCACCAGGGTGTGCGGATCATGGCGCAGGATATCGCGGTCTTTGCAGGTGCCCGGCTCGGATTCGTCGGCATTGACCACCAGATAGTGCGGACGCTCTTTGATTTCCTTCGGCATGAAGGACCATTTGAGACCGGTCGGAAATCCCGCACCGCCGCGCCCGCGCAGGCCCGACTTCTTCATGATGTCGACGATGGCTTCGGGGCCGAGATCGATGATCTTCTTGGTGCCGTCCCAATTGCCGCGCTTCTTCGCGGCCTCGAGGCCGGGCGATTGGAAGCCGTAGAGATTGGTGAAGATGCGGTCCTTGTCGGCGAGCATCAGACCTTTTCCTTCAACACAAGAGGCCCGCCTTCGGGCTCGGAGGAATGGCGGCTGTTTTGCGGGCCGGGCTTGGGCTCCTCACCTTTGCGCAGCGCTTCGAGCAGCTTTTCCGTCGCGGGGCCGTCGAGGTCTTCGTAGAAATCCTTGCCGATTTGCAGCATCGGCGCGTTGACGCAAGCGCCCAGACACTCCACTTCCATCCAGGAGAATTTGCCGTCCGCCGAAATCGTGTGCTGCTTTTCGTGGATGTGCTTCTTGCACGCCTTCACCACATCGTCCGAACCGCGCAGCCAGCATGGCGTCGTGGTGCAGACCTGCACCAGATGCTCGCCCACCGGCTCCAGATTGAACATGGTGTAAAAGGTCGCCACTTCCAGCACGCGAATGAACGGCATGTCGAGCAGCTTGGCGACAAGCTCGATCATCGGCTTGGTGACCCAGCCTTCCTGCGCCTGCCCGAACCACAAGGCCGCGATCACCGCCGAAGCCTGACGACCCGCCGGATATTTGCTCATCTCATGTTTGACGCGCGCTTCATTCTCCGCCGTGAAGGCGAAGCTTGCGGGCTGTTCTGGACGCAGACGGCGTAGGCTCACCGGTCGATCTCCCCGAACACGATGTCGATCGAGCCGATCACGGCGGAGACGTCCGCCAGCATGTGGCCCTTGGTGAGGAATTCCAGCGCTTGCAGATGGGCAAAGCCCGGCGCGCGGATCTTGCAGCGATAAGGCTTGTTCGAGCCGTCGGCCACCAGATAGACGCCGAACTCGCCCTTGGGCGCTTCCACCCCCGCGTAAACCTCGCCCGCCGGAACGTGGAATCCCTCGGTGTAGAGTTTGAAGTGATGGATTAGCGCTTCCATCGACGATTTCATCTCGGCGCGGCGCGGCGGGACGACCTTGTGGTCGATGGCGGATACGGGCCCGGGCGGCATCTTGTCGATGCACTGCATCATCAGCTTGGTGGATTGGCGCATTTCTTCCATGCGCAAGACGTAACGGTCGTAGCAATCGCCGTTCTTGCCGATGGGAATTTGGAAATCGAGTTCGTTATAGCACTCGTAAGGCTGAGCGCGGCGCAAATCCCAGGCGACGCCGGTGGAGCGCAGCATCACACCGGTAAAGCCATGCGCCTCCGCCTCCTGGCGGTTGAAGACGCCGATATCGACATTGCGCTGCTTGAAGATGCGATTGTCGGTCAGCAGATTTTCGATGTCGTCGAGGACTTTGGGGAACGTCTCGCAGAATTCGAAAATATCCGCGTACAGCTCGGGCGGCAGATCCTGATGCACGCCGCCGGGGCGGAAATAGGCCGCGTGCAAACGGGCGCCACAGGCGCGTTCATAGAAGATCATCATCTTCTCGCGTGCCTCGAAACCCCAGAGCGGCGGGGTGAGCGCGCCCACATCCATCGCCTGCGTGGTGACGTTCAGCAGATGCGAAAGCAGCCGGCCCATCTCGCAGAACAGCACGCGGACATATTGTCCGCGCTTGGGCACTTCCAGGCCGAGCAGCTTCTCGATGGCCAGGCAGAAGGCGTGTTCCTGATTCATCGGCGAGACGTAATCGAGCCGGTCGAAATAGGGGATCGCCTGAAGATAGGTCTTGTGCTCGATCAGCTTCTCGGTGCCGCGATGCAGCAGGCCGATATGCGGATCGACACGATCGACAATTTCGCCGTCAAGTTCCAACACCAGCCGCAAAACGCCATGGGCAGCCGGATGCTGCGGGCCGAAATTAATTGTGATCTTGCCGTCGGATTCCGCGGGATGGTCCATCACGATTTTGTCCCCGCTTTTTCATCGCCGGGCAGAATGTAGGGCGCGCCCTCCCACGGACTCATAAAATCGAAATCGCGATATTCCTGCACCAGTTGCACCGGCTGATAAACAACGCGCTTCAGATCGTCGTCGTAACGCAGTTCGACAAAGCCGGTCAGCGGAAAGTCCTTGCGCAACGGATGACCGTCAAAACCGTAGTCGGTCAGAATGCGGCGCAAATCGGGATGATCGGCGAAAACAACGCCGTAGAGATCGAAGGTCTCGCGCTCATACCACCCGGCGGAGGGGAAAACGGAAATCGCGCTCGCCACCGGCGTCGCTTCATCGGTCTCGACCTTGACGCGCAGGCGCAAATTCTTGGTCAGCGACAAGAGGTGATAGACCACGTCGAAGCGCTTCTCGCGCGCGGGGTAGTCCACGCCGCAGACATCGATCAAGACCTTGAATTCGAAATCGTCGCGCAGCGCGGTCAGCACGCGGGTAATGGAGCCAAGCTCTACTTCGAGCGTTAGTTCATTCACCGCAACCTTGCTCGATTTCACCGCGCCCTTCAGCGCGGCGGCGATCTGTTCGCCAAGGGCCACCAAATCGTTCATCGTTCGATCGTTCCCGTGCGGCGGATTTTCCGCTGCAGAAGCATGACGCCGTACACCAGCGCCTCGGCGGTCGGCGGACAGCCGGGGACATAGACATCCACCGGCACGATGCGGTCGCAGCCGCGCACCACCGAATAGGAATAGTGGTAATAGCCCCCGCCATTGGCGCAGGAGCCCATCGAGATCACATAGCGCGGCTCGGGCATCTGGTCGTAGACCTTGCGCAGCGCGGGCGCCATTTTGTTGCACAGCGTGCCCGCCACGATCATCACATCGCATTGGCGCGGCGAGGCGCGCGGCGCGAAGCCGAAACGCTCCAGGTCATAGCGCGGCATCGAGGCTTGAATCATCTCCACGGCACAGCAGGCGAGCCCGAAGGTCATCCACATCAGCGAGCCGGTGCGCGCCCAATTGATCAGCGCGTCGGTGCTGGCGACCAGGAAACCCTTGTCGGCCAACTCATCCTGCATTGCCTTGAAATAGGGGTCGTTGTCGGGCAGCGCCGCGCCGCCCTCCACGCCCGCGCGGGCGCCCGTTCCGGCGGGGATCACTCCCATTCGAGCGCTCCCTTTTTCCACTCATATATAAAGCCGACCGTGAGGACGCCCAGGAACACCACCATCGCCCAGAATGCGAAGGCGCCCGTCACTGTCAGGGTGATTGCCCAGGGAAACAGGAAAGCGACTTCAAGATCGAAGATGATGAAGAGGATGGAGACCAGATAGAATCGCACATCGAACTTCATCCGCGCGTCGCCGAAGGCGGTAAAGCCGCATTCATAAGCGGAAAGCTTTTCGGGGTCCGGTTTTGAGGGCGCCACCAGGAAAGGCACGGCCATCAGTCCGATGGCGATAACCGCCGCGATGGCGACGAATATCAGAATGGGCAAATATTCCAGCAGCAGCCGTTCCATTACCATCTTCCCCAGCCCAGCCGGCGGTCCGCCTGACCCACCCCATGCATCGCAGGACACATGCGGTTATTTCGCAGCCGCAGTATAAGCAGGGCTGCCCGCGACACAACGCGGATTGGAATGGGTTTAGAACAGGAATCGCCTCAGGCAAACAGGAAATTCATGGAAAATTTCGCCTGTCGCATAATGTCGCGAGGATGGCCTGCCGTCCGAAGCTGCGGGAGCCGATCAACAGCCTCCCTACGCCCATTCGGGCTTCGGGAGGCATCCTCCGCTGCTCCGCGGCGAAGGCTGGCGGGAGCGACGGGGCTCGAACCCGCGACCTACGGCGTGACAGGCCGTCACTCTAACCAACTGAGCTACGCCCCCGCGGGCGCTCGCGGCCGAAAAACAAGGATCAGCCGCGAAGGACGGTCGATGTAGGGCCCCCTCCAACTCAAGTCAAGCGATGGGCTATTGCCCGTCGCCGTCGGGGCCGCCGCCGCCCCCTTGGCCACCGCCTTGGTCTCCCCCTTGCCCGCCGCCACGGCGTCCACGGCGGTGTTCGCCGCTGGAATCGCCGCCGGGTTTGGATTGAACGCCGGTACTTTGGGGTTTGAGCTGCTTGGCTGTGAGCACGCCCTTGCCGTCGACGTCGAGCTGGTCGAAAAGCGCCCGCGCGTTGGCGGAAAACTCGTTGAAGTCCACTACGCCGTCACCGTTCCAATCGACCAAAGGCGATGCGGCAGAGCGGTCCTCGTTCCAGCGCTTCTGGTTGACCGCGCGCACTTCGTCGGCTTCGAGCACGCCGTCGTGATTGGTGTCGGCGGCGGCGAAATCGGCCTTGAGTCCCGCCTCCATTTCGGCGCGGGTCACGTTGCCGTCTTTGTCGGCGTAACGCAGCAAAATCCCCGAGGGAGGATGCCACTCTTCTTCGCGATGGCCGCCCGGTCCGCCGGGCCGGTCGCCGCGCTCATGGCGGGACGACGCACATCCGACGAGAAGCAACGCGGCCGCAATGGCGGCGAGGCGCAGCGAAGTTCGACCCATATCCGGTGTTTCCTCACATGACGGCGGCAGACTATGGCGCGCCATTCGCAAAAGTATGCCCGTTTCCCGGGCGCATGGTGAACGCGCGGCACCCTTCGCTGTCTTAAAGACCTGTGGCCTGCCACCCGAAGCTGCGCAGCAGCTGGCCTGCCAACCGAAGCCGCATGATGTCAGGTGGCCCACCTACGCCAAGGCTCCGGTGGGCTCACCAACCTCCGCCGCGATGCGGCGTAGGTTGGTGGGCGGTGAGAGTTTCGAACTCCCGACCCTCTCGGTGTAAACGAGATGCTCTACCGCTGAGCTAACCGCCCGGTGCGGGCCTCTTAACACAGCCGTCCACCGCAGCGCGAGACGGCGTCATGCAAATCTCAAGGGCCGAAACGGCAAACGGGACGGAAGCGGCTATGCCGCCCGTCCCGTGGCCAAGCACCAATACGGCGCAAAATTAATTCAGCGAATCTTTCAGCTGCTTGCCGGCGCGGAAGCGCGGCTGCTTGGAGGGTTTGATGGTGATTTCTTCGCCGGTCTGCGGATTGCGGCCTTTGCCACCTGCGCGTGTGGCGACCACGAAGACGCCGAAGCCGGTCAGGCGAACTTCGTCGCCCGCCTTCAGCGTGGCGGCGATCAGCTCGAACACGCCGTCCACCGCTTTTGCGGCATCCGTCTTGGCGAGGCCGGTATGATCGGAAAGCTTCTGGATGAGATCGTTTTTGTTCACTGGACGGCTCCTTCCTATTGAATCGCCAAGGCTAGGGCGGGAATCTAGGGCTTTCGGGGGCCGCGTCAAACCAAGAACCGGTGAAAAAGGCCGATTTCCGGGGCTAAAGCGGCAGAAACCCACCTTTTTTGCTGTCTTTTCCTGGGGACGCCAGGCGGAACCCGGCCGAAACGCCTGTTTCGACCGGGTTCCCTGGGCTGGTTAATGTGTGACCACAGCGTCGGAGCTTGCGTCCGGCTGCGTGGATTGCGCCGCGATTTCGGCTTCGACCCACTCGATCGGCTCGGGCTGACGTACGAGTGCGATCTTGAGCACTTCGCTGACGTTGGACACCGGCACGATCTTGAGCCCCGCTTTCACATTGTCGGGGATCTCGGCCAAGTCCTTCTCGTTCTCCTCTGGAATGATGACCGTCGTGATTCCGGCGCGTAGAGCGGCGAGCAGCTTTTCCTTTAGCCCGCCGATCGGCAGCACGCGGCCGCGCAATGTCACCTCGCCCGTCATCGCCACATCGCGGCGCACCGCAATGCCCGTCAGCGTCGAGATGATCGACACCGCCATTGCGACACCGGCGGAAGGACCGTCCTTGGGCGTCGCGCCTTCCGGTACGTGCACATGGATGTCCTTGACGTCGAACATCGGCGGCTTGATGCCGAAGGTCGTCGCCTTGGAGCGGACATAGGACCGCGCCGCATCGATGGATTCCTTCATCACATCGCCGAGCTTGCCCGTCGTCTGCATGCGGCCCTTGCCGGGCAGCATCACGGATTCGATCTGCAGCGTTTCGCCGCCGACCTCGGTCCAGGCAAGACCCGTAACGACGCCGACCGCATCCTCGCCTTCCACCTCGCCATAGCGGTGCTTGCGCACCCCGGCATAGATGTCGACGTTGTCGGCCGTCACCGCGATCACCGTCGCCTTTTTGGAGACGATTTCCTTCACGGCCTTGCGCGCCAGATTCGCCAGTTCGCGCTCGAGATTACGCACGCCCGCCTCGCGGGTGTGATAGCGGATCAGGATGTGCAGAGCCTCATCGTTGATCGACCATTCCTCATCCTTCAGACCATGCGCCTTGAGCTGCTTGGGAATGAGATGGCGCTTGGCGATCTCGACCTTCTCGTCCTCGGTGTAGCCGGGGATGCGGATGATCTCCATGCGGTCCATCAGCGGCTGCGGCATGTGCAGCGTGTTGGCCGTGGTGATGAACATCACGTCCGACAGATCGAAATCGACCTCCAGGTAATGGTCGTTGAAGGCGTGGTTCTGCTCGGGATCGAGAACCTCGAGCAGCGCCGACGACGGATCGCCGCGCCAGTCCGCACCCAGCTTGTCGATCTCGTCGAGCAGGAAGAGCGGATTGGACGACTTCGCCTTCTTCATCGACTGGATGACCTTGCCGGGCATCGAGCCGATATAGGTGCGCCGATGGCCGCGGATTTCCGCTTCGTCGCGCACGCCGCCCAGCGACATGCGCACGAATTCGCGCCCGGTCGCCTTGGCGATCGATTTGCCGAGCGAGGTCTTGCCGACGCCTGGCGGGCCGACGAGGCACAGGATCGGGCCTTTCATCTTGCCGGCGCGCTGCTGCACCGCGAGATATTCCAGGATGCGTTCCTTGACCTTGTCGAGGCCGTAATGGTCCTCGTGCAGAATGTCCTCGGCGAGCTGGATATCCTTCTTGACCTTGGACTTCTTGCCCCAAGGCAGCGACAGCATCCAGTCGAGATAGTTGCGCACCACGGTGGCTTCGGCGCTCATCGGCGACATCTGGCGCAGCTTGCGCACTTCGCCGTTCGCCTTCTCGCGCGCTTCCTTGGAGAGCTTGGCCTTGCGAATGCGATCTTCGAGTTCGTTGAGCTCGTCGCGGCCTTCTTCGCCTTCGCCAAGCTCCTTCTGAATCGCTTTGAGCTGCTCGTTCAAATAATACTCGCGCTGCGTCTTCTCCATCTGGCGCTTGACGCGGCTTTTGATCTTGCGCTCGACCTGCAGCACGCCGATCTCGGATTCGATCAGCGAGAGAACCTTCTCTAACCGCTCAGCGGTGTTCAGCGTTTCCAGCAGCGCCTGACGGTCGGCGATCTTGACCGACAGATGCGAGGCCACGGTGTCGGCGAGCTTGGCCGCTTCGTCGATCTGCGCCACGGAGGCCAGCGTTTCGGCGGGCACCTTTTTGTTGAGCTTGATGTACTGCTCGAAATTGGTTTTGACCGTGCGGATCAGCGCTTCGGTTTCCTTGGCGTCGCCGACGCTTTCGGGAATGCGCTCGATCGTCGCCTGGAAGAAATCGCTGCGCGGCACGAAGCCGGTGACGCGGGCGCGCGACTTGCCCTCGACCAGCACACGCACGGTCTGATCGGGCAACTTGAGAAGCTGCAGCACGGTCGCCAGCGTTCCGATCCGGTGCAAGCCGTCGGTATCGGGGTCGTCCTCCGCGGCGTTCTTCTGGGTCAGAAGCAGAATCTGCTTGTCGTCGTTCATCACCTCATCGAGGGCGCGAACGGATTTCTCGCGGCCGACGAACAGCGGAACGATCATGTGGGGAAATACGACGATATCGCGCAGGGGTAGCACCGGCGCCAAAAGGCCACCCGGCTCGACTGTCACAACCGTCACGACGTCTTGATCCGACATCCTTGTCTCCTAGCCCGGCTATCTTAGACCGGGTGTGTTGAGGAACCGTGCCCCAAATGGGCGCAGGGAACCGAGCTTTGTCGCCCAAATGGGCCGACTCCAGATGACTTAAAGTGGGGCCGGGGGGCGGCCGTTTCAAGGCGGGACATCCCCTAATGGCGATTAATCCGCCGTAAGCGCCATCGGAGCCACAGAAATTGCCGTTATGACGCGGTTTGTCCGCGCGCACCCATGTCGCAGTTGGTGAATGGAGACCCGGTACGGAACCGGTCTAGCCCGCGCTCTGCTGCACTTGGCCCTTGTCGGAGTAGGTGTAAAGCGGACGCGCTTTGCCTTCTACGACATCGGCGGTGATGACGACTTCCTGCACGCCGTTGAGCGTGGGCAGTTCGTACATCGTTTCCAGCAAGATGCTTTCCATGATCGAGCGCAATCCGCGCGCGCCGGTCTTGCGGGCAATCGCTTTGCGCGCGATGGCGTGCAGCGCCTCTTCCTGGAAGCGCAGCTTGACGCCTTCCATCTCGAGCATGCGCTGATATTGCTTGGCGAGCGCGTTCTTCGGCTTGGTCAGAATTTCGATCAGCGCCGGTTCCGTCAAATCGCCCAGCGTCGCCAGGATCGGCAAGCGGCCGATGAATTCCGGGATCAGGCCGAATTTGAGCAGATCTTCGGGTTCCACTTCGCGCAGAACTTCACCGGTGCCCCGGTCGTCCGGCGCGCGCACCGCGGCGCCGAAACCCATCGAGGAACCATGCGTGCGCTGCGAGATGATCTTCTCAAGACCCGCGAACGCGCCGCCGACGATGAACAGGATGTTGGTGGTGTCGACCTGCAGGAATTCCTGCTGCGGATGCTTGCGCCCGCCCTGCGGCGGCACAGAGGCAACCGTGCCTTCCATGATTTTCAGCAGCGCCTGCTGCACGCCCTCGCCCGATACGTCGCGGGTGATGGACGGGTTGTCCGACTTGCGGCTGATCTTGTCGACTTCGTCGATATAGACGATGCCGCGCTGCGCCCGCTCGACATTATAGTCGGCGTTCTGCAGCAGCTTGAGGATGATGTTCTCCACGTCCTCGCCGACATAGCCCGCCTCGGTGAGCGTCGTGGCGTCCGCCATGGTGAAGGGAACGTCGAGGATGCGCGCCAGCGTCTGGGCCAGCAGCGTCTTGCCGCAGCCCGTGGGGCCGAGCAGCATGATGTTCGATTTCGCCAGCTCGACGTCGCCGTTCTTGCCGCTGGCATTGATGCGCTTGTAGTGGTTGTGGACGGCGACCGAGAGCACCTTCTTGGCGTGCTGCTGGCCGACCACGTAATCGTCGAGAACCTTGCAGATTTCCGACGGGCTGGGCACGCCTTCGCGCGACTTCATGAAGGAGGTCTTGTTCTCCTCCCGGATGATCTCCATGCACAATTCGACGCATTCGTCGCAGATGAAGACTGTCGGGCCCGCGATCAGCTTGCGAACCTCGTGCTGGCTTTTGCCGCAGAAGGAACAATAGAGCGTGTTCTTAAACTCGCCGCCGCCCGTTTTGCTCATGGTCTCTCCAGGGCCGCTTCCGGCCCACCCTCAAAGACGTGCTTCCGCATTCTCTTCAATGCCTTGCACAACCCGCGCCAACCCAAATCGGCTTGTCGCCGAATTCATTCGACCACGTTAGCGCCAACCGGATCAAGATTTGTTTAATCCGGCCAAGATACTGATTTTTCGGCCGGTTTCCGCGCCCTCAGAGAACCTCGCCCGCCTCCGGCCGCTTGAACAGGACGGAATCGATCAATCCGAAGGTCTTGGCCTCCTCGGCCGTCATATAAGTATCCCGGTCCAGCGCCTTTTCAATGACCTCGATCGGCTGGCCCGTATGGCCCGCATAAATCTCGTTCAAACGGTGCTTTAATTTGAGGATTTCCTGGGCATGGCGGGCGATATCGGCCGCCTGACCGTAGTAAGACGCCGACGGCTGGTGGACCAGAATTCTCGAATTGGGAAGGCAGAAGCGCTGACCTTTCGCCCCGGCGCAGAGCAGCAGGGAGGCCGCAGACGCTGCCTGGCCGACGCAGAGCGTCTGAATTTCGGGGCGGATGTATTGCATGGTGTCGTAAATCGCCATGCCCGCCGTGACGATGCCGCCCGGCGAGTTGATGTACATCGCGATCTCTTTCTTGGGGTTTTCGGCCTCAAGGAAGAGAAGCTGGGCGGTGATCAAGCTGGCGCCGTAATCCTCCACCGGGCCGGTCACGAAAATGATCCGCTCCTTGAGCAGGCGCGAATAGATGTCGAAAGCGCGCTCGCCCCGCGCAGTCTGTTCGACCACCATGGGTACAAGCGTGTTCATATAGACGTCGCGGGGGTCTTTCATGGAGGCTCCTGATTCGGCCAAAGAGGGTGTAGCGCCGCCAAGCGCCCTGTCAACGCCGCTTATAGCGCCGAAGCCTTTTCGGCAAGTAAACCGCGCAGCTTGCGGCTCTATGGTTGATCGACAACGACGGTGAATTTCACGCCAAGCGCGCGCAAGACCGCATTCACAGTTTCGTGGCGCGGGTGCGCGCCGCTACTCAATGCTTTGTAAAGGCTTTCGCGGCCGAGGCCGCTGTCCTTGGCGATCTGCGCCATGCCGCGCGCTTTGGCGACGTCGCCGAGCGCGGCGAGAAACACGTCGGGATTTGGGTCATCCGCAGCCGCTGAAAGATACTCGGCAATGACCTCGTCGTTGTCGAGGTATTCGGCGGCATCAAAGGGTTTGAAATCTGCTTTCATGTTTTACGATCCTTCAACTCCGCGATCATCCTTTTGGCGCGTACGATATCGGCCTTCTGCGTGGACTTGTCGCCGCCGACCAAGAGCACATAAACCGTTGTTCCCGTACGCGTGAAATACACGCGATATCCCGGTCTGACATGAACGCGCATCTCTGAAACGCCTTCGCCGACAGGTGCAAAATCACCGAAATTGCCCAACGTCGCGCTTCTCAGACGTGCCAGAATTCTCGCTTTCGCTTTGTGATCGGCGAGTGCTTTCAGCCACGCGTCGAATTCCGCCGACCGCAGAAGCGTGATCATTCATCTCTCCACTGTATCCAATTGGATACAAAACTGCAAGCCCCACTTATCAAAGCATGAGTCCGTATTTCGGGGTACGTCCTGGTGCGGGCTTGTCGCATCATCGCCCTATTGCTAACCCGTCCTGTAGCAAACACCCGCGCGAGGCGCCTCGATGAACCATCATCCCTTCGTGAAATTGCCGTTCGTTGTCAGCGATGTCGGCTTCGGGGCTTGGCAGATCGGCGGGAATTGGGGTGACGTCAGCGAGGCCGATGGCCGCGCGGCCCTGAACGCAGCGCTCGACGCCGGCATCACCTTCATCGACACCGCCGATGTCTATGGCGACGGCCGCTCGGAAAAGATCATCGCCGAAGTTCTGAAGGCGCGCGGCGGAACTCGCCCAATGGTGGCGACCAAGGCCGGGCGGCGGCTCAATCCCCATACCGCCGACGGCTATAACAAGGCCAATCTCGAAGCCTTCATCGACCGCAGTCTGAAGAATCTGGCGACCGATAGTCTCGATCTGGTTCAGCTGCACTGCCCGCCGGTCGAGGCGCTTTACCGGCCCGAACTGTTCGCGGCACTCGATGACATCCAGAAGGCGGGCAAAATCAAAAGCTATGGCGTGAGCGTCGAGAAGGTCGAGGAGGCGCTGAAGGCTATCGAATTTCCCGGCGTCGTCAGCATACAGATTATCTACAACCTGTTTCGCCAGCGCCCGGCCGAGCTGTTTTTCAAGGAAGCCAAGCGCAAGAACGTCGCCGTCATCGTGCGCGTGCCGCTGGCGAGCGGCCTTCTGACCGGCAAGATCACGCGCGATACGAAATTCACCCCGGACGATCACCGCAGCTTCAACCGGCACGGCGAGGCGTTCGATGTCGGCGAGACCTTTGCGGGCGTGCCGCTCGAAACTGGGCTTCAGGCCGTCGAAGAACTGAGGAAGCTGGTGCCCGCGGATGCCAGCCTCGCCGGTTTCGCGCTGCGCTGGATTTTGATGAACGATGCCGTCACGGTGGTGATCCCCGGCGCCCGCAACGCGCAGCAGGCCAAGGCCAATGCGGCCGCTTCCGATCTGGCGCCGCTCTCCGCCGAGACCATGGCGGCGGCGCGCGAAATCTACGATCGCCTGATTGCGCCGCTGGTACACCAGCGCTGGTGAGGGACGGCGGACGTTAGACGCCGTCCGATCCCGCCTCGGCAGTTTCGTCCTGTACGCCGGGAACAACTACTGCGTTTCTATGCGGAACAGCATCGCGCGGCAGTCGATCGTATAGCTGCGCAGAGTGCGCAGCAGGTCCTGACTGATGTATCCATAGAAATATTCTCCCTCCGCGCGGCGCGGCTGCGAGAACACCGCCATTTCCTTCATCGTCACCGGAACGGTGCCGAAAAAAAGCTGCACGTTCTGGAGATCGGCCGTCGGTATCTTACTGTTGCCGCCTATTCCGGCCACCGTGCCGGGATGGAGTGGCGGATCGCCCAGTGCCGCATGGTTCTCCTCCCAGTATGGTGAGAGCAGCAAAGTGGTATTGCCGCCGGTATCCAGGACAAAAAGACGTATCCCCGCGGGTGTACCGATTGCCACCAGCGGAAGGTCGTCCATGAACATCTCGGCGCCTGAGTCCGAAGCGGCGCCCCCGCCGCATTCCAGCCTGCCGTCCGCATAGAACGTGAGTTGTCCCAGCGCCGACAGCACCGGCGACCCCAGGATAGCGTCCAGCTGCAGCTTGAGTTCCGGGACGTAGAGATTCTTGTCTTCGATCACCAGTACGACGACGTTATGGAACTCCGCCTTGCCCAGCCGCAACTCCGTAATGACGGCGAGATGGCCTTGCGAAGCCGCACCGCTGGCGCCAGTGACGGGAACGGTACCCTCGGACAACCTTAGGCCAAGGTGCTTGGCGTATGTCTTGCTGAGTGTAGTCAAGCCGGCGCCTGTGTCGAGAATCCAAGGCTTGGTTTCGCCATGCGTTTCCACCGCCACTTCCGTCAAGCCGATGGCATTACGCGTGGTCGAAATCGTAAAGGGCTCATCGGCCTTGACCGTCTGCACAGGAAACCTCCGCGCTAGCGAATAGGATCGCTTGTCGGCGGCGATTTGAGTTCGGGTTTTCTCATCAAGGTTTGCGCCCAACTCTCGGAGCCCAAGCGCATCGGTGTCCGCTGCCCTCCCGTATTGAAACGACTTGGCGTAGTCGTCGGCCAGGGAAAGCAGCGCGATCCGCCTTTGCTCTGCGCTCAGCTCCGGAGACTTGCTGTCGAGAACCCGGGCCAACAGACGCATCGACATTGCGATTTCGTTCTTGCGGTTTGCCAGCACACCCTGGAAGAAATTTTGGTTGGTGATAGACAGTTTGTCGGTTTTTTGCAGGACCTGTTCCAACTCCAGATAGTTGCGGGTATTCACCAATTGCATGAGTGCATCGCTATTTGTGTCGGCCGCACCGGCCGAAGGAGACAAGACCAAGAGCAGCGCCAGCAATCCCGCCGTGACCTGAAACTTCTCCTCACTCATTTTCGTCGTCTCCCGCCTCGGCAATTTCGTCCTGTACGCCGGGAACGAATTCCAGAAGATCGCCCGGCTGGCACGCCAGTTCGCGGCACAGCGCCTCCAGCGTCGAAAAGCGAATGGCGCGTGCCTTGTTGGTCTTGAGGATCGACAGATTGGCCAAGGTGATGCCGATGCGCTCGGCAAGCTCGGTCAGGCTAATGTGCCGTTCCAGAATCACGCGGTCGAGGTTGAGTTTGATGGACATCGCGCCGCTCAAACGGTGAGATCGTTTTCGCGTTTCAACACCAGTCCCTGCCGGAAGACCTCCGACAGCGCCAGCACCAGCAAGCCGGAGAAGAACACCGGACTGCCGAATGGGCCGTGGCCGCCGGAAATCGTATAGACATGCGACGCCGGCAAATGCAGCGGCGTGCCGGAAATCGTCAACATCGCGTTCTGGGCGAGATAGGAATAGATCATATGGGCAAACCAGCTCTCGCCCAGCGCCGACACCACCGAGAAGACGAGAAGCGAAATCCCGATGGTTTGCACCAGGCGGAGATTTTGCTGCGTGAAGCTCTCGCGGCGCGCGACGTTGCGGAACAGCCGGCGCAGCAAATCGAACAGCACGGTGAAGAAAACCGTATAGAGCAGGATCAGCGGCAAGCCATAACGCTTGAGCAGTTCGATCAAGGCGCTGCCCTTTTGCAGATTCATCGTCACATTGCCGCGAAGGGCCGTGACGGCCAGATCGAAATTGCCCTGGCTGGAATGCATGACGACCGTGCCGGGTTGACCACCGAAATCCATGTTGATCGGTCCGAATTGCGCGCCCGCCGGCAGCGTCGGATTGACGACGATCACAATGCAGATGGCGACCGCCGCGATGGCCGTGACGACCGCGAAGAATGCGAATATCCAATGGAGAATTTTTGGCAGAAGGCTGACGTCGTTCATGATGGTCTTTTCCCGGTTTAGAGTTGCTTGAGGCGCGCGGCGACTTCGCCCGCCAGATCGAGCCCTGCGGTCAGGACTTTTTTGCTAGAAGTTTGGAAGGCCGCTACGAAGCCATGGCGCAGGACCACCATGCTTTCGCGCGTCTCGGTAGGCAGATTTCCGTACGCCATGGCGCTCCGGGTGTTGACGGCGATGCCGTCGGCGCTCGCGCCCAGCACAAGCCCAACCGCGATAAGAG
This sequence comes from uncultured Alphaproteobacteria bacterium, assembly GCA_963849895.1. Classification (GTDB taxonomy): domain Bacteria; phylum Pseudomonadota; class Alphaproteobacteria; order Micropepsales; family Micropepsaceae; genus Rhizomicrobium. The sequence continues at coordinate 226,067 of CAWKIU010000009.1, forward strand.
CCCCGATAGCAGCCTGGTGACCGACCGAATTCATCTGACCCGCTCCTTCTCATATTGAAAAACAACGTATCCGTATCGACATACAATACGCATTTATCGATAAACGGCAATAGGAACGTTGTCATTTCGATGTCGGAGTGGTGAAGGCAGCAAAATGCTGCGCCGAACGCGGGCGCGCCCATGTGACTTGGCGGGCTTCACACCTTCGCCAAATGCATGAAATTCTTGGACTTCTGGGAGAGCTATTCGCTCTTCAGCTTCTCCGCCGCATCGTCGGGGTCGAGGAACAGCGTCTCGCGGTCGACCGTACGGTCGGTGACCTGGGCGAGTTCGGCGATGAAGTCCACCACCTTGTCCTCGAACAGCGGCGCGCGGATCTCGGCCTGCGCCTGGGCGTTGCGCGAATAGTAGTCGAACACCTGCTGTTCCTGGCCGGGGAACTGGCGGGCACGGGCGCCGATGGCACGCTGGATTTCTTCGTTGGCGATGACGAGGCCGTTCTGTTCGCCGATCCGCGCCAGCACGAGGCCCAGACGCACGCGGCGCTCGGCGATATCGTGATATTCTTTCTTGAGCTCTTCCTCGCTCTTGCCCTCGTCCTCGAAGGTCTTGTTCTCGCGCTTGAGCTCGGCCTCGACCTGCTGCCAGATGCCGTTGAACTCGCCTTCCACCATGGTCGGCGGCAGCGAGAAGGCATGCGAAGCGTCCAGCGCATCCAGAATGCGGCGCTTGAGATGCAAGCGGCTGGCGGCCGAATATTCGCGCTTCATCTGTTCGCGCAGACGATCCTTCAGCGTGCCGAGTGTCTCAAGGCCGACTTTCTTGGCAAGCTCGTCGTCGATCACGATCGGATCGGGCGACTTCACCTCCTTCACCGTAACGACGAACACCGCGTCCTTGCTTGCAAGCTTGGCCTCGGGATAGTCGGCGGGGAACGTCACCTTGACGTCGCGCACATCGCCGACCTTGGCGCCGATTAACTGATCCTCGAAACCGGGAATGAGCTGGTTCGAGCCGAGCACGAGGTTGAAGCCTTCTGCCTTGCCGCCGGAAAATTCCTCGCCGTCGACGCTGCCCACGAAATCCATCGTGACGGAATCGTTCATCTCGGCTGCTTCGCCCTCGGCGCGCGGCGCATAGCTGCGCGACTGTTCGGCGAGGCGCTTGAGGCCCTCGTCGATGTCGGCGTCCGTCACATCGGCGACCAGCCGTTCGACTTGAAGACCGGACACATCGGCCAGCGCGAAATCGGGCATCAGATCGACGAGCACGCGAAATTCGAGATTGGCTTTGCCGTCGATCACGGCCTGCACATCGCCGACCGGCTCCACGCGCGGCGGAAACGCCACCTTCAGCGCATTATCGCTGACCGCTTTCTGGCTGCCCTCGTTGACGGCGGCTTCGACAATCTCGCCCATCATCGACTTGCCATAGGTCTTCTTCAGGAAAGACACCGGCGCCTTGCCCGGCCTAAAGCCCTTGAGATTGAGCTTGGGCTTGATCTCCTCGAGCTTGCCCGCCAGGCGCTTCTCTAGATCGCCGGCGTCGATGACGACGGTATATTCGCGGCGGAGGCCTTCGGAAACGGTCTCTGTAATGTTCATCTGAAGCGTCCCTGACATATCTATCTTTGTCCCACTTCGCCAAGGCTTTGGGGGACACCCTTTGCCGCCTTGGAATTCGCGGGCTTGCCACCCGAAGCTGCACGGCAGCAAAGGGTGGTGCGGGCGGAGGGACTTGAACCCCCACGACTTTCATCACTGGAACCTAAATCCAGCGCCTATACCGGTTTTCTGCCTTTTTCTCTTTTACTTTCAAAGCCTTAACTCGGAAGCGTTTGGTCTAGGGGTCGGACACACGGTGGACACGTTAGACACATAGACTGAACACCCTCGAAAGGGCCAAATTCATGGCAGCGCATACGATGTTCGACGGCCGTTTGCAAATATATCGGCGCACTTCCCAAGGCCCCTGGCAGGCCGCCGCCCGCGTTAGCGGCCAGAGATTCCGCCAAAGTACCGGCGAGGAGGCCCTGGACCGGGCCAAGGACGTGGCCGAGGAATGGTATTTGGACCTCCGAGGCAAGCTCCGGGCCGGTCAAATTGTGTCCAGTGTGTCCAAGGAAAAGACCTTCGGCGCAGCCGCCGAATCCTACCTCAGCGAGGTCCGGGTGCTCGCCGCCAGCGTCCGCAGCCCCAAATACATCTCCCTGATGGAACTGCGGATGAATGCCCATGTCCTCCCCTTCTTCAAGGACAAGCCTCTCGCCGCCATCAACAAGGGGATGGTGCAGACCTACCGCGTGAAGCGCGCCGAAAAGACTATCGAAAAGACTGCCACTAAGGGCGAGGACGGAGCGCCTGATACCCCCGGCAAGCCCCCTGCCCGCAGCACCATGCTCCAAGAGATCGTGATTATCCGCCAAGTCCTCAAACATGCCGAAGGCTTGGGCTGGATTCCTTACGTCCCGAACCTCTCCACACCCTATATGAGTCAGGGCAAGCGGGGCCGCCGAGCCTGGTTTTCTCACGACGAATACAAACAACTCTATCAAGCCACGCGCCGCCGCATCACCCAGGGTAAGCGGCGCGGATGGAAAAACCGCTATGAGGATTTGCATGATTTCGTCCTCATCATGGCGAACACGGGCCTGCGTCCCGACGAAGCCTGGGGCTTGGAGTTCAGGGACGTGAAGATCGAGGACGACTACGCCACCAAAGACACCATTTTAGTGATCGACGTGCGCGGCAAAACCGGCGTGGGTTATTGCAAGAGTATGCCTAATGCCGTCCATCCGTTTGAGGATTTGCGCCAGCGCCGCGAACAGAAGTTGCGGGACGACGGCAAAACACCGGACGAGATCGCACGCCTCATGCCGACCATGAAGGTGTTTCCCGACTACAACCGGGAACTATTCAACAAAATCCTCGAAGAAGAAAATCTCAAGTTTGACCGTGATGGCCAGCGCCGCACGGCCTATAGCCTTCGCCACTCTTATATCTCCATGCGTTTAATGGAGGGGGCCAACATCCACCAGATCGCCAACAACTGCCGCACCAGCGTTCAGATGATCGAGCAGTTCTATGCCGCCCACATCAAGGATCGCCTCGACGCTTCGGCCATCAATGTCATGCGCCCGAAGGCAGCGCGAAAAGCCGCACGCAAAAGCGCGCCCAAAGACTAAAGGGCGCCGCAGGCGCATCGCTAACCTTGTCCTTGGCTGCCGCCGCTCGTCCCGCTATACAGCGGTCTAATTGCGGGCGTGGCGGAACTGGTAGACGCACTCGGTTTAGGTCCGAACGCTTCACGGCATGGGGGTTCGAGTCCCTCCGCCCGCACCAACCTTTAGGTGCCGAACGGCACCGCACATTCTGCGCCGAACGGCGCATTTCCATTCCGAAGGGACGAGCCGAACGGCGAGGACCGTTGGCCTTTTAGCGCCCGAACGGGCGCGCCATCGGATTCCAATCAATAGGCGCCTTGACGGCCCGCGATGATCGGCGACATTCAAATGACCGGAGTGCCCCTCAACATCGGACGTTCTTGGCTGCACACTTATGTCTGGGTTGCGCCAATAGTCGCCCTTCCCATCGGGCGCGAGTAAGGTGGTGGCGCGAGCTGAGGGGCAAACTAATGCGGGCACCGGATTTTGATGTTGACGGCTGGTCCCTTGACGATGGCGAGGAATTCTTCCGCTGCTACCTCGGCAGAAGTCTCAAAGCTGGGAGCTACTCGTTTAGAAGTGTCCGGAAAACCTGGGCGAGCCCACTCTGAGCTCTCAATTTATTATTTATCATCGACTGTTTCTCGAACGCCCCGCATCAGATCGGCGCACCAGGAGAGCTATAATTACAACAATAATCGACACAATGCCGCCCAGAAGCACAGAGTGAACAATTCCAAGATTAGAGGCAAAATGGGCAACGGCAGCGATGCCAAAAAAACTACCGAAAAATTCCATCAGTACCGTCCGACTACTTAGCCATCTCTCACGAAATAATTTCCTTAAGCCTTCCATTCGGTGCGCTCCAAAATATCGCTATCCCTACTGCTGCCTATCGTCAGGTGCCTGGGGCGCGAACGCCTAAAGACATCGTTGGAATGTAGGTTCCAAATTGGAGGCTTGTAGCGCCGATTGGCTGCGGCGAGAATTGGCGCAAGTTGCCCGTTGGACGAATGTCCGTTCCTGACCGTTAGCTGCCGATTAGAATAGGTCTGGCTTGCGCCATTTGTTGCCATTCGCCACGGAACAAACCCCTGGCTCAGGTCTCGCTGCGCCACTTTGTGCAGGAATGCCGATACAGAACCGACAAATTTATCCCGAGTATTTGAGTTAGAATACTTTCCGCGCGGCTCGCAAGAAGTCGGCAACTCGGTCAAGTGAACAATCGGGAGGAAATTATGCATCCGTTCTTTTTCATGGGCGCCATCCATCACGCCATCGTGCTGGTCGTGATTGCTTTTTTCATACTGTTTACCGCCAGCAAGGCTGATGGCTTTGTCAAAATTCTTGGTACCGTACTGGGCTATCTATTTCTGGTTTGCGCAGTTCTCTTGATCGTCTGCGCGGTGACCGCGCCGATGTTCGGCGAACATCCGTTTGGCACGACATTCGGCGACGGGCATATGGGTATGGGATATCACTGGGGCCATATGCAGCCCGCGCCAACACAAGCTCCGCCCGCGCATCAGTAACGTAGTGTGGCGTCGATTCTTCGCGGCGAGGGGTCCAATAGAGCCTTCGCCGTTGAGGAATTGCGCTCAACGCTACCGACGGGCAGCAGAACGATTTCTTGAGCCTAATTCATAGGTTCACCGGCGCTTGGCTTGTGTTTCGACAGTTCTCGTAGCTACTAGGAGAATACTGATGTGGCGCGCACCCAGATCGGTGCTTTGAGATCGCCGAGGGGGCAAATCCATGCAGGCGCGCAAAGCAATTATCGTTGGTACTCCAACACGCTCCGTCATTCACTCAAGCTAGAATGTTGGTTCGTTTGGCTTCGTCGGATTCGTCGGGCGATACCGGCGGGCGGTTGTCGGTTGCGGCAAGGTCACTGGATTGTTCGGCGAAAAAGAATTTGCGCGGCTTCACCGGCCTCTTTGCTGGCTGAAACGGTATGGCTGCCCATGGAAAGATGTGGTGCATGCGCATAAGCGCCTCCATCCCAGACTGGTGGCCCGCCCTATCACTTTCGGTCAAATTGGTTAGCCGATCCTTAAGAATTATCGACTAGTTTTAGGAAACAATATCGGAGATCGCGTCATGACCATCGGTGCCGTTTCCTCTTCAAGTTCTGTCTACCAGCCCAACAGCCAGCAGAACACGATGCAGCAGAACTTCCAAGCGCTCGTCCAGGCGATTCAGTCGGGCAATCTTTCTGCGGCGCAGCAGGCGTATGCGACGCTCTCTCAAAGCACTCCGACCCAAAGTGGAAATGGCTCGTCAAGCGGCCAGACCAATCCTTTCCGGCAAGCTCTTGCAAGCATTGGCAGCGCATTGCAGTCAGGCGATATTTTCAGTGCGCAGACTGCGATGAACGGCATGTTGCAGAGCATGAAGGCGCACCACGGCCACCACCATCATGGTTCCCAGAGTCAGAGCGCCAATAGCAATTCGGCCGCCACGACATCGACCAGCATCTCGACGCTTTCCGGCACGACGAATTCGCTGGTCAACCTCTCGGCCTGATTACTGGGAGGTTTATAGCTAAAGCTGTTGTTGATCTCAGTATGCGAAGCGGCGGATGCGCGACGGCGAAAGAGGATGGTTCACATTGAACGCGATGCAAAAAGCCGAGCCGAGTGTCACACCGGCGGTTACGAACGTGGCTACCATAAGCACCGGCGCGTTGCCGCTTTCCGCAGTATCGTTGCACAACGACAGCATAACAATTGGACCGCTGCTCCCAAATGATACCGGCGCGCTCTTCTTGTGGTTGAACGATGTTAAATCCGCGAACCTCGACTTGGCGTATCGTCCGGTCGACTGGATGAGCTACAACACTTGGTTGACAGACCTTGGGAAAAATTCTTCGCAAGTCCTTTTCGCCATCCGCCGTGTTTCTCAGTCGAAAATTATCGGCTTCGTCGTATTCAAAAATATCCAACCCGTTCATCGCTCGGCGGAACTCGGCGTGCGCATCGGCTCCGATGCAGATCGCGGCAAAGGGTACGGGAGAGAAGCCGTTAAGCTGGCCCTGAAATACGCCTGGGATCATCTCAATCTGAATCGGGTTCAGCTCAGCGTATTTGCAAACAACAACCGTGCTATTAGGGCCTACAAGGCGGCAGGGTTTGAGACGGAAGGTGTACTTCGGCAGGCCGCGTTCATAAATGGCGAATGGACAGATTCGGTTCTTATGGCAGCCTTGCGTCCGCTCCGGCCGCAACTGCATTCCGTCGCCGTTGGCGAAAGCTAAACGTTGATGACAATATGCATAATTAAATCGGCCAAAAGTACTCCAGCGCGTAGCGAATAAAGGCCACTGGCGCACTCGTAAGACGAGCGCAGGCGGGATCGTTGAACAGTGAGTGAATTTGCATCTCGGCGCGAAAACGCCACTCAAAATATTACGGCTGGTGCCAAGAATATCATGGGTGCGGACGAGTTATTGTTCGCGCGAGCAAATCTGCTGACCGAACTCGGACAGACCGAAAAGGCAAAGCTTACATACATTGAACTTCTGACTCGATCGCCAGGGCATTTCGGTGCACTCAACAATTTGGGCGCACTTCTCCACGAGATGGGATGTCGAACGGCAGCGCGTACGGCCTACGCGGAGGCCGTTGCGTGCCATCCACAAAACCCTATGGGTCATGTAAACCTAGCAAATGCTCTTCGCGAAGCAGGTGATCTCGCACTCGCGCGTGAGCATTGCGAAATGGCGCTGGCTCTGGCACCAGTTCACCCAGCGGCGCACCAAGCCCTGGCGGCCATTCTTGCTGAGCTCGGCGACGAAGACGCTGCCGTGCGACATCGCCGGCTGGGTTTTGAAAACCAGGCTGTCATAAACCTGCCTTATCGCGGTCAAGGAACGCCGATCTCGTTGCTTCTCCTAGTGTCGGCGGTTGGCGGCAATGTGCCTATCCGCCATCTTCTCGATGACAGTGTATTTCGGACTTCGGTGATCTACGCAGATTACTGGAAAGCCGAAGAGCCGCTGCCTGCGCATAATCTCGTCTTCAATACCGTTGGGGACGCAGATCTGTGCAGACCCGCGCTCGAATCGGTCGAGCGTCTTCTGGCGCGCAGCGATACGCCGGTCGTGAACCCTCCAGCGGCAGTCTTACGCACGGGGCGGGTCGAAAATGCCGTTCGCCTTACTGACATTCCGGGTGTGAGAGTCCCCAGAACCATGAATCTACCGCGCGCAACGCTTTGCGGCCCGGACGGACCCCAGGTGCTAGCTCGCGCCGGTTTTGACTTTCCGCTTCTGTTGCGGACGCCTGGCTTTCATACCGGGCGCAATTATTTGCGCGTTGAGAGGGTCAATGAACTTGCCGTCGCAGCTGCGGCCTTGCCGGGCAGAGAATTGACGGCGATCGAATATCTCGATGCGCGCGGCGTTGACGGCTACACACGCAAATATCGAGCGATGTTTGTGAATGGAGAAATCTATCCGCTGCATCTGGCGGTCTCCAGCGGCTGGAAAGTGCACTATTTCACCTCCGCCATGGCGGACAGCGCGGAGTTTCGTGCCGAAGAAAAGCAATTTCTCAGCGACATGCCAAGAGTGATTGGTATACGCGGCTTTGCGGCACTCGAACATATTCGCGACACTCTGGGTCTCGATTACGCCGGCATCGATTTCGGTTTGAATGCGGATCGCGAAATCCTGCTGTTCGAGGCAAATGCAACGATGGTCGTTAATCCGCCGGATCGTGACGAATGCTGGGACTATCGTCGGAAAGCGGTTGAGCGGATACATACTGCTGTGCATGCGATGCTGGTCAAAAGAACCGGTTCGATATCGGCGCCTGCGACCTAAGTGACGCAAACGAGTTGATACCAAGCTCCAACCATGCCTGAAGGGCCGTGGCGCCCTACTGAAGGTTCTGCCCTACTTTGATTTACCGCTGTTCCTGACCCCTTTTGGACATCTTGGACATGGGTATAGAGTTTTGCGCGCGGGGGCCTCGCGGAGGAAGAAATGAAACTTTCAACGATCGTATGCGCGTCTGTTGTGACCTTGGGGACGGTTGCGTTCGCGACGGATGGTGCGTTTGCCGCCGTCAGCAAGCCCGTAGCTGGCATGACAACCCATGGCGGGAGTAAGGGCTACGGAGTAACCGACCAAACAACCTGCCCCGCAGGGCAGGTTCTCTTCGCGAACCCCATAACCGGCAAGCAGTCATGTGTGCAGCCGAGCATGGCCGTAAAGCATTCCGGCGTTCCCAAAAACTCGACAACGACAGTGCCCGACCCAAAAGGGAGTGCTACGGCCACTCCGCTGAATAATCGACAAAATTGACAGTCAGGTAATGGCCAAGGCCGAATGCTTTTGCTTGCACACGTGATGTCGCACATGCTTTTTAGCCGAATTGTGTAATCGCCAGAAAAGGAACCACAGCATGAAAAAATCGACACTCGCTTTTTCGCTTGCTCTACTTCTGGGTACCAGCGTCACAGCTGTCGCGCAAAACCAGAATCAGCCTCAGGGCGAAGCGGGACATGATGCGTTCAGGCAGGCCTGCAGCGCCGACATTCAGAAATATTGTTCTGCGGCACAAAGCCGTGAAGATCGCCACGCCTGCATCAAGGCCAACACAGATAAGTTCTCCGATGCCTGTAAGAGCTTCCTTGCGAGCCACACGGAACACATGCACGGGCAGGGACACATGCGCGGGCAAGACCAAATGCAAGGTCAAACGCCGCAATAATGATGCACGTGGCTGGCCATGCCATGGCTTCTGCGGCGTCGCCAGCGCTCGCGCTTAGCGGAAGTGACTGCCTGAAAAAGAAAACCCTCGGAAGTCTCCTTCCGGGGGTTTCGCTTTCAAGGGATAGACCCTAGTAGAACTGGCCGTACACGACTTCCAGGATTTCGCCGCTGTCTTCATCGATGAGGACGGCATCGTCGCCATAACGCACCCAAACGCAGCCCCGAGGCGGATAGGCCAGGCCGTAGTCGGAGTAGTCGTCGATCCAGTAGTCGCGCGCCCAATAGATGGAGGGCAGCATCTCGCCGTAGGACCAGCGGCGATACGAATATCCGCTCGGACCGCGATAGGCGCCGTCGCGGTAGCGATAGTGATGCTGCGCAGTGACGTTGCGCCGATTGAAGTTTGCATGACCATTCGCGCTGCCGCGGTTGTTGTTATTGCTATAGTTATGGTTGTTGGAATTGTTGTTATTGTAATTGCGGGTGGTGTTGCGATTGTTGTCGTTTCCGCGTGTCTGCGCGTTGAAGACCGCGCCGTGCGATGTCATCGTATTCATCATGCTGCGGCTTCGCGTGGTGCCGGAAGTATCCGTCCTCATATGCATCTCGTGATTCATGCCGCCGGAACTGGTATGCACGACATGCGTTGTCGCGGCATGCGCCGAAGCGGCATGACCGCTGTCATGTGCGTTACCGGCAGGATGGCCGCCGCCATTACCTCCGTCTTTGTGGTCGGGCGCTGCGAAGGCCGAGGGCGCCGCGAAAATCAGCGCCGCCGCGGCAATCGAAATAATCAATGATTTCATGCACTACCTCCTCAATGTTTCGAGAACAGCCCCATGCTCAACCTAACAGCATTGAACTGACATTCCCAGGATGCCCCGTGGGGAAGGAGCAGACGACATTCGCCCAGATTTGGGAATTTGTCAGCAGGAACGCTTTCGGTTTGCCCATCGTGCCGGAGGTGTACACGAGCATGGCCGGCGCGTAGGCATCCACCGGCGGCAAAGGGCGGCGGCCCACTTCGGCCGCCGCATCAATGCTTCGGTTCAGTGGTGGTCTTTGTCGAAATTGTGCCACGTGCCTTGGTCGTAGTAGCCGTGGTCGTCGGTCGGCTTGTCGCGCCATTGATACTTGCTATCGCTATGATGACGCTTGCCCCAGCTGTCGCTGTAGAAATGGATTCCCAGCACGGACGGATAGGTCTTGTAGCGCTGGGTTGTCTGCCAGCATTCGCCATTGCTGTTGCAGGCCGTATAAGCAGACGCACCGACGGTCGTCACGACCAGTGCGCCGCCGCCGATAAGAACCGCCACAGTACTTGCGGTCAGAAAGCTTTTAAGCCCTTTCATGGGTGTCTCCTATTCAGGGTGTTGCGCTGGATTGGACGCGCGCACGGAATCAGCGGGCCGATCAAAGCCTCGCCCGTCCCCACCATAGTTAATGGGCGATGCCCAAGGGCAGGCTCGGAATCTACTCAGCCTTGTTCCACGTCTGGGCCGTAACTGCTTGCCGCCAGGAGGGCAGCCAAAAAGTTACCTCTTGTGGTGGATTTGCGAAGTGCATAATTGCGTTATTGTCATACCGGGAAGTGGGGGAAGCATGCGCAAATTTGTCCTGATTGCGGTAACGCTCGCGCTTACAGCGTGCGCGAAGCCTTACGATCCCCCGCTTGTGTTCGACGAAAATTTCTCGAGTGCCAGCGGCACCACGAGCGAAGCGCCGTCGCAGGGCTTTGCGGGTCTCAGCGATCTGGCGCAAATGAGCACGCCTGCCGGCGGGATTGCGCTGCCCACGCGCGTACTGTGGACGCACGGCATGTGCACGCCGTCGGACGGCACCCAGCCCGACGATCCCTATGTGTGGTGGCAGGTGCGCACGCGCGACCTATTGGCTGCCTACCCCGACGCTCGGCAGATCGACGAGCCTGTTCTCGAAGAACTGTCGCCCGGCGGTTCGCATTTAATTAAGGAGACGCTGAGCGTGCCGGGGCACACACCGGGCACTTCGCGGAACGTCGAGCTTTGGTTCTTCGACTGGTCACCCCTCACAAAACCCTTCAAGTTGCACAAGCTCGGCGACGTTGAGGCGGGACCAGGCAATAGCTACACCTATGAGCGCGCCACACTCAACGACAAGCTCAAGCAAGAGCTGGTCAAGGATTGCTTTGCCGATGTCGTGGTTTATCTCGGGACAAACGGCGACCGCATCCGAAGCGATGCGCAGATCGCGGTCTGTGCCATGCTCGACGGCAAGTTCAATCGCGACACAGGTTGCGCGGGCGCATCGGGCGCGCGCTACACCTCGTTGATCTCCGAAAGCCTCAGCAGCAGCATTCTGTTCGATGCCTTCCGAAGCCTGCGTCTCGATTATGTCGCAGCGCGGCAGGACGCAGTTGAGCGCCTAGCGGCGAACGCACCGGAGGCCCGAGCCAAGTTGCACGGCGGTAATGTCGGAACAAACGAACCGAATCCCACCGCGAATGCCTATATGGCGAATGTGAAGAATGCGAATGCCGCGATGGGGCGGGCGAAGGCGAATAGCGCCGACATTTCGGCCGCCATGGCGTCCCTGTCCAGCTTTTACATGTTGGCGAACCAGATCCTGCTGCTAAATTTCGCCGGCAGGTCGGCAAACGGGACACAATACCTCCCGCTCGACGAGTTCGTGACGAGCGCCATGGAAATGCGATCACCAGGCAAAGGCGCCGCGGCCCTCACGGTCGTTGCGTTCGTCGATCCCAACGATCTCTTGTCGTTCCGGTTGATTCCGAAATCCGGCCGCGCACGCGTTGTCAATTTCGTCGTATCGAACGCCGACACCTATCTCGGCTATGCCGAGATGCCCGATAGCGCGCACTGCAACTACATCCGAAACGGCTATGTGATGCATGCTATCGTCTTCGGCTATGGGGGAGGCGTGCCGAAAATCGGGCCGGTGGACGACCCGGAGAAATGTCTATGACGAACAGCGCGGACGAACAGCGGCAATCATTCACCCCAATCAGTTTGCGTTTCGATGGGTGCTGAATGTCTGCAGATGGCGGATATTGTTGGAAAAGTCCGAAATTCGGAAATGCTTGAATTCCGCGCCCACTTCAAGGCTCTCTGGTTGCGCACGCTCCGGCGACGCAGTCAAAAGGACCACACGAGTTGGGCACGGATTGACAAGCTCGCCGACGACTTCCTCCCGCAACCCCGCATCCTTCATCCCTGGCCGGACCGCCGGTTTGTCGTTACCCACCCAAGGTGGGCGCCGGATGCGGTAAAGCCGCCCGTCCGGTGTTGTGCGGGGGGCACCCAGTAATGGGTGTCCCTACTGCGATCGCAATTTTGCGGTAGTGACGACAGGCAGTGAGGATGAGCGGCGGTTATGCGTCCATCGCAAGCTGAGACCAACAATATCGCCGCTGTTATTCGGCCGGCACAGCTTCGGGCGCCCGGCTGATACGGGCGCGCAGACGGTCGAGGTAGATGTAGACCACGGGCGTCGTGAACAAGGTCAGGACCTGCGAAACGAGCAGCCCGCCGACGATGGCATAACCGAGCGGATGGCGGAACTCCGAACCGGTACCGTTCATGAAGATCATGGGAATTCCGCCGAGCGCCGCGCAGGCTGTAGTCATCAGGATAGGGCGCAGCCGCTGATGCGAAGCCGCCCGCACGGCGTTCACGGCGCTCATGCCCTGTTCGCGCTCGAGGCGGAGCGCTACGTCCACGATCATGATGCCGTTCTTTTTGACGATGCCAATCAGCAGAATGATGGCGATGATGCCGATGACATTGAGATCCTGGCCTGCGAGTTTGAGCGCCAGAAGCGCGCCAACACCAGCGGACGGCAATGTGGAGAGAATTGTCAGCGGGTGGATGAAACTTTCGTACAGGACGCCGAGGATCACATAGACGGCAATCAGCGCCGCCAGGATCAAAACCGGCTCGCTCGACAGCGATTGCTGGAAGGCTTGCGCCGTTCCCTGGAACGCGCCGGTGAGCGTTTGGGGCGCGTCTAGCTGCTTGCGCGTCTGCTCGACGGCGGCCGTGGCGTCGCTGAGCGCGAAACCCGGCGCGAGATTGAACGACAAAGTCACCGCCGGATACTCACCCTGATGGTTGACCGTCAGACTGTTGGTGGCGTTGGGATCGACCTTGACAAAGAGTGATAATGGCACGGTCTTGCCCGTAGCGGGCGACAATATGTAAAGCGAATTGAAGACGTCTGGCGTCTGGCTCAGCGCGGGCGTGCCTTCTACCACGACGTGATAGCTGTTTTGCTGGGTGAAGTATTGCGTGACTTCATCCTGCCCCAGCAGCTCGTAAATCGCGGTGTCGATAGTGCTGGGCGAGATGCCGAAGCGCGCCGCTGCGGCGCGATCGATGTCCAGATTGACGGCGCCCCCTTGCGATTGCTGGTCGGAGCTGACGTCTTTGAGTTGCGGCAAGCCTTGCATCGCGGCCATCATGCGCGGCGCCCAAGAATTGAGTTCGTCGAGATTCGAATCAGAGAGCGTGTACTGATATTGCGCCTGGCCGGCACGGCCGCCGATGTTGATGTCCTGCGCTGCCTGCAGGAGCGTTCGCACGCCGACGAGCTGCGCCAGCTTCGGCCGCAGCCGCGTGATGATTTCATCGGCGCTGGCCGAGCGCCCGCTGGTCTTGGGTTTGAGCGCGATGTACATGTTGGCTTGATTGGCGCTCGACGAGCCGACGAACATGCCAAACCCGGCGACATCGGGGTCGCTGCCTATCACCTGCGCTACGGCATTCACTTTCTGGCTTGTTTTCGAAAAGGACGCGTCCTGCGAGGTGAGCATCACGCCGCTCAGAAAGCCCGTATCCTGTTGCGGAAAGAAACCCGTCGAGGCCGTAGCATAGAGAACCACCGCCAGGGCGAGAGAGGTACAGAAAACCATCAAAGTCGTGAATTTGTGCTTCAACACGACATCCAGATACGTCGCGTAGCCCGTCTCCAGGCGCTTTAGGCCGTCGCTCAGCCAGCGCGTGACGCGCATGGTTGGAGGCCTAGGCGGTTTCAGGAACTGGGCGCACAGCATGGGGGTGACGGTGAGTGTCAGCGCGAGCGAGACGAGCACCGCGGCGCTCAACGTCACCGCGAATTCGCGCATCAAAAGCCCTACGACGCCGCCCATGAACATCAAGGGCGTGAACACGGCGATCAGCGAAATGGAAATCGATAACACCGTGAAGCTGACATCGCTCGAACCCGACAAAGCGGCTTCGAAAGGCTTCTGTCCATGCTCAATATGTTGCCAGATGACTTCGGACATGACGATGGCATCGTCGACCACAAAACCGACCGCGATTGTCAGCGCCATGAGCGAAAGGTTGTCGAGGCTGTAGTTGAGCGCCAGCATCACCGCGCAGGCGCCGAGCAGCGCCAGCGGAATGATCGAGCTCGGAATCATCGTTGCGCGAACATTGAGCAGGAAAAGAAAGATCACGATCACCACCAGAACGACGGTGATCAGGAGCGTAACTTTGACGTCCTCTACCGAGGCGCTGATGGTCTGTGTGCGGTCCATCAGGATATGAATGGCGATGGCTGGTGGGATGCTCGCCTGCAGGCCGGGCAACGCGGCCTTTATTTTGTCCACGGTATCGATGACGTTCGCGCCGGGTAGCTTGAAGATGACGAGCAAAAGGCTGCGACCGCCCGTGAGGGTCGGGTCGGCGCTGCCCTTTCCGGGAAACACCCAGGCGCCGACCTGATCGTTCTCGACGCTCGGGAAGGCTTGGCCGATATCGCGGACGCGCACCGGCGCGCCTGTGCTGTAGCCGATTATCAGATCGTTCCACGGGGCGGCATCGAGGAGCTGGTCGTTGGCGTAAATTGTGAGGTTGCGTTGGGGACCGGTGATCGAGCCTTTCGGCGCATTGGTGGTGGTCGCTGAGATCGCAGCGCGGACGGTGTCGATCTGCAGTCCGCGCGCCGCGATTTTGCGGGGGTCGAGTTGGATGCGGACCGCGGGCTTCTGCTGTCCGCCGATGTTGACGAGGCCGACGCCGCTGATGCGTGAGATCTGTTGCGAAAGAATGACGTCGGCGTAGTTGTCGATTTGGTCGAGCGGGATCGTATCCGAACTGAGCGACAAAATCATGATCGGCGCGTCGGCCGGATTGACTTGGCGGATGGAGGGCTGGGCCGGAAGATTGCTCGGCAACTGCCCGCTTGCGGCATTGATTGCTGCCTGTACCTGCTGGAAATCGCTGGTGATGTTGCCCGACAGGCTGAATTGCAGGGTGATGCTGGTGGAGCCCAATGCGCTGACCGAGGTCATCTGGGTGATGCCCGGAATGAGCGAGAACTGCCGCTCAAGCGGTGTGGCCACGTTGGATGCCATCGTCTCCGGGCTCGCGCCGGGAAGCGAGGCGCTGACTTGCACGGTTGGAAAATCGACGTTCGGCAGCGCCGCCACGGGCAGCATGGAATATGCGACGATACCCACCAGCAGCACCGCGATGGCCAGAAGGCTCGTCGCGACCGGGCGGTTGATGAAAGGACTGGCGAGGTTCACGAGCCTGGCCGCCTCGTCCTGGCGTTGGCAATTTTGATGAGCGTTCCGGATTTGAGCAACATCTGCCCATCAGTGACGACCATATCGCCCGGCTTCACGCCGCTCGTCACGACGGCGACGGTGTCCGCGCTCACGCTCAGCTTCACCGGACGCATGATCGCGTGCTTGGTTTTGTCGATAACATAGACGTATTGGCCGTTCGGGCCACGAATGAGGGCGGTGAGGGGGATCGTGGTGACGTTGCGCAGCGTCTGCAGCGTCAACTGGACATTGACGAATTGACCAGGCCACAGCCGGCGTGCCGCATTGGGAAAGCGCGCCTTCAACTCGATCGTGCCGGTGGACGGATCAACGCGATTGTCGGCAATACTGAGGTCGCCCGTATCGAGCAGCGCTCCGGTTTCTTGGCTGTAGGCCCGGACCAACAGCGGGGCGCGGAAACCGCTGGAGAGTGCCATCAGGTTCTGGAAATCGCCTTCAGGCACGGTGAACGTGACCGCGATTGGCTGGATTTCGTTGATGACAACGATGCCCGATCCGCCGGTTGAAGCCGGACTGCTCGTGTTCGTCGCCGCCGCTGTGGCGGGCGCGCTGGCAACGCCGCCGCTAGCGCTGACGATATTGCCGGGATCGACGAGGCGAACGCCGGAGCGTCCGGTGATCGGCGCGACGATGCGGCTCCACTGAAGATTGGTTTGCGCGATTTTCACCGTGCCTTCGTCGCTTTCCACAACGCCTTCGTCTTGCTCAACGAGAGCGGCCTGCGTTTGGTACTGCTGCTGGGAGATGGCCAGGACCGCCACCAGCTTGCTGTAGCGATCGAGGTCGATCTTCGCCTCGGCCAGCGATGCGCGGTCGCGCCGCAGCGAACCTTCCGCTTGCTCCAGCGCGGCGCGATAGGTCGTAGGGTCGATTTCCGCCAGCACCTCGCCTGCCTTGACGTCGGTCCCCTCGGCGAAATTCACTTTGATAAGCTTGCCACTGACCTGCGCGAGGACGGTAACGCTCGTCCAGGCTTGCGCCGCACCCAGTTCCGTTTTCACGACGGGCATGTCCTGGCGCATAGCCCTCGCCACGGTCACAGGAACCGCGGGGGGCGCCGAAGCCTTCGCCGTGCCCTGGTGTAGAAACGCCCAAGAGACGAGCGCCAGCACGATCGCGCCGACAACTACGAACACCAAAGGGCGTTTCGCCAGATGGGGCTCATACCAACGCTGGATATTCTCCAAATACATGATCTTCTGCCACCGCCTGATCGTTATCACCGCTTAACCTACAAGCTCGTGCTTCCGCAGAAAAGAAGTTCGACGGTTTCATCTCCGTGTGGCCACACTTTGCGACATTGGCCACATAGTTTGCGACAATCAGGAACTCCTAAGTAGATTCCGATCCTGCCCCAGCGTTTCGGATATCCCTAGCCTTATTCCAACAATGAAAAATCGTGTTGGGAACAAGTCCGTAATGCAAAGCGGCCCTACGAAAATTTCCACGGCCGCCCATCGCCGGAACACAGACACGACCATCAGCGGAACAAAGACCGTCGAATGTCGGCTGTCCAGCCCCCCCCCTAAGGGTTTTCAATGACACGCTCGAGATTGCGAAGGAAAAATTTCTGCTGGCAGTGGGCTCCGGCATCGCGCTGGCCGTCATATCCGTGACGCAGGCGGCGTCAGCACAAGACGTTTGCCCGTACGGGTATTATTATTCTTACGCTTACGGCTGCTTTCCCGCATCACCGGGCTATGGCTACATCTATGGAGATCCCGACTACGATTACGGTTATGGACCGCCTGTCTATGATTCCTTTGGTTTGACATTTGGCTACGAAGAAGGTCGGGGCGGTCGAAGCCGAGGTGGCGGACACCGTAGCGTTGGCGGCCATAACAGCGCAGGTCATAGCGCAGGTGTGTAAAATCGCTTGCAATAATGGCTCTGACTCATTCTTGATGCAGTTTTGTCGTTGTCTGGCATTGGTTTTGAGGGAATCAATGCCATGCAGCCAGGGCTTCGGGCTTCAGCGCTAGTCCCACGGGGATTTGTGGTGGAAAGTGCGGTTTTCGACAACGATGGCATGCTGATTACGGTACGGCATGCGAGTAAAATCAGCGCGTGCCCGAGATGTGGACGGATTTTGGAGCGGGTTCGCAGCCGATACCATCGTCGTCTTCTGGACCTGCCGGTGGCCGGCCGACCGGTAAGGCTCATCGTCTTGGCACGGCGCTTTCGCTGTGATGCCGTCCTTTGCGGGCAACGCATCTTCACCGAGCGCTTTGACAAGGATGTGCTGGCCCCGTGGGCGCGGCGGACTGCTCGGCTCGAGCAGATCGTCTACCACCTCGGGCTCGCTCTGGGTGGGCGCCCAGCGGCGAACTTTGCCAGTAGATTGATGCTGCCGGTGAGCAACGACACCCTCCTGCGGGCCGTGCGGCGACACGGGAGCCCGCGCTTTGTTCCGCCGACCGTTGTGGGGATCGACGACTGGGCCTGGCGGCGTAACCAGCGCTACGGTACGATTCTGTGTGATCTTGAGCGGCGTAAAACGATTGCATTGCTGCCAGATCGCGAGCCCGCGACAGCCCAGGCTTGGTTATCAGACCAGCCGCAGATTGCGATCGTTTCGCGGGACCGCGGCGGCGGCTACGCTGTGGCGGCGGCGAAGGCGCTGCCAAATGCCATCCAGGTCGCCGACCGCTGGCATTTGATGGAGAACGCTAGAGCATCTTCCCTGAAACGCGAGTCGGACGGGATTCCCACAGGGGCCTGAATATGATTCGATTCTTCCGGTGTTGACCGGGAGATTCGGATGGGCAGGCCCTACAGCATGGATTTGCGCGAACGGGTGATAGCCGCGGTCGAAGGCGGGATGTCGACGCACCAAGCGGCGGCGCGGTTCTCGATTGGGGTTGCGACGGCAGGGGCTTGGGCGCGCCTGAAACGCTCGACGGGCGCGGTCAGCCCGGCAAAGCAAGGCAAGCCGAAGGGTTCGGTTCTGGATGCCCATGCGGACTTCATCTTCGCCCTGATCGACAAAGCGCCCGACATCACGCTGGAGGAAATCGCCGAACGCCTTGCGCAAGACCGTGCCGTGAAAGTCGTGTCCACGGCGGTGTGGAAGTTCCTCGACCGTCACGATATGACGCATAAAAAAAGACCGCTCATGCGAGCGAACAGGAGCGTGCCGATGTGAAGGCGGCACGCGTGGAATGGTACGAGGGCCAACCCGACCTGGAGCCCGAACGGCTGATCTTCATCGACGAAAGCGGTCTGTCGACCAAGATGGCGCGCCTGCGCGGCTGGGCGCCGCGGGGAAAGCGTTGCCGGGCCTCGTTTCCGCATGGACATTGGAAGACCACTACCTTTGTCGGCGGTCTCACCTTGTCGGGCATTTGCGCGCCCATGTTGCTTGACGGCCCCATGGACGGCGAAGCCTTCCTGGCTTGGTGCGAGCAGATGCTGGCCCCACTGCTGCGGCCGGGAGACATCGTCATCATGGACAATCTACCCGCCCACAAGGTCGCGGGCGTGCGCGAAACCATCGAAGCGGCCCAGGCAATCCTGCTTTATCTGCCGCCCTATAGCCCCGACTTCAATCCAATCGAAAACGCCTTCTCCAAGCTCAAGGCCCATATCCGTAAAGCCTCCGCCAGAACCGTCGAGGCGCTTGAAGCCGCCGTTGCCAGCGCCCTCAAAACATTCCAGCCAGACCAATGCGCAAACTACTTCGCCCACGCCGGATACGACTTGGATTAATGGGAGTCTGCTCTAGCCACGCCTTCCTCGATGCGGTGCGCAAATCCATGCGGCAGGTCCGTGCCGCCATCGGCGCGGCAACAATCAATCCCAAGCTGCTCACTTCGGCTGAGCGCCTCCAATACGAAGGGTACCTTCGGCGGGAAGAGACCAACGACGCCATCCTCGGATTGGCCAAAAGCGGTGCCAAAATCAAAGAGATCGTCCGCCGCACCGGATACAGCCGTGGTCTCGTTCGCAAGGTCTTGCGCGGTCACCGCTCCGACGTCTTCCGCATCCGGGAGAGTTCGCTCGAGATCTATTTGCAGTGGCTCGACGAACAGTGGGCTGCCGGACGTCACAATGGATCAGAGCTATGGCGGCGCCTCAGACAGCACGGGTTCCGCGGCTCACTTCGGGTTGTCAGCGAATGGGCCAAGCGCCGGCGCAAAGCCGAAAGAACCGATGGCAGCAGTCTCAGCCGTGCACCCTCGGCGCGGACCGTTGCACAACTCATGACCTTCGGGCGCGACAACCTCACCAAATCGGAGACGGTCACGGTCGCAGCAATCGAGGGTGGCGTGCCGCTGCTCGTAGAGGCCCGAAACATCATCGCCTCTTTCCAGGCGATGATCCGCAAGAAGTCCCTCGCCGATCTCGAGCCTTGGCTGGAACGCGCCAGGTCAAGCTTGGTCGCCTCGTTCGCCAACGGCGTCATCAAGGACCAGGCTGCGGTCAGCGCCGCCATTACCTCACCTTGGTCGAACGGACAGACGGAGGGCCAGATCACCAAGCTCAAGCTCGTAAAGCGCCAGATGTATGGCAGAGGAAAACTCGATCTTCTCCAAGCCCGCGTTATCGGCGCGACTTGAACCCATCAGCACCAAATGTGCGTCAGAGCCGTGGTTAGACGCGATTTTGCACAATCTGAACGGCAAGGCTCAGGCCGAACCGAGACTGCTGCGTTTCAAGACGGGCCGCCGCAAGAAATTCTGGAACAAAAACTGTGTCTCGATCGGCCTGTCCAGCGGCTTCGTTGAGCCGCTGGAATCGACCACCGTGTCCCTGATCCAGAACGGTATCGGCCGCCTGATTGAGCATTTTCCGGACCGGAACTTCGATCCAGCGCTGGAAAACGAGTTTAATCGGCAAGCGACGATGGAGATCGAGCGCATTCGCGATTTCATCATCTTGCATTATTACGTGATCGATCGCACCGACTCGGAACTCTTGAAATACTGCGCCAACATGTTGATGCCAGACAGTCTTTGCTATAAAATGGAGATGTTTCACGCCCGTGGACGCCCGGTCATCTACGAAGCGGACGCCTTCAAGGAGGCAAATTGGATCTCGATCTACAATGGTCTTGGCGTTATCCCAAAGGCCTATGATTCGCTTGTGGATCGCATTGACGACAAGAGGATGCGCCGCCTGCTCGAGGAACGGCGTACGATCTTGCGGCGCGGCGTTCAAACAATGCCGACGCATGAAGAATTTATTGTTCGGAACTTTCGCAATGGCGACCTGTTGCCCGCCATGAAGCCGGTCATGGATCCGGCATGAGGACGAAGCCGTGAAAAGATATGAACGAGTTCGACACAAACTCCTTCTACCAGCCGCCGGTGGAGATATTCCCTCAGAGGTTGCGGGCGGCCCGCGAACTGCGCGGCTGGAGCCAGCGCGGCCTTGGCCGCCGTGCCGGCGTGCCTGCTACATCGATCGCGCATTTCGAGATCAGAACGCGCAAGCCGTCGTTCGATACACTTCGCCGTTTGGCACAAACGCTTCAGGTCACGGCGGATTTTCTGCTTGGCATCGCCGATGCGCCGGACGCGCACGCGGGCGATCCGCTGTTTCAAGATCTGAGCAAGCTGAGCGACACCGATCGCGACCTAGCGCAGAAGTTTCTTCGCACCTTGATCGAACACTGCCGCACGCGCGATATCAAAGACGAAGAATAGCCTTGCCCACGCCTAGTGTGTCAAGGCGGTGAAAACGGAATGAGATGCGCTGCTGACGGCGGCCGGAAGCACAACAACACCTGCCTCGGCGGCGATGTTGCTGAACATAAAAGGTATCGGGCCAGAATTCGCCAACGTGCTCTGGTCGGAAGGGTTGTTCCGGCATTTTGACAATCGGAGACAAGTAGCGTCCTACGCCGGTTTGGCGCCGACGCCTTGGCGAAGTGGTTCAATCGATCGTGAACAGGGTGTGTCGAAGGTCGGAAATCCAAGGCTACGAACGACAATGATCCAGCTCGCCTGGCTATGGCTGCGCCATCAGCCGCACTCTGCGCTTGCCTGTTGGTTCCACGAACGGGTCGAGCGCAATGGCGGCCGTCAGCGCAAAACGACGATCGTGGCGCTTGCGCGAAAGCTGCTGGTGACGCTTTGGAAATATGTGAGTGCCGGCGTCATGATCGAAGGCGCAGTGATGAAATCCACCTAACGATCCATCCCAGCCCAACCCCGAAATCGGCCAGGACCCGATCAGCCCTGGCCGATCCAGGTGGACGAACCGATAAATTCGTTGGCCTGAAGTGCCGTTTGCAAGAATGGTTTCGTCTTCCTGAGCCCCGGCCCGCCGCAAGCGGGATTTTGGTTCAGCCGTAACGAACGGCGACCGTATGCGAGCTTGAACCGTGCTGGAAACAGCTCATGTCACGCGATTGGGCTCAGACCTGGACGTCACAGAAAAAGCCGGAGACACGCTGATGTCGCTTTGATTAAACCGTTTGACCCAAGTTTCCCCGTGTGAGAGAATTTACAGCTCACAGCACACGTGGTCGATCTAAGTTTTGTTGTCGGCGCCTCCTTCGGTTGGCGGTTTTGAGCTCCGTTGGGGATCTGATCTGATCGGCGTTGCACCTTCTTGCTAGCCGCGAGGCAGAAGCTATCGCCATTCATCTCTAGGATATGGACATGATGCGTGAGGCGGTCGAGGAGCGCGCCGATAAGCCGTTCCAAGCCGAAGACGGGGGTCCAATCATCGAACGGCTGGTCGCGCTGTTCAATCAGAGCCGAGCTCAAGCGCATCGAGCAACGGTCGCAGGTACTCCTTGTAAGGCCGCCAGCGCCCAATCGAACTCCTGTATAGCGGCTGACGCACCTGCACGGCGCTAGCGGTTTGCACGGGCCGTTGGGCCTCATAGAACGCCAGGCAGCGCTCGTCCCAGTCCAACCCGCAATAGTCGATGATCCGCCGGACCTCAGTCTCGAAATTCTCGACCAGCGTCTCGTATTGCACCTCAAGCATCGCCCCTTCGGGCAGGACGGCACGCCAATGAGCCATCAGTGCCTCGTAGGCTTTATAATAACGGCCAAGTTCTCCGAGATCGTAAGTGTAATTCACATTGCTCGTGAACAATGTCGCGTAACATGAAAAACACGTAGCGAGCGGATCGCGCTGCACATGGATGATGCGAGCCTTCGGCAGCGCCAGATGAATAAGCCCGACACAGCAAAAATTTCCCGGCATCTTGTCAACGATGCGTTTCGTCTCCGGCGATTTCAGCAAAATCTGCGCCAGATAACGCTCCCCCAGCCGCCGCAGATCGTCCCCGGTGAGCTTGCCGGCGCCAGCCGGTAAGACAGTGTCCAAACCCTCACCGTGAACGGCGCGCGAGAAATCTTGCAGTTCGCCTGCGCCGAACACATCTGGATGGCTGGCAAGTATCTGCTCAACCAGCGTAGTGCCGGAACGCGGCATTCCCATAACGAACACCGGCACTTCGGACGGATTGCCGCCGCCGGATTTCGTCCCCATCACTTCGGGCGTGAACGCGGCTGCGGTACCGCGCAAAACGCCAACTTGCGTCGCCTCGTCGTAATCGACCTTCCCGCGCTTCAGAAAATTGCCGTTCGTAAGCTGTTCAAAAGCGAGCGAGCGCCGACCGACGTCGTCATAAGCCTTTGCCAAAGCAAAATGCAGGTTGATCTGCTCATGATCGGGGAAGACCATGACATTCCGCGCCATTTCTTCCATAATCGGCAGTTGCGGATCGTCCTCGCGAAATCGCTTAGCATTCGCCAATGCCCGATGGAATGCCGGCACATGCGGCGCAAGAGCGACGGCGCGCTCAAAAGCACGGCATGTGTCGTTAAGGCGGCCGAGAAACAACAATGCGTTTCCTGCCCCATAATGGAAAAATTCCACATTGGGATCGATGGCAATGAGCCTTTCGAAAATACTCAGCGCCTCGGCAGAGAGACCCGTCGCATTCAAAGAATGGCCAAGATTGTTAAGCAAGACGGGATCATCGGGTCGACCGGCAAGCACCTTGCGGAACTGCGCGACGGCTTCTTCGTGACGGTCCAACCTAGCCAACGCCAGACCAAGACCCTTCGACGCCAAAGCAGAATTCGGCTGTAGGGTAAGGGTGCGCTCAAAATAGGCTACTGCTTGCTCGTAGCGGCCGAGTTTGCTCATCGCTTCGCCAAGATTGTTCGACGCGAACGCAAAACCGGGATTTAGCGCCAGCGCCTTCTCAAATTCGGGAATGGCATCGTCGTAACGTCCGAGCGACATCAGTACCATGCCGATATTATTGTGAGGTTCCGCAAGGCGCGAGTTCAGCGCCACGGCTTCTTCGTAACTGGTAAGCGCATCTTCCGGGCGGTTTAATTGCGCTAGGACATTGCCGAGGTTTGTATGCGCTTCAGCCAAATCCGGCCTGAGAGCGACGGCGCGTTCCAGATGGGGCAATGCCTCTTCGTTGCGTCCCATCGACGACAATATCTGTCCGAGATTGCTATAAGCCACGGCGTCGCCGGGAACGACGGCGATGAGGCGTTCATAGCTTTCGGCCGCCTCCGCTAAGCGCCTGGTATGGAAGAAAATCAAAGCCAGCCGCTGTAAAGCGTCCGGATGATCGCGGCAGGACTGAAGGACTGCACGGTAATGCTGTTCGGCCTCCCCCAGCCGGCCTTGCCGATGCATCGCGACGGCGGCCTCAAAATGCTGCCGAGCGAGTAAATCGAAGCGGAGATCGCCATTACGTTGCATTGCGCTCACACATTGTCGTTCGAATTGTTCCGGATCGGCCTCAAAAGGTAGCGGCAGGAAAAGCATAATATAGAAATATAGACAAGTTCACATGGCCGAAATTTGATGCCGCTCCGGCTCACGTGCGCTCAGTTCGGCAAGGCGATTGGACCTATACGGAGCGAGGCGGCGACAAGATGTCGTCGCCTCGAGGTCGACGGACCCACGACAATCGAGACCCGGCTTCTTTGTTCGACGCCCTTGCTGCTGTACGATAGAGCCAATGCAAAAAGGCGAAACACCCAGTAAAGATCATAACGGGATGCGATGAGCAATTCAGGCGAAGACATTCTGTCCCGGCAGTTGGCAGGCGCCCGAATGCTGCTCCGCCAGGGGAGGCTAGCCGAAGCCGAGAAGGGGTACCGCTCAATCTTACAGGCGGACGGTAACCACTTTGTCGCCATGCACGAGCTTGGCGTGCTTTACCTGCAGAGCGGCAGGATCGAAGTGGCGGTGCGGTTGCTGCAAGACGCGGCGGAACGCAATCCCGGATCGGCCATGTTCCACAACGATGTGGCCGTAGCGCTTGGTGTAGCAAAACGCTTTGACGAAGCGATCGAGGCATACAAGCGTTGCATTGCCATCGAGCCTCAGGCCGCTCAATCCTACTGCAATCTCGGGCATATTCTGCACGGTTTAGGGCGCGACGAAGAAGCACTCGTCGCTTTGCAAAAGGCCGTCGAACTCGAGCCGCGTTCGATCGAGGCGCAAAGCAATCTTGGCCTTGTTCTGATGGCGCTGGATCGATTTGAGGAAGCGCAGGATTGCCACAACAAGGCAATCGCGCTGGCTCCTGGGATGCCGGAGCCACACAACAATCTCGGCGAAACGCTTGTTGCTCTCGGCCAGCTCGAGCAGGCGGCGCAATGTTTCAACCGCGCTTTCACCATTGTGCCGGGATTTTCTCCCGCTCATTACAATTACGGCAACGCTATGATGACTCTGGGCCGCTCCGAGGATGCGCGACGCGCTTTTGAGAATGCCCTTAGGTTTGCGCCGGGAGTGCTCACTTGCCACCTCGCTCTGTCGCAGACCAAGAAATTCTACAAGGGCGATCCACAAATTGCGCAGCTTGAAGTGTTAGCGAAGGACGAAACCTCTCTTTCCGATTCGGAAAGAGCTGATCTGCATTTTGCGCTGCACAAGGTTTATGTCGATCTCGAGCGACACGAACTCGCTTTCGAACACCTTACGACTGGCAATATATTTAAGCGCCGGACGGTCGCCTATGACGAGGCGACGCAAGTCGGCGTTATGCAGGGTATCGCCGTCGCGTTCACGCCCGAATTGATGCGGGCAAAGAGTGGTATCGGCAATCCGTCCGAAGTGCCAGTGTTCATCGTGGGAATGCCGCGTTCGGGCACTACGCTGGTTGAGCAGATACTTGCCAGCCATCCAGATGTGTTTGGTGCAGGCGAGGTTCGGGATTTCTCGCGCGCCGTTAACCGCGAAGGTTTGGATGCTATTTTGCAGTTCGGTGCGGATAAGCTGACTGAGGACGATTTGCGCCGTCTGGGTGGGCGTTATCTGGCACAAATTTTGCCGAAAGCACCCGAGGCAAAGCGAATCACCAATAAAATGCTGGCCAATTTCCGTTCCGCCGCCCTAATTCATCTGGCACTGCCGAAGGCGCGTATCATCCATGTGCGGCGCGATCCGCTCGACACTTGTTTTTCGTGTTATTCCATATCGTTTCAAAACGGCCTCGATTTCACTTACGACCTTGGCGAGCTTGGCCGCTATTATAAAGCCTACGAGGCACTGATGGCTCATTGGCGTGCCGTCCTGCCCGAAGGGGCGATGCTTGAGGTGCAATATGAAACGCTGGTCGAGAATTTCGAGACCGAGGTGCGGCGGATTATCGACTATTGTGGACTGGACTGGGACGAGCGCTGCCTGACGTTCTATAAGGCCAAACGGCCCGTTCAAACCGCCAGCGCCCTGCAGGTGAGGCAGCCGCTATACAGGAGTTCGATTGGGCGCTGGCAACCTTACAGAGAGCAGTTGCGGCCGCTGATCGAAGCATTAGGCATCGATCCAGATTAGGCGATTTGCCTTGAAACAGCCGTTTTACACGACCTTTGTGCGAAAAATCTATTCCCGGGTGATCCAAAAACGGGGAGCACCTCATTTGGCTTCCGGCTCTACCTTCGCTTAGATGAAAAATGGGGCTCACGTCAACATTCCTTCGGCGTTCGTTGACCGCGCGTAAAAAAAAAGCCCCCCGGCGTTACCGCCGGGGGGCTGATTTTTTGCTTACGCGCTACGACTACCAGCTAGCGCGGAAGACGATCGATAGCTTCTGATCGGTCTCGAGCCAGGTGTAACGCGGGTGATAGTCCGCATACCCGATATCAAGATAGGTCTTTGTATTCAGCAAATTGGTCGCCTGAATGCCGATCTTGTAATTTGCCATGAAGTTGTAGAGCACCGAAGCGTCGAGCTGACCATAGGCCTCGGACCAGACCGGTTGTTTGACGTTGGAAGCCGAGGTCGTATAGAGGAACGACGAACGCCAGTTGTAGGCTAGGCGACCGTCAATTCCATACTTCGAATACAACAGCGCCAAGTTGTAGGTGTCATTCGACATGCCTTCCATCGGCAGGTTCGATAGTTCGGAATTGGTAACGCCCGTGGTCTGGAAGACATTGTAGGCGGTGTTGGCGCCGCCGCTGTTGTAAAGCTTCGTGTAGTTCGCCTGGACGCCCAGACCGCCCCACACACCCGGCAGGGAATCATAGAACTGCTGGTAGGCGGCCTCGAAGCCGCTGAGGCTACCCTTCTGGCCGTTGGTCGTTTCGGTCACGTAGAACGTGTCGGTCACGTTGGTAGCAGGATTGGTGACTTGCAGCGGTGCCGTCTCGGCGTTGAAGTAGTTCCCGATGTCCTTGTGGAACAAGGCGAACGTCACGCTGCCGGTCGGCGCGAAGTACCATTCGAGGCTGGCGTCATAGTTTTGCGAGTGCATCGGCTTGAGGTGGGGATTGCCCGCCGTGCCGCTCATGCCAGTTTCGATGCCAGTATAAGTACCTTCGGTCGCCGAGTAGTTGGAACCGAAGCCGAAACCCACAGTGGTGAAATTCGCCATTTGGGTGAAATCCGGCCGTACCATCGACTGCGAATAAGCGATACGCGCCTGCAATTGATCGTTGAGATGGGCGCGGAAGTCGAAGCTAGGCTGGACATCCGTGTACGAATTGTTCACCGCAGCAAGCGTATCTGTTACAGCATTGGTCGTACCGCCTGTGAACGTCTGCGCCGTATTCCAATCCGCGCAGCCACCAGCTGGAACCGTGAATGTGGCGCTTGTGTTAGGATTGGCCTGCGTGCCGACCGCGCAAGCGTTCGTGACGGGATCGACCACCAACTGGCCGGCGCTGATCGTGTCCTCTGTCCTGACAATTCGGACGCCGATATTGCCGTCGACCGGAACGTCATAGCCCAGGAACGTGTCGTGTCCGAAATTGGCCATCAAATAGCCGGCATAGGTTTTTTCCTCTACGGTGTTGATGCCGCCGACGCCGTGGTCCACACCGGTGGTACTCGCATTGAAGCCTTGGTAAACCGCCAAGCACTGGACGTCGTTGGTGCAATTGTCGGCAATGTCCAACAGGCTGCCGAATCTGTTGCCGAATTGGGCATTGGCATACGCTTGGGTTTTATTGAGCGACGCAACCGTTGGAAAATACCCGTTGAGAGGATTGGAACTGCCAAGGAAGCTGCCGAAGTTGAAGTACTCCATGCTCTTTGGGTAGAGAGCAGCGGACGTACCTGACCAATTGCTGTTCCAGTGGTAGTTCGTCTGGCGCGTGACCGACAGCTTGTCGTCGCCGCGGAAGCCAAAATCGACGGACTTCAGCCAGCCGGACACGCCATCTTCCCCAAAGTTATGCTTGACATCGAGGCGAAGGGCACCGGCGTGGGCGGCGTTATCTTCGAGATGATCCATCATCGCGAATTGATTATAATTCGACGCCACGTTATCGACACCGACGTAGTTGGTTGTCGGCAAACCATTGGTGAGCTTGACCGTGAACGTTCCAGGGGCGGTTTCGGCGTCGAAGTTAGTCAGGCTGTACACGGTCGCCACCGATTCGACGAACTGTGCATCAAGTGAGATTTCCCAGTCCGCGGTCGGATTGTACTTGATGTTCAGCGAAGCATCCGTGGTCCGGTCGTGGTGTTTGGTGACGCGGACGTCGTTTTCCACCCAGTAGTTCGTGTATGCGCCACCGTCCCACGTTCCGTCCGCGGCGTAGGTGGCCTGATCGTTAGCCAAGCCCGAAGCCGATTGGGACGGATAAAACTCAGCAAGGTGTTCGGCGTCGTTCGGATCGGCGACCGCGTTGAGAACTTCCAAGGTGACTTCCACCTTGTCGTTCGGACGCCATTGGCCGACGATGTCGGTCGCAAAGCGTTGCTGCTGCCAATCGAGTTGACGCTCGCCGATGGTGTTTGGCGTGTAAACCGTTTGCAGAGCGCCAGTTGCCGAATTGGTAGTACTTTGACTCTTGCACCCAGTGGAACCTACAGCGTAGGTGCCGGTCAAATCCACGCAATCATATTCACTTAGATCGAAGCCCTGGGTGCGGTTTCTCTGGTCCTGCCAATCAACCGAAACCAATAGGCCGACTTCGCCGATCGAGGTGTTCCAGCGGTTGCTGTACAGCCCGTTTGCGGAACCGGTGCCGCGCTTGTTCATCATGGCATAGGTAATGTCGCCGGAAACGGCGATCAGTTGCCCGTCTTGGTCGAACGGCTTGCGGGTCTTGAGATCGATCGAGCCGCCAATTCCGCCTTCGATCATCTCGGCGTTGGGATTCTTATAAACGTCTACGCCCGATAGCAGATCGGCGGATACGTCGCTGAAGCTCAAACTTTGGCCGTTCACAGCCGAAAACACGTCGCGGCCATTGGTCAAAGCCTGGGTCCAGGCCAAGCCGCGGATGAACACGCTGCTGCCGGTGCCGCCAAAGCGGACTGGGTCGGCACCGACATCGGTGCGCTGGAGCGTGACGCCAGGGATGCGCTGCAGCGCATCGGCGACGTTGCGATCCGGAAGGGCGCCAATGTCGACCGCAGTGATCGAATCGACGACCTGGTCCGAATTCTGTTTGATCGCTTGCGCGGATTCCAAACTTGCCCGGATACCCGTGACGACGACCGTTTCGACCGGCGTCGAAGACGCGTCTTGCGCTATAGCCGGACCGACGAGCGCGCCAATCGCCAAAGCGGATACGCCACCCAGCAGTACTTTTTGCATTTTCACGATATTTCTCACGAAGTCCCTCCCAAATTGGTTCAGCCCAAACCGGCGACGCGCGCGCGAGATGTCTGATTGATCAGGTTCATCACACCACAATCCGCCTTCTCACAGACGCTTGAACGGCCAATTCGTGCGAAAGAAAACTACGCGCGTCCGCGGCGTTCCGCTGCACGCGCTCCACCTTCAAATTCTTTCGCTCGAGCTCATTGGCCCAAGGCGTCTGCACTCCCCGGAGAAGGCCCTATTTTTGCCGCGGTCTTGCCACTTTTGGGCTCGAACCGAAGACTTAGGCCATCTCCTTCGATGGTAGCGGTATCATAGACTACAATTGTCCGCCAGATGTGACGGGTGGGTTACGGCGCTATTTGTATTACTTGGGTCATTATTGCCACGCTAGGGTATTACTGACTTTTTCCTCGGCGGGAGACAGGGCTCGGACAACATAGCGCCCTCCCTTTTACCACTCGCCAGCTCCATAGGCTCACTGCGCCTGCACGGTGATGGCGCAGTGTTGTTCTTTCTTTGTCTTCGCCGCCGCATCCCGGCACACCGTAATTTTTTTTCCGTTGGCGCTGACCAAATCGGCGTCGGCCGTTAACCGCGCCCACCCATCGGGATTTCCGGTTCTCATAAGCGCCATTCCCGCGTCCCCTTTGTTGGCGCGCATAATCACAGCCGCCGTTGCGCTAACCAGACCGAACGGCATGGCCCGCATGACAAATGGAAACACGCCAAACCCCACAAACAATCCGATAGAGTTCCTGAATGATTCTGGCGGCATGAACTGCCTGACCCATGGCGACGATAGCTACGAGCTGAGCGAGCTGCTTGAAATCATGGACAACCCATCGATCACCAACGCAATGCGCATCGACCTTTACGGTCTTCGCCTCGAGAGCGTCGTGCATGGTCATGTTATGCCAATCCCAACAAGCGAATAACTTGTGCTTCGGCCACCGCCTGCGTCTTTCACTAGAATGCCTCGCTTCACGAGGTCATCGATGTCGCGCGATGCCGTGTCTTGCGAGCATTTGGCGAGCTTTGCGTACTTGGATGAAGTCAGCTTGCCCACAAAGCCGTTTAGCAGGCGATTGAGAACAAGGCGCTGCCGGTCGTTGAACGACGCGCCAGCATTCTTCTTCCAGAACTGCGCTTTGGTGAGGACTGCTGCCAGTATGGTTTCGGCGCCGTCGAAGGCGCGGTCCAGACAGGCGAGAAACCATTCCAGCCAGCCGGTGATGTTGAGGTTGGCTTTCTGGGTAGTCTCAAGGATGTCATAGTACGCCTTCCGCTCCTCGCGGATCTGCGCTGACATGCTGTAGAAACGTTGCGGGCTTTTTTCCGAGCGGGCGAGGGCCATATCGGCGATAGCACGCGCGATCCGTCCATTGCCATCGTCGAACGGGTGGATAGTCACAAACCACAGATGCGCGACAGCCGCTCTCAGGACAGGATCGGATGGCTCACCGTCGTCGTTGAACCAATGCAGGAAGGCACGCATATCCTGCCGCACTCGTTTGGCGGCGGGGGCCTCGTAATGGACGCGCTCGCGGCCCATCGGCCCGGAAACAACCTGCATCGGCCCCGAACTGTCGTCGCGCCACGCGCCGACTTTGATCTTGGACATGCCGCTGCGCCCGGTCGGGAACAAGGACGCGTGCCATGCGAATAGACGCTTTTCCGTAAGGGGTGCGTCGAATTTCTGCGTGGCGTCGAGCATCATTTCGACGACGCCCTCAACATGGCGATCTGCGGCGGTTAGTGCCCCAATATCCATCCCAAGGCGGCGCGCGATCGAAGAGCGGACTTGCTCCTTGTCGAGGATTTCGCCCTCGATCTCGCTGGACTTCAAAACGTCCTCAGTGAGGGTATACAGCACAGCCTCGTTACGCAGGCCAAAGCCAAGCGAATCCATGCGCCCAAGCAATCGGCCTTGCCGATGGCGAACTGCGGCAAGCGGTTCGGCCAAGCGCTTCTGGTCCCACTTAAATTGGGGCCAGTTCTTCAGTTCATGGAGATAAGTCGTCACATAATCTCCGCATATTCTGCGGAGATTATGCCGATCATTCTCCGCAAAGGCAAGCACATTCTCCGCTAATCATGCGGAGATTATAACCTCCAATCTCCGCGCCCACTACCGCGCTGGGATGTCGGGAGTGTGAAATCGCGCGCAACATGACCCCACCAGTAAAGATCACCTGCCCATTGATTTTGTTATGAAAGAAGGAGATTTTCTCCGGCGAGTTTCGCGTCCAACCGTTACCCCCGTCTGTTGCGAAGGTTCCGGTATTATGGCGCAAACGCCACTGGAAAGGAATCTCACCCCACCTAAATCCGTGGCATGAGCGAACCCCATGTCATTAGCGCGCTCCGCGAAAAGCGCGCCGAACTATCCGGCGAATTGATCCAGACCGAGAAGCGCCTGATACAGATTCGCGCCGACCTGGACAGCCTAGACGGTGCGATCCGGGTCTTTGATCCCAGCCTGGTACCTACTGCCATCCGCCCCAGGATTAAGCGCAAGCCATCCGTCACTTTTCGGCACGGCGAGTTCAGCCGGACGACCCTTTCCCTACTGCGCCGAAGTGCAGCCCCCATGACAGTCCGAGAGATCGCGACACAGAAGCCCGCGAAGAAAAGCCTCGTTCAGGACATTGCGCTTGCGGGAAAACGCCCACCGGTCGGCTTCAGCGATGTTCTGCTGTTCAAGCTCGTTCAACTCGCCATGCAGCGTGACGTGCGTCGGTATCAAACCATTCCGCTCTGCGGGCGTGAGCGGCGTGGCTGCGTCGTCGGCATCAAAGGGGCCGCTCATTCTTCATCCCACAGGCGGGAAGGCGAGTGTAGCAATTCGTCGATGGTCCGCTGCCGCAATTTGGCGCGGGCGCGTTTGTCCGGTACGCCCTGATTTTCGAGGCGCATGGTGTGTTCGACGGCGGCGAGCTGACGGTCCGCCAGACGCTCGGCTCTTTCGCGCACAGTATTTGCCAGTGGCTTTTCGGGTATCAGCGCATAGACGACGCGGCAGCCTAGCGCTTCGGCGGCGCGTTCCAACCGCTTCAGGCCCGCTCCGCGGCGGCCTGCGGCCGTCCTTGACTGGCCGCCTCCCGGCCCGGCTTTGGCTTGGGATGCACCAAAGGAATCCTGTGGCTTGCCAGCCCAGCAGCCGATCTGCGAAGAGATTTTTCTTGCAAATAATGTCGAAGTTCTCTACATTTTTGTAGAAAAGAGGTTCCCAATGACTGACACGCAGATTTCCGCGCATATTTCGGAAGCGACCAAGGAACAGGTGGAACGCTATGCCGGAGCGCATGGCGTAAAAAAGGGTGCGTTAGTGGAGCAGGCCTTGTTGCACCATCTGCAGGCATTGCGCGAGCTACCGGCGGACATCATCCTTCCACCTCGCCTAGAGCTGTCGGAAGACTCTTTTGCGAAAGTCGCGGAATTGGCTGCGAAGCCCCGCAAGCCTACCAAGGCAGTACGGGCGCTTATGGCGGGCAAATCCGATAACCATACTGATTACCCGTGAAGGTCAAAATCAGGCGGCTTGAGCCGCGTGACGACCGTGCGGCATTCCACTCCGGCAATATCGACCTTGACCGCTTTTTCGCGCGCTATGCAGGGCAAAATCAATTTCGCCATCACATAGGCACAACCTATGTGGCCGTCGATGAGGGTGGGAGGATAGCGGGCTTTGCCACTGTCGCAGCCTCGGAATTGGCCACAGCGCATTTGTCGGAAACAAAACGCAGGCGGCTTCCGGCTTATCCCATCCCAGCCCTTCGATTGGCGCGTCTTGCGGTCGATGAACAGATGAGGGGTCAGGGCATCGCGCAAGCTCTCTTGCGAGCGGTATTCGCGGTCGCGCATAAGATGGCAGCCGACATGGGCTGTCTGGGCGTGATGGTCGATGCCAAGCCCGAATCTGTCGATTTCTACCGGAAACTCGGCTTCATCGAACTGCGAGCCGAAGCAGGTCTGCTTGGCGACCGGCCCCAGCCGTTGCCGATGTTTCTGGAACTCGGCGCAATTCCAAAACCGAGCGGCGAATGAAGAAACTATTTTAGCCGACAAGTGCCGCCGCAAATACTCCCGAAATCCCTTTACTACGCTCAAATACGTTTTGGCGTTTGACCTACGCATCGGCCTGGATTGACAGGCCAGCAAGGATGATTCTCAATCGCATGGCAGGATTGCCCGATGCGAATTCGTTTCGACAATCGCGCGCTGGCGAGGTTTGTGATGGTTCAACAGCAAAATCATATCTCTTCCGAAACATCCGGACCAATGGAAGCCACGAAGCTTCCCAGGCAAACGCCTCGCAAGGACGAATCAATTCCGTTTGGGCAACACCCCTCGACCACCTATACCGTGGCCAAACGCACACTTTCCAACCGCGAATTGCGGCGGCACGGCTTAGCCAATGCATCGTCCGATGAAACGCGCCAGACCTGAACGTCATCAAAAATTGCGCCCTACCAATCGTGCCAGTTGCGCATCCGTAGTCGGCGCCCTCCACCTATCGCATCGAAACGGAGCTGCACCAGCTTCTCGGCGATATTCGATCTTTGATCGACCACAAGGCATATCCGCCTGACGAAATCGCCGTCCGATTCCACCACCGGCTTGTTTCGATTCATCCTTTTCGCAACGGGAATGGTCGCTGGTCGCGATTGGCTGCCGATTTGCTAAACGTGATCCTTGGCGGAGAGCGCTTTAGTTGGGGACGCGCCAACTTACAGGCGGTAGGGGACGTGAGGCGGAGATATATCGAAGCGCTCAAGGCCGCCGACAATCACGACATCGGCCCGTTGCTTCGGTTCTCCCAATCATAGCGATGAGCAAACTCCGCGCCGATCCCACTTGGCTAACCATCGCGGCGGCTGTCGGCATGATGGTCGGATTTGGGATTTTTCCCTTTGTGATGCGGGGCATGCCGCTCGGCATCAACAACACCATGGCGGCTGTCATCATGAACGCCAGCCGCTGGGATGCGGGCATGGCCGCTCATGAGAACCGGAAATCCCGATGGGTGGGCGCGGCTTTGCGCAGACGCCAACCTTGTGAGCAGCAACCGGGATAAGATCACCGACTGCCGCACAGCAGCGACGAAGGCGAAGAAAGAACAACACTGCACCATCACCGTGCCGGTGCCATAGGCTTCTGACAAGAAGATTGGCGATTTATATTGCCTACGGTTAAGCGTGCGCTTTTGCCGCCATTTTGATTCCTAGCGCCTTTATCACTGCGACGGTGATTTGAAATGTTGCATTGCCGTTCTCGCTGAATGCGCGGTAAAGCTGTTCGCGCGAAATACCCGCGTCGCTTGCGATCTGTGTCATACCCTTGGCGCGCGCCACGACACGCACCGCGTGAGCGATATAGCTGGCGTCTTCCGTCTTGAACGCCTCTTCCATGAAGACCGCAACGGCCTTCTCGGAATCCAAACCCTCGGCTGGGTCATAGGAAGTCAGCTCCTCACCCAGCTTCTTGTAGAGAGAACTGAACTCGGCATGGCTTCTCTGATAAGCTGCCATCACGTTGGCGCGCGGCTTGCCCTGCCGACGCTTCTCAACGAGATCGGTCAAAGCCTCTTCAACCAAGACCTGGACCTGCCGACCCTCGCTCCGCGCCAAATCGCGCACGCGGGCAAGAATGTCGGGATCGACTTGGGTGGCAAACTTCTCTCGGACAGGTGACGGCATGAGAACCTCCGGCCTCATGATCTATCATGAAACGTCATGATAGTCAGGCCGCAAACACGCTATCCAATTAGCGTGTGTAGTTTGGCCCGAATTTCGGCAAGTTCGCTAGCAGTCGCCTGCCCCTTCTTTTGCGCCTTGCGCGCTCGCCAATCGAAACTTTTTATCTGATCGGCTAGTGCAACGCTGGCAGGCCGGCCGGCAAGTTTCACCTCGAAAGGATAGCCTTTGATCTTGGTAGTGGTGGGACAACAGAGAAGCAGCCCGGCGCGTTCATTGTAGCCGGCAGGGCTAAGAACGACCGCTGGCCGGTGCTTAGCCTGCTCATGGCCCGCCTGGGGATCGAAATTGATCCAAACAATGTCACCGGCATCCGGCACATAAGCGGCGGGCACTAGAGAATCTCTTTACCGACAGGGCCGCCGAAGTCGATTTCATCATGACGGTTTTCATCCGTGATCCCGGCAACCATGGTTGCGAGATCGAACGCAGGCGCACGCACCGGCTCGATGATAATACGGCCCCTTTCCTCCCGCACATCCACTTGCTGGTCCAGCCGGACCTGGGCGGCTTCCATAATGGGCGAAGGGATACGGACGGAGGCGCTGTTGCCCCACTTCTTGACAGTTACACGCATCGGGATTCCTCTGTATCAACA
The DNA here is from genome assembly GCA_963849895.1 of uncultured Alphaproteobacteria bacterium. Taxonomy (GTDB): domain Bacteria; phylum Pseudomonadota; class Alphaproteobacteria; order Micropepsales; family Micropepsaceae; genus Rhizomicrobium. Next base: position 261,879 of record CAWKIU010000009.1, read on the forward strand.
TTGTTGATACTAAGCTCTCGTTCGGCCCATTTCAAGACGCCCTGAATGTAAAAGGCTGCCGAGGGTCACAATCCAAGCGCCAATCCGCCGCGTTCGCCCAAAACTGAGGATTTCCGGGCTTTGCCTGGTCACAGTTTTAGACACAGCCCGATTTTTCTTCTCTATAAGCTATTGATTTTCTAGGGATTTTTAGTATACTATTCGGAACCTAAATCCAGCGCGTCTACCAGTTCCGCCACGCCCGCGCGCGGGCCTTCCGTCGATCCGGGCGTGCCCATACCCCGGCGGAAGGGCGCCGCTATAGCAGGGGATTCGATACGCCGCTAGGCCTTGCCGGCCGCCCGGCGGCGCGTGCGACCAAGGCGGCGCCGGACGCGGTTTTGTTCCCTTTTAACCGGTACGAGGCTACGCCGGGGCGGCCCGCCCCGCCCTCAACCCGGCTGTACGACGTTATCGAGATCCAGCGGCGCGGAACTTTGCGCCATTTTGTCGTCGGTTCTACGCAAGAGCGGCGGTGCGCTCGCGCGCGGCGTTTCGCCCGCACGCATCTGCGAAGGAACCGCGGCCCCGCCATACGGGCGGGTGCTTTGCTGATACGACGCCTGTGGTTTGGGACCCGCGGTGAGCGTCGGCCGCTCCTGGGGCTTGAATGTGGTTTGCACAGGCGACGGCTGGGTCTCCGCACCGCCTTTGACATGCGGCGCGATCTGGCCCGCGATCTCGCCGCCGCGTTCGATCTCAAGCTGGCCGTAGCTGAAGGTGCCGGAAATCCGGCCCGTACTGCGCAGAAAGAGCCGGCCGCTGACGGTCAATGTGCCGTCGAACGCGCCTTCGATTTCGGCATCTTCGATCTCGGCGGTTCCCAGATAATTGCCGCCCGGGCATAGAACGAGCTGACGCGCCTTCGCGTTGCCGTCGAAATTGCCCTCGATGCGAAACATATCGCAGCCAGAGATCTCGCCCTTAAGCTTAATGCCGGGGCCAACATAGAGATGTGCAGCAGATTCGGTTGCCGGCGTCGTCATGTCTTCGACAGTGCTGGACGGCTTCGGTGCGGCAACAGAGGTAGCGGGGGTTTCCATTTGATCCTCGGTCAGCAAGAGGGGTTCGAGCGGCATCTCGCGCGTGATCGGTGCGTGAGGTTCGATGGGGTGAGGCTCTTCGAAACGCTCAAGCCTCGCACGCTCAAGTCCGGTCAAGTGACCGTCTTTCAGAACACGCGGTTCGACTGCCTTTGGGGCAGTTTTCGTTGTCCCGAACATGACACCCCCAACGAAATATTATTATAGTAACCGCAATTAACCACCATTAACGCAGCACTGTAAACATCCATCGAATCGCTTCGCGGCTGGACCGGAATAGTATTTTGATTCAAGGTGTTCTAGGTTATTCCCCAAGCGGCTTGCCGTACCAGGCGACGTCCCAGAAGCGGCCGAATTTGCGCCCGACCTCGCGATAGGTGCCGACGTGGGAAAATCCCATGGCCAGGTGCAAACCGACCGACGCATCGTTCGGCTGGGTGACGCCGCCATAGGCGCGATGCACGTCTTCGCCGGCGAGTGCATCGAACAGCGTCTGATAAAGTCTGCGCCCGAGCCCCTTGCCGGTTTCGCCGGATGCCAAATAGATGCTGGTTTCGACCGAGGTGTCGTAGGCGGCCTTCTCCTTAAATTTGCCCGAACAGGCCCAGCCTATCGGAACGCCTTGCCGCGCCGCGACGAAACATTGGTGCCGCCCGCTTGGCGCAAAACTGTCGAGCCATTGCTGGCGTTGCTCCAAGGTGCGCGGCTCTACATCGAAGGTCACCGGCGTGTCGGCGATGTAGTCGTTGTAAATCGCGAGCAACGCCGCAAGGTCGCTCTGTACGATACGGCGAATGATAACGTCCGGCATCGACCTTTCCCTTGTTCAGTCAAAATCCGTCGGCATAGACGGCGATCGGTGATGTTCATAGAGGCGCTGAACCTGTCGCGGCAGCAGGCGCGACAACGAAAGCTCCGGCAGATCGTCAATCGGAAAATATTTCACCGCGCCGGTTTCCAAATCCGATTTCTCGCATTCACCTTCGACGTCGCAGAGGAAGAACATCTTGTAGACATGGAATGGAAGCGGATTTGGGTGGCCGCTCTTATCGCGATCGAACACCGCAGCAAGTTTGCGCGCCTTGACGATCAGCCCCGCCTCTTCGCGCACTTCGCGCTCGACATTTTCGGACGGCGTCGCGTTCACGTCGGCCCAGCCGCCCGGCATGGTCCAGCGGCCGCCATCGGACGTTTCGCTGACCAGCAGAACGCTGGCGTCTTGGAAGATCGCCGCGCGCACATCCAGTTTGGGCGTCGCGTAACCCGATTGGCCGGCGAACAGACCTTCGACAAGGGACAGATCGGCGCCGGAGCCTTCCGCCATGATCTTCGCGGCCAGCGCGCGCATCTGCTCATAGCGTTCGCGGTCATAGGGATCGCGCGAAAAGGTAAGCCCCGTTTGCGCCACCGCTTGCAGCTGGCGCGCCCATGAAAGCCAATCCGGTAGCATGTCAATTCCTATTGCAAAGCTTGCGCAAGACGATGGGCAATTGTTCGGGCAAATCTTCCGCGATCAAGCCGAGGCCGAAAACATTTGCCGCCTCGCCGTGCAGCCATGCGCCGGCAGAAGCCGCGCTCCACGAATCCATGCCTTGCGCCAAGAGGCCTGTGATGATGCCCGTCAGCACATCCCCTGCTCCCGCCGTGGCAAGCCATGGCGGCGCATTGGTCGCAATGCAAACGCGCCCGGACGGATCGGCAACCGCCGTGTCCGGGCCTTTCAGCAATACGACACATCCTGCCCTTGCCGATGCTTGGCGCACGGCTTCGATACGCGTCGGCGATTCTTTCAACAGGCCCGGAAACAGGCGTTCGAATTCGCCATCGTGCGGCGTGAGTACCGTCCCAGGCCGGAGCATCGCGAACAGAACCGTTGGATCGGGCGCGAAACTGGTCAGCGCATCGGCATCGAGAACGCAATTCGCGCTGCTCGCCAGCGCGGCCTTGGCGAGCTTCTGCGTTTGTTGCCCGACGCCGCAGCCGGGCCCGAGTGCGAGCGCATTGATCCGCTTGTCTTCCAGCAGCCCCGACAATCCATCCGCGCCGTCGAACGGTTTGACCATGATCGCGGTCAGTTGCGCGGCATTGACCGCCATTGCGTCCGGCGGACTGGCGACACTAACCAGCCCTGCGCCCGCGCGCAGTGCGCCGCGCGCCGCCAATCGCGCCGCGCCCGTCGCATGCGCCGGACCGCTGACGATGAGCGCATGCCCGCGCGAAAATTTGTAGCCAAGCGGCTGAGGCCAGGGATAGTGCGCGTGCCAAAGTTCGGGCGTGTTCTCGAACAGCATGGACCGTTCCAGCGCGGCATCGGGAATGCCGATTTGGCCCAACACAACGCGCCCGCAGGCCAGCCGTCCCGGCATCAACACATGGGCCGGTTTCTTGCGGAAGAAGGTGACGGTGACATGCGCCTGGACGCAGACATCGCCCAGCGCGCGTGCCAGATCGCCATGCAAGCCGCTTGGAATATCGACCGCAACGACGCGGCACGTCGCGCCGTTCAGCGCGATCACAGTCTCGCGCGCCGCACCTTCCAGCGGACGCTGAAGTCCCGCACCGAACAAGGCGTCAACGACAAGGTCGGCGCCCTCGATCGCGCACGGCGATAACGGCTCGATGTCGCCCGTCCAGCGCTCCGCCATTGCCGCGGCATCGCCTTTCAGCGCCGCGCGTTCGCCGAGCAGCGCCACGCGCACCTCCCAGCCTTGCGTTTTCAGAAGCCGCGCGACGACGAAACCGTCGCCGCCATTGTTGCCTGGGCCGCACAGCACCGCGGCGCGGCACGGCCGCCATTTTTCGACAATTTCGTTCGCGACGGCCCGGCCAGCGTTTTCCATCAACGTCAGCGAGGGGACGCCGTGCTCGGCGGCATAGCGGTCGGCCGCGTACATCTCGCGGACCGTGATGATCTCGTTTCCCATGGCACTTTGTAAGCGTGCGTCGGCTGCGAGACTACATCTTTTCAGTCGCGATTGCGGGCAATTCTCAAAGTGGCCTTGTCGCCGCCTGACGGCCAAGCTCAACCAGCGACAGCTTGCCGCCGGTCACCTCCAACGTCGTAATCGAGCCGTTATCGGGCTGGAATACCGTCACGCGGTCGTCGCCGGTCGCAGCGCCGACAATCATGTTGACGACGATGAAGTGCGATACGACGACGACATCTTCGGTCTGACGCTGAAGCTCGGCGAGACATTGTTCGCGCCAGCGCGCCTGTTCCGGTGGGGCATCGCGCCAAGACTTTTTCAAGAATTCGTGCAGCCAGGCTTCGCGGTCGCAGCTTTCCGCGCTCGGCAACGGCATTAAGGTCACGATTTCATCGACAATCGGCGTGACGCGGCAATGGCGCGCCAGCGGCGCCGCGGTTTCGACCGCGCGTTTTTGCGGGCTTGTGAGGATCAAGGGATGCTTCAACTCACCCAGCTTGCGAACAACGGCCTCGGCCTGCTCGCGGCCCACATCGTCCAGTCTGGGATTCACGTCAAAGCCGGTACCGTCATCGGTTCGGGCATTACGAACGACATAGAGACGCCCCATATCTCTTTCCCCCTTGGAAATATTTTTCGAGACGCGAGATCGCCTCGATTAGAACCTCCCGTTTTTTGCAGAAGGCGAAGCGCACCAAGCTATCAGGTTTGCCGTCGCGCATGAACACGCTCAGCGGAATTGCCGCAACGCCCGCCTCGCGAACCAAATTGAGACAGAAGTCCATATCCGATTCGCCGGTCAGCCTGCGAATGTCCGCCGTCAGGAAATAGGTGCCCGCGCTTGGTAGCGGTATCAATCCGAGTTTGGCGATGCCCTCGGACAGAAGATCGTGCTTCATTTCCAGCGCGCGCGTCATGCCGAGCGTAAAATCCATCTGATTATCAAGCGCAAATGCCACGCCCTGCTGCAGCGCCGGGGGTGTCGTGAAGGTGAGGAATTGATGCGCTTTGGCGACCACGTCGATCAGAGCCTCGGGGCCCATTACCCAGCCGACCTTCCATCCGGTCAGTGCAAACATCTTTCCCGCAGACCCGATCCGCACGCTGCGTTTGTCCATTCCCTGCAGGCTCGCGAGCGAGACATGTTTGCGCCCGTCAAACACCAGATGCTCGTAAACCTCGTCGCAGATCGCGACCGCCTGAGTCTCGAGCAACACGCGCGCGACCGCCGCCAGCTCGTCGGCGTCGAACACGCGCCCGATGGGATTCATCGGCGAGTTCAAAACAAGCGCGCTCGTCTTCGGCGTCACCGCTTGGCGCAAAGCTTCTTCGGTCAGCCGCCAATCGGGCGGCGCAAGCGTGATCGTGCGCACCGTCGCGCCCGCGGCCTCTGCGATCGGGCGATAAGAATCGTAAGAGGGGTCGATCAGCACGACCTCGCTGCCCGGCCGCGCGAAAGCGAGAATGGAGGCCGTCAACGCTTCCGTCGCGCCCGAGGTGACGACCACTTGCGTGGCGGGATCGTAATCGAGACCATAAAACCGGTTCGCATGGTCCGCGATGGCGCGGCGAAGGCTCATCAATCCGCGCATCGGCGGATACTGGTTTGAACTCGACGGCAAGCGCCCTCGCCGCCGCCTCGCGGATCGCCAAAGGCCCATCCTCATCGGGGAAGCCTTGGCCCAGATTGATCGCGCCATGCTCACTCGCCAGCGCCGACATCACCGTGAAGATCGTGGTGGGCAGGCTCGCGAAGGCGGGATTGAAAATTGTCTCGTCGCTCGCCATTGCCGTGATGGTTCCAACTCGTTTTCCGGTGGCCATCACAATCGCAAAACCGAGCCTGCAGCTACAGTGCGGAGCCGCAATCCCGTGTGCCTATTTGTGAAGCATATTGACTGATTTATAGGCAGTTCCTGTGGCAGCAAAAATGACGGCGCGATAAACAATTGAATTTACTTGTGATTAAGTTCGGAAAAAATTGGCACAACCCCTGCTACTTCGTTAACGGCGCGGTATCTAGGAGCCGTGCAAGGAGCACATCATGAAAAAGATCGAAGCAATCATCAAACCTTTCAAGCTCGACGAAGTGAAGGAAGCGTTGCAAGAAGTCGGCGTCCAGGGAATCACGGTCACGGAAGCCAAGGGCTTCGGCCGTCAGAAGGGACACACCGAGCTTTATCGCGGCGCGGAATACGTCGTGGACTTCTTGCCCAAGGTAAAAATCGAGATCGTCATCGGCGAAGACCGCCTGGAAGCGTCGGTAGACGCCATTCAGAAGGCTGCGCGCACGGGACGCATCGGCGATGGCAAGATTTTCGTTCTCAATGTCGAAGAAGCCATCCGCATTCGCACCGGCGAAACCGGTTCCGACGCCATCTGACGGCTTTAGCGACTATTGGGGTGAGTGAAGGTTCAACGTAGAAGGGGAAAGACCGAAAAATGGCTAACGCACAATCCATTCTGGCGATGATCAAGGCCAAGGATGTCAAATATGTCGATCTGAGGTTCACCGATCCACGCGGGAAGTGGCAGCACGTCACGTTCGATTTGTCGATGGTCGACGAGGATTTCTTGACCAACGGCACCATGTTCGACGGCTCGTCGATCGCGGGCTGGAAGGCGATCAACGAGTCCGACATGACGCTGGTGCCGGATTGCGATAGCGCCGTCATCGATCCCTTCTTCGCGCAAACCACACTCGCCATCACCTGCGATATCGTGGAACCGATGACCGGACAGCGCTATGGCCGCTGCCCGCGCTCGATCGCAAAGGCCGCCGAGGCTTATCTCGCCGCGTCCGGCGTCGGTGACACGGCATTCTTCGGCCCCGAAGCCGAATTCTTCATTTTCGACGACGTGCGTTTCGGCGTCGAAATGAACAAGTGTTTCTACGCCATCGACTCCGTCGAAGGCCCCTACAATTCCGGCACGGAATACGAAGCGGGCAATCTGGGCCATCGTCCGGCGGTCAAGGGCGGCTACTTCCCGGTTCCTCCGGTGGACGGCTACCAGGACATCCGCGGCGAGATGCTTGCCATCATGGGTGACATGGGCATCAACCCGGAAAAGCACCATCACGAAGTGGCCGGCTCGCAGCACGAACTCGGCTGCAAATTCGCCACCCTGACGAAGGGTGCCGATGCCATGCAGATTTACAAATACGTCGTCCACCAGGTATCGGCCGCGTATGGCAAGACTGCGACCTTCATGCCCAAGCCCGTCCTGGGCGATAACGGTTCGGGCATGCACGTCCATCAGTCGATCTGGAAGGGCGGCAAGCCGCTGTTCGCCGGTTCGGGCTATGCCGATCTTTCGGATATGTGCCTGTACTATATCGGCGGCATCATCAAGCACGCCAAGGCGATCAACGCGTTCACCAACTCGCTGACCAATTCCTACAAGCGGCTGATCCCCGGCTTCGAAGCGCCGGTGCTGCTGGCCTATTCGGCGCGCAACCGTTCGGCCTCGTGCCGCATTCCGTTCGCGCCGGGCGCCAAGGGCAAGCGCGTCGAAGTGCGCTTCCCCGATCCCGGCTCAAACCCCTATCTCGCCTTCGCGTCCATGCTGATGGCGGGCCTCGACGGCATCGAGAACAAGATCCACCCCGGCGATCCGATGGACAAAGACCTCTATCACCTGCCGCCGGAAGAGCTGAAGGAAATCCCGACCGTCTGCGGCAGCTTGCGCCAGGCGCTCGAGAACCTCGACGCCGACCGCGCCTTCCTCAAGAAGGGCGGCGTGTTCAGCGACGACTTCATCGACAGCTATATCGAGCTCAAGATGACCGAGGTCTATGCCTTCGAGCACACGCCTCATCCGATCGAATTCAAGATGTATTATTCGGTCTGATCGAAACGTCAGAAATTGGAAAGGCGCGGCCGCAAAGCCGCGCCTTTCTATTTGCGGTATCGTGCGAAGAACATTCTTACGCCGCGACGGCGTGGCTCTCTGTGGCGGAAACGGGCGGCTGGGCGGGCAGCACGACATAGGCGCGGCAGCCCTTGCCGAATTCGCTTTCGAGCCAAGCGCGGCCGCTGTGCAGCTCGGCTAGGCCGCGCACCAGCGCCAGTCCCAGACCCGTGCCGCCGGCCTGACGGTCGTAGCGATTGTCGACCTGGCTGAACGGCGTGAATATCTTGTCGATCTTCTCGCGCGCAATGCCCGGACCGTTGTCTTCGCAGCAAATCTGGAAGTCGCCGCCGGGCGCCGGTCCCGCCGACACGGAAATCGCGCCGCCTTCGGGCGTGAATTTCACGGCGTTGGAAACCAGGTTGATAAGTATCTGCTTGAGAGCGCGCTCGTCGGCGTAAAGCGGCGGCGCATCCGGCGCGATGGAAATGCTAAGCTTCTGACCCTTCTCGCGCGCCTTGACGCCGATCAGCTTGAGCGCGATGTCGAAGGTGCGATGCGCATCGATGGGATGCGGGGAAATTTCCATTTTGCCCGCTTCGATCTTCGCCACGTCGAGCAGATCGTTGATCAGGCTCAGCAGATGCGCGCCCGAAGAATGAATGTCGCCGGCATATTCCTTGTAGCGCGCCGAACCGACCGGCCCGAAGCATTCCTCCGCGATGATCTCGGAGAAGCCCAGGATCGCGTTGAGCGGGGTGCGCAGTTCGTGACTCATGTTGGCGAGGAATGCGGTCTTCGATGCGTTCGCCGCTTCCGCCTCGAAGCGCTTGCGCAGCGCGTCGTCGCGCGTCTCTTCGAGTTCGCGCGCCAAATCTTCCACTTCGAAGCGCAGCCGCGAATCCTCATCCAGGCGGTGCATCAGCCTGCGGCCGTCCACCAAAAGCTGAACCGCAAAGGCCGGGATGGCGATCGCAATTCCGAAATCGGTTGCGCTCGAACCAAGCATGAATCGCGTGGACGCCATGATGGTCAGCGGCAAAATGCTGGCGAGGAACATGTCCATGTGGCTGGAGCGGCTGACCACGAGCATCGCCAAAATGGCCACCGTGGTGGCCGCGAGGAACAGATGGTTGACCGTATTGCCCGGATCCCACAGCAGCCAGGGCATCAATCCCCACGCGGCGCTGATGACAGCCTGCATGGCGACGATGCGCGTAAACCACGGCTCGGTGCGATCGTAATCATTGCTCTCGGAGGTGTCGTACTGATAGATCGATACGACACTGGCCGACAGGATCATCGTCGCCGATACGATGACCGGGACGAAAACGGCGGTGTTGAAGTTGGCATGACCGAACAAGCCGAAGCTGTCCGACCCGAGCCAAGCGATGGCCAATGCCCAGAACGGCGACGAAAGACGCGTCGAGCGCACCGTCTGCGATGTGAGATCAAGTTGGGCTTTCAGCACGCGGACATCGGTGCTTCGCTGGCTGCGCAGCCGTTTGATGAGCCTCACGGCGTTCCCCTGTTATGCATCTCGACTTTCTGCCGAGCCTGGGGATATTACGGAGCGTCCGTTAAAATTTACTGAGAAATGGCATGGGCGCTCTGCGCGCGTGGCATGGGCGCCGCAACCAATTTATCCCTAATAGGACGTAAACGACAAAAAATGTGGGCGGCGGCAGCGCGCGGGCGATTGGACCTTTCCCTTCGCCGGCGCATCGGGCATCAAGCTGGCGAGCGCGCGGCATAGCGCCGTCTGGTCTGTGCGTGCGCTCGGGAAAATCATTCGTTAACCTGCGTCAACCAACCGAATCAACGCCAAATTGTCAGTGTAAAGAGTATGGCCAAGACACAAGATCTGTTCGACACCGCCGCCCCCTCCGTCAAAGGCTATTCGGCCAAGGATATCGAGGTCCTGGAGGGGCTGGAGCCCGTGCGCCGCCGCCCCGGCATGTATATCGGCGGCACCGATGTCGTCGCCTTGCACCACCTTGCTGCCGAAATTCTCGACAATGCGATGGACGAAGCGGTGGCGGGCTTTGCCAACCGCATCGAGATCGAACTCGGCGAAGACGACATCCTGACCGTGCGCGACAATGGCCGCGGCATGCCGGTGGACAACCATCCCAAGTTCAAGACCAAGTCGGCGCTGGAAGTCATCATGACCACGCTGCATGCCGGCGGAAAGTTCGGCGGCAAGGTCTATGACACCTCGGGCGGGCTGCACGGCGTCGGCGCCTCGGTCGTCAATGCGCTGTCCGAATGGTTAGAGGTAGAGAGCGCGCGCGACCGCCACGCCCACATGATGCGCTTCGAACGCGGCAAGGCAATCGGCAAGCTGAAAGATGTCGGCGCGGTGAACCGGCGCGGCACTATTGTCTCATTCAAGCCCGACCGGCAGATTTTCGGCGACAGCACCCATTTCTCGCCGAGCCGTCTCTATCGCATGGCGAAGTCCAAGGCTTATCTGTTTCGCGGCGTCGAAATCCGCTGGAAATGCGATGCCGCGCTTATCAAGGACGAAACGCCCGCCGAAGAGACGCTAAAATTTCCCGGCGGCCTCACCGATTTTCTAGCCAGCGAGATCGAAGGCAAGAAGACCGTCACACAGCGGACCTTTTTCGGCCGCACCGAAAATAAGGACGGCAAGGGCGCGGTGGAATGGGCTGTCGCCTGGGCGCCGGAGGCCGAGCCGTTCCTCTATTCCTATTGCAACACCATTCCCACGCCGCAAGGCGGCACGCATGAGCAAGGGCTGCGCAATGCGCTTGCCCGCGCGCTGCGCGCCCATGGCGAACGCGCCAACAATCGCAAGACCGCGCTGGTCACCACCGACGACATCATGGCCGCGGCCTGCGCCACGCTCTCCGTCTTCATTCGCGAACCGGAATTTCAGGGCCAGACCAAGGAGAAGCTCTCCACCGCGGATGCGCAGCGCCTGGTCGAGAATGTGGTGCGCGATCATTTCGATCACTGGCTGGCGGAAAGCCCGCAGGAAGCCGACCGGTTGCTCGACTTCGTGATCGATCAGGCCGAAGACCGGCTTAAGCGCAAGCAGGAGAAAGAAGTCTCCCGCAAGGCCGCCACGCGCAAGCTGCGCCTGCCCGGCAAGCTTTCGGATTGCACGCGCGACGCGGCGGCGGGCACGGAAATCTTCCTGGTGGAAGGCGACAGCGCGGGCGGCAGCGCCAAGCAGGCCCGCGACCGCAACACCCAGGCGGTGCTGCCCTTGCGCGGAAAGATTCTCAATGTCGCGAGCGCGGCGGCAGGGAAACTGGCGCAGAACCAGGAACTATCCGACCTTGTGCTGGCGCTGGGCTGCGGAACGGGCGCGAAATACAAGGACGACGATCTGCGCTATGAGCGCGTCATCATCATGACCGACGCCGACGTGGACGGCGCGCATATCGCCTCGCTGCTGCTGACCTTCTTCTATCGCGAAATGCCGGGGCTGATCGCCAACGGGCACCTCTGCCTTGCCATGCCGCCGCTGTTCCGCCTCAGCCATGGCTCGACGACGGTCTATGCGCGCGATGATGCGGACCGCGAACGGCTGCTCAAGACGGTGTTCAAATCGAATGCGAAGGTGGACGTTTCCCGCTTCAAGGGCTTGGGCGAAATGATGCCCGCGCAGCTCAAGGAAACCACCATGAAGCCGGGCAGCCGCACGCTGGTGCGTGTGGAGATCGCCGACGAGGCGCGCAAGGAAACCGAAAGCCTGGTCGAGCGGCTGATGGGCAAGAAGCCGGAACTACGCTTTCAGTTCATTCAGGAGAATGCGCAGTTTGCGAAGGATGTGGATGTGTAGGCAAAGCGCATCGCGGTCGGGTAGTGGGTCAGTTTGAAAATGGCCACCCTCGACTTAGCTGCTGCTAGGAAATGTCTGATATGCTCGCGATGATTGAGGCTTGGGAGGCTGAACAGACCTCGGCCTAGAAGGAAATCTCATGACGGGGCTGTTTTTGCTTCTGCTTTTCGTCCTATCTCCGAGCATCCTTCTTGGGACGTTCATGCTCGTCAGACGGCGCAAACTCTCAGCCAAAATAATCTTGACTGGTTTGGCCACGCTATTGAGCCTGCTGCTTGGTGTCTTACTTTGTCTCCTACCGGGCTTGCTCGAATTTTACATCTACCATGCAGAGCCGAGCCCCGGACAAGGCATCGCTTTGCTGCCCATGGGGTTAGGCTGGATCGCCAGCGCACTTGCGTGGCTAATTGGATCGCTTATCGGATGGGCGCGACAAAAGCCAAACTGACCCACTGCCCGCGGTCGCCTCACCCTTCGACAGGCTCAGGGTGAGGCCTATAAAATATCCTCATGCTGAGCTTGTCGAAGCATCAGCCGAACATCGCCCGGCCGCGCGCTTTCATCCGCACCAGCAGCGCGATGCCGAGATAGGCCGCTGTCGAAAGCCCGATGTGCCAGAGGAAATGCGTTCCGAACGGAATGACCGAACACGTCATCAAATCGACCGAACGCGCCGCCGCCGCCGAGATGGCACAGACCAGCGTGACGGTGCCAAGGCTTGCGGTCGATGCGCCGTATTTGTGCGTGGTGGACACCACAAGTCCCGCGCCGATGACGGCGATGGTCACGAAGGCCGGTACGAACGCCATCTGCCCCGGCAACACATCGCCCATAAAATGTCGCCACAGCCAGACGCTGCCGATCGACGCGGCGACCATGGCGATGGCGCCAAAGATTCCGATCATCGTGCCGAACAGCCGGCACATCCAAAGTCCGGAGAAGACAAACAGGAACATCAGTCCGGGGATGGCGTCGAACGCCAGTGCCGTGCGGGTGCGGAAGGCATGCCAGAAGAAGCTGCCGATACCGGTGGCGAGCAGCAGGAACAGCAGCACCGCGATGCCGGGCGGAAACCCGATCCGCGCCCGGCGGACCAGGACGAACGCCATGATCGCGGCCAGGATGATGAAGCCGTTGGTGATGGTGTTCACCGGCTCGGCCATGAACAGCCAAGGGTGCCCGGTCTCGCAATAAATAGGACCGTTGGGACTCACGCTACGCCCGCCCGCTCAAACTTCCCCGCACACCTTGCCGGTGTTCGCCGCCCGCGTCTAGCGCGGGGTGTCACGCCGCCGTTTTGTCGCGACGGCCCAAACCTTCGGCAAGCATCGTCACGGCAAGCGTATTGAGGCTCACCCCCTCCGCTTTGGCGCGCGCCGCCAAGCGCTGGTGCAGCGAACGTGGAGCCCGCATCCGCCATTGGCCGCTTGCATGGGTCGGCACCGGCACCTTGCGGCCCATCTGCCGCAATGTCGCGAGCGCCGCTTTCAGCGCCTTGCGCCCATCGGCGATGGCATCCTCCACCGAACTGCCGTCGCCCATCACGCCGGGCAGATCAGGAAACTCGCAGAGGAATCCGCCGCCGTCCTCTTTCGAGAGCGGGCGAACGGTGAAGGGATAATCGATCGTCTTACTCATAACTTTCGTCCATTCTTGTCGATCATTTCGACAAACATTTTCACATAAACCGGTTTGATCGGCCGCCGCGCGGTCACGGTCAGAATGCTGCCGTCGCCCGACACGAACACGACATGGCTCCCGCCAGGACTGCGCGAAGCGATTCCGTAATGCGCCGCAATCGCTTTCAGGTCCGCAATCTGCCAGTCGCCGCGCGGATTGCGCCGCATCTTCTCCAGCAGCTTATCGCGAGAAGCCATAATTTATGGTATCACTGGTGGAACCATTACGCAATGACGACATTGCACGCGGAGTGCGCGGAGCACCTTTTCCCCTCCGCGTCTCCGCGCGACAGATGGATGGCCGGGTCAAGCCCGGCCATGACGAAAAGGGGAGATTGGTGATATTGTGAAGGTGGTGGAGGAACAGATATGCGTCGAATCTTTGCCCTGAGTGTCAGTTTGGTTTTCATGGCGCTCATTGCTAGGGCGGCGTCATCTGCAGCGTTGGCTTGGACGCCCGACACTGGAACCATCACCAAATTGGAATCCATAATAAGGATACCTAGTAATTCCGGGCGCGCGCCAACTCCCGTGGCGAACTACGCCCGCTACTATGCAGGCGTCACAATAAAGGGCCGTCCCATGATACGCGGCGAGCTTGTTACGCCGCTGCCACCTGACAGACCAGCTGGGATATACATTGGCGCTGAGAACGATTTTCCCGGCATTATGGATGGTGGCTGTCACGTCGTGAACCTTCTCTATGACGTTAGAGCATCACGTATCGTCTGGATTCGCTGCAATGGGTACGCCTGACCAAGCTTTCTTCCCTCGACCCTCCGCCTTGACTTTTCGCCTTTTGTTCCCCATATCACCCCATATCTAGGATCCGGCTGCCAATGCGGGCAGTCGCGGGCGCTCGAATGCGCCCCCTAAAGGAGCGTATTTGACCAATGTGACGAGCGCCGGCGCGCAAGCCGGTACAGTTGAAGCCAGTCCTTCCGACACTTCTGCTACTTCCGCGGCCGAGGCCGCCTCCCCCACCCAGACACCAACGCCGGACGCGCTCGTGGTTCAGCCCGAGCCTGCCGTCCCCGGCTTCCACACCATCACGCGGGTTACCGCGCCGGCGCCGAGTGTTCCGGTGGTTGAAGCCACGCCGACCTCCTGGCCGCCGCCGAGCGATGTTCCCGAGAAAGTGCCCGCCGTCGATGCTGTCGCCGCCGAAGCGGCGCTGGAGGAAGCACACATCATTCCGGCCGACGCGCCTGTGCCGGGCTTCGACTCGCTCGGCCTCTCGCTCGATCTGCAAAAGGCCGTCGCCGAAGCGGGCTACACCGTGCCCACGCCCATCCAGGCCGAGGGCATCCCGCATGTTATGAAGCGGCGCGACATCATCGGCATCGCCCAGACCGGCACCGGCAAGACCGCCTCCTTCACCCTGCCGATGATCGAATTGCTGGCGCGCGGCCGCGCCAAGGCGCGCATGCCGCGTTCGCTGATTTTGGAGCCGACGCGCGAACTCGCCGCCCAGGTCGCCGAAAGTTTCGAGAAATACGGCAAGTACAACAAGCTATCGATGGCGCTCTTGATCGGCGGCGTGTCGTTTGACGATCAAAACAAAAAGCTCGACCGCGGCGTCGATGTGCTGATCGCCACGCCGGGCCGCCTGCTCGACCATTTCGAGCGCGGCAAGCTGATGCTTTCCCAGGTGCAGATTCTCGTCATCGACGAAGCCGACCGCATGCTCGACATGGGCTTCATTCCCGACGTCGAAAGCATCTGCAAGAAAATCCCCTTCACGCGGCAGACCTTGTTCTATTCCGCGACCATGCCGCCGGAAATCCGCCGGCTGACCGATCAGTTCCTGCACAATCCGGTGCGCGTGGAAGTGGCGCGTCCCGCCACCACCGCCGAGAATATCCGCCAGGAAATCATCGACGTTCCGGCCAATGAATGGGCCAAGCGCGAGGCGCTGCGCCGGTTGATCGGCGAAGCGGGCGGCGTCAAGAACGCCATCGTCTTCTGCAACCGCAAGCGCGACGTGGACATCGTGGCGAAATCGCTCTTGAAGCATGGCTACAATGCCGCGCCGCTGCATGGCGATCTGGACCAATCCGTCCGTACACGGACGCTCGACACCTTCCGCAGCGGCGAACTGGCCTTCCTGGTAGCCAGCGACGTGGCCGCGCGCGGGCTCGACATTCCCGCCGTCAGCCACATCTTCAATTTCGACGTGCCGTTCCATCCCGACGATTACGTCCATCGTATCGGGCGCACCGGGCGCGCCGGACGCAGCGGCACCGCCTATATGCTGGCGACGCCGCGCGACGCGAAATATGTCGAAGCCATCGAGAAGCTGACCAAGACCGTGGTGTCGCATCGCACGCTGGAAGGCCTTGCCGAAGCCAGCGAGGCGCGCCCGCCGCGCGAAGATCGTGGCGGCCGCGGCGACAGAAACAGCCGTGGGCCTCAGCGCGGGCGCAAGCCCGATCGTCATCGCGAGCATCCGGTGAAGCCGCATGGTCAGGTCGCGTCGATGGAGCCTTCCAAGGCTGACGCGGCGCAGCCCGTTCAGCCGCCCGCTCCGCCGCGTCCGCAAGAACAGCCGCGCCGCGAGCACCAGCCAAGGCCGCCGCGCCAGCAGCAGCATCAGCCGAAGCCGCCGCGCCCCGCCGAACCGAGACCCAGCGAACCAAGGCACGCCGAGGCGAAGAACACCGACGCGGCGCAGCTTCCGGCATTCCTGCTCAGGCCGGTAAAACTCCCGCCCGAAAAACCGGCGCGGGTGACAAAGAAAGAAAAAGCGGACGAGTGATTCCACAATTCGACCCTCCCCTTGAGGGAGGGTCGAAAAATTCCGAAGTCCGTGAGCGGCAGCGAGCGGACGCGAGGGATTTTTCGGGGAGGGGTCGTGCCCAAACAGGACCCCTCCCCGAAGCCGTCTTTGCGCTGATGCGCAAATCCGCCTTCGACCCTCCCTCAAGGGGAGGGTGAAGGGTATCAGCTCCTACCGCTTAATCTGCCCCATCACCAATTTCATAAACTTCGCGCCGTAAGGCGGGCACAGCATCGCCGTCACATCGAGACCCGCTTGGTGGAACACCGCCTTGGCATGGCTGAAGGTCTTGAAGCCGTCGTGGCCGTGATAGGCGCCCATGCCAGAGGGGCCGATCCCGCCGAACGGCAAATCCTCCATGCTGACATGCATGATGACGTCGTTCACCGAAACGCCGCCTGACGTGGTGCGTTCGAGAACCCGCTTTTCCTCCGCCGCGTCCGAGCCAAAATAATAAACCGCCAGCGGGCGCGGATGATCGTTGATATAGCCGATCGCTTCGTCCGCCCTGCTATAGGTTTTCACCGGCAGCAGCGGGCCGAAGATTTCGTCCTTCATGATCGCCATGTCGTCGGTCGGATTGAGAACCAGCGTCATGGGAATTTTGTGGAACGGCTGCTGGCTGAAATCCTCCCGCGCCGGATTGAGCTCCACAATCTCGGCGCCCTTTGCCTTGGCGTCGGCGAGATAGCCCATCAGCCGGTCGTAATGGCGCGCATTGATCACCGAGGTGTAATCGGGATTGTCCTTCAGCGTCGGGAACATCGCGGCGGCGCTCGCTTGCACGGCGCCGACGAATGCTTTCACCTTATCCTCGGGCACCATCACATAGTCAGGCGCGAGACAAACCTGGCCCGCGTTCAGCGACTTGCCCAGCATGATGCGCTTGGCGGCGAGTTCGATATTGGCGGAACGCCCGATGATGACCGGCGACTTGCCGCCCAGCTCAAGCGTGGTCGGAACCAAATTCTCCGCCGCCGCGCGCTGCACATGATAAGCGACCGATGTCGCGCCGGTGAACAGAAGATGGTCGAACGGCAAGCCCGCGAACGCCGCGCCGACATCGGGCCCGCCGGGGAACACCGCGACTTCGTTCTCGTCGAACACCTCGCGGAACATCCGCGCCATGAGCTCGGCGGTACGCGGGGTGAACTCGCTCGGCTTGATCATCGCGCGATTGCCCGCGGCGAACACACCCGCCAGCGGCACGAAGGTCAACTGCACTGGAAAATTCCACGGGCTGATGATGCCGATAACGCCCTTGGGCTGATATTCCACCCGCGCCCGCGCGCCCATCAGGCCGAGCAGCGCCGGCGTCACCTTGCGCTTCTCGGGGCGCATCCAGGCGCGCAAATTCGCCTTGGCGAATTTCAAGGACCCAATCGACCCGGCAACGTCGGCCAGCAACGTGGTGTGGATGCTGCGATGGCCGAAATCCTGGCGCAGCGCTTCCACGATGGCGTCCTGGTGCCCGACCAGCAGGGCGATGGCGCGATCGATCCGCGCAATGCGTTGTTCGGCGCTCGGCGGACCTTCCGCCAACTGAGCCTTGCGCTGGCGATCCAGTACCTGACGCATGGCGCCGTTCTGTCCGGCGGCGGTTGTTTGTGCTGAGCTCATCTTCGTGGTGTCCCGGCCCGGTTCGAATTTATTGTTTGTTAAAGTAAAGCAGCAGCAAAGCGCCCCGACAATCCGCTCTTAACGGTTTCTTACCCTCCGCCTGCAAAGAATTGCGCTCGCAAGCCATGGCAACTTGGCCTAACGACAAGATTTCGGGGACCGGCGTGGACAGTCAAGAACGCGAACAGGCTTTGGCCGCGACCGCGCTCGCTTTGATGAGCGACAACAACGTCGTGCCGACGCCGGACCACTTCGAACTGTTTTACATCTACGCCTCCGGTCAGAACGCCACGCTGACGCGGATCATGGGCGAGATGATCGCTCAGAAGCTCCCGTTCCCGCCTCCGGTGCTCGACGATCTGCGTCTGCGCTGTATCGCGCATGCGCGCGTCGCCAAGGCCGTGGACGGCGCGGGCAGCGGCATCAGCGAAATGTTGGACATGGTTCGCGGCAAGTTGGACGACGCGGGGAAACACGCGGGCGATTATGGCCGCGCCCTGTCGGAAGTAAGCGGCGAGCTTGGCGACGACCAATCGCCGGACGGCATGCGCAAGCTGGTCGATGGCTTGCTCGGCGCCACGCGCGCCATGGAAACACGCACCAAAACGCTCGAAGTCGAATTGAAGCAATCCTCCGAACAGGTCAGCGAACTCAAGGTGCAGCTCGACCATGTTCGCAAGGAAAGCCGCGCCGATCCGCTGACGGGCATCGCCAACCGCAAAGTCTTCGACAGCGAATTGCAGGCCGCGATCGAAGATGCGACCGAGACCGGGGCGCCGATGACGCTTTTGATGTGTGACATCGATCACTTCAAGAATTTCAACGATTCGTGGGGTCACCCAACCGGCGACAAGGTTTTGCGCTTGGTCGCGAATTGTCTTTCCGAAAACGTCAAGGGCCGCGATACCGCCGCGCGTTACGGCGGCGAGGAATTCACCGTCATTCTGCGCCAAACGGGATTGTCCGACGCCATCAATCTCGCCAATCAGATTCGCGGGACGGTGGAAGGCAAGCGGCTGGTCAAGAAATCGACCGGCGACGTCTTGGGGACGATCACGATCTCCATCGGGGTCGCACAATTGTCCCCCGAAGACCGCGCCGAAACGCTGGTGCAGCGCGCCGACAACTGCCTCTATCGCGCCAAGCATTTGGGGCGAAATCGCGTGGTCGGCGAAAGCGAACTTGCCGCTCCGGCAGAAAATCACGCCGCCTAAGCGCTTTTCAATCGCGACAATCCCTGCCTAAGGTTGGGTGACATTGCCGGGGTTGCCATGCGAACCGAATTCGAACGCGTCCACGTCACCAGTCACGGCGCCACCGCCGTGCTGGTGCTGAATCATCCCGAAGTGATGAATGCGTTGTCCGCCAAGCTGATCGGCGGCGCAATCGAGGCCCTGGACTTCGTCGCCGCGCCCGCCAGCGGGTTTCGCGCCCTCATCCTCACCGGAGAGGGCCGCGCCTTCTGCTCGGGCGCCAATCTGTCCGAGGGACCGGCGAAAGGCGCCGCCGACATACCGGCCAGCATCGGAATGCGGCTGGATGAACTCTACCACCCGCTGCTGCGCAAATTGCGCGACCTGCCCTTGCCCGTGATCACGGCGGTCAACGGACCCTGTGTCGGGATCGGCATGAGCATCGCGCTGATGGGCGATCTGGTGCTGGCGGCGCGCTCGGCCTATTTCTCCCAAGCCTTCGCGCGGATCGGTCTGGTGCCTGACGGCGGCTCCACCTGGCTCTTGCCGCGGCTGATCGGCCTGGCGCGCGCCCGCGAGCTGTCGCTGCTGGCCGAGAAGCTGCCGGCGGAAAAGGCCCTGGAATGGGGTTTGATCAACCGCGTCTTCGATGACCCGGCGCTGATCGGCGAAGCTTTGAAGCTCGCCGATGGCCTTGCGCAAGGCCCGACCGTGGCGCTCACGGCCATGCGGCGGCTGTATTGGGAGAGCCCTTCGAACACCTATGAGCAACAACTTGAGGTAGAATGCAAAAGCCAGCAGCTCGCGGGCGGCACGCAAGACTTCATCGAAGGCGTCAGCGCCTTCCTGCAAAAGCGTCCGCCATCCTTCAAAGGCAAGTAACCAATCGCCCGGCAATCGCGCTTCCGTGACTTGCATTGCCGCCGCCGCTACGGGCATATCCAGGGTAATCTTGGCGGGCATGGCCCGCTGATCTGCACATGACGGAGCAACCTATGCGACGCAGTCTTCTCGCACTTGCCGGTGTCCTTCTCGCCGGCTGCACCATGCACCCTACATCCACAAAGCTGGACACGCCGCCGGCGCCAAAGGCGACGCTCGGCACGTGGGGGGTCGATCTCAGCGGCATGGATAAGAGCGTGAAGCCCGGCGACGATTTCTTCGATTACGTCAACGGCAATTGGATTAAGACGGCGACCATCCCGGCCGACCGCTCCAGCACCGGTTCGTTCCAGACTCTGCAAATTCTCAGCGAAAAGCGCATGCGCGAGATCGTCGACGGGCTCGAGGCCCGCCCGGCCGATCAGCTCACGACGAACGAGCGCAAGCTGCGCGATTTCTACGACGCCTTTGTCGATGAAAAGCAGATCACCGATCGCGGTCTTGCGCCGGTGAAAGCGGACCTCGATTATCTTGCGCACCTCAAGACTAAGGCCGATGTGGCGCGTGCCATGGCCTCGCCGCGGCTGGGGATCAGAAGCGTCTTTAACGTCGAGATCGGCATCGACAACAAAAACCCGGACGCCTATTCGGTCAATCTATCGCAATCGGGCCTCGGAATGCCCGACCGCGATTATTATCTGCTCCCCGACAAAGCGATGGCGGATACGCGCGAGGCGTATAAGAAATACCTCGTGGACATGATGACCTTGGCGGGCTTCAAGAATGTCGATGTGCGCGCCGCGAAAATTCTGGCCGTGGAAACCGAAATCGCCAAAGTCTCGTGGGATCGCGCGCATCGCCGTGATGACACGCTGACCTACAACCCGATGCCTTATGGCAACCTCAAGAAACTGGCGCCGCAATTTCCTTGGGATGCCTTCTTCAAGGAAGCCGGGATTCCGACTACCAGCCCGCATGGCGCGCGCCAGGTGATCGTCTCCGAAACCGCGTCCGATCCGAAAATGTCCAAGACCTTCCCGGAAATCGCCAAGATATTCGCGAAGACGCCGGTCTCCGTTTGGCGCGATTACTTGGCCGTCAGCTATCTGCACACCTATGCCGGCTACCTGCCGCAGAAATTCGACGACACCAGCTTCGCGTTCTACGGAACGGTGCTCGGCGGACGCACGGCGCAGTTGAGCCGGCCGATACGCGGCGTGCGTTTGCTCGACAATGATTTGGGCGAGGCGCTGGGTCAGCTCTATGTCGCCAAATATTTCCCGCCCGAAGCCAAAGCGAAGGCGCAGGCGCTCGTCGCCAATCTGATGAAGGCTTATGAGCAGGATATCGCGACCCTTCCTTGGATGAGCGAAGCGACACGGCAGAAAGCGCTGGATAAGCTGCACCATTACACACTCAAGATCGGCTATCCCGATAAGTGGCGCGATTATTCGGACCTGACGATCACCCGTGACGATCTGATCGGCGACGTTCAGCGCAGCACAGTGTTCGAGTGGAACCGCGACGTGAAGCGGCTCGACGATCCCGCCGACAAGTCGGAATGGGGCATGACGCCGTCCACGATCAACGCCTACTACAATCCGTCGTGGAACGAGATCGTCTTCCCGGCTGCGATCCTGCAGCCGCCCTTCTTCGATCCCGCCGCCGACGATGCGGTGAATTACGGCGGCATCGGCGCGGTGATCGGTCACGAGATCAGCCATGGCTTCGACGACCAGGGTTCGAAATATGCCGGCAGCGGCGTCATGGAAGACTGGTGGACGGCGGACGACACCAAGAACTTCGACACAAGGACGGGGGAGATTGTCACCCAATATGACACCTACGAGCCGCTTCCGGGCCTGCACGTCATCGGCAAGAACACGCTGGGCGAAAACATCGCCGACCTCGCCGGACTGACCATCGCGCTGAAGGCCTATCACCTCTCGCTCGATGGCAAGCAGGCGCCCGTGGTCGACGGCTTCACCGGCGATCAGCGCTTCTTCCTGGGTTATGGACAAATCTGGCGCTCGAAATACCGCGAGAATGCCGTCCGTACGCAGACTCTATCGGACGAACACACGGTCGCTCCCTTCCGCGTGATCGGCGCGACGCGCAATGTGGACGGCTGGTACGACGCCTTCGACGTCAAGCCGGGCGACAAATACTATCTGCCGCCCGACCAGCGCGTTCATTTGTGGTAGAGCGCGTTTGAAACCAAGCGACAGGCGAATGGGGTGGAGGCATTCTCTTCTCCCATTCGCCCTGTTGCTTTGTGCCGCAGCGTTCGTTCGACCAGCCACGGCGCAGGAACAGACCGGCCGCGAATTCACCGAATGCGACGGCTGCCCGCCGATGGTGGGAATTCCCGCGGGCAAGTTCGTCATGGGAAGCCCGGCAAGCGAGGCGGGCCGCTTCGACAGCGAAGGCCCGCAGCATGTGGTTTCGGTCAAAGCCTTCGCGCTGGGCAAATTCGACGTCACCAGCGAGGAGTTCCTGATCTTCCTGAAAGCCACCGGCTATCAGCCGGCCCCCTGCAACGCGCTGCTCAACATGAAATGGCGCTCGCTGGGCAGCGGCTATGCCTATCCCCCCTATTCGTCGGAGCCGCGCCTCTGGCCTGCCTCATGTCTCGATTGGAAGGACGCCGAGGCTTATATCGCCTGGCTGAACGCCAGGGCACGCAGCGAGCATCCGGGGATGTCGAAAAACCCCTATCGCTTGCCGAGCGAAGCGGAATGGGAGTATGCCGCGCGCGCCGGAACCACCACCGCGCGCTGGTGGGGCGCGGACATCGGCACGGATAACGCCAACTGCAACGGCTGCGGCAGCAAATGGGACAACAGCGAACTATCCGACGTGGAGAGCTTCGCGCCCAATCCGTTCGGGCTTTACGGCATGCTGGGAAATGTGTGGCAGTGGACCGCCGATTGCTGGCACCGCTCCTATCTCGGCGCGCCCGCCAACAGCCGCCCCTGGATCGAAATGGGCTGCGCCAAGCATGTGCTGCGCGGCGGATCGTGGGACAATGTGCCGGTCTTCATCCGCTCGGCGACGCGCAGCAGCGGCGCGCCCGACGGCGGCGAATACGACTATTCCAGCCTCGCCGGCTTCCGCGTGGCGCGCGACCTGCCGTAGATTTTTCCGCGTGGACCGTTGCCCCGCCATGGCGGCAGGTGTTTCTGAAAGGCTATGGACGTTGACCGAGTTGGTGGGGCAGACTTCAAACTAGGGCCGACGGGGGAGATTGCTGATGGCGCGTATTACGGGATTTGGTGGGGTATTCGTCCATAGCGCAAACCCAGCGGCGCTTGCCGCGTGGTATCGCGACACGCTTGGACTGCATATCGAGGATTGGGGCGGCGCAATGATACGCGCGGAAGGTGCAGGTCCCCCATGCGGGGTATGGTCTCCTTTCAACAAGGACACAGGCTATTTCAAGCCCTCTTCACGCGAGTTCATGATCAATTTCGCGGTGGACGACCTCGACGCCTTCCTTGCCGGTCTTGAGGCCAAAGGCGTTGAGGTGAACGGTCGTCAGCAGATGGACGGCATGGGCAAGTTCGCATGGATCCTCGATCCCGACGGAACGAAGATCGAGCTTTGGCAACCGGAACAGGAATAGCCCTCAAATTAGGACACGAGCGGTGCCGCACAACAAACGCGTTTTGAGGGATGAGCCATGAGCAACACAACGACCAGCACGGGTGGGACGACACCGGCAGCGCCTGCCGACCATTATTCCGCGGTCGATTTGGCCAAAACCGGCGAAGGCCTGAAGGCCAAAGCAGTCTCAACCGGTGCGGCGGGCGTTTCGCTCTGCCACTACGGCAATCACCACACCATGCTCACCTACCGCGCCGTCGATGGCGGGGCGGAACTGCATCAGAATCATGCCGATGTCTTCGTGATCGTGAGCGGCAAGGCCACCCTTCTGACCGAAGGCACCATCGTGGACGCCAAAGAAGAAAGTCCCGGCGAGATTCGTGGCAGCGCGGTGACGGGCGGCAAAGCGAGCGTGATAGCCGAAGGCGATGTTGTGCATATTTCGGCAGGTGTGCCCCACCAGCTCATGATCGCCAAAGGCGACGATCTTACCTATTTCGTGATGAAAGTAAGAAAAGCATAAAGTGGCGGGTGGTTGGGAAAATTCAAATTTTGACACCACCCCCCCTTGAACCGACAAGGTCGAATACCCATCTCTCTTATATCCCAACAGGAATGTCCCTAAGGCTGGCGCCAAAAAGCGTGGGCGGGGAGGCATTTGAGGCACAACCGGCGAGCGTACGCCGGGCGGCGCGGCCACGCTTTCGCGCGCGTTTTTCAAAAAGCGCCAAATGATGGGCGGGTGGATTCTCTCAAAATCGAGGTGAAAAAAGAATTCCTCAGCGCAGCGTGTCGCGCGGGTTGAGGTTCAGCACCATGTGCATCGTCTTGGGATAATCGCCGGGCGGCAGGGCGATGGGCGAGGATAAGGTCACCGCATTGCGCGCGCTGATCGCGACATCGCGGTAGAGCGCATCATGCTTTGCCCGCTCCATGTCGACGATTTCGGACAACACGATGGACCCGTCCGCCTTCATCACAATGCGGATCGGAATGGAATATTCGCGCGGGCCGAGCTTGGCGAGATTGAGGCTCCAGCGCCGCTCGACTTGAGCACGGACATAATCGCGGATGCTGTAGGCCGCGCGGTCGCCGGGCGTGCCGTCATTCGCCGCATCGACATTGGAGGCGCCCTGCCCGTTCTCGATCTTCAGTACGCTCGGCGGCTGGCGAAGCCGCGCCAGCGCCCGAAGTTTGGCGTCGAGCGTGTCAACGGGCGGTGCCTTGCGGCCTGTCGGCGAAAGGCTTTCGTCGGTCGGGCTGGCCGCTTGTTGCGGCTTGGCGGCGCGCTGTTGCGGCACCACGGCCTTCTGTTCGGCCTGGGGCGACGTGGTGAATTCGCCCAGCCGCACCAGATCGATGGGCACAAGACGAAAGGCGGGCGGCGAAGTGTGCGAAGCGCGATCCATCACGAACAGGAGAATCGCCAGCACAATCAGGCCATGAAGCAGCAACGAGGCGGCAAGCCCCGGGCCATCTTCCAAGGCGGCCTTGCGCCACTCAGGCGAGACCCCGTCCATGACATCGCGCAGGAAATGCCGCTTCAAATCCGCAGACCTCGATCCACCGCGCCAGGATACAGGATTTTGCCCCGTCAGGCGCGGGCGCGTTTCGCGCGTGCCGGTTTGCCGGTCATGCCGCGTTTCTTCTGGACGGCCGGGGAGCGCTCGGCGACGGCATAGGCGGCGCGGACCCATTCCGCGAATTCCTCCGGCTCGTCGTACAGCCGGTCCGGCACCGCGTAATAGGACATGGCGACTTCCTCGCCGGTGCGCTTGCTGTAGACGAAGGGCTCCATCCCTTCCGCCACAAAGCGCGGGCGCGTCGTGGTGTCCGTCTTGAGGTAGATCAAATCGTCGATGACGATGCCGACCATGACGTCGCCGGCGAACAGGCCGAGGCCGCCGAACATGCGCCGCGCGAACACCGTGCCGAATTGTTCGAAGAGGTCCGGGCGATAGGGTTCGGCCCCGGCGCGCACGCTAGTCCACCTTGGCGGGCGTAATGGAAACGGATTCGCCGCAGCCGCATGCCGCCGTTTGGTTCGGATTGTTGAAGACGAAACGCGCGCCCAGCTTCTCGCGCACGAAATCCATCTCGGTCCCGATCAGGAACATGATGGCCTTGGGATCGATGAAAATTTTGACGCCCTTGTCCTCGACCACTTCCTCCAGCGGGGCGGCGGTCTCGGCATAATCCATGGTGTAGGCCATGCCCGCGCAGCCGCCATTGCTGACGCCGACGCGCACACCCTGATAGCGCCCATCCGCATTCGCAACGATGTCGCGGATGCGCGCGGCGGCACTGTCCGTCAGGCGCATGGCCTTGGGACGCTCGCGTTTTGGTCTGGCGGTTTGTTCGCTCATCAGAACATGTTCAATTCGAGTTTGGCTTCTTCGCTCATGCGTTCGGGTGTCCAGGGCGGTTCGAAGGTCATGTTCACGGTCACCGCGCCGATGCCTTCCACGGTTTCCAGCGCCGCTTTGGCCATGTTCGGCATTTCGCCGGCAACCGGGCAACCGGGCGCCGTCAGCGTCATGTCCACCGTCACGTCCTTGTTGTCCGCAACATCCACCTTGTAGATAAGCCCGAGTTCGTAAATGTCCACCGGGATCTCGGGATCGTACACCGTCTTGAGCGCGGCCACGAGCTTGGCGGTAAACGCCTCCAACTCTTCTGCGGGGAGCGCCGAAACAGCGGCTTCCGTGTCCAATTTCTGCGGTTCGGCGTTCATTCGATTATGGCGGGTTCACCGCCCTCCAGCGCCGATTTCATCGTATGCCAGGCCAGCGTCGCGCATTTCACGCGCATGGGAAAGGCCGAAACGCCCGCCATGACGTCGAGCCGTTCGCGATCGTCGGCATCCAGGCCGTCCGCGTTTTCGCCCTTCACCAGATGGAGGAACCCATCCATCAGCTTTTCGGCTTCGGCGACTGTGCGCCCGGCCAGCATGTCGGTCATCAAAGAGGCGGAGGCCTGGCTGATGGCGCAGCCCTTGCCGTCGAACTTGACGTCCGTGATACGGCCGTCGCCGTCGACCACCAGGAACAGTTTCACGCGGTCGCCGCACAAGGGATTGTAGCCCTCGCCCGTATGGGTCGGGGCATCCAGCACGCCAAAATGGCGCGGATGCCGCGAGTGATCGAGGATCACTTCCTGATAAAGTTCGCGCAAACCGTCGTCCATCGCCCTAACCCAAAATCTTTCGTGCCTTGTGCAGGCCTTCGATCAATGCATCCACATCGTCATGCGTGTTGTAAAGCGCGAAGGAGGCGCGCGATGTGGAAGATACCGCGAAGCGCTCCATCAGCGGCTGGGCGCAGTGGTGCCCGGCGCGCACCGCCACGCCATCGCGGTCCAAAATTGTCGCCACGTCGTGGGCATGCATGCCGTCGGTTTCGAAGGATAGAATTGCGCCCTTACCCGGCGCATCGCCGATCACCCGCAACCAGTTGAACGCCCGCACGGCTTCTCGCGCGGCGTCCAGCAAAGAGGTTTCATGCGCCTTGACCGCGGCGCGGTCGAACGACGCCATATAATCCAGCGCCGCGGCCAAGCCGACGCTTTCCACGATGGGCGGCGTGCCGGCTTCGAAACGCGCCGGCGGCTCGGCATAGCTGACAGTCTCGCGGGTCACTTCGCGGATCATCTCGCCGCCGCCATTGTAAGGGCGCATGGCGTTCAAATGTTTGCGCTTGGCATAGAGCGCGCCGATGCCCGTCGGCCCATAGAGCTTGTGGCCGGTGAGTGCGTAGAAATCCACGTCAAGATCGCGCACGTCCACGCTCTCATGCACCGCACCTTGGCAGCCATCAACCAGCACCGGGACATCCTTGGCGTGGGCAGCCGCGATAATTTCTTTCAGCGGTGTCACCGTGCCCAACACATTGGACATATGCGCGATGGCGACCAGCTTCGTCTTCGGGCCGATTGCGGCATCAAGCGCGGCCATGTCGAGCGAGCCGTCGTCCAGCACATCGACCCATTTCAAAACCGCGCCTTGGCGTTCGCGCAGAAAATGCCACGGCACGATGTTGGAGTGATGCTCCATCACGCTCAGCACGATCTCGTCGCCCGCCCGGATGCGCGGCGAAGCCCAGGACGACGCGACCAGGTTGATCGCCTCGGTACCGCCCTTGGTGAAGACGATTTCTTCCGTATGCTGAGCATTTACAAAAGCGCGCACGGTCTCGCGCGCCGCTTCATAGCGCTGCGTCGCCATGGCCGAGAGATAATGCACGCCGCGATGCACATTGGCATACTCGGTCGTGGCAAAGGCGTGCATCGCGTCGAGCACTTGGCGCGGCTTTTGCGCCGAGGCCGCGCTGTCGAGATAGACCAGCTTTTTGCCATAGACGGTTCGCGACAGGATCTCGAAATCCGCGCGCGGCGGAGTGAAATGCACGCTCATGAAAAGAGCCCCATCAGCCGGTCATGGCCCAAGGCGCGCGGCAAGGCTTTTTCCACGTCGCTCCACACCGCGGCGCGAAGCATTTCGTCCTCTATTTCCGTGACGGCTTCTTCGACAAAGGCGCGCACCAGAAGATTGCGCGCTTCCTTTTCTGGGATGCCGCGCGAGCAGAGATAGAACAAGGACTCCGCATCCAGATCGCCGACCGCCGCGCCATGGGCGCATTTTACGTCGTCGGCGAAGATGACAAGTTCCGGCTTCAAATCGGCTTCCGCATGGGCGCCAAGCAAAATGGCCTTCGCCGTCTGGCGGCTGTCGGAGCCGTTGGCTCCTTCACGCACTGTGATCTTGCCCTGATAAACGCCACGCGATTTTCCGCCCACGACATTCTTGAACAATTGCGTGCTTTGCGTATCGCCCGCCGCATGCTCGATATGAGACGTCACGTCCGAATGAACATCGCTGCCCAGAACGCCGACGCCAGAAAGATGCGCCTGGGCGCCCTTCTCCTGTAGGACGATGTGAAGCTCGGTACGCGAAAGCCGGGCGCCGAAATTCGCAAAATGGGCGCGATATTGCGCATTGCCGAGCAGCGCCACGGCGATATGTTCGATCACGATGGATTTCGGCGCATGAGTGCCGCACCGCACATGGCGAAGCGTCGCGCCTTTGCCCAGCGCAATCTCGACGCCGACATTGCGCAACTGGCCGGCATCATCGGCATGCGTTTCCATCATGCTCAACGCCGCATCTTCTTCGAGCACGATCAGGACGCGGGTGTTTCCGGGAGACGAAATCTGCAGCCGCAGCGGCACAGCAATCTTGCGCCCAGCGATCACCCGCAGCGCCACGCCGCCATCCGCAAAGGCCAGCGATGCTTCTTCCATCGTGGGTCGGTTGCCCACCGCGCCCAAATATTTCTCGACCCAAGCCGGCGCTTCGGCCGGTTTGGCCAGGTCGAACAACTCTACGCCATCCGGCGGATTTTCAATCTGCCACGCAGCCGTACCCGCCTGTGCGACCTGGCCCGCATCGAGCACCGCGCGCAGATCGCTATATTTCCAATGCTCGAACCGGCGATGCGGCATGCCGCGCACGCGAAAGCTCTCGAGCGCCTCGGCCCGCCGTGTATCAATCGCTGGCGAAGCGGCGCTCATGCGTCCTCTTTCACGATATTGGCGTAGCCCTTGGCCTCAAGCTCTAGCGCCAATTCCTTGCCGCCTTCGGCGACGATGCGTCCCCCCGACAGGACATGCACGCGGTCGGGCACGATGTAATCAAGGAGGCGCTGATAATGGGTGATGACCAGCATCGCGCGATCCGGCGCACGCAGCATGTTGACCCCATCGGCCACCAGTTTCAGCGCATCGATGTCGAGGCCGGAATCGGTTTCGTCGAGGATCGCCAGCTTGGGTTCGAATAGCGCCATCTGCAGGATTTCGAGACGCTTCTTCTCGCCGCCGGAAAACCCGACATTGAGCGCGCGCTTCAGCATCTCTTCGGTGACCTGGAGCGCGGTCGCTTTCTGGCGCACCAGCTTGAGAATGCTCATGGCGTCGTATTCGGTCTCGCCGCGCGCGCGGCGTTGGGCGTTGAGCGCGGTCTTGAGGAAATTCATCGTGGTAACGCCGGGAATTTCGACGGGATACTGCATCGCCAGGAACATGCCCTTGGCGGCGCGTTCCTCAGGCTTCATCTTGGTCAAATCCGCGCCGCGATAAGTGATGCTGCCCGAGGTGATCTCATAGCCCGCGCGTCCCGCCAGAACATAGGAGAGCGTCGACTTGCCAGAACCGTTCGGCCCCATGATGGCGTGCACCTCGCCCGCGCCGACGCTGAGCGTCAGCCCTTTGAGAATTTCTTTGTCTCCGACGGAGGCATGAAGGTCTTTGATTTCAAGCATTCCGAATGACCTTTAATTCAATATTGTCATGGCCCGGCTTGACCGGGCCACCCATAAAGCGCGCGTCCGCGCGCGCAGAGAGTTCTACGCCCAACTGGGTGGCCCGCATTCGCGGGCCATGACTTGGGAGGAATTGCATCATCCGACGCTTCCCTCCAATGAAATCCCAACCAGTTTTTGTGCTTCCACCGCGAATTCCATCGGCAATTGCTGCAGCACTTCGCGGCAAAAGCCGTTGACGATCAGCGACACCGCTTCGTCCTGCGAGATGCCGCGTTGCAGGCAATAGAACAACTGATCCTCGGCGATCTTGGAGGTCGTCGCTTCGTGTTCGATGCGCGCGGAGGGATTGCGGCTTTCGATATAGGGCACGGTATGGGCGCCGCATTTTCCGCCGATCAACAGCGAGTCGCATTGCGTGTAGTTGCGCGCATTGGCCGCCTTCGGATGCACGCTGACCAGGCCGCGATAGGTGTTCTGCGCCTTGCCGGCGCTGATGCCCTTGGAGATGATCCGCGAGCGCGTGTTCTTGCCCAGATGGATCATCTTGGTGCCGGTGTCGGCCTGCTGATAATTGTTGGCGATGGCGATGGAATAGAATTCGCCGACGGTATTGTCGCCGCGCAGGATGCAACTTGGATATTTCCAGGTGATCGCCGAACCGGTTTCAACCTGCGTCCAGGAAATTTTGGAGTTCGCGCCACGACAATCGCCGCGCTTGGTGACAAAATTGAAAATGCCGCCCAGACCGTTCTCGTCACCCGGATACCAGTTCTGCACCGTGGAGTATTTGATCTCCGCATTCTGCAGCGCCACCAACTCCACCACGGCGGCGTGCAGCTGGTTCTCGTCGCGCTTGGGCGCGGTGCAGCCTTCCAGATAAGACACATAAGAACCTTCATCGGCGATGATTAGCGTGCGCTCGAACTGGCCTGTATTGCTGGCGTTGATGCGGAAATAGGTGGACAGCTCCATCGGGCAGCGCACGCCCTTGGGCACATAGACGAAGGTTCCATCGGAAAACACCGCCGAATTCAGCGTGGCGAAAAAATTGTCGCTGACCGGCACGACGGTGCCGAGATATTTGCGCACCAGATCGGGATGCTCGCGGATGGCTTCGGACATCGGGCAGAAAATTACACCCGCCTCGTTTAGCTTTTCCTTGAACGTCGTGGCGACCGAAACGGAATCGAACACCGCATCAACCGCGACACCAGCGAGCAGCTTTTGTTCGGACAGCGGGATGCCGAGCTTGTTGTAAGTCTCCAAGAGCTTGGGATCGATTTCGTCCAGGCTCTTGAGGTTTTCCGCCGGTTTGGGCGCAGCGTAATAATAGGCGTTCTGATAATCGATCTTGGCGTAATGCACTCGCGCCCAATTCGGCTCGGTCATCTCGCTCCAGCGCCGATAAGCGGCAAGACGCCAGTCCAGCATCCACTCCGGCTCGCCCTTCTTGGCGGAAATAAAGCGCACCGTATCTTCCGACAGCCCCTTGGGCGCGCGCTCCATCTCGATGTCGGTGACGAAGCCATGCTTGTACTTCTCGCCGAGCGCAGCGACCTGGTCCTTGGTTTCAATGGCAGCGGACGACATCGTTGGCCTCATGCGGCGCGCGCACGGCGACGCGCAAGCAGTTTCGAAAGAGAGTCGAGTGCGGCATCGCCATCGGCCACGTTTGAATTCCAACCAAAGCTCGCCCGCAAGGCGCTGCGCGCGAGGTCTTCTCTTACACCCATCGCGGCAAGAACGGAGGACGGCTTCACTTTGCCGGACGAACATGCCGCACCGGAACTCAGCATCACCCCGTCGAGGTCCAGCACCATCAGCGCGTTTTCCGCCGACAGGCCCGGCAAGGCAAAATTCGAGGTGTTGGGAAGCCGTGGCGCGCGCACGCCGAATATTTCCACATCGGGAGACAGACGCCTCAGCCCTTCCTCGAATGCATCGCGAAGTTCTGCCGTCCTGGCCATGCGGTCCAAGTCGCGCAGCGCGCTTTCCGCAGCAGCGCCGAAGCCCGCAATACCGACAAGATTTTCTGTTCCGGCACGGTGGCCGCGCTCTTGTCCGCCGCCGAGGGTCTGCGCCGCGAAGGGTACGCCATCGCGCAAGATCAATGCGCCCGCGCCTTGTGGTCCGCCGATCTTGTGCGCCGAAATCGAAACGTAGTCAGCCTGCGGCATCGCGATCTTTCCGGCGGCCTGCACGGCATCCACAAAAAGGAGAGCATTTGCTTCCCGCGCCAATTCGGTCGCGGCGGCGACCGGCTGCACGACGCCAGTTTCGTTATTGGCGGACATCAGTGAGATCAAAGTGCGGCCCTTGCCCTCGCGCAGCATGACGCGCAGCGCTTCGAGATCGACGGCGCCGTCGGCCGTCACCGGGATTGTTTCGAGACGCAGCCCCGGCACCCGCTCGGCAAGCACTGCGGCGTTTGCCCGCACGGATTCGTGTTCGATGGCGGAGACGAAAAGCCGTGTCAGGCGCGCGCCGGCGTCGAGCGCGCCATGCACCGCGCCCCAAAGCGCCAATGCATTGGCTTCGGACCCGCCGCTGGTAAAGATCACGTCCTGAGAACGCACGCCGGCCAACGCCGCGACTTTCTCCCGGGCATTTTCGATCATCATGCGCGCCGCACGTCCGCCCGCATGCACCGACGAAGCGTTGCCGCAAATCGCCAGCGCGCGTTCCGCGGCCGCGATGGCTTCGGCCCGCAAGGGCGATGTCGCATTGTGATCGAGATAAGCCATGGTGCTCTTACAAAAACTTCAGGCTGCCGCGCGGCTGTCCCCGGGCTTGGCGTCTTCGCCATCGGACGAAATGTCGAGCTGCGCACGGCCCAGCACGCGCTTCTCCACCACGTCGGCCAAGGACACCGCGGAGAGGAACACATGTATCTGCCGCCCAAGTTCTTCCCAAAGGTCGTGGGTGACGCATCGCGCGCCTTGGCTGGCACAGCCTTTGGCGCTTCCCGGTTTGCAGCGTGTGGCCGCAATGGGTTCATCGACCGCCATGATGATATCGGCGATGCGAACCTCGTCTGAGGACCGGCTGAGCCGGTAACCGCCGCCGGGACCGCGCACGCTCGACACCAAGCCGTTGCGCCGAAGCTTGGCGAACAACTGCTCCAGATAAGAGAGCGAGATTTCCTGCCGTTCGGCAATATCCGCGAGGGAAACTGGGCGCGTACCCACTTCATGCGACGCCAGATCGGCCATCGCCATTACCGCGTAGCGGCCTTTTGTGCTGAGCCTCATGCCATTCACTCCAAAGCGTCGCGCGCGTTTTCCTTGCGTTCAGGGGGGCCGCTTGGTGTAAGAACAGCGGTCGTCCGCGCGACGTTCTTCCTCAGCGGATATAGGTTTCCTGAGTACCGTAGTCAAGTATTCCACGAACGCGCTCAAATCAGAACCATTATGTCGCTGTTTTTGAACGATATTAATTCTCATCTTGTCCCATCGAAAGCCCCCGTAACTGCCATGAAAACAGTCCTGTATCGACCAGCGCCAGGGAGCATTTCCACCAATGCCTGACATCATTCTTCCAGGCCCGGCTGGGCGTATCGAGGCCCGCTACCAGCGACAAAAGGCGCCAGGGGCGCCGATGGCGCTTGTCCTGCACTCCCATCCGCAGTTCGGCGGCACCATGAACAACCCGCTGGTCTATGACCTGTTTCATATGTTCCACGGACTGGGCTGCACCACGGTGCGCTTCAATTTCCGTGGCGTCGGCCGCAGCCAGGGCACATTCGATTCCGGCGCGGGCGAGCTTTCCGACGCCGCCGCCATTCTCGACTGGATGAACACGCTCTATCCCAATCCGTCCTTCGTCTGGGTCTGCGGCATCCAGTTCGGTGCCTGGATCGGCATGCAACTTTTGATGCGGCGGCCCGAGATCACTGGATTCGTTTCCATCGCCCCGCCTGCCAGCATGTATGATTTCGCGTTTCTTGCGCCCTGCCCCTCGTCGGGCCTGATCGTGCATGGCAACAAGGATATGGTGGTGCCGGAAGCCGATGTGCAGAAGCTCGTCGACCGGCTGACCGCGCAGAAGGGCATCAAGATTACTTATGAGAAAATCGACGGTGCGAACCATTACTTCGACAAGCACGAAGCCGAAGTCGTGGAGTGCGTGAAGGAATATGTTTCACACCGCATGAGTACCCCGCAGGAGGGCCGCTAGACCGCGGTCCTCACGGAGGGCACTGGCGATCAAGGGTAACTCGTGCCCTTAAAGCGATGGCGCCTTGTGGAACCGCCCGCCAGTCGTCGGTTCGGCCACGCCCGTCGTCGTGGGCAAGCTGAGCGGCAGCCCGTTGCGCGAGCGCATGGCGAGATAAGCGAAGGCTTCGGCCTCGATGAAATCGCCGCGCCAGCCCACCGCTTCGGCGGCCAGGACGGGCGCGCCCAGCCGAGCGCGTAACTCGCCCATCAAGACGGGATTGAGCCGCCCTCCGCCGCACACGATCCAGGCCGTTACGGGCTCGGGAAAATGTTCGCGCGCGCGCGCGACGGACGCGGCGGTGAAGGCCGTCAGCGTGGCCGCCCCGTCCGCTGCATTCAAATGTTCCACCGCCGCAATACCGAAATCCATCCGATCGAGCGATTTCGGCGGCATCTTGGCGTAGAAATCATTGTTCAGCATGGCTTCGAGCGCCGTCGCATCGACACGCCCGGCCTTGGCCAATTTGCCGTGTTCGTCGACAGGCTTTCCCGTGTGCCGCTGCGCCCAGTCGTCGATGGGTGCATTGCCCGGGCCGGTGTCGAAGGCAAGGATCGACTGGCCGACATAGGTGACGTTCGCGACGCCGCCAATGTTCACCACCGCCAGCGGAAGCTTCAGGAACTTCAATTCGCGCACCAAGACGGCATGGAAAAGGGGTACAAACGGCGCGCCCTGGCCGCCAGCCTTCACATCCGCCGAGCGGAAGTCGTTTACGACGTCGATCGCGGTCAGCCGCGCCAGAAGTGCGCCATCGCCGATCTGCCAAGTCCAACCCTGCTCGGGCCGATGCAAGATGGTCTGGCCGTGAAAGCCGATAAGGCCGATATCGGCGCTCGTCAGCCCCGCCTTCGCCAGCAGCGCCTTCACGACGCTGGCATGCGCCTCGGTCAGGCGCCGCTCGGCATCGCGAATCGACGGGGATGCGGGCGCGCCGAATACGGCCTCGCGCGCCTCGCCGATCGCCGCGCGGAGCATCGCCCGGGCCGCCGCGTCATAGGGTACCGTCAGCGCGGGGCCAGCAATTACCCGCCCTTCGCCGTCGGTTTCTAAAATCGCCGCATCCACCCCGTCCAGCGAGGTGCCGCTCATCAGGCCTATGACTTTTTGAACTTCGGTCATTCGTGTTACACACCCTGCCCTTTTCCCAGAGACTTATACCATGGTCAGCGCGCCGCAATTCCGTTCCGATTTTCTCCGCACCCTGCAGGCGCGCGGAGCCTATCATGCTTGCACCGAACCCGAGGTGCTGGACGCGCTGTTCATCAAGCAACCTGTCACAACCTATATTGGCTTTGATTGCACCGGGCCTAGCCTGCACATCGGCAGCTTGGTGCAGATCATGACGCTGCGCCGCCTTCAGCAGGCGGGCCATAAGCCCATTGTCGTGATGGGTGGGGGAACGACCAAGGTCGGCGATCCCTCGGGCAAGGACGAGACGCGCCAAATCTTGACCGCCGCACAGATCGAGGCAAACAAACAGAGCATCCTCAAATCGTTCGAGCGGTTCCTGAAATTCGGCGACGGTCCATCCGACGCGATCATGGTCGACAATGCCGATTGGCTGGACAAGCTCGACTACATTCCATTCCTGCGCGACATCGGCCGGCACTTCTCGATCAACCGCATGCTGACCATGGACAGCGTGAAGCTTCGCCTCGAACGCGACCAGCCGATGTCGTTCCTCGAATTCAATTACATGATCCTTCAGGCCTACGACTTCCTGGAACTGTTCCGCCGTCACGGCTGCCGGCTTCAATGCGGCGGCTCCGACCAGTGGGGCAATATCGTCAACGGTATCGATTTGGGACGACGCGTAGCGGATGCGCAGCTCTTCGGTCTGACCTCGCCGCTCATCACCACCTCGTCCGGCGCGAAGATGGGAAAGACGGCGGCGGGCGCGGTGTGGCTCAACGCCGACATGGTCAGCCCCTATGACTATTGGCAGTACTGGCGCAACACCGAGGACGGCGACGTCGGGCGCTTCCTGCGCTTGTTCACCGAATTGCCCGATAGCGAGATCGCACGGCTGGAAGCGCTTCAGGGCGCCGAACTGAACGAGGCGAAGAAAGTCCTCGCGACCGAAGCATCCGCGCTCGCGCATGGCCGCGATGCGGCGGAGAAGGCGCATGCGGCAGCTGGCGCAGCATTTGGGCGCAGCGATTACGCGGATATGCCGACAGTCGATATGGATTGGAGCGGCGGTCAAGGATGGACCGAACGAAAGAATGAGGCGATCTTAAAAGAATCTGGCCTTGCGACGTCCCTTTCTGACGCCAGAAGAAAAATTTCTGAAGGCGCCGTGAAAATTAACGGGCAACTTTTGGCCAAAGACAGCGCGGAGGTATTTAGAAAGGCTGACGAGATCGACGCGAAAGTCGGTGCATTTATCGTTCAGTACGGTAAGAAAAAGATCGTTCTAGTAAAGCCGATCTGACGCAATCGTTATTGGCTTTTCGGTGCCGGCACCGGCGGGGACGGTACGGGCACGACCGGTTTGGGCACGTTGTTCGACGGCGCTTGCGAGGCATTCGGCATCTGGCCCTCGAATATCCGGCGGAAGATTCCAGGCGCCAAGGCCGAAAGCGGATTCACGCTGACGGACGGCTCATCGGCATCGCCGGTCACGCTATAGGTCATACCGATGATGCCTTCGCCTTGCTTGGAGGTCAGCACATCGCCCAGCAGCGGTATGTTACCCAGCACGCTATTGATCCCGAACAGCGGCACCAGCGAGCCTTTGAGCGCGATGGCGTTCTTTGGCCGATCGATATAGCCCTCGGCGGTAATGCCTATCGCGGGTCCGGTGGCGCGCGCGTCATGCACCGATAGAACGCCGTTGCGCGAGGACAACGGCACTTCCAACTTGTCGACGGCGATACCTTGACCCTGCATGAGGTTGATCAATCCGCCAAGCGAACCGGCCGAAAACAGACGCGCCAGGAACGGCTGGTCGACGACGCGGAAATCCCTCAGCACCATTTTGCCCTGAAAATCAGGAACATTGGGGTCCTTGGATTCCGGATCGCTCGCTTTACCGGGCATCGTCGCGGAGATTTCCAACTTGCCGCCATGAATGCTGTTGAAGCCGAACAGACCTTTGAGAAACAAGCCGAGGTCGCTCGTCGCCAGGGTGACGCGCCGGCCCGAATCTGTCGGGACGATGGACCCGGTAATCGTCCCCGTCTTGGACAAGGTGCCCGTCAGGGACATCGTTGCTGGCCGCTCGCCGATGCCCGTCGCATCGAGTGCAAAGGGTGCGATCACGACCCCCTCGCGCAGCATCATGCGATCAAGCTTGGCGCTGACATGGAATGGTTCGGGGGGAGTGACTTTGGCATCCGCGCCGGCGGCGCCGTTGTCGCCGCTGCTGCTGTTGCCATGTGCGGCAAGCCGGGAGCCGTCGATGGAACGCCCATGCAATACGATATCCACGCCAGAGGCATTGCGCGTCAGGTTGAGCGAGAAATCGTCCTGCTGGCCGATATGAATCACAGGGGCCTGCAACTGAGTCAAAATTCCGTTGTCGCCAAAGGTCGCGTTTGCCGCGACCGCAATGCCGGGACCATTTGCGTGAAGAATTTCCGTTGCAATGCTGCTATGAGCGCCAAAGGTGGTCACGGCGTGCAGCGTGGCCGGAAAGCCCGCGGGCTTGTTGATGCCGATGAGATCGAGCGACAGCGTCGCCGGCGTCAGATCGAGCGTCATATTTGACTGTTTCAGCTGGCCGCGATGACCGCTCAGCGTGCCATTGATGCCCACCGGACCGCTCAGATAATCCTTGATATGAATGTTCAAGGCGGCGCGGGCTTGCTCGTCGAGCGTGCCCTTGACGGCGATTTTGGTGGTGATCGCGTTCGCTGTCTTAAAATCTTCTGTCCAATCCAATGTCACACGGGAAGCGGAACCGCCAATTCCCGTCGTGCCGGTCGCATGCAGCCGCAGATTGTCGATGTCGAAATCGACCGTGCCATCAGTGAGGCGCGTTTGCGGTCCGAGCGAAATACCAAAATTGGTTGCCGCAGCCTTGATCCCGACCTTGATGTCGTCGATGCCCACGGATTTGCTCAAAGGCAAATGGACCGATAGGTCCAAAGCCACCATTCCCTTGGCGTCACCGGGAACGACGCCAAAGCGGGTCGGATAGCGTAGCGGCGGCATGTCGACCAGCGCGAGCACGTCGGGCATCGAGCCCTGCACATGGCCTGTGATATCGCCCGCCTCATCCGGCACATTGAGGTCCGGGACCGCAAAGTGGGCGGCTGTTACCACAAGGGGCCCAGCCCGCGCCGAAGACACCTGGGCGGAAAATGTTTCGCCGGTCAGTTCGGCCGTGCCTTGAACCTGGGTTAGATGCGTCAGGCCCGTGATGTAATTGATCTCGCCGTCGCGCAACGTGAATTTCACATTTAGCGCATCGGCGGGCAGCGCCGGTCCATCGAGCGCGCCGGCTAAGAGATGCACCTGGAACGTCGCAGGCCCCGCTATTCCGGCGAACATGTTTGCAGCCACCCAATCGCGCGCACCCTTGGCGCCGGCAATTGGCCAGTAGTGGACGAGATCGTGAACGCCAATTGGTGCCATTGTGCCGGTCAAATCGACGGCAGGCGACTGGCCACGCACCAGCGTCAGCTTGCCGGACGCCTGCATCGAAAGGGGAGCGCCGCTGATACCAAGATGATCGATCAGCAGATCGCGCGTCGCCGGAAGCCAGGCGCAACGCAGATCGACATGCTGAAAGGCGACAGGTTGGGCAAAAATACCCGGTATCGCCAGCAATAGCTTTTCAATTTGAAAGTTGGCGCCGACGCGCGACAGCGTGCCCGCGTCATCCACTGTCAGGTCGGCGCTTCCCGACAGGTGCCCCTTGATCTTGTCGGAATCGATAACGGCATCTTCGAGAAGAAGACGCTTGGTGTTCCCGTCATAACGGCCGATCGCGCGCAAACTGCGCACATGAACAGGCCCATTTTTGGAGCCGGGTACGGCAAATGCCCCCCGAGCACTGGCGCCGAAATCCGCCGAGACCAAATGAGAGCCTAGAACCGAAAACGACGCCGAAAGGTCGACCTTGAGCAACGTGTCCTTCACGGCCGCAAAGGTTTTGCTGTTGGCGGCGAGCGCGCCAATTTCGAATCCGGTGACCGCGATTGCGCCTTCAACTTTACCCTTGCCGGGGGGAAACGTGATCTCGGCCGCGATGTGGGCGGGGTGACCGGAGATTTCTATGGCCGCGTCGATCGTGGCATCAAGGTTTTTGCCGACAGTTGTGAGGCGAAAATCGGCGTGCGGCGCGACGACAAACAAACCTGTCGTCTCATCGAAGAAAGCCAACCGCGCATTGCGGATTGCAAAACTCTCGAGCGATGCCGTCTTGCCATTTGACGCCGCAATCGCATCGGAAATGCGACTGAGAATATCGTGTTCGCCCTTGTCCTTCTCCATGCCGAGCCGCAGCCCGCCCTGCGCCGTGCGCACAAGCGTGAGCTGCACGCCGACAAGCGCGATCCGCTTGATGACGATCTTGCCCTTCAAGAACGGTCCGGCCGCGAGATCGATGTCGGCCTTGGGCGCCTGGGCGATGATCCGTCCTTCAGAGTTGAAAATCCGAGCACCCAGAATGACGAGATTGACCTTGCCTTCATCGCGCGTCCATTCGATCGCGGCTTGATCGAATTTGACGCTAACGCCGGGTAGTGCGTCGGCCAACGCGGTGGCGAGCGTGCCGCCAAATGGTCCGAGCGACACGGGGCCGATCAGCAGGCGAACGCCGGCACCGACGACGAAAAAGAAGATTGCTGCAGCCAATCCAGCCGCGATGAGCGCGGCACGCGTAATGTGGTGCGCCTTGATATATCTGCGCGCCAGCGACACTGGGCTCCAGGACGAAAGGTCTGGCAATTTCAAGAGCTGCGAACCTCGTTTTGTATCCTATAGCCAATAACCGAGGCACCGGCGGGGTCTTGCGCTAATTCGCGCATCACTTTATCGCGTATACAGCCTGACGCTTGACCGCAACTTAACTTCTTGGGAACTTTGCATGGACTTGCAGCCCGGCGACAAAGCCCCGGCGTTCAAGCTCGCCACGGACGGCGCCGGAGAGGTATCGCTCTCGGCGCTCAAGGGACAAGCCTTCGTCCTCTATTTTTACCCGAAGGACGATACGTCCGGTTGTACCAGTGAAGCTATCGATTTTACCAAAAACATAAAGAAATTCGGGGCATTAGGCATTCCCGTGGTGGGCGTGTCCAAGGATAGCCCTGCGTCGCACGACAAATTCAAAGCCAAGCACAAGTTGAAACTCACCCTGGCCAGCGATCCAGAAACCGAGGTCGCAAACAAGTACGGGGTGTGGGTCGAGAAAAGTATGTACGGGCGAAAATACATGGGAATGGAGCGCGCGACCTTCCTGGTGGGTCCAGATGGCAAAATCCGGCAGGTTTGGCGCAAGGTGAAGGTTCCTGGACACGCGGAGGCCGTGCTTGCTGCGGCAAAATCGCTTTGAACCCCGCAAAACCGCCAAATAGGTTCGGCCCCCGATTAACCTCGAGGTCATTTTTCTGGGCTAACAGCTTGATTGGCCGCTCAGAATTAGGTGAAATACACGCAACTGGGGTCGGCGCTCGAAGAGACGCCAAAAAGGGAAGTTCGCAGATGGCGGAGACGCTCGTGGAGCGCGTCTGGGCATGGCTTCACGAAACTTTTCCTGAGCGCCAAGTCTATATTCGCAGCGATGGCCGGGTGCAGTTCTTTACCTTCGGTCCGGCGCTGCAAGCGACCTTGGCCGGCCTGAGCTTGATATTCCTTGGCTGGGTGGCCTTCGCCACCGTCAACGTCATCTTCAAGGACCGCATCATCGCGGCACGCGACCACCGCTACCAGCAAATGCAATCGGCCTACGAGAACCGCGTCGCCGATCTCCAGTTGTCGTACGACGAAGTGAACGGCGCGTTGGTATCCGCGGAAGACAAATTTCAGTCCGCGGCCGACGAGTTGCAGCACAAGCAGAGCACCATCATGCATTTCCTTGACCGCAAACAGCAGGTCGATGCCACGCTGTTGAACTACGGAACACCGGAAATACGTTCCGGCACCGGTGGGCAGAATGCAGCCGGCGCCAGCGACAGCTTGGGGCCGGATGCCCCCGCGCAAGGCGCTCCGGGCGACGTTGATGATGGCGGTTCGTCGGACCTGACGGTTAGTCCGCAACCGGCCAAACCGCAGCCGCGGACGGCCAAGCCCACCCATGCCAGCTTCCTGGACCTTGGTGGAGCGGTAGGCCGGATCGCGGGCGCGCTGTTTGGCGTACATCACCAGCAGGACGCCATTTCCGAAGCGACTCTCGCGCGGCACCCGGTGCTCAAGCGTTTGGCGTTACAGACCGAGCGCGTGCGCCGACTTGGCGCTACGGAAACCGCTCTCATGACGCGAACGGAAGGCCAAGTCCAAGAAGGTGTCGAAGAGATCCAGGCGGTCCTGCGCCACACGGGCATTAATCCGACTGAGTTTTCCCAGCGCATTTCCGCGGCCGAAGGCGTTGGCGGGCCTGAATTGCCAATCGACACAGTGCATGTGGAAGGGATATCCGACGACGCCTTCCAGCAGGCCTATCTGAGCGCCTATGCCGTCCTCGACCAGATGAACGAGCTCCTCAAGGGGATGCGCCACGTGCCGTTGACGACACCCGTTTCCGGCTCGCAGTTCGAGCGGACCAGCGGGTTCGGACCACGCATCGATCCGTTCACGGGGCACTATTCCTTTCATCCCGGCCTTGATTTCGCCGGCCCCTGGGGTTCGACAGTCCGCTCAACGGCGTCCGGCACCGTGGTTTGGGCAGGTCCTCGAGGCACTTACGGAAATATGGTCGAAATTGACCATGGTTTCGGAATTCATACGCGATACGGACATCTGTCATCGATATTGGTTAGAGTTGGCGCTAAAGTGGCCAATGGTGCACCCATCGGCAGACTTGGATCGACAGGGCGCAGCACCGGACCACATGTCCACTATGAAGTGTGGTATGACGACGTTGTGAGAAACCCGAACAAATTCATAGAGGCAGGCCGACATGTTCTCCAGTAAAAGTAAGGAAAAGGATACCGTCGTGGCCACACCACCTGCTACTCAGGCTTCCATGCAGGCCAAGCGCTTGCAGCGCAGTTCCTCCGCCCCATCGATCATCAGTTCCGATCTCACGGTGACGGGCACACTGACCTCCACCGGCGACATTCAGATCGATGGTCGCGTCGAAGGCGACGTGAACAGCACGGGGCTGGTCATCGGCGACAAGGCCTTTATTCACGGCGACGTCGTGGCAGAAGAAGTGACCGTCCGCGGGCGCGTGCAGGGCAG
This sequence comes from uncultured Alphaproteobacteria bacterium, assembly GCA_963849895.1. Taxonomy (GTDB): domain Bacteria; phylum Pseudomonadota; class Alphaproteobacteria; order Micropepsales; family Micropepsaceae; genus Rhizomicrobium. Next base: position 304,197 of record CAWKIU010000009.1, read on the forward strand.
CATTCGCGCCCGCAAGGTGCTCTTGGCCGCTACTTGCCATGTCGAAGGCAACATCCTGCATGAAGCGTTTGCCGTCGAGACCGGCGCCTTCTTCGAAGGCAATTGCCGCCACGCCGATAATCCCCTGGCAGAAGAAGCGCCGAAGAAGGCTGCCGTAGAGCACCGCAGCACGGCGCCGACCGCAACGGCCGCCCCGGTGGGGCCGACGTCTGCCGTTTCGTCGATGGTGTCGCGTCCGATGGCTTCAAGTGCCGCGGGATCAGCGACCTTTACGCCGCTCAAGTCGAACTAAGCGATTATCTACTCAGAACAGACCCCGCTTCGAGGCATCGAGGCGGGGTTTTTCGTTATTCGAGATCTTCGATTGTCTCTTTGGGCTTGCCGCCCACGGCCTGCGCCAATGCCGCGCTCATGAAGGGATCGAGGGCGCCATCCAGGACATCCGAGGGGCTGCGGCTTTCGACGCCGGTGCGCAAATCTTTCACAAGCTGGTAGGGCTGCAGGACATAGGAGCGAATTTGGTGCCCCCAGCCGATGTCGGTCTTCTCACCGATAAAGGCGCCGGTTTCGGCTTGTTTCTTCTTCAGTTCGATTTCGTAGAGGCGCGAACGCAGCATATCCCAGCAAATGGCACGATTTTGGTGCTGCGAGCGCTCGGTTTGACACGACACCGCGATGCTGGTCGGCAAATGCGTGATGCGCACGGCGCTTTCGGTCTTGTTGACGTGCTGACCGCCCGCGCCGGATGAACGATAGACGTCGATCCGTACGTCTTTGTCGGGAATATCAATCTCGATGGTCTGATCGATCACGGGATAGACGGTAACCGAGGAAAAGCTGGTATGGCGGCGCGCGTTGGAATCGAAGGGAGATATCCGCACCAGACGGTGCACGCCAGCCTCGCTCTTCAGCCAACCATAGGCATTCTTGCCTTTGACCAGAACGGTCGCAGACTTGATGCCGGCGCCCTCGCCTTCGCTCTCTTCCAGATAATCGAGCTTGTAGCCCTTCTTTTCGGCCCATCGCGTATACATGCGCATGAGCATTTCCGCCCAATCCTGGCTTTCCGTGCCGCCCGCACCGGCGTGAATTTCCAAATAAGTGTCGTTGGCATCCGCCTCGCCCGACAACATGGACTCCAGCCGCAATTCGTCGGCGCCTTTCGCGAGCGTCGCGATGGATTTCTCCGCATCGGCCACCATGGCAGCGTCGGCCTCGCTCTCGGCCATCTCCATCAGGCCTCGTGCGTCGGCAAGTTCGGACTCAAGTTTGCGCACGGACGACAGGGATTCATCGAGACGCTGACGCTCGCGCATCAACCTCTGGGCTTCCGTTGGATTATTCCAGATCGAAGCGTCTTCGGCCTTTGCGTTCAGTTCGTCGAGGCGGCGAAGGGACTTGTCCCAGTCAAAGATGCCTCCTCAGCAGGGCGATGGCCTGCTCGATGTCGGCGATATTGCGTTCGGTTTCGGGGCGCATAATTTCTGCTTTCCTGTTAGCGCGCATATAGCGGCACAGTCTGCCAAGTGCAATCCATCAGCTAGGGGGGGGGCGGCCCAATGAGTAGAGGTCACTGCCGGTTTCGCTCGCGCGCAATCGCTCCAATTCCTGCGAATAGCGTTTCAGCGCATAAGCCTCCGTCATGTATCCAATGGGCCTATGATCCAAGCGAGATGCAAGTACGGGCAAAATTTCGCTTTGGGTTTCATCGAAGCGAATAAGCGCCGTGCGAACATTCTCACTTGGCAGTAGAAATTGGTTGGCTTGGAGCGCGAGGTCGTCTGCGACAAGACCAGGTAATGCATCATCGAGCGAAGGATTGTGCACCTCCAAAGTGTCGATTATACCTACGTAATATCCGTCGTGGTCAACAACGAAAAGACGTTTTGCGCTCCCGAGGGGATACAATTCGCGTAACTCGCCGAGCTGCATGTTGCTCTTGACGACCTTGGGATCTGCGCGCATCAGCCGTCCCACCGTTAGATCGGAAATCCAGCCGACATCGTGCGCTCCGCGAATGCCGAGTCCCTTTGCTTGAAACCGCCAAGTGGCAAAGGAATAGCCGAATGTCAGTCGGACGATCGTCGATGCGATAATCACTGCGACGAACACGCCGAGTGTGACGGGGAAATCTCCCGTCGAATTCAAGAGTGAGAAAAACCATGGTCAGCGGCGCACCGATGATTGCGGCCGCGACGGAACCCATTCCCGCGAGCATGAACGCCGAACGCTGATCGACGACTGCGGGAAAAAATATGGCAGCGACCTGCACGAACGCACCACCAAACAAGGCGCCCATGAATAGGGATGAACTAAACAATCCACCACGGAATCCAGACCCAATTGAAATGGCGGAGGCGATCAGCTTAGCCACGAGGAGGGCCGTCAACATGAGCCACGGCAGTTCTTGATTGAGATGAAATTGGATTGCGCCGTGACCACTACCTAGGACCTGCGGAAAATAAAACGCGATCATCGACAACAGTACGCCGCCGACTGCCGGGCGCAGCCATGGTGGTGTCTTCGTTGCGCGCAACGCCCGTTCCGTCCACGTCACAGCGCGCATCGCAAATATGCCAATTCCCGCCGACGCAATGCCCATTATGCCAAAAAGAAAATAGCTTCCAGGCGCAATCGCAAGTCCGCTTGAGACCTCGAACAAGGCGTGCATATGGGTCATCGAGCGCTGCACAAGAGCTGCGCATACCGAGGCCACGGCAACAGGCGCGAGAGCCCGCGTTGTATAGCCTCCGAGGATCAGCTCAAACCCGTAAAACGCGCCGGCCAGCGGGGCATTAAACGCTGCAGCAATGGCTGCCGCCGCGCCAGCGGTCACAAAAACACGCATGTCGCTCCGCCGGAGCCGGACATATTGGCCGGCGAAGGAATATATTGCCGCGCCGAGTTGGCTATACCCCGCCTCCATGCCAAGCGAAGCGCCGGCGCCATTGGAAATCAGAGTTGTGAAAGAAAGACGCACGGAATCGCCCAATGACATCCGCCCGCCATAGAGTGCGTTGGCCTCAATCGGATCGACAATTTCGGAGGTTTGATGCCTGCGGGTGACGTAACGAAAGAGGCCCAATAATAACCCGCCCAGGAGCGGCACAACCAGAATGCGTATTCGCGAAACGCCGATGCCGGTGCTCAGATATTCCCGCATCGGTAACGAGAAGCTCTCGCGATGCAAATAGACAACCCCCTCACGCAGAAAGTCGACGGCCACGCCTATTACGCAGCCCAGCAGCGCACAAAGGACTATTTGCCAGAACTCGCTGGCTCGCAAATCGCGCTTGATCGCAGTAAGGGCAAATAGGGATTGACGGATAATCGTATCACCGCGCGCGCGAAGCCCGACTAACTGGTCGTTGCCCGCTTGCTCGGCCATACTCCCCCGCCTCATCGATGCTGCCTCCCTGGGCAAAATGGCCATAGAGAAGGCGCATAGGTACACGCCATCTGCAAAATGGCATGTGCATAAATTCTCAGTACAGCCCGCCCGTGCCCTCGCCGACGTCATGGGTCGGATCGGCGTTGGTGCCAGCAGGTGTGTCACCGCCAATGACGAGTTGCGGCGGCGCGCCGGGGTCGCCTGGCGCCGTGCCGGACTTAAACGCCTCGTTGATGGCACCCGGCGTTCCCGGTGGAACTGGATTGCCGGTGATGTGGTCGACCGAAACGAACTCTATGCCAGGCGGCACGCGGAATTCCGTCGGCGGCACGCCGTCGAGCGCACCCTTCATGAAATCGCGGAAAATCGGAGCCGCGGCGGTGGCGCCCTGTTCGAGCTTACCGAGCGTACGCGGCGTGTCGAAGCCGACGAACACGCCACAGGCAAGATCGGGCGAGAACCCGACAAACCACGTATCCCTTGATTCATTGGAGGTGCCGGTCTTGCCTGCCAGCGGCTTGCCGATGACCGAGATCGAGCGCCCGGTGCCGCGTTCGACAACGCCCTGCAACATAGAAACGATCTGATAGGCCGTGCGTGGATCGATGATTTGCTCGCGCGGATCGGCCAGCAGCGGCTCGGATTGGTTGTTCCAATTGGGACTGTTGCAGCCCGCGCAATCGCGCCCGTCATGCCGCCAGATGGTCTTGCCGTTGCGGTCCTGGATGCGATCGACCAGCGAAGACGTGATCTTCTTGCCGCCATTGTCGAACTCGGCATATCCCACGGTCATCCGAAGCAGCGTCGTGCCCGTCGAGCCCAGCGCGTTTGCCAGGAGCGGCTGGAGATGATCGTAGACCCCGAAACGGTCCGCGTAGGGCACGATCTTGTCCATGCCCACCGCCTGGGCAAGACGCACGGTCATCAAATTCTTGGAAAGTTCGATGCCCCTGCGCAAAGTCGCCAGACCAATGAACTTCTTCTCGAAGTTTTCCGGTCGCCACAGCGGCAATCCCGGGCCTTGTTCAATCACGAACGGCGCATCCAGCACCTTGGCCACTGGGGTGAAGCCGTTGTCGAGGGCCGCCGCATAAACAAAAGGCTTAAAGGCCGAACCGGGCTGGCGGATCGCCTGCATGGCGCGATCATATTGGCTGGAAGCATACGAAAAACCTCCCGATAACGCCAGAACACGCCCGGTGTGCGGGTCAAGCGCCACGATACCGCCGTTGACTTCGGGCACTTGCCGCAAACCGTAAGAGCCCTTCTTATCGGTCGGTTCGACATAGATGAGATCGCCCACCTTCACCACGTCCTGTGGCTTGACGGGTGGTCCTCCGACATCCGCGTCCTTCAACTCCTTGCGTGCCCAGGAAAGCTCGCTGAAGGGCATGCGCGCAGTCGTTCCATCCGACAGGCCGATGCGCGTGGTATTGTCCGGCGAGAAGCCGAGCACCACCGCAACGCGCCATGTGTCGATACCCGATTGATTGGGTACGCCTGCAAGTGTCTTCGCCCAATCGCCGTCAACCGCAATGTTGCTGACCGCGCCGCGCCAGCCATGACGTCTGTCATACCGCACGAGGCCGACGCGCAGGGCATTGACCGCATAGTTCTGCAACCGTGTGTCGAGAGATGAGCGCACCTGCAAGCCACCGTCGTACAACGCCTGTTGGCCGTACTTGGCGTAAAGTTGGCGGCGCACTTCCTCGACAAAATAGTCCTCGTCCTCTGCCTGGCTGCCGAGCGCACGCGTCAAGGCGTTGAGAGGTTCGGCAATCGCCGCCTGGGCCTGCTCGCTCGTGATGTAACCGTTCTCCTCCATCTGCCCGATCACCCAATTGCGCCGGTCGACGGCCGCGTTGTAATGGAAACGCGGGTCGTAATGGCTGGGCGCCTTGGGTAGCGAGGCAAGAAAAGCGACGTCGGCGATGTCGAGATCATCCAGCGATTTGCCGAAATAATTCAGCGCCGCCGCAGCCACGCCATAGGAATTCTGGCCGAGGTTGATTTCGTTGAGATAGAGTTCGAGTACTTTTTCCTTGGAATAGGTTGCGTCGATGCGTAGCGCCAATATGGCCTCGCGGATCTTACGGGCAATTTTTACGTCGGCATTTAGAAGGAAAAGCCGCGCGACTTGCTGCGTGATTGTGGAGGCGCCCTCCGGACGGCGACCTCGGGCAACCCGTCCAATATCCTTGATCGCCGCGCGCAAAATGCCGCTCGGGTCGACACCGGGATGGTTGTAGAAATTACGGTCCTCCGCGGAGATGAACGCCTCGCTCACCAGCTTGGGCACGAAAGCGATCGGCACAAAGATGCGTCGCTCGCGCGCATATTCGCCGAGCACAGTGCCATCACCGGCATAGACTCGCGTGGTAACTGGCGGCGTGTAATCCCGCAACGTCTGAACGCTGGGCAGATCGCGTGTAACCCACCACACATAGCCGGCGACGGAAAGCGCCACAGCACCAACCGCCACTACGGCAAATAAACCGAGATAAAGCACGGCGCGCGCGCGCCAAGACCTTTGCGGAGGATCTTCTGGCGGGGGAGGCTCGGGCCAAACCGGGGGTGGCTCGTGGATTTCAAATTCATCTTCGGCCGGGGGTGGCTCCTCGACGTGCGCCGCAAATCCGTCCGGGCCGGCTGGAAGTTCCCAAGCACCGGAATCCTCAGGCGGCTGTCCTGGCGTCAGGGCATTGTCCGGGTTGATGCCACCAGGCGGCGCGTGATCTTTGTCGGAGTCGTCCATGAGCCGCGATTATGACCGTGCAATGCCGTTCCGTCACTGTGTGCCTTGCGCGGCCTTCGGCGCAGCGACCACACCGGCCGAGAAATGGCTGTCCACAGCCGTAGCGATAGCATTTGCCACTCTATCCCGCCAAGTGTCGGTTTTCATCTGGTCTTCGTCGTGGACGTTTGAAAGGTAACCAAGTTCGATGAGCACGGCGGGAATATCCGGTGCCTTCAGGACGACCAGCGCGCCCGAGCGGTGGGGCCTGCGCGGCAATATATCGGTCGCACGCGAAAGGTCGGCAACGACCGTTTCGGCAAATCTTGAGGACTTGTTCATCGTGTCGCGCTGGGCAAGATCGATCAAAATGGGCGCCACGGCCGAATTATCGCCCGACAAGTCGACACCTGCGATAACATCGGATTGATTTTCCTTCTGAGCCAAGGCGGCAGCTTCCTTGTCCGATCCCTTTTCCGATAGCGTGTAGACCGACAGGCCCGACACGCTGGAGTCGTGGTTCCAATCGGCATGAACTGAAATAAACAGATCTGCATGATGGGAACGGGCGATATTGACCCGCTCGGGCAAGGGAATGAATTCGTCCGTGTCGCGCGTCATGTAGACGATATAACCATGCGCCTGGAGCGCCCGCCGCAACCGCAGGCCCTCGGCAAGCACGATGTCCTTTTCCATGGTTCCGTCGACGCCGATCGTGCCGGAATCGAGCCCACCGTGACCCGGGTCGATGATAACGATTTTCTGCGCGCTCCCCTGGGGAGGCGGGGCGGGCTGCGGCGTGGGGATGGAGGCTACCTGCTCGGCGGCGTGCTCCTTCGCCATGAGGTCGGCCGGCCAGCCTGCCGTATGGTCAAATTTGGCCTGGGTTGTCGCAAACAGATCGATGACGACGCGGTAGCCAAAGCCGTTTTCCGGCGGCAAGACAAGCGCGTCGCTCACAACGACCGGCTGGTTGAGATCGATCACCACACGCGAATTGCCCGGCCGAAACAGGCCGTACCGGTAGCTTTTCACGGCGCCATTGCCTGACGGCCTGGGCGGCCCCTGCAGACTCCATTGCATCGACGGCATATCAATGACGACGCGGTTAGGACCGTTCAGCGTGAACGTGCGCATGTCGACGGGATCTGACAATTCCAAGACAAGGCGGGTGCGGTCTGGGTGCTCACCAATTCGCACGCTCATCACCACGGGCTCTTTGGGCATGGCTGCGGCGGGAATTCCGGTTGATGCGGGCCGCGATACGTCCGCGGGCGGCGAAGTCGTGTCCGGGGTTTCCTTGAGGATTCGATTGATTACGTCGTCGACGGTTTGGGGCTTCGCGTTCGGCACACCCTGTGCTGCAGCAGCGCCCAGGAGCAGGCAAGCTACTGATCCAAAAGCAATATTCCATCCTCTATGCATGGATCCAGAACCGCTTGTCCCCGTCCCGAAGCAGGGTGGGGGTAAACCATTTACGCTTGGTTAGCACCTTATGAATTTGATTGAATACAACGGCTTCCTCTTGCCGTCGCGTGCCAGGACACCTACAACTGGCGAAAGCTGCGTCGGGTAGGTTTTGGACCGTCTCTGTCGATGGTCCAGATGCAGGTCAGATAATCTCAGGGTAGAGCCTGAAATTTTGGCCGCCGGGGTTTCTCCACCAAGGCAGCAGCTTCCCAAGACAGGCGACATTACGCCGCCTGACCATGAACGTGATGAGATGAACCACTTAGCGCTCCCCCATCTGCCCCAGCCTGCGGCACAGCCGCTGGCGGCGGCGCGGCGGCGCTCGACCTCAACAAGACGGCCGATGAACCCGGACCGCGCGCTACGGCGCCTGGTTGGCTCGTGCGCGCCGCCCGGAGATTTCAATGCCCAAGCGTATGTTGATCGATGCAAGCCACCCGGAAGAGACCCGCGTGGTCGTTCTCGACGGACAAAAAGTCGAGGAATTTGATTTCGAGGCCGCATCCAAGCGGCCCCTCAAAGGCAATATCTATCTTGCCAAGGTAACGCGCGTAGAGCCGTCGCTGCAGGCGGCCTTCGTGGAATATGGCGGCAACCGGCAGGGCTTCCTCGCCTTCTCGGAAATCCACCCAGACTATTACCAAATTCCCGTAGCCGACCGCATCGCCCTACTCGCGGAGCAGGAAGCCGATGCCCGCCGGCGTCAAGAAGATGATATCGAGTCCTTCGAGATCAGTTCGTCGCCAAAGGCAAAATCGAGCGAATTGGACTCCGCCCCCGACGAAGGCGAAGAATCATACGACGACGAACAAAACGGCGAAGAGTTCCACCGAATTGGAAAGCGACGGCGAAGCCGAACGCGAGGATGATTCCACCGACAGCAGTGGTGGTGATGAACAGGTACTGGAGACGTTCACCAAGCACGGCGGGTCCGATCAGCCATTAGAGACCGATTTCGCCGGCGAGGATAGCACATCCGAGGCGGATGAGACGAGCCAAGCCGCGAACGAACCGAGCTTCCAGGAGGAAGCGAACGGAGAATCTTCCGATAACGACCAACCCGGCGCAGAAGCACAACCCGTATCCGCCGAAGATGAACAAGGCGAAAAAGCCGAACCGGAACAGGCATTGCTGACCAAGCGCTCGCCCCAGCGCGCCATGCGCCGCCGCCACTACAAAATTCAGGAAGTCATCAAACGCCGCCAGATCATCCTGGTGCAGGTTGTCAAAGAAGAACGCGGCAACAAAGGCGCGGCACTCACCACCTATCTCTCATTGGCAGGCCGTTACTGCGTTCTGATGCCCAATACGCCGCGCGGCGGTGGCATCAGCCGCAAGATTACCAACGCCACCGACCGCAAACGTCTGAAATCGGCTGCTCAGGCGCTCGATCTGCCCGAAGGCATGGGGCTCATCATCCGCACGGCAGGCGAAAATCGCACCAAGGTCGAGATCAAACGCGACTACGAATATCTGCTGCGATTGTGGGACACAATCCGCGAATTGACGTTGCAATCTAACGCCCCGGCTTGCGTTCACGAGGAAGGCGACCTCATCAAGCGCGCCATTCGCGACCTCTACAATAAAGATGTGTCGGAGGTCGTCGTCGAAGGCGACGCGGGATACCACAACGCCAAAGACTTCATGCGAATGCTGATGCCCAGCCACGCAAAGAACGTCAAACCATACAAAGAGAGCATTCCTCTTTATCAGCACTATCATATTGAAGCACAACTGGATGCGATGTTCTCGCCGACGGTGACGTTGAAGTCCGGCGGCTACATCGTCATCAACCAGACCGAAGCGCTCGTCTCCATCGACGTGAATTCCGGCCGGGCCACGCGTGAACATTCGATCGAGGAAACCGCCACCAAGACCAATCTGGAAGCCTCCGACGAGATCGGCCGTCAGCTCCGCTTGCGCGATCTGGCCGGCCTCATCGTGATCGACTACATCGACATGGAGGACAGCCGCAACGATCGCGCGGTGGAAAAACGCTTGCACAATGCGGTGAAGAACGACCGCGCCCGCATACAGATCGGAAAGATCAGTCAGTTCGGACTGATGGAAATGTCTCGCCAGCGCCTGCGCGCCGGCGTCATCGCGGGCTCGACCGTTCCGTGCCCGCATTGCGGCGGACAGGGCATCGTGCGCTCGGTGGAATCAACGTCGCTGCGCGTGTTGCGCGGATTGGAAGAAGAGGCCCAGAAACAGCGCGCAGAAGCCCTTGTTTTGCGCGTCGCGGCCGACGTGGCCATGTACACCCTCAATCAGAAGCGCCGCGAGCTTGCCCGCTTGGAAGGCGACTACGACATCACTATAAGCTTCGATCCGAAAGAGGATTTGAAGGCGGGCGATTTTGATATCGAACGCATCGGCCAGCGCGATCCGGAGAGCCGTCCGAAGCCGGCAATATTAATTGAAGCCGTTCCCGAACCCGCCGAGCCGGAACCGGAAATTGTCGAGGAAGACGAGCCGGAGGATATGCCGCAGAGCGAACCTCAAGTCGAGGCGCGGCGGCATGAGCCGCAAAACGGCGATGGAGAGGCCGGCGGACGCCGCAGACGCAGGCGCCGTCGCGGCGGGCGTGGGCGCGACCGCGATCGTCCTTCCCAGCCAGGCGAAGCACAACGGGACATCACCCCTCGACCGCAACAAATCCTTGCTCCGGCGGATGGGACGACATCGGTTGAACCTGAAGGTGGCGGCGACATTCCCGCGCCATTCAACGGTGCGGCGACGCAGCTTGGCGAAGGCGACCAACTACTCGCAGACGGTAGTCTGCGGCGCAAACGCAGACGCAGGCGCGGGCGCCGCGGCGGGCGTGATCGTGCGAACTTAGGTGCCGGTGAACAACGTCCTGACAACGACGCCCCCCTCGAAAGCCGTTTCGGCATCGTTGACGAAATCGACACGACGCCGCGCGAAGAGCCGCGCGGCGTGCCCGTGAACCCGCCCCCCTCGCCGCTCCATGTGCCCCAAGTTGCGCCCAACGCAGCGTCTACGCCTGTCTGGTCGCTAAAGGCCGAAGGCAGCGAGCCGGTTCCGTCAGAGCGCAAGCCCGTCAAAGCAATGACCACGGAGCCAGCTGAAGGAGGCGCGTCCGACGCGTCAACGTCCACCAAGAAGGGTTGGTGGCAGAGGTTTCGAACGGACTGATCCGGCTAAGGCGCCGCCGCGCCCAATCCATTGGCTCCCGGATCGGGCAACGCCGCGCATGCGCGGCTGGAACAGATGATTGCGTTTACGGTGTCGTAGGGCGCAACGCCTGTCGATCGTAGTTCACTGCGCGTCATTATTTCCTGGCCGTGTGCGATACGCGTGAGCGCGTAGGCGATCGCAGCGCTGCCATTGGGGCCACCAGCGCCCGCGCCGACAAGCTCAGCGGCGCTGTCGCTTCTTGGAGCCGCGATCACAGGGGTCAAGAACGCAGACGCCAATCCGACGGCACCGGAAGATGGCGCTTTCGCTAGCACGACGCCCGTACCCAGCGCCGTATGGCCCGAGCCGAAGGGCCCGTTCATCGTCACGGCACAGGCAACGGACTGCCCGTTTGCGTCTGTTGCGGCAAATCCCGTGGCGCCAAGGTCTTTGGGCAAACTCGTGAGATGGAAGCCGTTCAGCGTTTGCCTCACCGCGACGACCACTGCGGCATCCGCGTCTTTCGAGCCGGTCGGGGTTGCCTGAGCCTGTGCAAGGTTATCAAGCAATGCCGCAACGAAGGCGCCCGCGCCTGTTCGCGCGGCCGACACGAACACATAGTCGGAACCAATCTGCATGACACGCGGCGTTCCGCTGTCGGCGCGATAGCTCGCCAATTCATTGCTCGTAATGGTGCCGCCTTGTGCAGAAGAATACGCGACGATCTTGTCGGCGGCCTTTCCCGTATAAAACGCGTCAGGTCCCAGCGTGCGGATCGCCGACAGCGTATCGGCGAGGTCCGAATTGGTCGCAATCATGCCCGCGATTTTGGCATGACCCGATTCATCCATGAATTCGCTCGCCATTCCCGCATCCAGACGAACGACATCTTCCGCATCCTTGAGGCGCGCAGCCAGCGCCTGCGAAATCGGAAATCCCGTCCGTGCATAAACTTCCGCCGGCGCAATCACTTTTTGCCATGGCAGCGCGCCGTAAGCACTTTGCATCAATGAGAAGCCGCGCACATTTCCCGGGATCGCATATGCGCCGCCGCCAGCCGCGTCGCGCGGGAGAAAATCGAATTCCTGGCTCTGGCTGCGCGCTGCGTCATGAACAATACAAATGCCACCGCCGCCAAGTCCCGCCGAAACGGGATATGTAACGGCTAGCGCAAAGTACATCGCGGTCGCGGCATCCACCGCATCACCGCCTTGCGCCAACGTGACAGCGCCAGCACGCACCGCGAAGGGTTCGTCGCCAACAACGAGCGCCGTTGCTTTGGCCGCACCGCCCAGGCCGAGCGAGTTTCCCAAACCGAGCGAGCCGACATCGACGGAGCAACCGGCGAGCAGCAGAAGGCCGGCCGCGCCGGCGAGGAGATGTGAGCGAAACATGAACCGGGCGTAATCCTTGGCTGGTTAATGACGAAGCCGTCCCTTTGCGTCCGTTGACGCAGGCACGTGACAAACATACCGTCCCCCGCGAGGGTTCGGGGGGAGAGGAGAGTTCAAGCCTTGTCGTTTTGCAACCCTTTGCGCCAATTACCTGCTCGCAAGTTCGCGCGATTCGCCTCTGGGCGGATGCTAGCGTTCCTGGTGGGCTTTTGCGCCGCCTTTTGCGGCTTCGTTCAGCCGGCCTGCGCACAAGGCATTTCCTTGTTGCAGGACACCGAGACCGAACGGCTGCTCAGGACCTATGAAGACCCGATTTTACACGTTGCCGGAATCGATCCCGCAGCCGTCAAAATGTACATCGTCAACGACACATCGCTGAACGCGTTTGTGGCGGAAGGACAGAACATTTTCGTCAACGCCGGGTTGTTCATCGAGTTAAAAAGCCCGAACGAACTGACCGGCGTTTTAGCGCACGAAACGGGGCACATGGCCGGCGGACATCTGATCCGCGATACCGGCGCAATCGCCAAGGCAGAGATCCCCATGTTGCTTTCAATGATCGTGGGGTTAGGCGCCGTGCTCGCCGGCGCGGGCGAAGCCGGCATGATTATCATGGGGATGGGCCAAAGCGCCGCACAGGCACAGTTCATGAGCTTCAGTCGCGTTCAGGAAGCAACCGCCGATCAGATGGGGCAAAGGTTCCTGCGCGAGACGCATCAGTCGGGCCAAGGTATGGTGGACGTCTTCAATCGCATGGCCAATGACGAGGCCAGAATGACGAAAAATCCCGGCGCCTTCGTGTCGGATCACCCCGCCGATCGCGACCGCGTCGAGTTGTTGCAGAGGGTCGCCGATGCCTCGCCCTATCGCGATGTTCCCGATAGCCCTGCATCCATCCACGCATTCCAAATGATCAAGGCAAAAGTAATCGGATTTTTGCTGCCGGCGCGCGAAGTGCTCGATCGCTATCCATTGTCGGATAAGAGCGAGCCTGCCCGCTATGCGCGCGCAATGGTCTATATGCGCACGCCCGATCTTCCCCGAGCACTCGCGGAGATTACGAGCCTCATCAAAGACGAGCCCAACAATCCCTTCTTCCACGAAGTGCTTGGCCAAGTCTACGTCACGATGAGCCAGCCGGAGAATGGCATCGCGCCTTATCAAACGTCGGTCAATCTATTGCCGGACGCACCCGAACTTCGCATCGCGCTTGCTCAAGCTCAAATCGCAACCGAGAAACTGCCGCTGGAAAAGGAAGCCGTCAAAAATCTTACAATCGCGACACAGCAGGATAGCGATCAACCATTTGCCTGGTATGAAATGGCGCAGGCCTATAGCGACCTGCACAACGAACCGATGGCAAACTTAGCCACCGCGGAGCGGTATTATTCGCTTGGCGCACTCCAGCCGGCAGCCACATTCGCCGTGCGCGCGCGCCAGGGACTTGCCAAAGGATCGCCGGACTGGGAACGTGCCAACGACATTATTACTATCGCCGTGTCCCAATTGACCCAACAGCGCCGAGCGCAGGACTAAAGCTTATGACCGAGCAGCCGAACCCCGCCGCACCGCGCGGCATTTTTGCATTTACGCGCGAGCAATGGACGCTGGCCGGAGCCGGCGGACTGTTCGGAGCAGTGCTGGCGCTGGTTATTACGTTTGGAGCGGGCTGGCTTGGGTATTTTCCCGGCACTAGCGACGCACGAATTCAGACCTATCTTATGACACATCCCGATGTGCTGATTTCCATGACGAATCTGTTGCAACAGAAGGAAGCAGAAGAGGATCAGACGAAGCGACAGGCTGCCGCCGACAAGCTCGGGGAAAAACGGTTCTTTGACCAGGCAGTGGCATATGTCACCGGCCCCAAAGACGCGAAGAAAACACTGGTTGAATTCTTCGACTACAATTGCCCGTATTGCAAAGCGTCGCTGCCAGCCGTCAAGAAATTCTACGAGGCGCATAAGAACGACACGCGATTCGCCTTCATCGAATTGCCTGTGAAGGGACCGGAATCTACGGTAGCGGCACAAGTTGCGATCGCGGCGCGCCGCCAACCTGACAAATATATTCCGTTCTATTTCGAACTCATGGGAACGGGGGGGCTTGACCAAGCGACCATTCAAGCCGCCGCCGTAAAAGTCGGCCTAGACATTCCCAAGCTCACCACCGACATGAACGATCCGGCGGTAATGAAGACGATTGCCGCATCTCTCAGGCTTGCCCATGAGGCGCTTATCGACGGCACCCCAACCTTCATCGTGAACGGCAAGGTGCAGCCGCAGGTTGGTTTGGTCACTGACGCTTCGCTTGCTGAACTCGCCAAGCGCTGAGGTCTAAATCAGACCAGCAAGTGGGCTTGACGGATCGGCGTAGCGCTTTTTCGCCATGCGTCCCGCAAGATAGGCAAGACGCCCCGCCATTACGGCGTGCTTCATCGCCTCGGCCATCATCACCGGATCTTTTGCTTCGGCAATGGCGGTATTCATCAGTACCGCGTCGCAACCGAGTTCCATCGCAACCGCCGCATCGGAGGCGGTGCCCACACCGGCATCGACGATCACAGGAACTTTTGCTTCTTCGATGATCATGCGGATGCCGACCGGATTTTGCACGCCAAGCCCCGAGCCAATCGGCGCGGCGAGCGGCATGATCGCGCATGCGCCCAGCTCTTCCAGCCTCTTGGCCATCAACGGGTCGTCGCTGCAATAGACCATAACCTGAAAGCCCTCCTTGAGGAGAAGTTCGGTGGCGTGCAGCGTTTCGATCATATTGGGATAAAGCGTCTTCTTGTCGCCGAGCACTTCCAGCTTCACGAGCGTCCAGCCGCCAGCCTCACGCGCAAGCCGCAATGTGCGCACGGCATCTTCGCCTGTGAAGCATCCCGCCGTGTTCGGCAGATAGGTGAATTTCTTAGGGTCGATGAAATCGACGAGACGTTCCTGGCTGGGATCGGTGAGGTTTACGCGGCGCACCGCCACCGTCACCATCTCTGCCCCGCTGGCCTCCAGCGCCGCCGCGTTCTGCGCATAGGTCTTGTACTTGCCGGTGCCGATGATGAGCCGCGAGCCAAACGTCCGCCCGGCTATCACCAATGGCTTGTCCACCGGCCGCGATTCGGCGGTTGCATTGCCGCCGCCGATGAATTGGACAATCTCAAGCCGATCGCCGTCCTTGACGCTCGTCTGACCGTATTGAGAGCGGGGCACGATCTCGAGATTGCGCTCGACGGCCAATTTGGCCGGGTCGAGTCCCATGCCCGTCAGGAGCACGGACACGCTGACGGAAGCGCCAAGGTGCCGGGTTTCCCCATTGATCGTCACTGTCACCGCCATAAAGCCTAATCCCGATTGCTGTTTGCCTAGGCCCGAATGCCCAGTATAAAGCCCAACTCGAAAGCGTTAACGGAGCTGCGCTTGGCCAAGAAAGCCCTGCCGATATATGTCCTCAACGGGCCTAATCTCAACCTCTTAGGCCTGCGCGAACCGGATATCTATGGTCGCACCACCCTGGCCGAGATCGGCAAGATGGTGGCCAAGCGGGCGAAAAGCCATGGCCTGACTGTCGTTTTTCGCCAATCCAACCACGAGGGCGAACTGATAGACTGGATCCAGGAGGCCCGCACGCAATCTGTGGGCCTTATCCTGAATGCCGGTGCTTACACCCATACCTCGCTGGCAATCCATGATGCCCTGCGGGCATACGACCGCCCGATCCTGGAGGTCCACCTGTCCAACCCGCAGGCCCGCGAAGAGTTCCGCCGCCACTCGCTTGTTAGCCCGGTCGCGAAGGGCATAATCGCGGGGTTCGGGGCCAATGGATACGTTCTGGCCGTGGACGCATTGGCGTCCATTATCGAGAGTTCTGCCGCATGAATATGAAGGACGTGAAGTCGATCGGCGCTCGCCTCGCGAAGGGTAGCAATGCCAAGGCAACGCCCGCCATCGATGCCGCCGCAATTCGCGAGCTGGCCGAGCTTCTGGCCGAGACCGGCCTGACCGAAATCGAGATCGAACAAGGCGGCGCGCGCCTGCGCGTGGCGAAGCAGGCGGGCGGGCAATATGTTGCCGCTGCTCCCACTGCCGCCGCACAGGTAGGATCGAGCGCCGAGACACCAGCCGCGCCGAAAGGTCCGCAGGCGGGCGCGGTGCCATCGCCGATGGTAGGAACGGTCTATGTCGCGCCCGAGCCTGGCCAGCCGCCTTATGTGAAGGTGGGCGACCGGGTGAAAGAAGGCGATACGCTGATGATCGTCGAGGCGATGAAGACCATGAACCCGATCCTCGCGCCGCGCGCCGGTGCGGTGACCGAGATCTGCGTGCGCAACTCCGAGCCGGTTGAATTCGGCCAAACACTGCTTGTCATCTCCTGATGTTCGAAAAAGTCCTCATCGCAAATCGCGGCGAGATCGCACTGCGCATCAACCGCGCCTGCAAGGAGATGGGCATCGCGACCGTCGCGGTGCATTCCACCGCCGACGCCGACGCCATGCATGTGCGCTTGGCCGATGAGAGCGTGTGCATCGGGCCGCCGCCGGCCGCGCAGTCTTATCTGAACATCCCCGCGATCATTTCGGCGTGCGAGATCACCGGCGCGCAAGCAATCCATCCGGGCTACGGTTTTCTGTCGGAGAACGCGCGCTTCGCCGAGATCGTCAAAGCGCACGGCATCACGTTCATCGGACCGCAGCCCGAGCACATTCGTTTGATGGGCGACAAGATCGCCGCCAAGCAAGCGGTGAAGGAGGCGGGCATTCCGACGGTGCCCGGCTCCGACGGCGCGGTGGGATCGGATGAGGAAGCGCTGCGCGCGGCGGAGGAGATCGGCTATCCCGTCCTGATCAAAGCAACGGCGGGCGGCGGCGGACGCGGCATGAAGGTGGCGCAGAAACCGGCGGACCTGAAGCTTGCGCTGACCACGGCGCGTGCGGAAGCCAAGTCGGCCTTCGGCAACGACGCCGTCTATATGGAGAAATACCTTCAGAAGCCGCGCCATATCGAAGTGCAGGTTCTGGCGGACAGCGAAGGCCATGTCATCCATCTGGGTGTGCGCGACTGCTCGCTGCAGCGCCGCCACCAAAAGCTTTTGGAAGAGGCGGGCAGCCCTGCCCTTAACGAGACCCAGCGCGACGAGATCGGCGCGGTTGTTACAAACGCGCTTAAGAAGATCGGCTATCTCGGCGCGGGCACCATCGAGTTCCTCTACGAAGACGGCAAATTCTATTTCATCGAGATGAACACGCGCCTGCAGGTGGAGCATCCGGTCACCGAGATGATCACCGGCATCGATATCGTTCGCGAGCAAATCCGCATCGCGGGCGGCGCGCCGCTGGAGATGGAACAAAAGGATGTGACCTTCTCGGGCCACGCCATCGAATGCCGCATCAATGCGGAGAACCCGTTCACCTTCCAGCCTTCGCCGGAACTCATCACCCAGTTCCATACGCCGGGCGGGCTGGGCGTGCGTTTCAACTCCGCGATCTATGCCGGCTATCGCATCCCGCCCTATTACGACAGCTTGACCGGCAAGCTGATCGTCCATGGCCGCAGCCGCAACGAATGCCTGATGCGCCTGCGCCGGGCGCTGGACGAATTGGTGGTCGGCGGCATCGAGACGACAATCCCTCTGTTCCAGCAGCTGCTGCGCGAGCGCGATATTATCGACGGCAATTACAATATTCACTGGCTGGAAAAATATCTCGCGGCCAAGGGCGCGTAACGCCGTCTCCAATATGCAAAAGGCGGAAGTCGCGGGCGGCGCACACAGTGCGGCACACCCGGCGATCCCGCCTTTGGCGCAAAGCTACGGCAGGCAGCCGGAATCCGCTTTACGCGGAAATCGATAAGCACCTTTGCTTTTTCCACGGGCTGCGCAGAGCAAGCGTTTCGCAGTTCCGGCCGCACCTGGCGGCCTATTCGCCGGCCCACTCCGTTCGGATGCACGCGAAAGCGCATCCTGATCCCTGTATGTCTCCGCGTTGACTGTGCACTCATCGAGCGGCGGCCCGTCGGCCGCCTTTGGTACGCCTCCATTGTCAAACAGCATCACGAAAGATGCAGTTAGATAGATGTGGGGAGCGGAAATGCGGGTTTCAAGAGGGCGTGCGGAAAATATTTTTGCGAGTGCGATGCAGTATAGTTTGTATACGGATTAATATAAGTGCAGCGGATTAAGTCTCATGGCGCACCAAAGTGAGGCTCGCGGCAATAGGAACGCCTGACTTTTTAATTGCAATTTACTGATATTCAGCTTAAAGTAGAGCGGTTACGTCGGCCGCTTGGGGGGCACAATGACGTTGCGCCCCAAAAATGTGCTGGCTCGTACCGATGTGTGACTGCGTAGGGTCGCGGAAGGATGATTTGCGGGCCCAAACACCTTCGATAAAAGGAATGATCGCATGTCTGGCGCACACCTTGTGGTTATCGCCGGAGTTTGCCTCTCCGGCTTGTCATTCCTGATCTACCTGATTGAAACGATCGCTGCGATGCGGCTCAGGCCAGTCGCGGAGTCAAAGGCCATCGCACTTCAGGCCGGGCTTCGGGCAGGCTTCGTGGGCACCGACATTCCCAAGCCGACGCTGGCGGATTTCACAGCGCTTCTGGGGGGTCTGAGCAAGCTGATCGATAGCCTGTCCAAGGCAGGACCTGCCCTGACCTCCATCGCAGCGTCCGTCCTTTTCCTGCTGATTGCGGCCATCGGTGCAGGGGCGTTTCAGGGTGCGCCAAAGGAACCCACAGCCCAAAGTGACGCGCAGCCTCAGGCAAAATCGCCAGCGCAGAACGTACAACCTGGCGACTCTGGAGCCACCAAGGGCGGCCCGATCAATACGCCAGATCAAAAGTCTTAAGGCCAGTCGCAGCGCTTAGGCAACGATACAATGGGGAGCCAATCATGACGCAGATGAAAGCCGGCTTGGTGCTGGCCGCGAGTTTTTTGTTGGGCGGCTGCGGATTGACGACTCCGGCGATGGAGAATTTTTCCCAGAAAATACCGGAGGGCCTGGAAGAAAATACGATTATCAACCAAGTGAGATGCGAACTGCACCTGGGTGTCCAAGAGGCATTGGCTCACCCGGTAAAAGACGGCTACTCGCTTGGCTGGTTGCGCGACGACTGGGGGGCCAAAGTCACGATGAATCTGACAGTGGATGAGAAGGGCGCTTTGGCGCCCGGTCTATCGTTCACCTCGCCGTTCGAGAAAGCGACCCAGACCTTTACGGCGAATTTGGGCGCCACGGCCTCCGCACAAGCAACACGCAAAGAAACAGTCGAACTGACCTACGGTTTTAAGAAGCTTTTGGCCGAGCCCGACATAACACCGCCTTGTTCCAATGAGGACGGTGTACAAATTCACAGCGATCTAAAAATCGCGGAATTCATTTTCAACAAAGCAACCATCGCGCAGATCCGGGATACAACCGACTCAAGCGACACCAAAGGTCACTATCCGTTCACGTCCTTTAGCGACGATGTCACGTTCGTTGTTGCGGTTGGCGCATCTGCAACCCCAGTTTTCAAGCTGGTGCGCTTATCGGCGAGTTCCAATTCACCGCTTATGAACGCCACGCGTACCAAAACGCAGGACATACTCGTCACGCTGTCTAAGCTTGATGACCCGAACGCAGACGCGCCAAAGCTTACTGCGGAAGGTCAGGCGGCCCACAACGCCGAACTCATCGGCGAGCAGGCGGGCCAGGCCATTACCAGTGCGTTGCGCGATAGCGGCATAACCGTGCCATAGGAGGATTCATGTCAAATCCTAGCCCTCTAACCCATAAAGAAGCGATCGCTAAAGGTGGACGACCACTGAAGGACGCCGATGTGAAGCAAATTCCCGTCCACCACCTCAACTCGGCCAGGGCATTGGTTGCCTCGGACAATAGCCCCGGCAGCTATTGCAACGAGACGGCATGCATCGGCGGCAAGAAATACGTGATCTACCGGGACGAAACGGGCGGCTGCACCAAGTACGTCGAAATGGATTGTTAATCAGCGCGACGCATGCCTGCCGCCAGCGCCAAAGAATGTATGGTCGCATCAAGTCTGGCCATAACGAGCTTGGGAATGCCGCCCATTCCCGCCACTCGCGTCGTGTCCGCTAAGCGCTCCTGAAGCCCATTTGCATTGCCGCAGCGACGCCACGGCAAGGATGGCGTTGTTCCAACACTGCGATTTGTTAACCCAATAGCCCTAAAAATTGGCCGCCCAATATGCGGGACCAGCCATGTCGACGTCGAAAACGGTCTCCAGCGCCACCGGTTTCAAAACGGCCTTTGTCCTGACGCTCAGCCTGTTCGCCCTGTGGGGTATGGGCCAGCAGCTGTGCGGCGTTCTGTTGCCGCAGATCGCCGGGCCGCTTCATCTGCAAGGCTTCGAACAAGGGGTGGCAAATAATGCCTCCAGCGTCGTCTATATGCTTTGTGCGATTCCGGCGGCGATCTATGCCACCCGCCTGGGATACAAGGCCGCCATCCTGTGCGGCCTCGGCTGCGTCACCCTTGGTTGCTTCACGCTTTATCCCGCCGTGGAATTGCAGGCCCATGGCTATTTCGTCATTGCCATCATTACGATGTCGCTGGGATGGGTCTTCCTGGATGTCGCCGCCAATCCGCTGGCCGCGAGCATCGGCCCCGACAACAAGTTCGTTTGGCGGCTGAATGTCGCTCAAGCGGTCTATCCCGTCGGCACAATCGCGGCCATCGTTCTCGAGAAATGGCTGCCCGGCGTTCACGTGGCCGCATTCGGCGCGAAATTCACGTTCTCGGCAGCCGATCCCTACATCCTGCTCGGCGCCGGCGTCGTGCTGATCGCCTATCTGCTCGAAGCCAAGCGCTTTCCGCCGGTGGCGGTGGAGCGAAGCTCCGGCGGCGAAGGCAAGGCGCTGCGGACACTTTTGTCCGACCGCACGATCCTCTTCGCGATGGCGGCGCAGGGCGTCGGCATCATGATCCTCATCATCAACGGCGCCATGGGCGCGCGCTATCTCGGCGCCGCCTTCCATACCGATTCGATCGGACCATTGGGCAATGTGTTCTTTTGGGCCGCGCTGATCTTCGCGGCCGGACGGTTCGCCGGCTGCTTCCTGATGCGCTACATCGCGCCGGGGCGGCTGTTGATCATTTTCGCAATTGCCGGCATCGCCTGCTCGCTGGCCGCCGCTATGGGTTGGACCATGGTCTCGGGCTTCGCCATTCTGGCGAACCAGTTCTTCGCTGCGATCTTGTGGCCGACCATCCTCGGCCTTGCCATCTGCGGCCGCGCACCGCTGATGAAGCTGGCAACAGCGCTGGTTTGCATGGGTAGTGCGGCCGGCGGCATCGCGTTTCAACTGATGATCACGGCATGGCCATCGCTGCCGACCCAGGCGGGAATGGTGATCATGGCCCTGTGCTTTGCGGCCGTCTTCGGTTTTGCGCATGCCTGCGGCTGGGACGTCAAGGCAATCGCCGGACTCGCCCTGCCCGAACCGCAAACCAGTTGAAGAGTGACCCCTCCCCGAAGCGCTTCGCGCTTCGACCCTCCCTCAAGGGGAGGGTAAAAAAGTATGCTAACCTTCCCTCATGCATGCCCCGCGCCTGACGCCTGATATTCTGCTTCGCGCTTATGCCGAGGGGTTGTTCCCGATGGCGGAGCGGCGGGACGATCCGACGTTGTTCTGGGTCTCGCCCGACATGCGCGGGATATTTCCGCTGGATGGCGTTCACATTGCAAAACGGCTGGCGCGCACCGTGCGCTCCGACAAATTCGCCGTCAGCGCCGACACCGCCTTCATGGATGTGATGAGAGCCTGCGCCGCGCCCGCGCCGGGGCGCGAAGAGACCTGGATTAACGACGAGATCCTTCGCCTCTATGGCGCGCTGCATGCCAGCGGGCATGCCCATTCCATCGAAACACGGCTTGACGGAAATCTGGTGGGCGGCCTTTACGGCGTCACGCTGGGCGGGGCGTTCTTCGGCGAAAGCATGTTTTCGCGCGAGACCGATGCCAGCAAGGTGGCGTTCGTTCATCTTGTCGCGCGGCTGAAGCGCGGCGGATACCAAATGCTCGACGCGCAATTCCTCACACCGCATCTGGCGCGGCTCGGCGCGGTGGAAATTCCGCGCGCCGAGTATCTGGCAAAGCTAAACCGCGCGATTGGCGCACCGGCTTATTGGCCGGCGTCCTCGGGAAGTTCGGGCATGCCCTCGTCCGCGCCCGCATTGGGCGAGACGGGCTTGACCGGCGCGGTCGCGACCACCGCCGGTGCCTGGCCGGGCGCATTCGTCCTGCAACTGATCGCCCAGACGTCATAGAGCGGATGCTGCATGCCGTTGAGGCCGGGGCTGGACGCATACATCCAGCCGGAGAACACCTCGCGCTCAGGCTGATCGACGCGATGATCGTAGATTTGCAGGAAGGCGGAGGTCTCCGGCGTTTCGCTCGCCGGTGTCGAATAGCACGACCGCGCGACGATGGTCAGCGTCGCGTAATTCACGGGCACGCCGAGCGGCGCAAACACCACGCTGGCATGACCGGTGATCTTGTCGAGCGCCCGCAGCTCCAGAACCGGATGGGCCGCGCTGGCGACAGGCGCTGTCTTCGCGAGCGGCGGCGCAATGTTCATGGAGACATCGGTCGCGGGCTGCTGCGCCTGGGCCGCGGCCGCAAGCGCAATGACTGCCACCGGAACGAGGTGCGCCTTCATGGCTTTGGCGCGGCGCCGCTTTCGCCAGCGCCACCACTACTGTTGCTGCTACTGCTGCTCCCGGACACACCGCCGACAAAGCGCGAAAGCAATCCCATCATGTCGATGGAGCCCTGCGTGTTGCGGATCAATCCGCCCGCCGGCAGCATTTTGTCGCTGCCGCCCGGCGAAATCGACAAATAGTTACTGCTGAGTAGCCCCGAAGACGTCACGACCAGCGACGAATCTTCGGGAACTTGAACGTCCTTGCGGATGTTCATATGGACGGTCACCAGATAGCTGGGATCGAGCGTCAGATCGGAGACCACGCCGATCTTAATTCCCGACAGCTTCACATCCGTGCCGACGGCGATTCCATCGACCTTCGAGAGCTTGGCCGTCAGCTCATAGCCGGAATAGCCCGTCGCGCCCGCGCTGCGATAGGCAAAGACTCCAAAGAGAACGGCGATCCCGATAACCAGGGCGCCAATCAGCGTTTCGACCGTGTCATTGTGCATCGTCTAAACCGGTTTCCAGGGTTCGTAATCGCCGGTGGCAGGCGCGCGCACGCCCCCGCGCGCCAGGCTTCCAGGCGGATGATAGGCGCCCGCCGTGCCGCTCATATTGGGCAGATGGCCCTTTTCCCAAGGCTTGGCGGCAATAAGGCCCGTGGGCGGCTCCGCGAAGGTGTGGTGCAGCCAGCCATGCCAGTCGGCCGGGACGCGCGAGGCCTCCACCGTGCCCTTATAGAGCACCCAGCGGCGCTTGCCGTTCTTGCTGCGGAAATAGCGGTTGCCGAAATCATCGGTTCCCACCGGCGCGCCCGTCAGCCAAGTCGTGAGCAGCGTCCCGGGTGTGGCATTCCGCCACCAAATGAACAACGCACGCAGCAAACCCATACACGCATCCTCGGCTGTCGATTCGACGAAATATAGAGGCGCCGCCGCCGCCCCGCTAGCAGATACGGCGATGTGCGCAAACGCAATGTCGCGAGACCCAATCGGCCTCGTCCCGGTCCATTCTTGGCGCCATCCACAATCGATTCACAACGAAGTTTTCCCTGTGAATGTCATCAAAGCGAAAAAAATTTCGGCGCGATTCTGAAACCCCGCTTGACTCGCGGCTTTTGTGCCGCTGGTTAAGACACTAGATGTGGTGGGTAAGGTTTCGTTTACCACTTATCGCTTGCGCGCCCCGGATGATGAGTTCAATACTTGGCCCCGGTCGCTTCTCGCGACACCAAATCTGGCGGACGCTACAACAACTAGCCGCCGGGGCCGATTTTTCGCAGGCACGGCCCCGCGGACAGGAAAACTGTCCCCAATTTGGTGCCAGAAGCCGCCGGGCGGGATCAACATCTAGCATCTGCTGGGGGTTTTATGCGTATTCGGCGTCAGTTCACGGTGGAAGGCCGTTCTCCCTACGAAGGCATCGCCTTCCGCAATGGCACGAGCGAGATCAGAAACCCCGATGGCTCGGTGGTTTTCCGCCAGACCGATATCGAGGTCCCCGAGGAGTGGAGCCAGGTCGCCTGCGACGTCCTGGCGCAGAAATATTTCCGCAAGGCGGGCATTCCCACCGCGCTGAAACCGGTGCCCGAAGAGGGCGTCCCGGAGTGGCTGTGGCGCCATAGCGCTGACGGTGACGACAGGGTCGGCGAATCCTCCGCCACGCAGGTGTTCGGCCGTCTGGCGGGCACCTGGACCTATTGGGGCTGGAAGGGCGGCTATTTCGACGGCGAGGCCGATGCGCGCGCCTTCCATGACGAGCTTTGCTACATGCTCGCCACCCAAAAAGTCGCACCCAATTCGCCGCAATGGTTCAACACGGGCCTGCATTGGGCTTATGGCATCGATGGGCCGAGCCAGGGCCATTATTACGTCGACTACAAATCCGCCCGGCTGACCAAATCGGCTTCGTCCTACGAGCACCCCCAGCCGCATGCCTGCTTCATCCAGGCCGTCACCGACGATCTGGTCAACGAAGGCGGCATCATGGATTTGTGGACGCGCGAGGCGCGTCTCTTCAAATATGGCTCGGGCACGGGCACGAATTTCTCCGCGCTGCGCGGCGAAAACGAAAAACTTTCCGGCGGCGGCAAATCCTCCGGCCTGATGAGCTTCCTGAAGATCGGCGATCGCGCGGCGGGCGCCATCAAATCGGGCGGCACCACGCGCCGCGCCGCGAAGATGGTGATTGTCGATGTCGACCATCCCGACATCGAAGACTTCATCAATTGGAAAGTGATCGAGGAACAGAAGGTCGCCGCCATGGTGGCCGGTTCCAAGCTCGCCGAGCGTCACCTGAAGGCGGTGCTGAAGGCCTGCGTCAATTGCCAGGGCTCGGGCGAAGATTGCTTCGATCCGAAAAAGAATCCGGCGCTGCGCCGCGAGATCAAAGCCGCGCGCAAATCGATGATCCCGGACAATTTCGTGGAGCGCGTGATCTCCTTCGCCAAGCAAGGCTATAAGGACATCGATTTCCGCACCTATGACACCGATTGGGATTCGGAGGCTTATCTTTCGGTCTCCGGCCAGAACTCGAACAACACGGTGCGGGTGACCGATGCGTTCCTGCAGGCGGTGCTGGACGATGCCGATTGGAATCTGACGGCGCGGCGCGGCGGCCAAGTCGTCAAAACGGTGAAGGCGCGCGATCTGTGGGAGAAGATTTCCTACGCCGCTTGGGCCTGCGCCGATCCCGGCATCCAGTTCCACTCCTCGATCAACGATTGGCACACCTGCCCGGCGGGCGGCGACATCCGCGCCTCCAATCCCTGCTCGGAATACATGTTCCTGGACGACACGGCGTGCAACCTCGCCTCGCTGAACCTGATGGCGTTCCGCAAAGGCGATGGCGTCAAGACCTTCGACGTCACCGCCTTCGAGCATGCCGTGAAGCTGTGGACCGTGGTGCTGGAAATCTCGGTGCTGATGGCGCAGTTCCCCTCCAAGGAAATCGCGCAGCGCTCTTATGACTACCGCACGCTGGGTCTGGGCTTCGCCAATATCGGCGGGCTTTTGATGGCGGCGGGCATTCCCTATGACAGCCGCGAAGGCCGCGCCATTGCGGGCGCCATTTCCGCCGTCATGACGGGCGTCTCCTATGCCACCAGCGCCGAAATGGCGGGCGAGCTGGGCGCGTTCCCCGAATTCGCCGCCAACCGCGAGCCCATGCTGCGCGTGATGCGCAACCACCGCCGCGCCGCCCATGGCGAGGCCAATGGTTATGAGGGCCTGGGCACCCTGCCCGTTCCGCTCGACCTTGCGGCGATCAAACAAGCCGATCTGGCGCGCGCCGCCAAAACGGCCTGGGACGACGCGCTCGTCGTCGGCGAGGAATATGGCTATCGCAACGCGCAAGCGACCGTGATCGCGCCGACCGGCACCATCGGCCTGGTGATGGACTGCGACACGACGGGCGTGGAGCCCGACTTCGCGCTGGTGAAGTTCAAGAAGCTCGCCGGCGGCGGCTATTTCAAGATCATCAACCGCTGCGTGCCCGAAGCGCTGACCACGCTCGGCTATGACCCCAAGCAGATCGACGAGATCGTCGCCTATGCGGTCGGTCACGGCACGCTGGACGGCTATAGCGGCGCGCTCAACGCCGACGCGCTGCGCGCCAAGGGCTTTGGCGAAGAGGAATTGGGCAAGGTCGAAGCCGCGCTGGAATCGGCGTTCGACATTCGCTTTGTGTTCAACAAATGGTCGCTGGGCGAAACCTTCTGCAGCGACGTGCTGAAACTCGACGCCGCCGTGATGGACGCGCCCGATTTCGACATGCTGAAGACGCTCGGCTTCTCCAAAGCCGACATCGATCTGGCGAATTTGTTCGTCTGCGGTGCGATGACGCTGGAAGGCGCGCCGCATCTGAAGCAGGAGCATCTGCCGGTGTTCGATTGCGCCAATCCCTGCGGGCGCATCGGCAAGCGCTCGCTGTCGGTCGAAAGCCATATCCGCATGATGGCGGCGGTGCAGCCGTTCATCTCGGGCGCCATCTCCAAAACGATCAACATGCCGAACGCCGCCGCCGTGAAGGATTGCGGCGAGAGCTATCTGCTGTCCTGGCGGCTCGGGCTGAAGGCCAACGCGCTGTATCGCGACGGCTCCAAGCTGTCGCAGCCGCTGGCCAGCCAAATCTTCTCCTTCGACGACGAGGAAGAGGAATTGGAAGAAGCCTTGGCGGCGCCCGCCGCGGCCCGCGCCAGCATCATGACCGAGCGCGTCATCGAAAAGGTCGTGGAGCGCGTGGTGCGCGACCGCGAGCGCGAGAGCCTTCCCCAGCGCCGCAAGGGCTATACCCAGAAAGCCATCGTCGGCGGTCACAAGGTCTATCTGCGCACCGGCGAATATGAAGACGGGCGCCCCGGCGAAATCTTCATCGACATGCACAAAGAGGGCGCGGCGTTCCGTTCGCTGATGAACAATTTCGCCATCGCGATCTCGATTGCCCTGCAATATGGCGTGCCGCTGGAGGAATTCGTCGATGCCTTCACCTTCACGCGCTTCGAGCCGGCGGGCATGGTGATCGGCAACGATTCCATCAAGAACGCCACCAGCGTGCTGGATTATCTGTTCCGCGAATTGGCGGTTTCTTATCTCGGCCGCACCGACCTCGCCCATGTCGTGCCGCATGACGATCAGGACCTTGGCGGCGGCGTGGCGGAAGGCCAGCGCACGGCGAACAAGGATGCGGTGCAGATGGTGAACCGCACGACATCGGTGGGCTATGTGCGCGCCAATTTCCATCATATCGGCGTGGTGCGCGGCGGCGCGGCGGCTCAGAGAGTGGAACTGCATGATCACGATCTGGGGCCCGACCACACCCATGCCTATGACGACGAGCATGACCACATTGCCGCCGGCGCGGTGGATCTGAGCGAAATCGCCTCGAGTGTCGAAGCGACACTAGCCTCGGTCGGCATTCAGATCGGCAACCCGGTCGGCGCAGCGGTCGCGGCGATCGAGACACGGCTCACGGCGGGTGCGCACGACGTCAAAGCCAAACGCGTCGCCGAAGCGCGCATGAAGGGCTATGAGGGCGACGCCTGCGGCTCCTGCGGAAACTTCACCCTGGTCCGCAACGGCACCTGCATGAAGTGCAACACCTGCGGGTCCACGAGCGGGTGCAGCTGAGGAGAAATGGAGAGCTGATCATGCGAACGCTTGACCGACGCGATGGAGTTCTTGACTGCACTCGGTTTCGCCAGCGCGGCAAGTGCGTTACGGCACAGCAGCTGGAGAAGCGCGTTGTTCGCAACGATGTTCGGGAGTTTCTAAAGGGGCAAGAGCGCGAGGCGGGAAGAATATTTCCACTCAACTTCGGAGTAGCTGCATATCTTTGGTTGGGTAGCGATTCGGTCAAACTCGGTGAATTTGACAACGAGCAGGAAGCCTTCGAGGCAATCTGCAATAAGTTCAACTTCGCTAACTGTCGACGAATGCTTCATAGGGCCTAATTTTCAAACTAACTTTCGTCATGGCCGGGCTTGACCCGGCCATCCAGCGAAACCAACAAGGCTTCCGACGCGCGGACGCGCGCCGACTGGATGGTCGCCTCAAAGGCGACCATGACGAAAATTAGAAAAGTCCCCGTACAAATCTCGCCAGTCGGGATTCATTTTCTCGATCAGGTCCAGTTTCCATTTCCGCGGCCAGCGTTTGAGGCTTGTTTCGCGCTGGATGGCGTCGGTTATCAGTGCCCATTCCTCGTACCAGACCAGCATCGTCGCCTTGTATCGTTTAACGAAGTCCGAGCCGTACCCTTCACGATGCTGCGTGACGCGTTCGAGCAAATTGCTCGTCACGCCGAGATAGAGCGTGCCGTTGCGTTTGCTCGCCATGATGTAAACGTACCCCCACCGCATTTGCGCAGTCTCGAAGACTGGATGGCCGGGTCAAGCCCGGCCATGACGAAAATAGGGTGCGCGCGGACAAATAGCCGACACTCGCCCCCCACCCGTCTCACTTCGTTCGCCGACCTCCCCGCAAGGGGGAGGTAAAGTTCAGCCCCGTACCACGCGGCACGCGTAGCAACCGCGTTTGGCGTTGTGGATGTGGACGTAAGCACTGTCGGCGCGTGAGAACAGACGGGTGAGCGCGGCCTCAACTTCGTCGCCGGGCACGACATCGGCCTCGACGATCATTCCGGCGGCATCATAGGCGCGCAGCGACAGCAAGCGCCCGCGCAACACCGGCGGGACGTCCGTGCCGTCATACGCAATCCGGGCATTTTCGCGCACGAAGATCGGGCCGGTGGAGCGATAGGGCGAATGCGCGGGCTGGTGTTCGAAATTCGTCAGCAGCATGCGCTCGCCGGGCTCGGCGTCTTCAAGGCTGACGCGGCAAGGAAAGCCCGGCTTCTCGTCGGCGATCATCCGCCGCATGCCGCGCGCCTCCAGTTCGGCGTCGCTGAGCGCGAACAGGGGCGCAAACGGCGCAACCGAAAGACCTTGGAATCGAAATTTCATAACACCCTCCATGACAGGCCGGCCTTATGGCGCGCCACGCGGACCGCGGCGACCCGTTTCTTGCGGGGCATGGCGCTTGCGAGGTTTGGGGCTGATGTTTCAGAACGGGACAAGCCCCATGATCCGTTTCGCCTTTGCCGCAATCGCATTCGCCGCCGCCCTTGGCGCCGCCCAGGCCCAGCCGACCGATTTTCTGGATGCCGTCGCCTCGATCAAGGCGGGGCACCACGATTGCCCGCACTGCATGCTGGCGGGCGCGGACCTCACAAATCAATGCGTCAAACAGGGAAACCTGGAAGGCGCCGATTTCGACCATGCCCGCGCCGTGCTGATGTGCATGAGCTTTGCCGACTTCAAGGGCGCGAGCTTTCGCGGCACGGACCTATCGGGCGCGAACTTGGCGGGTGCTAATCTCGCGGGCGCCGACCTGACGGGCGCGAACCTGACCATCACCTCATTCAAGGGCACCGATCTGACGCGCACCAAAGGTCTGACGCAAGCGCAGCTCGACACGGCCTGCGGCGATGCCGAGACCAAGGCCCCCACCGGAATGACGGTGAAGACCTGCAACTGAATTCTTTTGGCCTCCTAGGGACAAAGAAACCTTGGCCCCGGCGAAAGTCGGGGTTTTTTCTTATTCCGCCGCTTTGGGCAGGTCCTTTGGTTTCCAGCGCAGCACCGGATTGCGCGCGCCGGCGGTCTCATCCATGCGGCGGCGCGGGGCGAGGTGCGGCGCGCCGGCAAAGCGCTCGCTGTGGCCCGCCACGGCTTCCTCGGCCAGCGTGTGCAGCACATGGATGAAGCGGTCGAGGGATTCCTTCGATTCGGATTCCGTCGGCTCGATCAGCATCGCGCCATGCACCACCAGCGGGAAATACATCGTCATCGGATGATAGCCCTCATCAATCATCGCCTTGGCGAAATCGAGCGTGGTGACGCCGGTGCCGTGCAGGAACGTATCGTCGAATAACGCCTCATGCATGCAAGGCCCGTCGCCGAACGGCGCACTCATCACATCCTTCAGCGAGGCGAGGATATAATTGGCGGAGAGCACCGCATCCTCGCTCGCCTGGCGCACGCCGTCGCGGCCATGGCTGAGCATATAAGCCAGCGCGCGCACGAACATGCCCATCTGGCCGTGGAAAGCGCACATCCGTCCGAAGGGCTGCGCGCCCGCGGGGACCTCGGCGCGGTCTTCGATCAGGCGCAATCCGTTCGCATCGCTCACCAGCAGCGGCAGCGGCGCGAAAGCCGCCAGACGCGCCGAGAGCACCACCGGCCCTGCTCCCGGCCCGCCCCCGCCATGGGGCGTGGAGAAGGTCTTGTGCAGATTGATGTGCATGGCGTCGATGCCGAGGTCGCCCGGACGCACACGGCCCGCGATGGCGTTGAAGTTGGCCCCGTCGCAATAGAAATATCCGCCCGCCTTGTGGACGAGATCGGCGATTTCCACGATGTCGCGCTCGAACAATCCGCAGGTGTTGGGATTGGTCAGCATGATGGCGCCGACATCGGTGCCAAGCTTGGCCTTCAGCGCGGCGACATCGACGCGGCCGTCTGCGGTGGCTTTCACCTCGTCGACCGTGAAGCCCGCAAAAGCGGCGGTCGCCGGATTGGTACCGTGCGCGGATTCTGGAACCAGAATGCGCGGACGCTTCTCGCCGCGCGCCATGATGGCGGCGCGGATGGTAAGCAGGCCGCAAAGCTCGCCATGCGCACCCGCCTTGGGCGACATGGCGACGGCGGGCATGCCCGTCATGGTCGTGAGCCAGCGCATCAATTCGGAGATCAGCGCCAGTGCGCCCTGCGCCGAAGATTGTGGCGCGAGCGGATGCAGATCGCCGAAGCCGGGCAACCGCGCCATCTTCTCATTGAGGCGCGGGTTGTGTTTCATGGTGCAGGAGCCAAGCGGATAAAGCCCGGCATCGATGGCGTAGTTCATCCGCGACAAGCGGACGTAATGGCGGATAACTTCCGGCTCCGACAAGCCCGGCAAGCCGATGGCGGATTTGCGGCGCTGGCCGCCGAGCCGCGTTTCGGAGAGCTGAACCTGCGGAAAATCGACACCCGTCACGCCGTCACGGCCAAGCTCGAAGATCAGTTGCTCTTCGTGATCGAGACCGCGATCGCCCGAGATGGTCGCCAGTTCGTTGTCGCCCAGCGTACCGGGCGCGGTGGGACGGCCTTGCGCGTTCATGGCCATTACAGCACCTCCCCAAGCGCCTTGGAGAAGGCGGCAGCGTCGTCATCGGTGTTTGTTTCGGTGGCGGCGACGATCAACAGATCGCGCGCGGCGGGGTCGTGCGGCAACAGACGCGAAGCGGGCACGCCCGCGAGAATGCCCTTGGCCGCCAGCGCTTCCACCACGCCCGCAGCGGGTTTGGGCAGCTTGATGGTGAATTCGTTGAAGAAGGACGGCGTGACGAGCGACACGCCCTTCACCTTTGCCAGCACATCGGCCAGCGCCGATGCCTTGACGTGATTGATGCGCGCCAGGCGCGTCAGCCCTTCCTCGCCAAGCAGCGACAGATGGATGGTGAAGGCCAGCGCGCAAAGGCCTGAATTCGTGCAGATATTGCTGGTCGCCTTTTCGCGGCGGATATGCTGTTCGCGGGTGGAGAGCGTCAGCACGAAACCGCGCCGTCCTTGGGCGTCCACGGTCTTACCCGTGAGACGGCCCGGCATCTGGCGGACGAATTTCTCGCGCGTCGCGAAGAGGCCGACATAAGGCCCGCCGAAATTGAGACCATTGCCGATGGACTGGCCCTCGGCGGCGACGATGTCGGCGCCTTGATGGCCTGGCGGCTCGATCAATCCCAGCGAAACGATTTCGGTGACCACCGCGATGAGCAGCGCGCCCTTGGCATGGGCGGCTTCGGCGATAGGACGAAGGTCACGGATCAAGCCGAAGACGTCGGGGCTCTGCACGACAACGCAGGCAGTATCCGTGTCGATCAGCGCGGCGATGTCTTCGGCGCTGCCCGGCGCCACCTTCGCGCGCACGACCTTGCCCGACAGATTGGCGATGGTTTCGACCGTTTCGGCATAATGGGGATGCAACCCGCCCGAGAGGATCGCCTTGGAGCGCTTGGTCAAGCGCTGGGCCATCAACACGGCTTCTGCGGTAGCGGTGGAACCGTCATAGAGCGAGGCGTTGGCGACCTCCATGCCGGTGAGCAGCGCCACCTGTGTTTGGAATTCGAAGAGATATTGCAGCGTGCCTTGTGCGATTTCGGGCTGATAAGGCGTATAGGAGGTGAGAAATTCCGAACGCTGGATCAGATGATCCACGGCGGCCGGAACGTGATGCTTATAGGCCCCTGCCCCGCAGAAGAACGGCCCCGCGCCTGCCGCCGTGTTTTTCGACGCCAGCCAGGACAGCGCGCGCTCGACCTCAAGCTCGCCCTGCGTCTCCGGCAGATCGAAAACGGACAGCGGCACGACGGCCGATTTCGGCACGTCGCGAAACAGCGCGTCGATGTTGGGCGCGCCGATTTTCGCCAGCATCGCCGAGCGGTCGTCGGGGGTCAGAGGCAGGTAACGCATATCTTACAAGCCCTTCACGTAATCGGCGTATTGCGCTTCCGTCATCAGCGCGGAAACTTCCGACGGATTGATGATTTTCATCTTGAAGAACCAGCCTTCGCCTTGCGGATCGGCGTTGACCTGGGCGGGAACATCGGTGATCGCGGCATTCACCGCCGTCACCGCGCCGCCGATGGGCGCATAGACTTCGCTGGCCGCCTTGACGCTTTCGACCACGGCGGCCTGCTCGCCCTTGGCGATGTGTTTGCCGAGATCGGGAAGCTCGACGAAGACGACGTCGCCCAATTGCTCCGCGGCATGCACGGTGATGCCGACGGTGCCTTCATCGCCATCGACACGCACCCATTCGTGCTGATCGGTAAATCGAATTTCACTCATGCTGCCACTCCTTAATTCGCGCGTTTGTAGCGATGCGGGACGAAGGGCGTCGGCGCCACGCGCGCCGGTAGCGCCTTGCCGCGCACCAAAAGATCGATCTCAGTCCCATCCGCCGCGAAGGCGGATTCGACATAGCCCATCGCGATAGGCGCATTCAGACTTGGCCCGAAGCCGCCCGAGGTGATGCGCCCGATGACGCGCCCCGACTTGTCGGCGATCTCGCTTTCGTCGCGGGCGGGCTGGCGGCCATCCGGCCTGATGCCGACGCGCTTTCGCGCCGTTCCGTTGAAGACCTTGTCCATGATCTTTTCGGCGGCGGGGAAATCTTTGTCCAACTTGCGCCGCTTGCCGATGGCCCAGACCAAAGAGGCCTCAGCCGGATCGGTGGTTTCGTCCATATCGTGCCCGTAAAGGCAAAGCCCCGCTTCGAGACGCAAGCTGTCGCGCGCGCCCAAACCGATGGGGAGCACTTCGGGTTCACCGAGCAGCAGGCGCGCGAGCTTCTCCGCATCCCCTTCGGCGATGGAGATTTCGAAACCGTCCTCGCCGGTGTAGCCGGTGCGGCTGACGATGGCCTGTATGCCGCCGATTTGCGTGCGCATCACCGTCATGAAGGTCATCGCATCGGTCGCGGGCGCATGGCGGGCGAGAACGGCACCCGCCACCGGTCCCTGCAGCGCCAGAAGCGCGCGCGCGGGTTGGGGCGCCAGTTCCGCCACGCCTTTCAGGCGCTCGGCGATATAGGCGAAGTCGGATTCCTTCATCGACGCATTGACGACGAGATAGAGCGCAGGCTCTCCCGCGAGCCGCGTCGCCATGAAATCATCCTTGATGCCGCCTTGGTCGTTGAGCAGCAGCCCATAGCGCTGGCGGCCTTCCTTCAGGCCCATCAGATCGGCGGGCGTCACCCGCTCCAGGGCGCGCGCCGGATCGTCGCCCGCCAGGAATGCCTGGCCCATATGCGAGACGTCGAACAGACCGGCCTTCTCGCGGGTGTGCAGATGCTCCTTGAGGACGCCCGTGGGATATTGCACGGGCATGTCATAGCTGGCGAAGGGCACCATTTTGGCGCCCAGCGCGACATGCAAAGCATGCAGCGGCGTCTTTCGCAGAGATTGATTCGCTTCGATCATGACGGCCCGCAGACGAGGTTGGTACGGCGCGATCCGCCAATTGCTTGGCAGGAACCCGCGCCCCTCTGTCGATCGGACCTGAGAGATTTCACCGAGACACGTTCCCACCTGGAACGCTTCCCGAGATTACCCCTTCGGTGAGGGCCGCTTACGCAGAAGCCCTGCTTTCCAGAAGTTCATCACCTTCGCGGTCCTTTTGCCTGAGAGTTTCCGGGGCGGTTGCTCCTTCGGCGCCTGTATAAACAGATCTCTCCCGCGAGGGATCTTGTGTCGGCCGCAAGCGCGCGCCTCACGGCGGACCCATGCGTTATCGGGCATCTTAAGGGGGGCATTAGAGGAGTCAACGCGACCGAGACCGATTCGCTTACATCCGCTGTGGAACTTCGATGCCCAAAAGGCCCAAAACCTTGGTTAGAGCCTCTAAGGTCAGCCCGCAGAGGCCAAGGCGGGTGGCACGCAGCGCGTCGTCCTTTTCGGACAGAATGTGATGCTCCGCGTAGAAGCGGCTGAAGACCTGGGCGAGCGTGAAGGCGTAATCGCACAGGATATTCGGCGCGCGGCCATTCTCCGCCGCCGCCATCGCATCGTGCAGCCCGAGCAATTGCAGGATCAGTGCGCGCTCCTCCGGCGTGTGAAGAATGGCGCGATCGTTGGGCGTGAAATCCTTCGCCTGCGCCTTGCCGAGGATCGAGAGAATCCGCACCGCGGCATATTGCAGATAAGGGCCGGTCTTGCCCTCGAAGCGCGTAAAGCGCCCCAGATCGAAGACGTAATCGGTCAGCCGGTAATTCGACAGATCGGCGAATTTGAGCGCCGCGATCCCAATCTTGCGCGCGATCTCGTCGCGCTCTTCCGGCGGATAATCCGCGGCAAGTCCCACCTCGGTGAGGCGTGCGTGCGCCTCCTGCGTCGCCATGGCGATGAGATCGTAAAGCTTCATCACGCCGCCGGCGCGCGTCTTGAACGGTTTGCCGTCCGGCCCGTTCATGGTGCCGAAGCCGTCATGCTCAAGCATCGCCTTGCCGTTCAGCCCGGCCTTCATCGCGGCGCGAAACACTTGCTGGAAATGGCCGTGCTGGCGCTGATCGACGATGTAGAGAATGAGATCGGGGTTTTCGCTTTTCACCCGGTCGATGATGGTGGCGAGATCGGTCGTGCCGTAAAGCACCGCGCCGTCGGATTTCAGTAGGATGAGCGGCGGCATTTCTTTCTTGTCGCTCGGCTCGGCCACCTCCACGACAAGCGCGCCCTGGCTTTCGACCGCCAATCCGCGCTGCTTCAAATCTTCGATCATCGGCGCGATAAGCGGATCGACGCTCGCCTCGCCCTTCCACAAATCGAATGTCACGCCGAGGCTGGAATATTCGCGGTTCAGGCCGCGCTCGGACACTTTCACAAAATGCCGCCAGAGCGCGACATAGCCCGGCCTGCCCGACTGCAATTCGGCGGTAGCGCGGCGCGCTTCTTCCAGCCTTTCGGGTTCGGCTTTGCAGGCGGCGGCGGCGGCAGGATAAATCTCCTCAAGATCGTCCATCGTCACCGGCGAATCATCTGGATACGGACCATTGAAATTGGCGTCGAAATAGATCGGCGCCAGGCCGCGCAACCCGATCTCGCTGATGAGCTGGCCCATCTGCAGGCCCCAATCGCCCAGATGCACATCGCTCACCACACGCCAGGCATTGGCGCGGAACAGTCGCTGCAAGCAATCGCCGATGATCGCCG
Organism: uncultured Alphaproteobacteria bacterium; assembly: GCA_963849895.1. Lineage (GTDB taxonomy): Bacteria > Pseudomonadota > Alphaproteobacteria > Micropepsales > Micropepsaceae > Rhizomicrobium. Next base: position 340,240 of record CAWKIU010000009.1, read on the forward strand.
AACGCAAATGGCCGACATGCATGGGCTTGGCAACATTGGGACCGCCGAAATCGATCACCAGCGTCTTGCCCTCGCCGGTTTGCGGCGCGCCCAGCCGCTTGTCCTTTGCGAGCGTGCCAAGGCGCTGCGCCAGCGCATCGTCGGTCAAGTCGAGATTGATGAAGCCGGGCCCCGCGATCTCCACCTTGGCGAACAGCGGATTGGCTTTCAGCCGCGCCGCAATTTTCCCGGCGACCTCGCGCGGGTTGGCGCGCGTTTCCTTGGCCGCCGCGAGCGCGCCGTTGCATTGGAATTGCGCCAGATCGGGGCGGTCGGACGGTTGCACCCGCCCGAACTTTGCCGGCAGTCCCTCATCCGCGAACGCGGCCGACGCGATCGCGCTCAGCTCTGCCGACAGCGACGTCATGGAGCGTATTGACCCATTTTTTTGTTGTAATCGAGCTGGGCCTTGGTCAACTGAAATCCGACGAGCAATTGATAAGAGTAGATTTGTTTATCGCGCGGCACCGTCACTACGGTCGACTCGACAACATCTTCGCCATCTACACTCGATGCGCCGTCCGGGAATTCGACCTCAAGATAGTAGATTTTCTTTTGCAGCACGTCGGCGTCTGTCGACACAGCGACGTAGAAGGGCACGCGATACGTCACTTCCCCGCCGCCCGGCGGGCGCGTTGCGTGGAAGTTTATCCTGATCCGCGAATCGGCGGAATTATCGCGCTTTTCGAAGTTGCAGCGCGAGGCGACATTGGTCATCGCCACGTTGTACATCACGGCGGACGGGTCCTCGCCCTTGGAGGGGTCGAACGCCGGCAGGCTCGACGTATCCGCCAGGATCGCGGCGCCCGGGCATTTGGTGTTGCTGTCGCTGCCGATATAGGAGGTCACCGAATCCCAAGTCGAACAGCCGCCCAGCAGGGTGAGGCCGAGAGTCGATACCGCTGCTACGCGAAGAAGATTGTTTCTCATGATCCGTCGATACGCCTTTTTTCGATGCGGCGCGGCGGCTGCGGGATGCTCCGCCGGCCTGGCCGTTTTTCGCCTTTCGCTTGACTTTTCATATCCCGCGGCCGACTTGTGGGCCAGCGCCGAAGAGCGCCGGACTGTAGCCAAGCGGGCTCTTTATGGGAAGTACGCAGCAGAAAAGTCCTTTGGCGCCACGGCCCGTGGCGCCGCGCGCCAACCCTGCTCTGTAGAGGCCGGGTCCGATGGCCGTCTATACGGAAGTCTCGTTCGAAGAGCTTGAGGTCTTTCTCGCCGATTACAATCTAGGCGAGCCCCTGAGCTTCAAAGGCATCGCCGAGGGCGTCGAGAACTCGAATTACCACCTGCACACCGCGCGCGGCTCGTTCATCCTGACGCTTTACGAAAAGCGCGTGCGCGCCGAGGATTTGCCGTTCTTCCTGGGCCTTCTGGAGCATCTCGCCAAGCGCGGCATCGCCTGCCCCCAGCCGGTGCGAAACGCCAAGGGTGAACAATATTCCATGCTCGACGAACGCCCGGCGGCGCTGCTGACCTTTCTCAACGGCTTGTCGCTGCGCCGCCCGCAAGTGGCCCATTGCGCGGCCGCCGGGGAGGCCTTGGCGGCCCTGCACGAAGCGGGCAGAGATTTCGCGCCCGTCCGCCCCAATGCGCTGGGCATCGACGGCTGGCGCGACCTCACCATCGCTTGTCTGCCGCATGCCGAAGCCGTGCAGAGCGGGCTTGCCGCGCTGATCGCCGCGACCATGGCCGATCTGCGCACGGCCTGGCCGAACAATCTGCCAAGCGGAATCATCCATGCCGATTTGTTTCCAGACAATGTCTTGTTCATGAACGACGATGTATCGGGGCTGATAGACTTCTATTTCGCCTGCAACGATGCCTATGCCTATGACCTGGCGGTGATGCTGAACGCATGGTGCTTCGAGGCCGACGGCGCCTTCAACATCACCAAAAGCAAAAGCCTGATCGGCACCTATAGCCGCAGCCGCGCTCTGACCGGCGCGGAGATCGCCGCGCTGCCCATCCTGTGCCGGGGCGCGGCGCTGCGGTTTCTTTTGACGCGGCTTTACGATTGGATTCATCGCGATCCCACGGCCTTGGTGCGCCCCAAGGACCCGCGCGATTACTCCAAGCGGCTGCGCTTCCACCTCCAGATAAAAAGCGCCACGGAGTACGGCTTGTGACCAAGCCGCGTGTCGATATCTTCACCGACGGCGCCTGTTCGGGAAATCCCGGGCCAGGCGGCTGGGCGGCTATAATGCGCGCGGGTGGGCATGAGCGCGAACTCTCCGGCGGCGAGAAGGCGACCACCAACAACCGGATGGAGCTGCTTGCCATCATCCGCGCGCTCGAAGCGCTGAAGGCCCCTTCGGCGGTGACGATCCACACCGATTCGCGCTACGCGATGGACGGCGCCACCAAGTGGATGAAGAACTGGAAAAAGAACGGCTGGAAGACCGCCGACAAGAAGCCGGTGAAGAACGAGGATCTATGGCGCGCGCTGGAAGACGCCTCAGCAGATCACGCCATGACCTGGCGCTGGGTCGAGGGTCATTCCGGCCACGCGGAGAACGAGCGCGCCGACGCACTCGCCCGCGCGGCAATACCATAAAAGGCGAATAACAAAAGGCGTTTTCTGCCCCCGCGCAAGCGGGGGAAGTGGCTCGCGCGGCGAGACGAAGGGGGCTGGTCAAATCGCCAATTGGAATTGGTGGGTGAGAGCTTCTTATGCTTCAACACCCCCTTCGCCTCGCTTGCGCTCGGCACTTCCCCCGCTACGCGGGGGCAGAAAGATGCAGAAATATCCCTTCGATCACGCTATCGAGGCGCTTATAGACATCCTCGTTTGTCACGCGGAACACGCGCCAGCCGTGCGATTTCAAATATAGTTCGCGCTTGCAATCATGTTCCACCTCGGCGTCGGTGGCGTGTGTGTCTCCGTCCACTTCGACGACAAGGCGCTTTTGCGTGCAGGTAAAATCGGCGATGTACGGGCCGATGGGATGCTGCTTGCGGAAGTGAAGCCCATTCGCTCCGCCCCGCCTTAAGCGCGACCAAAGGATGACTTCCGCATCGGTCATGCGTTTGCGCAGGACACGGGCACGGGAGACCGTCTTGGGTTTGCTATCGCACATAGCCTCCTTCGGGCGGACTTCCCCCGCTTGCGCGGGGGTAGGCCCCCTTCGGCCGCTACGCGGCCACTTCCCCCGCTTCGCGGGGGCAGAAAGCTTTAGAGCTGCTTCAGCATGTGCTCGGCGCTGGAGACGTCGAAGGCGCCGGGTTGTTCGACATTGAGCTGCTTGATGACGCCGTTTTCGACCAGCATCGAGAAGCGCTGGCTGCGCTTGCCCATGCCGAATTTCGTGCCGTCCATTTCCAGGCCCAGTGCTGAGGTGAGCTCGCCATTGCCGTCCGCCAGCATCATCACCTTGTCGCCGGCGCCCTGCTGATCGCCCCAAGCGCCCATGACAAATGCGTCATTGACCGAGACGCAGGCGATGGCATCGACGCCCTTCTGCTTGATCTCGCCCGCGTGCTGGATGAAGCCCGGCAGATGTTTGGCGGAACAGGTCGGCGTGAACGCGCCCGGCAAGGCGAACACGGCGACCGTCTTGCCGGCGAAAAGCTCGTCCGTCTTCACCGGCTTGGGTGAGCCGTCCTTGAACTGCATCAGGGTGACGGATGGAATTTTGTCGCCGATTTTGACGGTCATGGGGGGCTCCTTGCTGGTTTTTGAGTGTTATTCTTAACGTAACGCCGTGCGCGTATGAAGTCATCATGCTAACGTCGCTTATGGACCTATCGGGACCACAACCTGCGGACGGCGGGGGCTTCCTGGAAGGAAAGCTTCTGATCGCCATGCCCGGCATGCCGGACCCGCGCTTCGAAAAAAGCGTCATTTTCGTCTGCGCACATTCCGCCAAGGGCGCCATGGGTATCATCATCAACAAGCCGATCGACGGGCTTTCGTTCCGCGATCTGATGGTCAAGCTCGACGTCGGCATAGAAGCACAGGGCCCGCAGACGCCCGTTCTGTTCGGCGGGCCGGTCCACATGACCCGCGGTTTCGTTCTGCACAGCGCCGAATATGGCCAGAGCGGCAGCGAGGCCACGCTTGCCATCACCAGCGAAATTTCCCTCACCGCCACCGTGGATATTCTGCGCGCCATTTGCGAGGGACACGGGCCCGAAAAATCCATCATGGCGCTGGGCTATGCCGGTTGGGGCGAAGGGCAGATCGAAAACGAAATCCTGGCCAATGGCTGGATTCACTGCGATGCCGACGCCGCGCTTATTTTCGGCACCGACTTCGAGGCGAAATGGCGCCAAGCGCTCGGCAAACTCGGCGCGGATATTTCAGGGCTGTCCGCCGAGGCCGGCCGCGCCTGAGACGGCCGCAAGGTTCGCGGGCGCGCGGTAATGGCGCGCGATATAGGCGAGCGCGTCGGTCGCCGTCAGCGGTTCCGAAAACAGAAATCCCTGCGCGCATTCGCAGCCGAGCTGTGCCATGCGACCGGCATCGGCTTCGCTTTCGACGCCCTCCACAATGACCGAACGCTTCAAGTCCCGCGCCAAGGCAATGATCGACGACAGAATGATGTCGCCATCGCTGTCGCTGTCGGTGCCGCCGTGACGGGCAAGGAAACTCTTGTCGATCTTGACCGTGTCGAACGGCAAGTCGCGCAATTGGCTGAGGCTTGAGACGCCCGTGCCGAAATCGTCGATGGCAAAACCCGCACCGAGCGCGCGCATCTTCACCATCAGCGCGCGGGCATCCGCGTCGGTGGCGGCGGCGCTTTCGGTGATCTCGAGCCTCAGCGTGCCATGGGCGATATCGGCGCCCGACAGCAACTCGCCAAGCAACGGTTCAAGGCCATCATCGCAAAGCTGACGGCGCGAGAGATTGACGCTGACGAACAGCGGCTGCGGCAGTGGGAAAAAGCGCTGCCACTGCGCAAGGTCTTTCGCCGCGCGCTTGAGCGCAAGACGGCCCAGCGTGACGATCAGCCCGGTTTCTTCGGAATGGGCGATGAAATCGGCGGGGGCGATCAGCCCCTTGGTCGGATGACGCCAGCGCAGCAAGGCTTCGAAGCCCGCGACAGCGCGGTCCGACAGCCAGACGATGGGCTGGTAGAAAACTTCGATCTCGCCTTTGTCGAGCGCGCCGCGAAGTTCGGTTTCCAGCGCCACGGAATCGGCGGGCGCCAGCACTTCCAATTCGCGCGAATAGATCCGGGCGCAATCGCCGCCCTGCCGCTTGGCCTGCATCAACGCCAGCTCGGCGTTCTTCAACAGATCGATAGGATCGCGCGCCTCGCGCCCTTCGGTGACGCCGACACTGGCGGGCGCGAAGACGTTGCGCCCGTCCTGCATATGGGCCGCACCGCAAACTTCCACCAAGGCCGCCCCGACATCGGCGGGCTTGCCTTGATTGCCGTGCAGCAACACCGCAAAGGCATCGCCGCCGACGCGGAAGACTTGCGCGATACCGGCAAAGCGCTTCACCAGACGGCGGCCAAGCCGCGCCAGAATATCGTCGCCGCCCGCATCGCCGAGACTGGCATGGATTGTCTTGAAGCGATCGATGTCGAGCAGCGCAAAGATCGCCTGCTTGAAACCATCACCAAGGCTCTCGAGTTCCTCCATCAGCGCCACGCGATTGCCGAGCCCCGTCAGCGGATCGCGCAAGGTGCGGTCCATCGCGGCGGCTTCGGTTTCCTTGCGCACCGTGACGTCGGCGAGTAGCCCCACGCAGCGTTCGGCGGGGCCGTTCGGCGGACCCTTCATCGTGGCACGCAATTCGAACCAGCGCGTGCGCCGGTCTTCGTCGTCGGCGCGAAATTCGATGCGAAAGGCTTGGCCCGCACGCGCCTTGAAATCGGATACGGCCTGTTCGTAGACGCCGCGGTCGTCGGGATGAATGCGCGCCAGCCATGTCGCCTGGGACATATGGCCTGCATTTTCCGCGAGCCCAAGCAAGGATGCGGCCTCGCGTGACAGGGTGACCGTGTCGTCCGTGAAATCGAGTTCGAAGACGCCTTGATGCGAGGCGCCGATTGCCTCGATCGCCGCATGCGGGATGGGGGCAATGACCGGCGGAGGTGGCGGAGGTGGCGCTTTCTCCTGATGCGCAGGTGCCTGCAAGGCATGCCTGGCCAGCGGAAGCAAAGCGATCCCCTCACCCGCCGCGACCGCGAGCGCCAACAGCACGGCGCCCGCCGCGGCGAAACCGCCAGCCAGATCCGGCGCCATCGGCGCCGACCCGAAGCCACCCATCGCGGTGAACGTCGCCGCGATGCTGACCAGTGCAAACAGGCCAGCGCTGGGCGTGACCACGCGCGCGGGCTTAGAGCCGCGCCGGCCGCGATAGATCAAATAAGCGAAGATCGCCTGCGTGCCCCCGACCAAGACGATATCGGTGAGCAAGGTGGCGGCGGGCACACCGAGATAGGCCAGCACCGACAATGCCACGATGGCGATCAGCGCATAATCGAGCCAGCGCCGCGCCCATGGCCAGAGATCCTTGAGCGGCACAATGGCATCGACAAGTTTGGCGCCTGCCGCCAAGGTCAATCCGGCAAACAGAGCCGTCAGACCATAAGGACCGCCGAGCTGCGACGCGAGGCTGGCGTCGAACATGCCGGTCGCTGCGAGCCGGGTCAGCAACATCAACAAGAGCGTGATAGCGGCCCAGCGCGGCACAATGTGATGGGTCATCACCGAAAGCCCGGCGGCGATGGCGGCCGCGGCGGCAATCAGTCCGGCGACGGCCGCGACGAACATCGCAAGCTGCCGGTTGTGCGCGGCAAAAGCGGGTTCGGTCCAGGCGAGCAGCGATGGCGGGTTTTGCGCATTGGTCAGGCGCAAGGCCAGCGCAGTGGACGATTTGGCCGGCAGCGTCAACCGATAAGCGTGGCGGCCATAAGCGCTGGCGCGTTCGACAATCACTTTCTCATTCGCGCTCGCCACTTGCAGGATGGATGGCCGCGATCCGCGCGGGAAGGCGTCGAGCCCGCTGCCCGGCGGCTGACCGGCTTGCAGCACGCGAATGGCGGGCCGATCAGAGTCGTTGCTCGCGGTGAATGTATACCAGGAGGAACCGTCGGGCTTGGCGCCCGCCTCCGGCGCGAACGGTTTGAGCAGGTGCTTAAGTTCGATCACGCCTTCGCTGCCGCCGAACGCCACGCCTTGGGGCGCCGGAGCTTCCGCGACCGGCTTCACAGCCTTCTGCACCGCCGAGATGGTCGCAGCTTGCGCGCCTGCCAAGAAGGCGGCGACGAAAACTGCGGCGAAGGCCAATCGTTTCATCACGGGCGTTGATAATCCCAATTTGCGGGAAGCGCGCTAATCTAGCCGCGCCTCGTCGGAGAGCAAAGCGAATAGGAGATGGTCCTGCCATTCGCCGTTAATCTGGAGATAGCGCACGGCCACGCCTTCCTGGCGAAACCCCACTTTCGTAAGCAGACTCTTAGATGGTTCGTTCGTCGCGAGACAAGCCGCCTCGATCCGGTGCAGTCCTAGCGTTTCGAAGATGAACGGCACCAGCGCCTTCACCGCATCGAACATATAGCCTTGGCGCGCGAAACGCCCGCCGATCCAATAACCCAGCGCGCAGCACTGCGTAACGCCGCGGCGGACATTGGACAATGTACAACCGCCCATCAAGGTGTCGTCCGAGGCGCGGAAAACGAAAAACGCATAAGCCGAATCCAAACGCGTTTCCTTTTGGTAGCGCTTGATGCGCCTACGATACGCGCCCTTGGTCAACTCATCGCTCGCCCAAACAGGTTCCCAAGGCGCAAGAAAATCGCGGCTCTCGCCGCGCAGCCGCGACCAGGCATGAAAATCCGGGATGTGCGGATAACGCAAATAAACCTCGTCGCCCCGCAGCACCGGCTGTTGCCCGCCGGGAAATGTCAGTCCGCGCATGAATGCCATCGGACCTGTGTTCATTCCGCGGCACGCAAGGTTTGTGATGCGCCGAAGCGGCCGGCGAAAATTTCATAAGGTTCCAGACGGCCGGCAGGCCCGACCGTTGCGATGGAGGGACGCCCGGACATGACGCGCGCGCCGAAGCGGCGCACCGCGTTCGCATCGACGGCGTCGAGCTTCTGCGCCAGTTCTGCGACCGACAAGGCGCGGCCGAAATTGAACATATGGCCCGCGATCATCTCGGCACGCGCACTGGGACGTTCCAATCCCATCAGCAAGCCAGATTTCATCTGCGCCTTGGCGCGCGAGACTTCCGAGTCGGTTGCATTCTCTGCGAGCGCGGCCATCTCGCCCGCCACCACCGCGCCGATTTGCGCGGCATCCGCTTCGCTGGTGCCGGTGTAGATGCCGATGATGCCGTCGTCCTTGGCGCTCTGCGTGAAGGCGGAGATCGTGTAGCAAAGCCCGCGCTTCTCACGCACTTCCTGGAACAGGCGCGAAGACATTCCCCCGCCCAGTGCCATGGCATAAACCTGCGCCGCGAAGAAATCCGCATCGAGATTCGATACCCCGGGAAAGGCGAATGCGATATGGGCCTGTTCAAGCTCGTCGGTCTCGCGCCGTTCGCCGCCGACATAATGTGCGCCAAGCGGTACGGGCGGCGCGCCCAGTTTCAACGCGGCGAATTTTTCTTCTGCGATGCGCACCATCTGCGCATGTTCCACCGCGCCCGAGGCGATCAGCGTCATGCCGCCGGCGCGATATTGCGCGCCCATATAAGCGAAGAGATCTTCGCGCATGAACGCGCCGACGGTTTTCTCGTCGCCGAGAATGGACCAGCCCATCGGCTGATCGGGATAGACCACCGCTTGGAGATGATCGAAGACGATGTCGTCGGGCGTATCGCGCGCCTGACCAAGCTCTTGCAGAACGACCTGGCGTTCGCGTTCCAGCTCGGCCTGTTCGAACGCAGGCTCGATGAGGATGTCGGCAAGGATGTCGAGCGCCAGGGCGACATCGTCTTGCAGCACGCGGGCATGAAACGCGGTCTGCTCGCGGCTGGTATAAGCATTGAGGAAGCCGCCGACCGCTTCGATCTCTTCGGCCAGCGCCCGCGCGCTGCGCCGCCGCGTGCCCTTAAACGCCATGTGCTCGATCATGTGGGAGACGCCCATCTGGCTCAGCGTCTCGCCGCGCGCGCCCGCATCCACCCAGACGCCGAGCGCCGCGCTCGCCAACTCCGGCATCGGATCGGTGACAATAGTCAACCCATTGGAAAGACGTGTTATTTCGACATTCATGGTGTCGGCACTCTAGCCTCGATAAAGGCCCGCACCAAGCCCTTGCCGGCAGGCATTTCGTCCAGCTCTTCGTGCGCCGTCATAACCTCCCTAAGCCTTGGAGGCGGCGGGGGAATTTGGCCCGTGGCCCGCTCGACCGCCTCGGGAAACTTGGCCGGATGGGCCGTGGAAAGCACCACAATGGGACCCTTGGGCTGGGATTTGAGGCTATAGGCCGCGGCCACGCCGACCGCTGTATGGGGATCGATGAGTCGCCCTGTCTCCTTATAGACACGGGCGATGGCGCCCAGCGTTTCGCCGTCGTCGCAGCGATGCGCCGCATAACGCGCGCGCAACGCCGTGTGAACGCCGTCGGGCAGCACGAGGCTTTTGGTCAGGGCAAATTGCGCCATCGCCTCGCGCACCCATTCGGCGTTGCGGCACGATGCCTCAAACAGCGCGCGCTCGAAATTGCTGGCGACCTGAATGTCCATCGACGGGCTGAGCGTGGGTTGTGTGGCGCCCGTGGCATAGACGCCGTCTTTCAGCGCGCGCGCCAGGATGTCGTTGGCGTTGGTGGCCACCACGAGCTTTTCGATATGCAGGCCCATGCGCTCGGCAGCTTCGCCCGCGAAGACATCGCCGAAATTTCCCGTCGGCACGATGAACATCGGCGCCGCGCCAAGCTGTGCCGCCGCGGTGAAGTAGTAAACGCTCTGCGCCGCGATGCGCGCAAAATTGATGGAGTTGACCGCCGTCAGGTTTACCGCGTTCGCGAAATCCTTCTCCGCAAACAGATCCTTCACGATGGCTTGGCAATCATCGAAAGTGCCTTCCAAAGCGATGTTGTGAACATTGGCGAAACGCGCGGTCGTCATCTGACGGCGCTGCACCTCGCTGACGCGGCCCTTGGGATGCAACACAAAGACTTCGATATTTGCGAGCCCGCCCAGCGCCGCAATGGCCGCCGAACCGGTATCACCCGAGGTCGCGGCCAGGACGGTGGCGCGACCGCCGCGCTTCTTCAGTGCGCGCGCGAAGAGCCGCCCCAGCACCTGAAGCGCGATATCCTTGAAGGCGAAGGTGGGGCCGTGGAACAGCTCCATCAAAAAGAGGTTCGGGCCGATCTCGACCAGCGGCGCAATGCGGGCGTCGTCAAACCCGGCATAGGCGGCATCGATATCGGCGGCGAGTTCACTGTCGCTGAACGAATCCCCGACAAGGCGGCCAATGATGGTGCGAGCCACCGGCGCATAGGGCTGGCCCGCGAAACCCGCGATCTCGCCGGGTTCGAAATGCGGCCAAGTCTCGGGCAGGTAGAGCCCGCCATCGGGCGCCAGGCCCGCCAGCAGCATTTCGGCGAAGTTCTGCGGCGGGGCGGCCCCGCGGGTGCTCAGATAGCGCATCTCGGCCCCGGCTGTATCAGGGTTGGGGCGGCGGAAAAATCGTTTTTTCGAGTCATTTCGGACAAACAACTCCCGCCCACCATTTTGGGGCTTTTCAAAATTGCGCGCAAAAGCGGGCCGCAAGGCGGCCTGCGTCCGGGCGCAACTGTGTGGACATAGGAGAAATGGGTATTCGACCGGCAAGGTTCAAGGGGCGGTCGTTGCTTCTTTCAAGTGGGTCCGCCATAGCTCGCCCGCCAGCAGACCGGCGGACACGCCCGCAAAGGTCCCGGCAATCACATCGCTGAAAAAATGCCAATCGCCGACGATCAAGACCGCCACCCCGATGAAAAGCAAGATCGACAGAGGCCACCGGCTGACCGGAAATAGCTTCATGAATACGCCACCGAAGGAGCCGGCCAAAACCATGTGGCCCGAGGGAAAACTGCTTTCTCTCGTACCAGCGAGAAAATGGAACGTGTGATGTGCGCCCTGAAGCAAAACATCTCCAGGATTCGGTATGCCGAAAAACAGCTTCAGCGCGCCGTCATTGACGGCAAAAGCGCACATGGATGTCAGGCTGGCGAGCGCCAGCGCCTCGCTAAACGGCGACAGGCGCCCGCGCAGCAGCCGCACCGCGATCAATGCGATGGCGGTCGCCGCTTCAAGCGACAGAAGCACGGCGCTTCCGAGCCCGGCGCCCACGGTATCCAGGTGACCAAGATTTTCGGAAAAGTGCCGCGCTATCCGAATGTCGAGGTATTTAAATGAGAAGGCCGCCGCCGCAGCGCAGACGACAAGCGATATCAGCCAAATTTGACGAGCACTCAATACGCAACTCATGTTGCGGTAGTTTCCTCATCGGGAAAAACGGCTCTAATTCGTGTCGATCGGCGCGCAGGTGTGGTGACCGGCGGCGAGGCATTCCTGCAAATCATTATTGTGCCGTAGCATAAGCATCAGAAGCACGGTCACCACAATGATCGCGACGACGACGGCGGCCACAATCAGATTGGCTCGTTGCTTTTCGTCGTAATCGTCGGGCGGCGGCTGGTCCATTGTCCTATCGCTTCCATCCCAGCCGTCCCCGGCTGATGTGGTAGAAGATATAGACGCCCAGCAGCGCGGCGGCGAGCAGGAACCATGTAATAGCGTATTGCAGATGCTCGTTGCGGAAGGTGACTTGCGTCTGCCCGCCCTTGGGCCAGCCGCCGGGATTGGGCGCGGCGTTGGCCTCCACGATCACGGGCGCTGTGAGCTTCACATGCCGCGCGGCGGCCATCGCGGTCACGTCGCGCGAATACCAGATGCGATGCGCGGTGTCGGGCGGCGGCGTAAAGGGGCCCGGCGCGTCGGGCGTGCGCCAGACGCCGACGATCACGCGCTCATCCACGGGCGTGCGTTTGCCGGGATCGAGAAGCGCGGGCGGCACGATGCCCCGATCCACCATCAAGATGCGCCGGTCGTCGCGCGTCTCAAACGGCGTCAGCACATGATAGACCGGCACGCCGCCCGGCCCGCTGGCATAGACATAGGATTCTTTGTCGTTGAGAAACCAGCCGTCGAGCAAGACGCGGTGATACTGTGCGCGCGGTCCCATCGCCAATGCGCGGTCGAGCGAGAGCGGCGGCAGCGCGAGGCTGTGATTGACCTCGGCGATCAGGCCAAGCTTCCAGTGCAGGCGCTGGATCTGCCACACACCAAGCCCAATGAGGATCGCGAACATCGTCGCGCAGATGGCGGTAAAGACGGGAAGCGGGCGGAAGCGGAGCATGGTTGTCCTTACTCCAGAGCGAACTAATCCTCCAGCCTGCCCTCGCCGGCTTTGTGCTTGTATTGCAGCACCAGCAGCAGCGATTTGGCGAGGCGCAATAGGCCGAAGGTCAGGATTGTGACCGCCGGTATCCATAGCACCGCATGCACCCAATAGGGCGGATGGAAGGTGAATTCGACGTAAAGCGCGCCGGCGCACGCCAGCCCGCCCGCGATCAGGATGACGAAGACCGCCGGGCCGTCGCCCGCGTCGAACATCGCATAGTCGAGGCCGCAGGATGTGCAGCTTTTGGCGACATTCAGATAGCCGTCGAACAGTTTGCCTTTGCCGCAGCGCGGACACAGCCCGAGAAGCGCAGCCCTGGCGGCGCTGGGCTCGTTCAACTGCTTAGCGGTCCCTGCCCCAGCACATAGATGCAGGTGAACAGGAACAGCCAGACCACGTCGACAAAATGCCAATACCAGGCAGCGGCCTCGAAGCCGAAATGGCGCGTCGGGGTGAATTGTCCGGCGATGGCGCGCCCCAGGCAGACGATCAAAAAGATCGTGCCGACGATGACATGGAAGCCGTGAAAACCCGTTGCCATGAAGAAGGTCGAGCCGTAAATGGCGCCGAGATTGCCGACGCCGACCGCGAGGTTGGCGTGCGCCGCGTCGGTAAAGGGTGCCAGCGCCGCGCCGTTAAAGCCGAAGGTAAACGGCGCATGGCTATACTCGTAGGCCTGGATGCAGGTGAATGACATGCCGAGCAGAACGGTGAGAAACAATCCCTGGATCGCGCCCTTGCGGTCGCCCTGTTGCAGCGCGTGATGTGCCCAGGTGACGGTGGTGGCCGAGGTGAGCAGGATCAGCGTGTTGAGCAGCGGGAAGTGCCAGGGATCGAGCGTCACGATGCCCGCCGGCGGCCAGCTCGTCACGCCGACATCGCTGTGGAAGATCGCGGTGTTGAAATAGGCCCAGAACCAGGCGACGAAGAACATCACTTCGGAGGCGATGAACAGCAGCATGCCGTAACGCAGGCCCAGCTTCACCACCGGCGTGTGATCGCCGCGCGATACCGATTCCGAAATGACGTCGCGCCACCAGCCCGCCATCGTGTAGAGGATGAGGAATACGCCGACGCCGAAGATCACCGGGCGGATAAACGTCGGCGCGCCGAAGAAGGCGTAGCTCTTGTTCATCCAGAGCACCGCGCCGAGCAGCATGGTGAAGGCGCCGAGCGAGCCGACGACCGGCCACGGGCTCGGATCGACCAGATGATAGTCGTGCTTTACTTCGCCGTGCGCCATGACCAACCCCTTCTTGACCGTTACCAGTGAACCCGCACCAGCGTCATTGCATAAAACAAAATCACCAAACCAAGCAGCACAAGCGCCAGCGCGATATTGCGCTTTCGCTTTTCGCGCCCGTCGCGATTCTTTTGCTCGTCCATCGCATCACATCCAGACCCGTAGCGGTGACAGGCCGACAAGATGCTCCGCGATCAGCGCCGCGAACAGCGAAAAGAGATAGACGATGGTCACCGCGAACATCCGCCGCGCCGCGGGCTCTTTGGCTGCGTCCGTCTCGCGCAGCACCGCAAATGCATTCCACAGCAGCAAGCCGCCCAGTCCCGCCGCCATGACAAGATAAAGCGGCCCGCCCAGGCCGATGGCGGCCGGCAGGAGGCCGAGCGGCACTAGAGCCAACGCATAGGCGACGATGTGGCGGCGCGTGGAGGGCTTGCCGCGCACGACGGGCAGCATCGGCACGCCCGCACGGGCGTAATCGTCCGAGCGGAACAGCGCCAGCGACCAGAAATGCGGCGGCGTCCACATAAAGATGATCGCGACCAAGAGGATCGGCGCGAAGGACAGCGTGCCCGTCACCGCCGCCCAGCCGATAGCTGGCGGCAAGGCGCCCGAAAGTCCGCCGATCACGATGTTCTGCGGCGTGCGGCGCTTCAGGAGCAAGGTGTAGACGCCGACGTAAAAGAAGACGGTGAAGGCCAGCAGCGCCGCCGCGAAGTCATTCACGAACAGCGCCATCAGTGTGACGGCGCCCACTGCCAGCGTCCAGCCGAAGGCCAGCGCCTCGCCGCGCGTCACGCGGCCCATCGGGATGGGGCGCGAAGCGGTGCGCGACATCAGCCTGTCGATGTCGGCGTCGTAGGCCATGTTGAGCGCGCCCGACGCGCCCGCCGCCACCGCGATACAGAGCAGCGCGCTGAACGCGGTGAGCAAATTGACATGGCCCGGCGCGACAACAATTCCCGCGAAGCCCGTGAAGATGACCAGCGACATCACGCGCGGCTTGAGCAGCGCGAAATAATCGCCGACCGTGGCGGCGGGACGAACAAAGCCGATCGTTGCGGAGTCGAGCAGCGCCATCAGGTGATCTTCGGCAGTTCGTTGAAGGTGTGGAACGGCGGCGGCGAGGACAAGGTCCATTCCAGCGTCGTGGCGCCGACGCCCCAGGGGTTATCGCCCGCTTTGCGCTTCATCACGAAGGCTTCGATCATCGTGGCCAGGAAGATCAGCACAGCGAAGCCCGCGATGAACGCGCCGATGGACGACACAAAGTTCCATCCCGCGAAGGCATCTGGATAATCGGCGATGCGGCGCGGCATGCCGGCGAGGCCGAGGAAATGCATCGGGAAGAACGCCAGATTGACGCCGACGAAGGTGACCCAGAAATGCGTCTTTGCCAGCGTCTCGTTGTAGAGGTAGCCGGTGAATTTCGGGAACCAGAAATACCAGCCCGCGAAGATCGCGAAGACCGCGCCCAGCGACAGCACATAGTGGAAATGCGCCACCACGTAATAGGTGTCCTGCAGCACGACGTCGACGCCCGCATTGGCGAGCACCACGCCCGTCACGCCGCCCACGGTGAAGAGGAAGATGAAGCCGATGGCCCAGAGCATCGGCGTCTTGAACTCGATGGAGCCGCCCCACATGGTCGCGATCCAAGAGAACACCTTGATGCCCGTGGGCACCGCGATGACCATGGTCGCGAAGACGAAATAGGCCTTGGTGTCGACGCTGAGGCCCACCGTGTACATGTGGTGCGCCCAGACCAAAAATCCGATGAAACCGATGGAGACCATCGCATAGGCCATGCCGAGATAGCCGAACACCGGCTTCTTGGAGAAGGTCGACACGATGTGGGAGATCATGCCGAAGCCCGGCAAAATCAAAATGTAAACTTCCGGGTGTCCGAAGAACCAGAAGAGATGCTGGTACAGAATCGGATCGCCGCCGCCGGCCGGGTTGAAGAAGCTGGTGCCGAAATGGCGGTCGGTCAGCAGCATGGTGATCGCGCCCGCCAGGACAGGCAGCGAGAGCAGCAGCAGGAACGCCGTCACCAGGATCGACCAGACGAAGAGCGGCATCTTGTGAAGCGTCATGCCCGGCGCGCGCATGTTGAGGATGGTGGTGATGAAGTTGATGGCGCCGAGGATCGAGGAGGCGCCCGCGATGTGCAGCGAGAAGATCGCCAGATCCATCGCCGGGCCGGGCGAGCCATAAGTCGAGAGCGGCGCGTAAATCGTCCAGCCGCCACCGACGCCGATACCGCCGGAATCGCCCTCGACGAACATGCTCATCACCAGGAGCGAGAAGGAGAACGGCAACAGCCAGAACGAAATATTGTTCATGCGCGGGAACGCCATGTCGGGCGCGCCGATCATCATGGGCACCAGCCAGTTGCCGAAGCCGCCGATCATCGCGGGCATGATCATGAAGAACACCATGATCAGGCCGTGGCCGGTGACGAAGACGTTGAAGGTGTGCGGATCCTTGAAGATTTGCAGGCCCGGATACATCAGCTCCGCGCGCATTATCATCGAGAAGAAACCGCCGACCAGACCCGCGCAAATCGCGAAGATCAAATACATCGTTCCGATGTCTTTGTGGTTCGTCGAATAGACGTAGCGCCGCCAGCCATGCGGGTGATCGTCGTGTGCGTGGGCAATGTCCGCCATGTGTCGTCCTTGTTACTTCGCCGCTACGTGAAACAGATCGGGCGCGTCGTTCGACGCGTATTTCTTCTTCGCCGCCGCGAGCCAGGCTTGGTAGTCGGCCTCGCTCACCACCTTCACTTCGATGGGCATGAAGGCGTGGTTGGCGCCGCAAAGCTCGGAGCATTCGCCGTAGAAGGTGCCGAGCTGCGTCGCCTTGAACCAAGTGCGGTTGATGCGCCCCGGAACCGCGTCCATCTTCACGCCGAAGGCGGGAAGCGCCCAGGAATGGATAACATCGGCGCCGGTGGTGTCGATTTCGACGACCTTGTTCACCGGCACGTAAATCGGATTGTCGACGCCCAAGAGGCGCGGCTCGTGCGCCTTCGCCGCCGCCGCATCGCTCAGCATGTAGGAATCGAACTGGAAATTGCCGTCCTTGGGGAAGGCGTAGGTCCAGAACCACTGCTTGCCGATGGCCTCGATCGTGACGTCCGGCTTGGGAATTTCCGCTTCGTAATAGAGCAGCTTGAAGGAGGGGATGGCGATCATCACCAGGATGATCACTGGAATACCCGTCCAAGCCACTTCGAGCAGCGTGTTGTGGTGCGTCTTGCTGGGAACCGGGTTGGTGCGCTGGTTGTAGCGCAGCATCACCCAGATCAGCAGTCCTGCCACGATAATGCAGATAATTACGATGACCCACAGCAGCAGGCGATGAAAATCCTCGATGTCCGCCATGACCGGGGACGCGGCGGCCTGCATGCCAAGCTGCCAATTGTGCGGCGCGGCAGCGGCGATGCCGGTTAAGCCCGAAAGCGCCCCTAGCGCCATGGCAGCGATGGCAATTTTTCGCAGGAACATAGGCACCCTCGTAAAAATACGGACTTGCGCTCGATTCGCACGGCGTCCCGGGGATTCTAAAGGCATTCTCCGGATTCTATATGCGATTAAGAGGCGTTAAGGGGAGAATGTCATTGCGACCTTATGGCACGGGGTCCATTTTGTCCCAGACCTGCCCCTGCGGCACGGCGCTTGCGCAAGCCCGTCCAAGCACCGATATGTGGGGATCGCCGCCGCCGCGCGGCACAAAAACCAGCCCGAGCCGAGGAGTTCCAATGGCGTCCGATCTGTTCTTTTCCCGCACCGGAATGGACCGGGGCCGTGTCCAGGCCAAGGTCGACGAGGCGCTCAAAGGCGCCGACGACGGCGAATTGTTCCTGGAATTCTGCCAGAGCGAATCATTTGCCTTCGACGACGGACGGCTGAAAGCGGCCAATTTCGACACCAGCCAGGGCTTCGGCTTGCGCTCGGTCTGCGGCGAGGCGACCGGCTATGCCCATGCCTCGGAACTGTCCGAGGACGCCATCACCCGCGCCGGCCAGACCGTTCGCGCCGTGGCCCGCGGCCATTCGGGCGTGGCTTCCGCCGCCCCTGCCCGCTCCAACATCAAGCTCTATAGCGACATCGATCCGCTGCAGACCGCGGGCTTCGAGCAGAAGGTCAAGCTGCTGGAAGAGATGAACGCTTATGCCAGGGCCAAGGATTCGCGGGTGCGGCAAGTGTCGTGCAGCCTCGCGGGCGAGTGGCAGAATATCGAAATCATCCGCCCCGGCGGGGAGACCTATCGCGACATCCGCCCGCTGGTGCGCCTGTATGTTTCGGTGGTCGTGGAAGAAAACGCCCGCCAGGAATCGGGCAGCTTCGGCGGCGGCGGCCGCGGCGGCTATGAAATCTACCTCGCCCCCGACTACTGGCAGAGCGCGATCGACGAGGCGCTGCGCCAGGCACTGGTGAACCTTGCCGCCGTTCCCGCCCCCGCCGGCGAGATGACGGTCGTGCTCGGCCCCGGCTGGCCCGGCATCCTGCTCCACGAAGCCATCGGCCACGGGCTGGAAGGCGATTTCAATCGCAAGAAGACAAGTGCGTTTTCGGGCTTGCTTGGCCAGCGCGTTGCCTCCCCCGGCGTGACGGTGGTGGATGACGGCACCATCGGCGGGCGGCGCGGTTCGCTCTCCATCGATGACGAAGGCACGCCGACCTCGCGCACGGTGCTGATCGAAGACGGCATTCTGAAGGGCTATATGCAGGATCGCCAGAACGCGCGGCTGATGGGCATGGCGCCCACCGGCAACGGACGGCGCCAATCCTATGGCAGCATGGTGATGCCGCGCATGACCAACACCTACATGCTGGCGGGCGACAAGACGCCGGAGGAAATTCTCGCCAGCGTGAAGAAGGGAATCTACGCGACCAATTTCGGCGGCGGCCAGGTGGACATTACCAACGGCAAATTCGTGTTCTCCTGCACCGAAGCGTATCTGCTGGAGGACGGCAAGATCGGCGCGCCGATCAAAGGCGCAACGCTGATCGGCAACGGGCCGGATTGCCTCACCCGCGTCGGCATGATCGGCAACGACATGAAACTCGACAGCGGCATCGGAACTTGCGGCAAGAACGGACAAAGCGTGCCGGTCGGCGTCGGCCAACCGACGCTGCGGCTCGATGGACTGACAGTGGGCGGAACGGCGGCTTGAGCCTTCGTGCCGCGTTCGTGGCAATTCTTGCCGGCTTGTCGGCGGGCGGTCTGTTATGTGGCGCGGCCCGGGCGTCGGCGGACGAATTCACGCCCGTCTCGCCGTTCGCGCAAATCCAAACGATGCACCGCGGTCTCAATGTGCTTGGCTGGGATCCCATATGGGATCCAACCGCGACGTGGGTTCGATTCAGGCCAACCTATTTTCGGCGCATGCACGACGCCGGGTTCGATACCGTCCGGTTCAATCTTCTGCCCTTCGAAGCGATGGACGCTAAGGGCCGGATCAGACCGTCATGGCTGCGGACATTGGACCGGATGATCGCCGCCGCGCTTGCCCAAAACATGACCGTCATTCTGGACGAGCATGATTTCCATCCCTGCGACACGGACGTCGCTGCCTGCACGGCGAAACTCAGCGCCGTGTGGTCGACCTTGGCGGCACGCTACAAGGGGCTACCCAACAAGGTGCTTTTCGAAATTTTTAATGAACCCCAGGGTGCGATGGATGGCGCAGATTGGAACGCGACGCTGCGCACGATCCTGACCGTCATTCGCAAGAGTTGCCCGACACGGAACGTCGTCGTGGACACGGTCGCCAAGGCGCATGTCGAAATGCTTTCGGTTCTCGACCTGCCCAAGAACGATAACCACCTTATCGCGTCCTTCCACTACTATGGGCCAGGAAAGTTCACACATCAGGGCGCGGATTGGCGGCCGCCGACTCCGACAGGAATTTCGTGGGGAACGTCTGCCGATCAAGCGGTGGTGAGGCACGACTTCGATTCGGCTAAAGCATGGTCGGTCGTCAATAATCGGCCGATCTTTCTCGGTGAGTTCGGTACTATCGAGAACGCGCCTATGGAATCCCGGGTCTCTTATACGAGCACCATCGCGCGGGCCGCCGAAGCGCGAAGCTTCGCATGGGCGTACTGGCAATTCGATGGTCATTTCCGAGTTTATGACGTTCAGAGAAACGATTGGATAAAGCCCATACTCCATGCTCTCATTCCGCAGTAGTCTGTGGCTTGGCAAATTCGGCAGGCGATGATGCTTCAGCGCGCTGCAAATATCGTCGGATGCAAGGTGCGCGTGGAGTTGGTTTGATGGACGACAAGCCTTGGTTCCGAGCGAAGCGTTATGGCTATGGCGCCGGAATGCCCATCACCTGGCAAGGCTGGGCGCTGCTGGTAGCCTATATCGGCGCTGTTACGCTGGGATCAGACTTGGCAACCTTCTATCTACCGCAAATGCCGCGCGTACTTTCCGTCATTGCTGCGCTGGTCATCCCGTCCGCCGTGGCGCTTCCGATTATACGCAAGAAAACAGAGGGAGGTTGGCGCTGGCGTGGAAGCTCTGATCTATAAAATTTGCCACGGCATCGAATGGCGCCTTGCGGAGCGCGAAGGGATCTATGCGGGTTCCGCGAAGGACCGCGAGGACCATTTCATCCATTTTTCGCGCGGCGAGCAGGTGATGGGCACGCTGCAGCGCTATTACGCCGAGGCAAGCGATCTTGTGCTGGTTGCCGTCACGGCGGATGCACTCGGCGATCTGCTGAAATACGAGCCATCGCGCGATGGTGCGCTGTTTCCCCATCTTTACGGAACTTTGCCGATGACCTTTGTGAAATGGGTAAAACCCATCGGGCGCGACGCGGACGGCGCGTTTGTTCTGCCAAAAGGCGTCGCGGATCGTTAAAGGTTGCGCCGCGCGCGCCAGCGGTTAAAATCCTGCCGACCCCATTCCACGGAGAAATGCCCATGCGTTACAGACAACTCGGCAATACGGGCATGTTCGTGTCGGAACTTTGCCTCGGCACCATGACATTCGGCGGCCAGGGCGCGTTCTTCGGTCACGTCGGAAAGCTCGGCCAGAAGGAAGTCACCGCCGTCGTCGCGCGCGCCTTGGAAGCCGGTGTAAACTTCATCGACACGGCGGACATGTATTCCTACGGCCTGTCGGAGACGCTGCTTGCCGGTGCGCTGAAGGAAATCGGCGTCAAGCGTTCGGATGTGGTCATCGCGACAAAGGGCTACAGCAGGCTCGGTCCCGGACCGAACGAAACAGGCTCCAGCCGCGGCCATCTGATGGACACGGTCGAGGAAAGCCTGAAGCGGCTGCAGACCGATCACATCGACCTCTATCAAATTCACGGCCAGGACATGGTGACGCCCGTCGAGGAGACGATGCGCGCGCTGGAGGACATGGTAAGGCGCGGCATGGTGCGCTACATCGGCTGCTCCAACTGGCAAGCGTGGAAAATGGTGCAAGCGCAAGGCATCGCGGACAAGCGCGGCTGGGCGCGGCTGGAAACGGTGCAGGCCTATTATTCGCTGGCCGGGCGCGGCATCGAGCGCGAAATCGTTTCCGCCATCGAAGACCAAAAGATGGGCATGCTGGTGTGGAGCCCGTTGGCCGGCGGCATTCTGTCGGGAAAATTCGGGCCGAATGGCGAGGGACCGGCGGATGCACGCCGCACGGTGTTCGACTTCCCGCCGGTCGACAAAGAGCTTGTCTGGAAGATCGTCGATGTGGCGCGCGAAATCGGCAAGGTCAGAGGCGTAAGCTCGGCGCGGGTGGCGCTGGCCTGGGTGCTGTCGAAAGCCTTCGTCACCAGCGTCATCATCGGCGTGAAGACGCTCGAGCAATTGGACGACAATCTGGCCGCGTCCGGATTCGATTTGTCGCCGGACGAGATCGCAAAACTCGACACGGTCAGCGCCCCGCCCGCCGAGTATCCCGGCTGGATGATCCCGCGCCAAAACACCGGGCGCATCCCGGAGGACAAATAGTGCTAGACGACATTCCCCCACCGCAAAAGGGGAAGGCATTGAGGCCCTGGCTGACGGTTTTGGGCTTTGCGGTGTTGATCGTTGGACTGTTCTGGTTCGGGCAAGGAACCGGATATATCCGCTGGCCGCGCACTAGCTTCATGATCGGCGCGCATCTGTGGATGTATATCGGGACTGCTTTGGCGGCGGCCGGGCTATGGCTGGTCGTTTTCTCGCGCGGCCCGGATCCGAAATAATGAGATGGAGGCCAATATGCGCCGTTTTCTGTTTGCCGCCGCGTTGCTTGCTCTGATGCCGTCCGCCGCAAACGCGGCGGCTTGGATCGCCGTGTGCCATGGCATGGACGTGCAATATGCCCAGACCATCGGCGGCGCGGGCTATTTCCATATCGGCCAAGGCGACGGAACCTATCAGACGCAGCGCGTGTCGCAGTCGTTCTATGACGGAAACACAGTTTGCGGGGCTGCGGTGCCGAACGCGCCGCAAGTTCAGGAAGAGATCGCGCAGGTCTGCGCCGACAAAACAAAGAAGACGGTATCGATCATCTACAAGGGTGAGAAGAAGATCCCAAGCTGCCCGGCGACGCGCAGCTTTATTGCAGCGCCACCGTCACCGTGCACTAAAGGCTCAGCGCGGCGCGCCGACCCAGCCGCGCGAGCGGGCCCAGTTCAGGAGAAGCTGCGGCCAGATCGCGACGGGCGAATTGCCCGCCATACGGATTCCGAATCCATGGCCGCCGCTTTCAAATAAATGCAGCTCGGCGCCAATGCTCGCGGCGCAGAGCGCATCGTAATAGAGCCGCGTATTGGCCGGCGGTATCGTGCCATCGTCCATGGCCGTGAGAAGAAATGTCGGCGGCGTATTTGCGCTCACCGAGCGCTCGCAGGAATAGCGCGCCCGGGTCGATTGCGGCGCGCCTTTGCCCAGAAAGGCCTCGCAGGCGCCCTCAAAGGCGTGCGGCGGCAGCATGGTGATGACCGGATAGAACAGCGCCTGAAAATCTGGCCGCGCACTTTGCGCATCGGCGGCGTCGATGGGCGCGTAGGTTTGCTCGGCATGGCGCGTGACGAGCGAGGCCGCAACATGGCCGCCCGCGGAAAATCCCACGACGCCGATCCGCGCGGGATCGATGCCAAACTCTGCGGCGCGGGCGCGAAGGATGCGGATGGCGCGCTGCGCATCTTGCAACGGCGCATCGGGCGACCAGCCCTCGCATGGCAAGCGGTAGCGCATGACGAAGACCGTCACGCCCGCTTCATTCAGACGGCGCGCGGATTCGAACCCTTCTTTGTCGATCACCACGCGGACATAATTGCCGCCGGTGAAAATCAGCGCCGCAGAACCATCGGGCGTGCGGGGACGAAAGACGGTGAACAGCGGCTGCGAAATACCGGTGACCGCGCGGTCCTTATAATCAGGCGAGGTGCTGCGTTCGGCGATCTGGAGCGTGAGCTTGGGCGCATCGCCGCCCGGCGGCGCTGCCGGCCACAAGCGCACGGTCTCGGCGGGATCTGGCAGCGCAGCGCCCCAATAGGCAGATCCGTCGGCCATTATCGTTTCGCCTGTCTCAGAGGAAATTGAAATCGCGGTACAAGGGCGCGAGATCGCGGCCCCAATCGGTGCGATAGAGCTGAAGCAATTCCTCGGCCCGCGTGTAACCGCGCGTCACCACTTCGCGAAGCGGAACGAGGAAGCCTTCCTCCGTCATGCCGCCCGCGTCATGCGAAGCGCGTCGGCGAAGGCCCGCCGCCGATATTTCCAGCATGCGATGGGCAAGCTCCCACACCCGCGCCTTGCGGAACGGCGTTTTGAAAGCAAGCCGCGGAACCGCATCGCGCATCGCCTGGCGCTCTTCCGCCGTCCAGTCCTTCACAAGATCCCAGGCCTCGTCGAGCGCCGTCTGGTCGTAGAACAGACCAACCCACAACGCGGGAAGCGCGCAGATGCGCCGCCAGCCGCCCGCATCCGCCCCGCGCATTTCGAGGAACTTCTTCAGCCGCACTTCGGGGAAGATGGTGGTGAGATGATCCGCCCAATCGGCCATCATGGGCTCGATGTCCTTCACCTCGGGAATTTTGTGCGCCAGAAAATCGCGGAAGCTCTTGCCCGCCACGTCGATATATTTGCCGTCGCGATAAACGAAATACATCGGCACATCGAGCGCGTAATCGACATAGCGCTCGAAGCCCATGCCGTCCTCGAAGACCCACGGCAGCATTCCGGCGCGGTCGTTGTCGACGTCGGTCCAGATATGGCTGCGGTACGAGAGGAACCCGTTGTGCTTACCCTCGCGGAACGGCGAATTGGCGAACAGCGCGGTCGCGACAGGTTGCAGCGCCAAGCCGACGCGAAATTTCTTCACCATGTCGGCTTCGGAGGAATAATCGAGGTTCACCTGCACCGTGCAGGTGCGGAACATCATCTCCAGCCCGTAACCGCCGACCTTGGGCATGTAGCGCCGCATGATGTCATAGCGGCCCTTGGGCATCTGATGGGTTTCGGCCATCGTCCAGGTTGGGGCATAGCCGATACCGATGGCGCCGGCGTTCATCTCGCCAGCCACTTCGCGCACCTGGGCTTGGTGGGTGCCGACCTCGGCGCAAGTTTCGTGGACGGATTTGAGGGCGGCGCCCGAAAGCTCGAACTGTCCGCCCGGCTCCAGGCTGATGGACGCCCCGTTCTGCAGAAGGCCGATGATGTTGTCGCCCTCCATCACCGGTTCCCAGCCGAAGCGGCGCATGCCCTCGAGCAGCACGCGGATTCCCCGCTCGCCCTCATAAGCCAATGGCTTATGGGTTTTCAGGCAGTACATGAATTTCTCGTGCTCGGTGCCGATGCGCCATTCGGATTTCGGCTTGGAGCCTTCCGCCAAATAGTGCACCAGAGCGTCGCGCGACTCGATTGGCCCGCCTGCGGACTGGGGAATGGACACCGTCTTCTGCCTGTTCCGGGCGAATGCCCCGTTCTGTGATTACGAAATTGCGTGTTCAGTTACCGCTATGTAGGCACGGTATGTGGCATCGGCAAGTCACCGCCAATCGCCCTTGATCGCCTGCCAGACGGCAAGGGACGCCAGGGCGGCCGTGTCGGCGCGCAAAATGCGCTCGCCGAGCGACACCGGCATGACGAAGGGCAGCGCGCGCAGAGCCACGCGCTCGGCAGGATCGAAGCCGCCCTCGGGGCCTGTGAGGACCGCCCAAGGACCGTCCGGCGCAGCGCGCAAGGCGTCGGCCATGGCGGGCGCATCGCCAGCTTCATCGCAAAAAAGCAGACGGCGATCCTTTGGCCATGCGGCAAGCAATTTGTCGAAATGCTGCGGCGCGTGAACCTCTGGAATGCTCAAGCGGCCCGATTGCTCGGCGGCTTCGATGGCGTTGGCGCGCATACGCTCCGCATTCACGCGCGTGACGATGGTGCGGCGGGTCAGCACGGGTTGCAGCGCGCGCACGCCAAGCTCGGTCGCCTTTTGCGACAGATAATCGGAAGGCGTTTTCTTGATCGGCGCAAAGACGAGCCACAGATCTGGCACCTCGCGCTGCGGCGCGGTCAGAATTTCGCAGGCCAGCGTGCAATCGCGCTTGCCCGTATCGGCGATCTGAGCCAGCCATTCGCCGTCGCGCCCATTGAACAGGCTGACGCGCTCGCCCAGCTTGGCGCGCATGACATGCAGCAGGTAATGCGCCTGACCGCCGTCGAGGACGAGGCGCGCGCCCTCCCCCAGCGCCGCCTCGACATAGAGGCGCACCTTGCCGCCGGGTTCCGTTAGTTCACTCATCGTCACCTCCCCCTTGCGGGGAGGTCGGCGAACGTAGTGAGCCGGGTGGGGGACACGGTGGCGACATTCGTCCCCCCACCCGGAGCATTTCGCTGGCGCTCAATGCTCCGACCTCCCCGCAAGGGGGAGGTGAAAAAATAGATTCGTTCGCTGCGCCGCGCATGTCACTATTGAAGACGATGAGCAGCGAACCGCAAGCCCTCAAACCGACCGATGCCGTGGCCGCGACCTGGGTGGAGCATGCCCCGCCGAGGATTCAGCCCTATCTGAGGCTGATGCGGCTGGACCGGCCTATCGGCACCTGGCTGCTCTATTGGCCCTGCGTGTTCGGGCTGGCGCTGGGCGCGGCGGCCGACAGCCGCCCCTTTGGGGGGGCGTGGCGCGATCTGTGGCTGGTGGTGCTGTTCGGCGCGGGCGCCATCGTCATGCGCGGCGCGGGCTGCACCTTCAACGACATCGTCGACCGCGACATCGACGCCAAGGTGGCGCGCACGCGCGGCAGGCCGATCCCCTCGGGCGCCGTTAGCGTGAAGCGCGCCTGGCTGTTCGCGGGCGCGCTGTGTCTTGTGGGGCTGCTGATCCTGTTGCAGCTCAATTGGTATTCCGTGGCGCTCGGCGCGGCATCGCTGCTGCTGATCGCGGGCTACCCGTTCATGAAGCGGATCACCTGGTGGCCGCAGGCGTGGCTGGGGCTGACGTTTAATTGGGGGGCGCTTCTGGGATTCGCCGCTCAGACCGGCGGCATCGATACGGCGGATGCGATGCTTTACGCCGGGCTGTTCTTCTGGACGCTGGGCTACGACACGATTTACGCCCTGCAGGACAAGGACGACGACGCGCTGATCGGCGTGAAATCCACCGCGCGATTGTTCGGCGCGCGCTCGCGCAATTGGATTTTGGCATTCTACACGGTCGCCTTCACGCTGATCCTGGCGGCGGGGTTCGCCGAGCATGAAGGCTGGTCTTATGTGCTGCTGATGCTGCTGGCGGGCGCGCATATGCTGTGGCAGGTCCACACACTTGAGATCGACAGCAGCGCGCGCTGCTTAAAGCTGTTCCGCGCCAACAGAGAGACCGGCGCGCTGATCGCGGTGGCGCTGATTGTATCGACCTGGGTGGGGTGAGCGGGGACGGGCACTCCTGTCACCCAATTCGTTTCTCTAGAATAACGCGTAGCCCAACCACCTGCCGTCTCGCGCACCAATACCGACGACGATGTTTCCCGTACATGGGCCGGCAACTCCGGCAGCCCCTTTATTCCGCACATACCAAACTTGGCCATCTCTAGATAGAATTGCGGTACACTTCTTGGCCCACTCCGTTTCATTTTGAGCCCAAGGACCTTTTCGCCATTGAGCAAGCATCAAGGCATGAGCAATGCGAATTGCACTTTGCTCGCTCCTTACGATCGGAGGTCCTTCATATGGATTCGGAAATAAGCTCGCTCCTGCCTTGGCAGAAATGCACATTAACAGTGCAACTACGAGCAGGGGGCCAATAATCCGATATAACACGGTCATCGATCTCTCCATTTTCAACAGCGAGCATCGGGGCCAGAGTCGACTTTTCTCCAATTCCACAGCCACCCCTTTTACCGCCGCACCGCGATCACGCTTTCTTTTCTTCCGCTGCCGCTTCGACGCTCTCGACCGTCTTCTTTTCGCGCGGCGGTTTTTGGCTGCGGCGTAGGAGGCTGAGGAGGATCAGCAGAAACACCAATCCCAGAATTGTGCGGAAGGCGAAGACGAAATCGGTGAAGAGGCCGCTTGCGGGGTTGTTCGTCAGCTCGGAGAATTGGACGCCGTAAATCGCGGGCGCGTTCAGCAAGGTGGCGGCGGCGACTTGATCGGCCGTGAACAGTTCGATGTCCTTGGTGGTCACGGTGCCGTTCTGCATATAGCCGCTCTGGCTCGCATAAAGCGCGCCGTCCGGCAGCGCGCGGGTGAAGCTGAGCGATACGGCAAAGAACGCGAAGATCAGAAAGATCGCGCCGGCAAAAAGAATCCCCCGCCCGGCGACGATCTGATGTTGAGCGGAGAGCGCCTCCTCCCGCATCGCGACGAGCACGGAGTCTTTCGCGTCCTCCGAAACGCCGCCACGGTCGATCAGATGGCGGGCCAGGCGTCGCTCATCCGCCGCCGCGCCGTCGCGCAGCGCGGGAAGCATCAGCAGAAATCCGGCGATCAAGACCGTGACGGCATCGACCAGCAGGACCAGCGCGAAGAACACCCAATAGCCGGAGGAATTCACGCCGGTCTGGAACTGTCCGGGCAGCACGGCGGCAAGCCAGGGATGCTCGCTCGTCATGTTGGTGACGAGCATGAGGAACATGATCAGATTGATCGCGACGAAAACGAGCAACAGCCTGATGCCCGTGAATCCCTTCGGCATGCCACACCCCACCGCTGTTTTGTGCGATGATACACCAAAGAGACATTCCCTGCATGGCCGACCCTTCCGCGTTCGTCGCCCGCAATACGGCGCTTTTGGCCCCGACCCTGGTGGCGGAGGTGCGATTGCATCTTGCAACCGAGGTCGTGCCGCTGTGGCGCAAGACGGAAGAGGAACTGGAGAAGGAAGGCGTGCCGCCGCCCTATTGGGCGTTTGCCTGGGCGGGCGGTCAGGCGCTGGCGCGCTATGTGCTGGACAATCCGCAGACGGTGCGCGGACGAGCGGTGCTCGATTTCGGATCGGGGTCGGGGCTGGTCGCGATTGCAGCGGCGAAGGCGGGCGCGGCGCAGGTGCTGGCCGCCGACATTGATGCCTATGCCACCGCCGCGATTGCATTGAACGCCGAAGCGAACGATGTGCGCGTCGCCGTCACGACGGATGACGTGATCGGGCGCGAAGGCGATTGGCAAACCATTCTCGTCGGGGACATGTGCTACGAGCGGCCTTTATCCGAACGCCTTACGGCGTGGCTTCGCGGGCGCGTGGCGGCGGGCGCGCTGGTACTGCTGGGCGATCCGGGGCGAACCTATTTTCCGAAGTCAGGCGTGGAGAAACTCGCGACCTATAACGTGCAAACCACGCGCGATCTGGAAGACCGGGAGAGCCGCGAGACGAGCGTGTATCGGCTGGTCTAACTCCTCGCTTGACTCGGCGCGCAGCTGTTCGCTATAAAGAACGAAAAGGGAACAATGCCATGCCGACAGATGGATATCTGGACTATATCGAACTACCTGGGGCCGACATTCCGGCGACCAAGGCGTTTTACGGCTCGGTCTTCGGATGGGGCTTTGTCGATTACGGCCCGGACTATGTGGCCTTCGATAGCGCCGGGCGCCAAGGTGGCTTCAATGCCGAGCGCAAAGTGGTGGCGCAGGGCGGGCCGCTGATCGTGCTCTATGCGAACGACCTGGACGCGATGGAAGCGAAGGTTCGCGCTGCGGGGGCGGAGATCCTCTCCCGCCACGAGTTCCCCGGTGGCCGCCGCTTCCATTTCCGCGACCCCAACGGCAACGAAATCGCCGTCTGGACCAAGGGTTAGCCGCCCGTTACGGTAGGCGCGGGCGGAACCCGTGACGGTGTGCCCAATTTTGCGGCCTGCTTCGCAGGCGTGCACAAAACTGGGGGCACGAAAATGGCCGGGATTACCGAAGACCCAATTGCCGAACAACACGAAGTCCACGATCTGAACCCCACGCTGGGGATGGTCCATCTGATCGCATTGGGCATCGGCGCCATCATCGGCGCGGGTATTTTCGTCATCACCGGCCACGCGGCTGCGAGCTTCGCGGGACCCGGCGTGGTGATCTCCTTCGCCATTGCTGGTACCGGCTGTTTGTTCGCCGGGCTGTGCTATGCCGAATACGCCTCGATGATCCCCGTCGCGGGCAGTGCTTACACCTATACCTATGCAACGATGGGCCGGTTCATGGCTTGGTTCATCGGCTGGAACTTGGTGCTGGAATATCTCGCGGCCTCCTCGACCGTCGCGGTGGGGTGGTCGGGCTATTTCAACGATTTCATGCGCTATGTCGGCCATCCCGTGCCCGACGCGCTCGCCTCGGCGCCGCTATGCGTGGCGACTGATGTTCATTGTGCGACCTACAACGCCTCCTACACCGCGCTGCAGGCGCTTTCGCATATCGGGCTGACCGGCACCACGATGAACCTGCCCGCCGTGGCGCTGGTGTTGCTCGTATCCTTCGTGTTGATCGTCGGCGTGCATCTGTCGGCGAATTTCAACAATGCGATGGTGGCGATCAAGCTCGTGATCGTCGTGCTGGTCATCGCGGTCGGGCTTCCCCATGTCGTCGCCGCCAACCATGCGCAATTCATCGTGCCCAATACCGGACAATGGGGCCATTTCGGTTGGAGCGGCGTGCTGCGCGCCACCGGCGTGATCTTCTTCGCCTATATCGGGTTCGACGCGGTTTCGGTGGCGGCGCAAGAGGCGAAAAATCCCAAACGCGATGTTCCCATCGGCATCCTCGGCTCGCTGCTGATCTGCACCGTGCTCTACATGCTCATGTCCTATGTGCTGACGGGACTAGCCTCCTACACCACGTTGAATGTGGCCCATCCCGTTTCGATGGCGGTCGAGGCGCTGCCCGCGACGGCGTGGCTCGCGCCCATCGTCAATGTCGGCGCTATCGTCGGCCTTGCCTCGGTGGTGCTGGTGCTGCTGCTGGGGCAGTCGCGCATTTTCTACGCCATGGGCAAAGACGGCATGATCCCGCCGCTGTTCTGCGAAGTGCATAAGAAATTCCGCACGCCATGGAAGAGCACGATCATCACCGGCATCTTCGCGGCAATCCTGGCGGGCGTTTTGCCGCTGGATATTCTTGGCGAACTCGTCTCCATCGGCACGCTGCTGGCCTTTGTGATCGTGTGCCTGGGCGTGATGATCCTGCGGATCACCAAGCCCAATGCCATCCGCCCGTTCAAGACGCCGTTTGTATGGCTGTTCGCGCCGCTGGGCATCATCATGTGCAGCGCCATGATGGCGTGGCTGCCGCTCGACACCTGGCTGCGGCTGGTGGGCTGGACGATAATCGGCCTCGTCATCTTCTTCGCCTACGGCAAGTGGCACGCCAAAGCACCGCGCTGGTCGATCAAAGAACATCCGGCGAAATGACCCTCTGCACGGAAAAGGGCTAAGCAATGGCCGAATTGGACAAGACGGCGGAGCTCAACCAGCCCGATCCCGTCATCGCCAGCGAAATCCACCTGCGCCGCACGCTGGGGCCCTTCAGCCTGATCATGATCGGCATCGGTTGCATCATCGGCGCGGGCATTTTCGTCATCGCCGGAACGGCCGCCGCCGAACATGCCGGACCCGCCGTGATCCTCTCTTTCGTCATCGCGGGACTTGGCTGTTTGTTCGCCGGGCTTTGCTATGCCGAGTTCGCCTCGATGATTCCGGAGTCGGGCAGTTCCTATACCTATGCTTATGCGACCATGGGCCGTTTCATGGCCTGGTTCATCGGCTGGAACATGGTGCTGGAATATCTCGTATCGGCCTCCACCGTCGCGGTGGGATGGTCGGGATATTTCATGAACTTTCTGCGCAATTTCGGGATCACCTTTCCTGCAGCCTTCGCCAATGCACCGCTGGCCGGAACTGGCATTCACGATCTTCATCTGACAGGCGCGATTATCAATTTTCCCGCCGTCGCGCTGATCATAGGGCTTAGCGCCTTTCTGGTTGTGGGCGTGCGCGAGTCCGCGAAATTCAACGGACTGATGGTGCTGATCAAGGTCGGGATCGTGCTGCTGGTCATCCTATTCGGCCTGCCCTATGTGCAAAGCGCGAATTTGCATCCCTTCATCCCGCCCAATGAAGGCGAATGGGGTAAGTTCGGCGTTTCGGGCATTCTCGCCGCGTCGGGCATGATCTTCTTCGCCTATATCGGTTTCGAGGCGGTCAGCGTGGCGGCGCAGGAAGCCAAGAACCCCAAACGCGATGTGCCCATTGGGATATTGGGATCGCTCTTCATCTGCACCATTCTCTATATGTTGATGGCGATCGTGCTGACCGGCATCACCGACTGGCGCACGCTGGACGTTCCCAATCCGGTGTCGTTCGCCGTCAGCAAACTTCCCGACCTGCACTGGCTGGTGGTGTGGATCGACGTGGCGGCCTTGGCGGGGCTGGCATCGGTCACCTTCGTATCGCTCTACGGCCAGTCGCGCGTGTTCTTCTCGATGGCGCGCGACGGGTTTCTGCCGCCGGGCTTCTGCGCCATACACAAGCGGTTCCACACACCCCATCGCGGCACAATCATCACCGCCGTCTTCGCCGCGCTGCTGGCGGCGATTTTCCCGCTCGACATCCTGGCCGATCTGGTTTCGATCGGCACACTGCTGGCCTTTGTGGCAGTGTGCGCCGGAATCATGATCCTGCGCGTGCAATGCCCCAAGGCAGAGCGCAGTTTCAGGACGCCCTGGGTGTGGTTCGTGGCGCCGGCGGGTATTGTGGTCTGCGGACTGATGATGTTCAGCCTGTCGGATGCGACATGGTTGCGGTTGATCTTGTGGACCGCTATTGGCCTCGTCATCTTCTTCGTTTACGGCTACTGGCACGCCGCGCCGTCGAAGTGGAAAGTGTCAAACGGCAATTAAGGACATTCCGCGATGAGCTATCGCTCGCTGCGCGACTTTATCGCCAAGCTCGAAGGCGCGGGCGAACTGGTGCGCGTGCGCGAGCCGGTTTCCACCGTGCTGGAAATGACCGAAATCCAGACGCGGCTGATCGCCCAGGGCGGCCCCGCCGTGCTGTTCGAGAAGCCGCTCAAGGCCGACGGCACGCCAAGCGATATTCCCGTGCTGGTCAATTTGTTCGGCACGGTCAAGCGCGTCGCGATGGGCGTGACGCTGGGCGGCGTCGAGCGAACCACCGCCGCACAGCTGCGCGAAGTGGGCGAGATGCTCGCCATGTTGCGCCAGCCCGAACCACCGCGCAGCCTGAGCGAAGCGTTCGATTTTCTGCCGCTGACCAAGACCGTGATGGCGATGCGCCCCAAGATGGTCGGCAAAGCACCTTGCCAAGATGTCGTGCTGCGCGGCGGCGACATCGATCTTTCGCGCCTGCCCGTCCAGACCTGCTGGCCGGGCGAGCCTGCGCCGCTGATCACCTGGCCGCTGGTGGTAACCAAAGGCCCCGGCGAGGCGCGCGAGGACAATTTCAATCTCGGTATCTACCGCATGCAGGTGCTCAACAAGAGCCAGACGATCATGCGTTGGCTGCGCCATCGTGGCGGTGCGCAGCATCACGCGCGCTGGGCGAAGGAGAAGTCCGAGCCGCTGCCCGCGGCGATCGTGCTGGGCGCCGATCCCGGAACCATCCTGGCGGCGGTGACGCCGGTTCCTGACACACTCTCGGAATATCAGTTCGCGGGACTGTTGCGCGGCAGCCGCGTCGAGCTTGCCGATTGCATTACGCAGCCCTTGAAGGTTCCCGCCGAGGCAGAGATTGTTCTGGAAGGCGAAGTCTCGCTGACCGATTATCGCGATGAGGGGCCGTATGGCGATCATACCGGCTATTACAATTCGGTGGAAAAATTTCCCGTTTTCACCGTGACCGCGATCACCATGCGGCGCGATCCGATTTACCTTTCGACCTATACCGGACGGCCGCCCGACGAACCTTCGGTGCTCGGCGAAGCGCTGAACGAAGTGTTCGTGCCGCTGATCCGCCAAGCATTCCCCGAGATCGTCGATTTCTGGCTGCCGCCGGAAGGATGCAGCTACCGCATCGCCGTCGTCAGCATGAAGAAGGCTTATCCCGGCCATGCCAAGCGCGTGATGATGGCGGTGTGGTCCTATCTGCGCCAGTTCATGTACACCAAATGGGTCATCGTGGTGGACGACGACATCAACGCGCGCGACTGGAAGGACGTGATGTGGGCAATCTCCACCCGCATGGACCCGGCGCGCGACATCACCCTCATCGAGAACACGCCGATCGATTATCTTGATTTCGCGTCGCCCGAGAGCGGGCTGGGCTCCAAGATCGGACTCGACGCCACCAACAAATGGCCGCCCGAGACCAAGCGCGAATGGGGGCGGCAAATCCGCATGAGCGACGACATCATCCAAACGGTCAGCGAAAAATGGCCGCGGCTGGGCCTTCCCGGGGATGGCAAGCCAGTGTGGAAATAACAGGCTTGCCTTGCCTTTGGGCGGGCGACGGTCCAAATACTGCCGACATGACATCCCCAGCAAAAATCGACCCGCAGGCCCTTCTCGACACCCTCATCCGCGCCGCCAAGGCGGCCGGGGCCGACGCGGCGGACGCCGTGTATGGCGAGGGCTTGTCGGCCAGCGTGTCCTACCGGCTCGGCAAGCTTGAAGAAGTCGAACGCGCCGAATCCAAGGATTTGGGATTGCGGGTCTTTGTCGGGCAGCGCATCGCCTTTGTGTCCTCGACGGATTTTTCGGTGGACAGCATCGCAGCCCTGCCCGAGCGCGCGGTAAAGATGGCGAGGCTCGCGCCGGAGGATAAGTTCGCTTGCCTGGCGCCGCGCGAGCGGCTGGCGAAATCCATACCGAACCTCGACATCGACGACGCCGTGGAGCCCCCCGCCGAAACGCTGGTCGACCGCGCGCGCGACGTGGAAGGCGCGGCGATGGCGGTGAAGGGGATCACCAATTCGGAAGGCGGCGGCGCGAGCTATTCCAGGTCCTCCATTGCGCTGGCCACCAGCGAAGGATTCTTCGGGACCTATGCTGCCACCAGTCATTCCATCGGCGTTGCCGTACTGGCGGGCGAAGGCACGGCCATGGAGCGCGATTACGATAGCGCCAGCGTGCGCCATGCATCTGACCTCGAAACCGCCGAAGCGATCGGTCGTCGCGCGGGAGAACGCACGGTCGCACGGCTCGGCCCGCGAAAGATCAAATCGCAAGCGGTGCCGGTGATATTCGATCCGCGCGTATCGGCGGGGCTGATCGGACATCTTGCCGGTGCGATTTCGGGCAGCGCGGTGGCGCGCGGCGTCAGCTTCCTCAAGGATCGCTTGGGTGAGGAAATCTTTGCGCCCGGTATCGCAATTATCGACGACCCGCACCGGATGCGCGGTTTGCGCTCCAAGCCGTTCGACGGCGAAGGTGTCGCCAATGCGCGCATGTCCATCGTGGATGGCGGCGTGCTGAAGACCTGGCTGCTCGATTGTGCCAGCGCAAAACAGCTTGGCCTGCAAACGACCGGACACGCCGCGCGCGGAACGGGCGGGCCGCCGCATCCATCGACCACAAATTTCTATATGGCGCCCGGTGCGCTTTCACCCGATGCACTGATGGCGGACATCGCCGAAGGCTTCTATGTCACCGAGTTGATGGGCATGGGCGTCAATGGCGTGACCGGCGATTACAGCCGAGGGGCCACGGGCTTCTGGATCGAGAAGGGCAAGATTGCGTATCCGGTGTCGGAAGTAACGATCGCGGGAAACCTAAAAGATATGTACCGCGCGCTAACGCCCGCAAGCGACCTTGTCTTCCGTTATGGCACCAATGCCCCAACCTGCCGCATCGAGGGCATGACCGTTGCCGGAGAATAACGACAAAGCCGATACCGAATTGCTCGAAGCGGCGGTGCGCGAAGGCGGCAAGATCGCCAAGTCCTTTGCCGCGGGTTCCAACAAAAGCTGGAGCAAAGCAGATGCGAGCCCCGTCAGCGAAGCCGATCTGGCGGTAGACCACTATTTGAACGGCGTGCTGCTCGTCGCGCGTCCGAATTACGGCTGGCTGTCGGAAGAAACCAAGGACAGTGACGCGCGGCTTTCGACCAAGCGCGTCTTCGTTGTCGATCCGATAGACGGCACCTCGGCATTCCTGAAAGGATTGCCGCACTTCACGATTTGCGCGGCTGTGGTCGATGGCAATCAGCCGGTAGCCGCCGCTGTCTACAATCCTATGATGGAGGAATGCTACACCGCGCAACGTGGCGCAGGCGCCTGGCTCAACGGCGTGCCGATCCATGTCAGCACACGCGAGCGTCTGGAAGGCTGCCGCATCCTCGCGAACAAATCCGTGCTCGCCAATCCAAAACTGAACTGGCCCGCAATGGAACGCGACAACCGCGATTCGGCGGCCTATCGGCTCGTCCTGGTGGCGAGCGGGGCGTTCGACGCCACCATCAGCCTGACGACCAAGCGCGACTGGGACCTCGCCGCCGCCGATTTGATCGTGCGCGAGGCAGGCGGAATCGTTTCCTGGCACGATGGAACGATTCCACTCTACAATCAGGCCTCGGCGCTGCACCCAACCGCCATTGCTGCGGGACCGGCGCTGCATGCGCAAATCCTATCGCATCTGCGCCAATTGAGTACATCGTAAGCGGGAAAGCGTCATGACCGATCACACGCCCACTCAACTTCTGCATCTTGTGTTCGGAGGCGAACTTACTTCGCCGGACCAGTTCGAATTCAAGGATTTGTCCAAACTCGACATGGTCGGTATTTATCCCAATTACAAAGCTGCGTTTGAGGCCTGGCGCGGCAAGGCGCACGCCACGGTCGATAACGCGCAGATGCGCTATTTCGTGGTCCATATCCATCGCCTGATGGAGCCGGAAGGCTGACCGGCGGCCCTCGCCCGGCGGCGAAGCGCATGCTAAACCCCGTCGCGCCATGACAGAATCCCCTCCGGCTTCCGCAACAAGCAGTTTCGCCGTCGCTAGGCGGATCGCCCGCGATTATTTGCGCGATCAAAAAGGGATCATGGCGCTTGCGATCTTCTTCATGATCGTGACTGCGATGACGACGGCGGGCCTCGCCAAACTGCTGGGCCCTGCATTCGACCTGCTGGGTCAAACCGGACATACGACATCCCCGGCCGGGCCGATCTGGATTCTGCCATTAGAGGTGCTGGGCGTTTTGTGGCTGCGCGCGCTGGCGTCCTATATCCAGCAATCGCGCATCGACACGGTGGGCGAACGGGTGGTGACCGCCGCCCAGCGCGATATGTTCCATTCCCTGGTGCGCCGCGATCTGGCTTCGCTCAACGCGGTGCATTCCGGCTCGTTCATGTCCAACTTCCTCTACGACGCCACACTGATGCGCGATGCGATCACCAAGGGGATTGCCGGCGTCGCGCTGGAGTTCGTGACCCTCGCCGGTTTGGTGGGCTTGATGATCTATGCCGATTGGCGGCTCACGCTGTTCGTGGCAATTGCCGTGCCGGGCGTGGCATGGGCAATGGAACGCATCGGCAGTTCCATACGCCGCACCACGACACGCAACATGGAAGAAACTGGATCGCTTTCCACCGTAATCTCCGAAGCGCTGGACGGACGGCGCGTCATCAAGGCGTACGGCCTTGAGGCTTATTCGTCGAAACACGCGGATGCGCGGCTGGCGACGCGGCTGAAGCAACTCGTCAAATTGGCGCGCACGCGCGCGGCGGCGGTGCCGGTGACGGATATTTTCGCGGGCATCGTATTCTCCGCCACCGTATTTTATGCGCTGTACCAAACCTCGCATGGTAGGCTGCATCTGGATCAGTTCGTTACCTTCATCACCGCCATGCTGTTGGCCCTGCAGCCGGTACGGAACTTGAGCCAGCTTCTGCCGATTGCTTCCACCGGCACCGCCGCGGCAACGCGCGTCTTCGCCATGATCGACGCCAAACCCGAAATCGTGGACGCGCAGGGCGCCGAGACGCTGGATGTTTTGCCTGCACCGAATGGCGGCGCCGTGACCTTCAAGAATGTTTCCTTCGCCTATGCGGCCGACGACGCTCAGGCCATCCAAAACATAAGTCTGGACATCGCGCCGGGCAAAAAAATCGCGCTCGTCGGTCCCTCGGGCGCCGGAAAATCGACAATCTTCAATCTTCTGCTGCGGTTCTATGAAGCCGGTTCCGGCACTATCGAGATCGACGGGCACGACATCCGCGCCGTGACGCTGCCATCGCTGCGCCGCGCCATGGCGCTGGTGACGCAAGAGCCGATCCTGTTCGACGAAAGTGTCGCCGACAACATCGCGCTTGGCAGACCCGGCGCGGCGCGCCAGGACGTCGAGCGCGCGGCCCGCGACGCGGCCGCGCACGAATTCATCATGGAGCTTCCGCACGGCTACGATACGCGGGTCGGTGAAGGCGGTTTGAAACTCTCGGGCGGCCAACGCCAACGC
Source organism: uncultured Alphaproteobacteria bacterium (assembly GCA_963849895.1). Taxonomy (GTDB): domain Bacteria; phylum Pseudomonadota; class Alphaproteobacteria; order Micropepsales; family Micropepsaceae; genus Rhizomicrobium. The sequence goes on from CAWKIU010000009.1 coordinate 377,718, forward strand.
GTGGCCATCGCCCGCGCCATGCTGCGCGATGCCCCGATCCTTCTTTTGGACGAAGCAACCTCGGCGCTGGACACCGAAAGCGAACGGCAGGTGCAGGAAGCGCTCACGCGGCTGATGAAGGATCGCACAACGATCGTGATTGCCCACCGGCTCAGCACCATTGTCGACGCCGACCGCATCTATGTGCTCGAGCGCGGCCGCGTGGCGGAGATGGGCACGCACGGCGAATTGATGTCGCGCGGCGGACTTTATGCGCGGCTGTATCAGCATGACCTCGAGGCGGCGCCCGAAACGGCGGCGGAGATCACTTAGCCATGGAACGCACACCGCTGGGTATCAGGATTTATCGCTTGGCGACGGCGGCGCTTTCGCTTCTGGCGCCGTTCCTGCTCAGGCGAAGAATTCTTCGCGGCAAGGAACACAGCGAACGCACCGACGAGCGGCTAGGCATTGCGTCAAAACCTCGCCCGGACGGAGCACTGGTGTGGGTTCATGGCGCCAGCGTGGGCGAGTGCATCGCGGCACTTCCCCTGATCAACGAATTGCTGGCGCGCGGCAATTGCAACGTGATCGTCACCAGCGGCACCGTCACCTCGGCCGAGATTATGAGCGAGCGCCTGCCGGCGCGCGCGATCCATCAATTCGTTCCCATCGATACGCCGGCGGCGACCGCGCGATTTCTCGATCATTGGAAGCCGCAGGTTGGGCTGTTTGTCGATTCCGATCTTTGGCCCAATCTGGTGCTTGGCGCGCATGAGCGCGGCGTTCGTCTTGCGCTCGTCAATGCGCGCATGTCGGAGCGTTCCTACAACAGCTGGCTCTGGGCGCCCGTGACGGCGCGCGCGCTTATGTCGGCATTCGACGTCTGCCTTTCCCAGGACGAGGAAATCGCGGCGCGGTTCCGCGCCCTCGGCGCGCGTGACGTGCGGGTGATCGGCAGCCTTAAGGCCGACGGGCCGCCGCTTCCCGCCGATGCCGAAAAACTCGCAGCGCTGCGGCAAGCGATCGGATCGCGGCCCATTTTCCTGGCAGCACAGACCCATGCCGGCGAAGAAGAGACGATCCTGCCGTCGCACGACCTGTTGCGGCGCAGTTTTCCCGATCTTCTGACGATCATCGTGCCGCGTCATCCCCAGCGCGGCGCGGACATTGCGATGCTGTGCGGAACCCGCAGCACCCTGCTTCGCTCGCAAGGACACAATCCGGCGCCCGACACGGCGGTCTACATTGCCGATACGATGGGCGAGCTGGGCTTGTTCTATCGCCTCACTCCGTTCACTTTCGTCGGCGGCAGCCTGGTCCGGCACGGCGGTCAAAATCCCCTTGAGCCCGCGATGCTCGGCTGCGCGGTTCTGGCCGGGCCGTATACCTTCAACTTCGCAAGCGCGTATGAGGCTATTTTCCGCGCCCAGGAAAAAGGGCGCGTGGCAACGACGGGCGAAATTGCCGCGCTTGCCGGCGCGCTGCTTGCAAATCCCGCTGCCGCACATACGCTTGGCCAAGCCGCAGCGGGGGCGGCGCAAAGCCTGAGTGGCGCCGTCGCCAAGACGTTCGATATCACAGAAAAGCTCCTTGCCAATGTACGCGCCTAAATTTTGGGACAGAAAGGATTTCTGGTCGCGCCTCGCGGTCGCGGCACTGGCGCCTCTTGGCTGGCTCCATGGCGCGAGCATTGCCTGGAAGGCGCGCAACTCGGTCTCCTTCCGCCCAAGGGCCGCCGTCATCTGTATCGGCAATTTGACCGTGGGCGGGACCGGCAAGACGCCCGTCGCGATTGCGATTGCGCGCGCGCTCATCGCCAAGGGCCGTAAGCCCTTCTTTCTGTCGCGCGGCTATGGCGGACGGCTCAAGGGACCAATCCAGGTGATCCCGCAACATAACGCACGTGATGTCGGCGACGAGCCGCTGTTGCTCGCAGCTGCGGCGCCGGTCATCGTCTCGCGCGCCCGAGACGAAGGCGCGCGCCTGGCGGTCGAATTCGGCGCCGATGTTATCGTGATGGATGACGGCCACCAGAATTTCTCGCTCGCCAAGGATTTGTCGTTCATCGTGATCGACGCCGAACAGCAATTCGGCAACGGCCAGATCGTGCCGGCGGGACCGATGCGCGAATTCGCCAGCCAGGGCTTGGCGCGCGCCGACGCCGTTATCGTGGTGGGCGAAGGCACGCCGGACTTGGCGGGATATACGGGGCCGGTCTTGCGGGCACATTTGACCCATGTCGATGTGCCCGAACTGAAAGGCCGCCGCGTTGTCGGGTTCGCAGGCATCGGACGGCCCGACAAATTCTTCCGCTCGCTGCGCGCCTTTGGCGCGGACGTCGTCGCCACCAAGCGCTTCGCCGATCATCACGTCTACAAGATGTCCGAACTTGCGCGCCTGAAGGCCAAGGCGCGCAGCGAAGGTGCATTGCTCGTCACGACGGAGAAAGACTATGTGCGCATGACGCCGGTCGAACGCGAAGGCATCGCCGTCTTGCCGGTGCGCGCGGTGATCGATAACCCCGAAACGCTGGAGCGCCTGCTTGACACGCTGCGCCCCGCGGGTTAGCGCGCTTCCCGGATGAGCGAGCCAGACGCCACAACGCTGTCGTTTTCGAAGAAGCTGCGCTACGGCGGCGAGTCCGCGCTGTTCTTTCCGTTCATGGCGTTCTTCAAGCTGCTCGGCATCGACGCGGCATCCGCGTTCGGCGGCTTCATTGGCCGCCATCTGTTCTATCGCCTTGGACCCGCTGGCCGCGCCAAGCAGAATTTGCATGCGGCTTATCCCACGATGTCCGAGGATGAGATCGACGCGATTGTGCGCGAGATGTGCGACAATCTCGGACGCGTGGTCGCCGAATATCCCCATCTGGGCAAGCTGACGCTCGGCGGACCCAGCGCGCGCATCCAGATCGATGGCACGCAGAATGCCGAAGCCGCCTTCGCCAAGGGCAAAGGCGTGATGTTCATTTCCGGCCACTTCGCCAATTGGGAAACGATGCCGGTCGCGGCGGGCTTGCTGGGCTATGAGGGCGGACTGGTCTATCGACCGCCGAACAATCCGACGGTCGATCGCTGGATTTCGCGCCAGCGCGCCAAGCTTGGCCCCAAGGAGCAGATCAGCAAAGGCGCAAGGGGAACGCGGCGCATCTTCACGCTGCTGCGCAAGGGTAAATCGATTTTGATGCTGGTCGATCAGAAGACCAATGAAGGCGTGCCCGCGCCGTTCTTCGGACGCGATGCAATGACGACGCCGGCGCCCGCGGCCTTGGCGCTGAAGCTTGGATCGGTGCTGCTGCCCGCTTCCGTGGAGCGCTTGAAGGGCGCGCATTTTCGCATGCACATTCATCCCGCAATCGAATTTTCGCCGAGCGGAAACGAAGACCGCGACGTGCTGGGCCTCACCGCGAAAATCAATCGCGCGATCGAGGACATGGTACGGACGCGCCCCTCGCAATGGCTTTGGATTCATCGCCGCTGGCCCGGCCCGCGCGACCAAAAGCAAATGGCTCAGACCTTGGGCGGCAACGGCGTGCGCGTCGCGCGCGACGGATCGAGCTTGACCTGAAACCAGTTGAGGCCCCAATGGGTATGGGGGCCTGTGGCGCGGCCGGTTTGCCCGACCAAGCCTATCACATCGCCGCGCACCAGCTTATCGCCCGCCGCCACCATGCGCTTGCTTTGATGCAGATAGCAGGTGGAGACGCCGTGCCCGTGATCGAGCAGCGTGAAACCGCCGTCGAGATAATAATCGTCGCAAATCGACACAACCGCATCGGCGGGTGCGTGAATCGGCGTGCCTTCGGGCGCGGCGATATCGACGCCCAAATGCGGCGCCATCGCCGTGCCGTTGTCGATGCGGCGACTGCCGTAAACGCCGGATAGAATTCCAGGTAACGGCCAATCGAGAGGCTGCGCAAAGCCGATGCCATCCGTATCGCGCTTGCGCGCCTCTATGATCAGCTCGGCCTCGCGATGGATGCGTTCGAGCGCCTCAGCAGACGGCGTGACAAATTTCTGCGGCAGACCGTTGATGGCTTGGGTTTCGTATTGCCGCGCGATTGGCGCGACATCGCGCGCCGCGCTGCTGCCATCGGCAAAGCGCGCCACGACATGCGCGGGCGTTGTGCGATCATAAGAAAAGCCGAAGACAAACAGCCCCTCGGGCGAGACATGCAGCGCGGCGTCATCGACGACGACCTTGGCGCCCGCGAGCGCCTTGCCGATCACCAGACCGCCCTGCTCCATCGAACCGGAGAACGAGAGCCGCGCATCGCCATCGGCGCGCGCCAAACGCGGCGTCAGCGCGAGGGCCGCCCCCGCCGCGAGAAACGCGCGGCGCTGCATCATGGCGTTTTGCCGGTTTCCCGAAAGCGCTGCAGCGCGATGGTGGGCGTGGCGTAGGCTTCCTGGAGATCGACGCTCCAATAGCGCAGCGCCTCCAGCGGAATGTGCACGCCGCTGACGGCGCAGACCACATAAGAGCCCGCTTTCACGACGCTGTACTCCCCGTCGAGGAATTCCAGTTCGGCGGGCCCCTCGGGCCGCAAATCGCGTTCCATCTTGTTCATCCGGGCACTTTAAGGGATTTGCGCGGGTTTTCCATGAGGGGGCGTTTGCCTGGATTTTTTTAATTTCGCGCAAAGTCGAATTCGAATAGGCGAAAGCGGGAGTAAGTCTTTGAACTAGCAAAGAAAACGCCTTCCGTTGTTCGCTACGCGAAGCCGCATTATCGAACACCAAGCCCGTCTGAACCTCCATCTTTCAAGCGCGCGCACCGACCGCCCTTTCGTCACCCGAACGGGCACTGACTTCATGTGGGCGATGGAATGGGAATTTCAATAAGAAGTGCTGACCTAAATAAGATTTTGACGCGATGAGGTCAGGTATAAGGTCACGTCAAGGCGGGCCGCATGGGTGATACCAAGATTGACAACCTTTTCATTGTCGGGGCGGGTTTCTCGTATTACGCGGGATTGCCGCTTTCCACGACATTCACCAAAGCGCTTCTTGATGTGAGAGGCCTTAAGTTGGACGGCCCGAGCACGTTCCAGGTCGAACTTCTGAAAAAATTCGTTTCGGACACATTTGACCACGGACCCGGGGCCGCAGCGAAATATTGGCCCCAACTAGAGGACATTTTCACCTGCATCGACCTGTCCGCAAATACAGGCCACCACCTCGGCCCACACTATTCGCCGTCGCAGTTAAGAACGATCCGCCGGGCACTCATAGTTCGCATCATCCGTATGTTGCATTCCGCATACAACAAGGCGCGCAATGGTACTGATGATAACTGGACGGTTTTGGAACAGTTCTTCAGACTCGTGAACCCTACGAACTCTGCATTCCTAAGCATGAATTGGGACACGGTGATTGAGGCTGGGCTTAAGAAGGCGCAATCAATTTCCGACTACGATTATGGCTGCAATGCAATACGAGCCGAATTTTCTCTGATTGGAGACGGCATCTCGCTAAAGGAGTCCGAGCCGGAAATTCAATTGCTCAAGCCCCACGGTTCATCCAATTGGCTGTATTGCGATGCGTGCCGACAAGTATTTTGGTTCCCAGCCTCAAGCACGGACAAAATTGCAACGCAACTGTTTCGCCGCTCCGATTGGGATGTGGTCGAGAAGATAATTCATAAGAGTTGCGATCCCGCCGCAACGAGTCGGAAGTGTCCTGGATGCAGCGCGAAGGCGTTAGGCACGAGGTTCGCGACATTCAGCTATCGGAAGGCGCTCGACTTCCCGATGCACGAAAGTTCGTGGCGCACGGCGGAACGGTTGCTGAGGGAAGCCAAGAATTGGATATTTGTCGGCTACTCACTTCCCGCCGCCGACTATGAATTCAAACTTCTACTGAAGCGGGTTGAGCTATCTCGCCAGATATCGCCAAATATGGTGCTGATAACCGGCGGCGACAACGATGCCGTGGACCAAACCCAACTTGCATATCAGAGATTTTTCGGCCCGAATTTGGGATCGAAAGAACCCAACGTCTACACAGGCGGCATCGACTCAAAGGCGATCAATGGGCTTCAGGAATTGGGGGCTCTCAAAGCCAAAAAGCCTCTCCGGCCAGTCATTAAAAAGAAATTGCGCTCTTTTGGCAAATAGTGCCCATCCGGCGTTGCCTCGATTACCGTTCCAATCCATGCGGACGGAGACGTTACTTATTCAGCTCAGCGGACATGCGCAGATCTTCACCCTCCCCTTGAGGGAGGGTCGAAAAATTTGAGCGGAGCGAAGAATTTTTCGGGGAGGGGTCGCGAGCGTAGCGAGCGCGCTGTCGCGCGCACCCCTCCCCCAAAACGCGTCCGTACGCTGTCGCTACGGACCGTTTTGGACCCTCCCTCAAGGGGAGGGTGGATTCGGGTGTTTAAGTTCGAGCGAATGTCACGCCCTAGACCCCTCACTTCGCGCGCGTCACCCTGAGGTGCGCGGCCGTCCTTCGAGGCTCGCTTCGCTCGCACCTCAGGATGACGGCCGCGCCTCGAAGGGCGCGCGCAATGCTTCCGCCTTCGTTGAAACTACGGCGGACAAGCGCCGGGGATGACAGCGCGCTTTTGAATTCAACGTTGCGGTTACACCGCCTGAACGACCACCGACATTTGGCCCGGCTTACGCGGCCGCGCGGGTTTGACGGTGACTTCTACGTCCTGGCCGAGAATGGTGAGAAACTCCATCAATCGGCCTACGGAAATCGACACCGGGCGGCAGCGCATGAGGGCCGATACCTGTGCCTGCGTCGTGCCGAGCAATTCACCCGCCTTGCTCTGCGTCAGACCGCGCGCCTTGATCAGCCGGTAGATTTGCACCGTCAGCTTGGCCTTGAGGAGTTCCTGCTCAGAATTCGGCAGGCCGAGGTCCGCGAAGACATTGCCGCTGCTTTTTTCGTGATCTTTCTTCATGGCGAAGTCTCCTAGCCGTCGATGATCTATTTATACAGATAATTGTATAATTGTCCAGGGCAATTTGCCGTCTTGCCAACATCACCGCCTGGGTCCCCTTCCCTCCATGCGCCGCAATGCGGCGCATGGAGGGAAGGGGATGACAGTGTGATTTAGAACAAACTCCCTTGCGGCGTGCCTGGAGGTTTGGCGCGGGGTTTGGGTTTGGGCGGAGAAGTTGAGCCGCCATCGCCCGCGACAGCGGGGGCGGTGCCGTCGTCGAAGGTCAGCGACAGATGTTCGCCCGGAGCGATGGATGCGGCGCGGCTGCGCAATGTGCCGTCGGCGCCGCGCACCAGGGCGAAGCCGCGCGCCAGGACGGCGCGGTGGCTGACGCTGTCGAGCAGCCGCGCGAAGCCGTCCAGCTTGCCGCGAAGTTCGCGCAGCCGGGCGCGCTGAACGCGCTCCATCCTGAGTGACAGCGCGCGCGTGCGCTCGGCGCCGAGCGCGAGGCGATTTTCCAGCGCCGCCGGGCGCAGCATCGTTCCCGCCGCGATAAAGTTGCGGCGATGCACATCGAGATTGCGGCGCAGCGCATTGCCGAGCCGCTCCGCCACCACATCGAAGCGCTGGCGCGGCTGGGCGAAAAGCTGATCGGCGCGGGGCAAGAGGCGTGCGAGTTGGCGAAGGGCGCGGCGGCGCTCCTCCATCCCGCGCGTGAAGGCCCCTAACATGCGCCGCTGGTAATTGAGCGTCTGAGCAATCAGATCGCTGCGCACCGGCACGGCCAGCTCGGCGGCGGCGGTCGGCGTGGGCGCGCGAAGGTCGGCGGCGAAATCGATCAGCGTGGTGTCGGTCTCATGCCCCACCGCCGAGATCACCGGGATGTCGCATTCGGCAACGGCGCGAACCACGGCTTCCTCGTTGAAGGCCATGAGGTCTTCCACCGAGCCGCCGCCGCGCGCCACGATCAGCACATCGGGGCGCGGCAGACCGTTCAGCGGGAATTTTCCGAAGCCGCGAATGGCGGCGGCGATTTCGCCCGCCGCGCGCTCGCCCTGCACCGCCACGGGCCAGAGCAGAACCCGGCGCGGAAACCGCTCGTTCAGCCGGTGCATGATGTCGCGGATTACCGCGCCGGTCGGGGAGGTGATGACGCCGATCACCTCAGGCAAAAAGGGCAGCGGCTTTTTGCGGGCGGCATCGAACAAGCCTTCGGCGGCGAGCTTCTTCTTGCGCTCCTCCAGCATCGCCATCAGCGCGCCGAGGCCCGCAAGCTCCACCTGCTCGACGATGAGCTGGTAGCGCGACGACCCGGCATAGGTGGAGACGCGCCCGGTGCAGACGACCTCCAGCCCTGCCTCGGGCGTCACCTTCAGCGCACGGGCCGTGCCCTTCCAGATCACCGCGTTGAGCACCGCCTTGTCGTCCTTGAGGTCGAAATAGACATGGCCGGAGGAATGGAATTTCAGCCCGCTGATCTCGCCACGCACCCGCACAAAGGGGAAGTTGTCTTCCACGGTGCGCTTCAGCGCCGCGGAAAGCTCCGTGACGCTGAATTCGGGCAGATTGGCGCGGGCGGGTTCGGACATGATTCACAGATGATATAGGAAGCAAACGGATTTTCCCTCTCCCCTTTCGGGCAAGGGGATTAGGGTGCCCATGAGATTCACCCCCTCACCCCGGCCCTCTCCCCGCTGCGCGGGGCGAGGGAGTAAGTTGGAGTAAGCCATGAACGTCCTTCTCATCGGCTCCGGCGGGCGCGAACACGCGCTGGCTTGGTCGTTTTCGGCGAGCCCTATCGTCTCCAAGCTCTATTGCGCGCCGGGCAATCCGGGGATCGAGGCGGTGGCGGAATGCGTGTCGATCCCGGTGACGGATTTGGACGCGCTGGTCGCTTTTGCCAAAGACAAGAAAGTCGACTTCGTGGTGATCGGGCCCGAGGGGCCGCTGGTGGCGGGCCTCGCCGACCGCTTCGAAGCGGCGGGTATTCGCGCGCTCGGCCCCAGCGCCAAGGCGGCGATGCTGGAAGGCTCCAAGGGCTATGTGAAGGATCTGTGCGAGGAGGTCGGCATTTCGAGTGGGCGCTATCGCCGCTTTCACGACGCGGCGCGCGCCAAGGCGTTCGCGGGCACGCTGGGGCTTCCGGTCGTCATCAAAGCGGACGGGTTGGCCGCCGGCAAAGGCGTCATCATCGCCGAGACGAAAGAGGATGCCGCGCGCGCCATCGACGATATGTTCGACGGTGCGTTCGGGGCAGCGGGCGCCGAGATCGTGGTGGAAGAATTTCTCTATGGCGAAGAGGCCAGCTTCTTCGCGCTGACCGACGGCGTGCATGTGCTGCCGCTGATCGGCGCGCAAGATCACAAGCGCGCCTTCGACGGCGACAAAGGCCCCAACACTGGCGGCATGGGCGCTTACAGCCCCGCGCCAGTTCTGACGCAAAGCGTGATCGACAAGACGATGGAGCGCATCATCAAGCCGACGGTGGCGGCGATGGCGGCGCGCGGCACACCTTATATGGGCGTGTTGTTCGCGGGCTTGATGATCAAGGACGGTGAGCCCAGCTTGATCGAATATAATTGCCGCTTCGGCGATCCCGAATGCCAAGTGATCGTGACGCGATTGAAATCCGATTTGCTGACCGCGCTGGTCGCGGCGCGCGACGGCGTGCTGGATGCCATCGATCTGCGCTGGCATGACGAAGCGGCATTGACGGTGGTGATGGCGGCGAAGGGTTATCCCGGCGAATATGAAAAGGGTTCGGAAATTCGCGGGCTGGACGCGGCGGCGAGGCTTCCTGGCGTGCAGGTGTTTCATGCGGGCACCGCGCGGCAGGGCAACAAGATCGTGGCGACGGGCGGGCGTGTGCTTGGCGTCACCGCAATCGGCGCCAGCGTCGGCGAAGCGCAACAGCGCGCTTATGCGGCGGTGGATGTGATCGATTGGCCGGAAGGTTTCTGCCGCCATGACATCGGTTGGCGCGCGATGAATCGCGATTGAAATAGCCGCGATGTCATGGCCCGCCTAGTGCGGGCCACCTAGGTGACATTGCTTCGTTATTGAAGATATTTCGCTCCGATATTTCCGTGAAGATCAAGATTGACTTCAACTGGGTGGCCCGCATTTGCGGGCCATGACACATAGGGAATAAGTTTGGCTCAATTCCAAATCACTCTACACTGCTCAGCTGTATTTGATTCTGAGGTCACGCATGAATCGCGCGCAATGGAACAAGCTGGCGGATGAGTTCGAGACCCAGGTTTGCGATATCGCGCGCGAAGGAACTGACGATCAGTTGAAGCGATTGGTCGGTTCCGTTGAGCTTTCGCCGAAAGAGTCCGTTCTGGTCGATCTGGGATGCGGGCTCGGCACCTTCATCCGCAAATTCCACAAGAGCTTCGACAAGATTACCGGCGTGGAATTCGCGCCGCGGATTATCGCGCGCGCCAAGAAGAACTGCGCCAAGGTTCCGAACACCAAATGGCTGACGATGGACATTCCGCAATCCGCCAAGGCCATCGGCACGGTTGCGGACCTCACCGTGTGCATGAATGTTATCACCTCGCCCAAGCTCGCCGAGCGGCGCGCGATCTGGAAAGCGATTGCGAATGTCACCAAGGTGAACGGCTATGCGCTGATCGTGGTGCCCTCGCTGGAATCCGAACATATGGTGCAGCAGGTCAGCGGCGAGGCGCGCCCGGTGAAACTGGCGGGCGGCTTGGTGCAGCGCGACGACGCGGTGCAAAAACATTTCGAGCGGCGCGAGCTGGAGCCGATCTTGACGCGCTACGGATTTGCGCCCGTGCGGATCGGGCGCATTCATTATTCCTGGGCCAAGGAAGGCATGCGCAAACCGCGCGCGGCCAAGGGCAATCCGTGGGATTGGGTCTTACTGGCCCGGCGCGGCGTCAGCAGCCCGTCTCGCCCGGCGGCGCGACCTTCAAGAGCTCGACCTCGAAAATAAGCGTCTGGTTCGGCGGAATGACGCCGTCGCCCGCGCCCGCTTTGCCATAAGCAAGGCCCGGCGGAATGACCAGCTTCCACTTGTCGCCGGCGTGCATCATTTGCAGCGCCTCGACCCAGCCGGGGATCAGCGCGCCCGCCGGAAAGGTCGCGGGCTTGCCCGGCTTGGTTGCATCGAAGACTTTTCCGTCGATCAGCGAGCCGCTGTAATAGACGGTCACGCAATCGTGACGGCCGGGCTGGGCGCCGTGACCCTTCTTGAGAATTTGATACTGAATGCCGGGCACGGAAACGACGCCCGGCTTCTTGGCATTGGCAGCGATAAAGGCGGCGTTGGCCGCATCGCTCGCCGGTTCGGCAGCGGCCGATGAGGCAAGAACAGCGGCGGCGAGCACGGCAATCGCAGGATAGCGCATGGTGAAGTCCCTCATGGCGTTGGTTCGGCGGCGCCACCCTTATACAAGCGTTTTCGCGTTACGCTAGGGCACGCTTGTGCGCGGGAAGAGGCGCGGCCAAGAATGGGCCATGACCGAGCCCTCGCGACAGGAACGCTTCTCCGGCACCAAGGATGTCGCCGACGCGCTCGCCTTCGATGCCGACAGACTGGCGCGTTATCTCGCCGACCACATTGCGGGATTTGCAGGGCCGCTGACGGTTCGCCAGTTCAAGGGCGGGCAATCCAATCCGACCTATCTGCTGATGACGCCGCAGCGCCGCTATGTTCTGCGCCGCAAACCGCCGGGCAAGCTGCTGCCGAGCGCGCATGCGGTGGACCGCGAATACAAAGTCATCAGCGCGCTTCATCCCACCGGCTTTCCCGTGGCGCGGCCTTATCTGCTGTGTGAGGACGACAGCGTCATCGGCACGATGTTTTATGTGATCGACTATGTCGAAGGGCGCATCTTCTGGGACGGCGCCCTGCCCGGCCTAGAACCCGCCGAACGCGGCGCAATCTACGACGCGATGAACCAGACGCTGGCGCGCCTGCACGGCATCGACTACGCGAAAATTGGCCTTAGCGATTACGGCAAAGCGGGCAGCTACACCGCGCGTCAGATCGCTCGCTGGAGCAAGCAATACGAAGCGTCTCAGACCGAACCCATCGTGGAGATGGACAAGTTGATTGCATGGCTTCCCGGCCATGCGCCGCGCGAGGAACGCGCCGCCATCGTGCATGGCGATTTCCGCATCGACAATTTGATTTTCCACCCAAGCGAACCGCGCGTCCTGGCCGTGCTCGATTGGGAATTATCGACCATCGGCGATCCGCTGGCCGATTTCACCTATCACCTGATGCAGTGGCAAATGCCGGCCATCGGCACCATCGGCTCCGGTTCGCTGCTCGGCGAGGACCTCGCCGCGCTCGGCATCCCGGCGATGGAGGATTATGTAGCGTCCTATTGCCGCCGCACGGGGCACGATGCGACGCCGGACATGGACTATTACGCCGCATACAATTTCTTTCGCCTAGCCGCGATCCTTCAAGGAATTGTAGGGCGTGTGCGCGATGGCACAGCAGCGAGCGCCGATGCCGCGCAAAACGCGACCGCCGTGCGTCCGCTGGCGGAGCGCGGCTGGCACTTCGCCCGGCGCGCCGGTGCAACAGCCTAAACAAATCCTTTCGACCGGCATCGGGCATTAGGTGGTTCTTAATGCAGCACGATACTCCCTTAGGTTGCGAAAGTGTTGATTAACAAGATGGCGCTAGTCTCATGATCCACAGAGCAGATTCAGCTCGAGCGAGGAGCATATGGCGGTCGAAGACCACCGGGGAACAGCGGATCAGGACCGCGAAAAGGCGTACCACGCGTATCGCCTGATGGCCGAAGAAGCTTCGGACATCGTGATGTTGCACGAGCCGGACGGAAGCATTTTCTTCGCGTCCTCCGCACTGGAACGAATCCTCAAACGCGCGCCGGACGAGATCGCGCATCAAAGATTTCTCGATCTCGTTCATCCCGACGACCTTGACGATGCGTTGAGCATCGACGCCATCCCGCTTCCGGGCCAATCCCTGACGGCGACCTATCGCGTGTTGAATGGCGAACGCAATTACGTCTGGCTCGAAGTGACGACGCGCGGCATCTATGACCCCGAGACCGGCGCGTACAAAAATCTCATCAGCGTATCGCGCGATATCTCCAAGCGCATGAATCACGAGTTGGAAGCGCGCGCCGCGCAAGAGCGCGCCGAAGCCGCCAACAAGGCGAAGTCGCGTTTTCTGGCGAATATGAGCCACGAACTGCGCACGCCGCTCAACGCCGTCATCGGATTTACCGATCTGATGCGTCAGCGCACCTTTGGTCCGCTGGGCAGCGAGCGCTATGAGGAATACGCAACCCTGATATACGATTTCAGGCCAGCTTCTGCTCGATCTCATCTCCGACATGCTCGACATGGCGAAGATCGAAGCCGGCAAGCTGGAACTCAACATCGAGCGCGTCGATCTCACCGGAACCGTGGAAGATTGCGTGCGCATGCTGCGCGACCGCGCCGAGAACAACGGCCTCGAATTCACCGCCTCGCTTCCCGAAGAACCCGTCTTCCTGCTTGCCGACAAGCGCGCGGTGAAGCAGGTGTTGCTCAATCTGCTGACCAACGCGATCAAGTTTACGCCGGCCGGAGGTCACGTCGGCGTCAGTGTGCGCACGGGCGATGGCCAATCGACCATCACCGTGCGCGACACTGGAATTGGCATTCCAAAATGCGATCTGCCCCGGCTCGGCAACCCCTTTGAGCAAGTCAATGGCGATCCGATGCTTGCGAAGTCCGGTTCCGGCCTCGGCCTTGCGCTGGTGCGCGCGCTGATGGAAAAACACGGCGGCACACTGCACATCGACAGCGAAGAAGGCACGGGCACGACTGTCCGCGTCGTGTTCCCGACGATTGCCAAGAAGCGTCAGGCGGCCTGAGCGTTACTTAGCCGTCTGCCGCTCGCGATATTTTCCATATTCCAAGCGCGCGATGGTGCGGTTGTGCACTTCGTCCGGTCCATCGGCCAAGCGCAAAGTGCGCAAATTCGCATAGAGCCGCGCCAGCCCCGCATCCGACGTCACGCCCGCCCCGCCCCAAGCTTGGATCGCATCGTCCACCACCTTGAGCGCCATGCGCGGCGCGGCAACTTTGATCATGGCGATCTCGGTGCGCGCCGCCTTGTTGCCGGCCTTGTCCATCATATCGGCGGCCTTGAGCGTCAAGAGCCGGCACATGTCGATATTGATGCGCGCCTCGGCGACGCGTTCTTCCCAAACCGAATGCTCGGCGATCTTTTTGCCGAAGGCCTCGCGCGCGAGGAGACGGGTTACCATCAACGCCAAGGCGTGCTCCGCCATGCCGATCGTGCGCATGCAGTGATGAATGCGGCCCGGCCCGAGGCGCCCCTGCGCGATCTCGAAGCCGCGCCCCTCGCCCAGGATCATGTTTTCGAGCGGCACCTTGACGTTTTCCAGAACCACCTCGCCATGACCGTGCGGTGCGTCATCGAAACCGAACACCGGCAGCATGCGCGCGATGGTAACGCCCTTGGCATCGACCGGAACCAGGATCTGCGATTGCTGGCGATATTTGTCCGCCTCGGGGTCCGACTTGCCCATCACGATCATGATTTTGCAGCGCGGATCGCCCATGCCAGACGACCACCATTTGCGCCCGTTGATCAGGTAGTGATCGCTCTTGCGTTCGATGCGCGTGGCGATGTTGGTGGCGTCCGAAGACGCCACGGCGGGCTCGGTCATCAAGAAGGCGGAGCGGATTTCGCCTTCGAGCAGCGGCTTCAGCCAAGTTTTCTGCTGATACGCGCTGCCATAGCGCTCCAGCACCTCCATATTGCCGGTATCCGGCGCGGAGCAGTTGAAGACCTCCGACGCAAAATGGATGTGGCCCATCAGTTCGGCCAGCGGCGCGTATTCGAGATTGCTCAGGCCGACACCGTTTTCGCTGTCGTTGAGGAAGAGGTTCCACAGACCGTGCCTTTTCGCCTCGGCCTTCAGCTCCTCCACCACCGGCACGACGATCCAGGGATTGCCCTTGTCGCGGGCCGCTTGCATCTGCGCCGCATAGGTTTCTTCGGCGGGAACCACGAAGCGGTCGATGAAATCGCCGACGCGTTTCAGCCATTCCTTCTGCCGCGGCGAGTAGTCGAAATCCATGAGATGTCCCCTGGCGCGTCTGCGGGGCCGACTTTACCGGCGAGACGGTCCGGCTGCCAGCGACGAAGGAACGATTTGACTTGGGACTTCCGTCACGGCAAGCAGTCGCCATGCTGCTTTGGGCGGGTTCCTTTCTGATCGTGTTGGGTGTCGTTTGCATCGCCGTCGACCGGCGCGCGACGCACATTATCTACGATCATGTGCATGGGCGGTTTTTTCGCTTCCTTGAGAACACGACGCATCTCGCCAAGGCGGGGCATTGGCTGGCGGGGGCTTGCGTCGTCTATGTCGTCACCTGGGTGTGGTCGGGCTGGATCGGCCGTAACCCGGATATCAAACTGGCATCGCAATGCGCGCTGGCCTTCATCGCCAGTCTGGCGTTGGGCAGCCTCATTCTGCACAGCATCAAACTGGTGCTCGGCCGCCGCCGCCCGCGCGACGAATTGGACATGAACCTCTACGGATTCATTCCGTTCGGATTCAATCTCGATTGGAACTCATTCCCCTCGGGCCACGCCCTGACCATCATGTGCGTCGCCGTGATCGCGAGCGCGTTGTGGCCGCAAGCGGCGATCCTGTGGTTCGCCGTTGCCCTGTGGCTTGGACTGACGCGGGCCCTGCTCACCGTGCATTTCCTCAGCGACGTGTTCGTCGGCGCGGGCATCGGGCTGATCAGCGCGCGCGAAGTGCTGGTCTATCTCTTTCCGCAGCTCGTGCAGCCCTGGTTTTAGCGCTGCAGGATCGTCTGCACTTGCGCGACGCGCTTGGCGGGATCTTCGTCGTCCAGCACCGTTGCCTTGGGAACCATGATGCCGCGCTGCACGGCGGGGCGCTCGCCGATCACCTTTAGCCAGCGCTGCAGATGGTCGAGACCTTCCACCGAAACGCCCGACCACGGATAAATCCGCGCCCAGCACCAATTGGCGATGTCGGCGATGGAATATTCCCCGGCGAGGTATTCGTGATCTTTCAATTGGCGATCCATCACCTCGAACAAGCGGCGCGACTCGTTCTGATAGCGGTCGATGGCGGGCTGATATTTCTCCTGCCAGTAGCGATAGAACACATTCGCCTGCCCCATCATCGGACCGACGCCGCCCATCTGAAACATCAGCCATTGAATGACGCGCGAGCGGCCCGCGACGTCCTTCGGCATCAGCTTGCCGGTCTTCTCCGCCAGATAGATCAGAATCGCGCCGGATTCGAAGACGGCCAGATTGTCCGCATCGCGGTCCACGATGGCCGGAATGCGCCCGTTCGGATTGATCTTCAGGAACCAATCGGCCTTTTGTTCCTGCTTGCCGAGTTGCAGATAGTGAACCTCATAAGGCAGGCCCAATTCCTCAAGCGCGACCGAAGCCTTGTAGCCGTTGGGCGTCGCCGATGTGTAGAGATCGATCATGGTGTCCTTCCAGGTTGCGTTCAGGCCGCGCGCACGCGCCTAACCAATTTGCGTTCTTCGTCGATCGACGATTTGAACGAGGGGCGCTCGTGCAGGCGGGCCGTGAAAGCGGCAAGCGCCGGCCAGCGCGCTGCATCGAGCGTTTCGCCAGCATGGTCGAAATTGACCAGCATGGTGGCGACGGCGATGTCGGCAATCGAGAATGTATTGCCGACATAATAGTCGTTGGTGCCAAGTTCCTTATCCAGATAGTCGAACAGCGGCGGCAGATTCTTCGTCAGCGTTTCCTGGCAGATGGCTTCGTCGGCGTCCTTGCGCATCAGCCGTTTCACGACGCGCTCGAAGAACAGGCCGCGCGCGACGCAAGTGAACACCGCCGTATCGGCATATTCCTCGAACCACAGGGCGCGGGCGCGCAGATAGGGATCGCTGGGATAAAGCGCGGGACTCGGAAATTTGTGTTCGAGGTAATCGCAGATCACCGAAGAATCGGCGAGCGTGTTGGGCTCCGGCAGGTCGCTGTCGCGAAGGACGGGAATGCGCTTTAGAGGACTGATCGCCAAGAATTCCGGCGGCGGGTTGAAGGGATTGATCTGCTCCAGCGTGTAGTCCAGGCCCTTCTCGGCCAGCACCACGCGCACCTTGCGCACCACGGGCGACAGATTGCTGCCGTATAGGATGAGTGCCAATCCCGCCTCCACGCGCTGTTGTCCGGCACAGGATGTAAGAGGCGCGGGCCCCGGATCAAGCCTAAGCGCGCCGCGCCCGGAAGAAAGATTTCAGCATTTGCCCCGCTTCCTCAGCGTCACCGGCGCGCGCCACAAGCGGGCGGTGGTGGCAGGTCGGCTGCTCGAAAAAGCGCGGGCCGTGCAGGATCGCGCCGCCCTTGTGGTCCTCGGCGGCGAAGACCAGCCGCGCTACCCGCGCGAGCGAAATCGCCCCCGCACACATGGCGCAGGGTTCCAGCGTGACGTAGAGGGTGGTCCCGGTCAGCCGCTCATTGCCTTGGGCCTTGGCGGCGGCGCGCAGGACTTCCATCTCGGCATGGGCCGTGGGATCGCGCCGCTCCAGGATGCGATTGCCGTCCCGGGCCAGGATTTCCCCATTCTCGGAAATCAGCACCGCGCCCACCGGCACCTCGCCGCGCGCCCCAGCCGCTTGGGCCTCGGCAATGGCAAGTGCTATGGCTTCCTCGTCATTCATACGGAACACCTCATTGGCCGACGATACCACGCAGACAGGTGAACGCATCTCCAATGGGCTTCCTCCAGGATGCGGCGCAGATGATCCGCTCCCCGGAAGCTCTCCGCATAGATCTTGTAGATGTTCTCGGTCCCGGACGGACGGGCCGCGAACCATCCGCTTTCTGCTATTACCTTCAACCCGCCGATGGGAGCGCCGTTGCCCGGCGCGTGGGTGAGGATGGTCTGGATTTTTTCGCCCGCCAGGTCGGTGAGTTTGACTTGCTGCGGCGAAAGTTTCGCCAGCAGTTCCTTTTGTTCCGGGGTGGCCGGCGCCTCAACGCGGTCGTAGACAGGCTCACCGAACTCGCGCGTGAGTTCGCGGTAGATTTCGCCGGGATCGCGGCCCATCCGCGCGGTGATCTCCGCCGCGAGCAAAGCCGGGACGATTCCGTCCTTGTCCGTCGTCCAGACGCTGCCATCCAGACGGACAAAAGACGCTCCCGCGCTCTCTTCGCCCCCGAAGCCGAGCGAGCCGTCGAGCAGACCATCGACGAACCACTTGAAGCCGACCGGCACCTCGTAGAGCTTCCGGCCAAGCTTCGCCGTGACGCGATCGATCATCTGGCTGCTCACCACCGTTTTGCCGACCGCCGCTTCCTTGCGCCACTTCGGCCGGTGTTGGAAGAGGTAGAAGATGGCGACTGAAAGGTAGTGATTGGGCGGCAGCAATCCCGCGCTTCTGGTGACAATCCCGTGCCGGTCATGGTCGGTGTCGCAGGCGAAGGCGATCTCGAAGCGATCCTTCAGGCCGATCAACCTCTGCATCGCATAGGGTGAGGATGGGTCCATGCGGATCTGGCCGTCCCAATCCACGGTCATGAAACGGAAGGTCGGGTCGACGGCCTCGTTCACGACCGTGAGGTTCAACCCGTAGCGCTCGGCAATCGGCCCCCAGTAGTGGACCCCGGCGCCGCCGAGCGGATCGACTCCCATGCTGATCTTCGCGCCGCGAATGGCGTCCATGTCGATCACATTGGCGAGATCGGCGATGTAAGCATTGAGATAGTCGTGCCGGTGCGTCGTGGAGGCGCGAAGAGCCTTCTCGAAAGGAATCCTTTTCACACCCCGAAGGCCATTCTCGAGAAACTCGTTTGCCTTCGCCTCGATCCAGTCGGTGACGGCGGATTCCGCCGGCCCGCCGTTTGGGGGATTGTATTTGAACCCGCCGTCATGCGGCGGATTGTGTGACGGCGTGATGACGATGCCGTCGGCGAGTCCTGTCTTGCGCCCGCGGTTGTACGTGAGAATCGCATGGGAAACGGCAGGGGTCGGGGTATATTCGTCCCCCTGCGCGATCATGACTTCCACCCCGTTTGCCGCCAGCACCTCAAGCGCGCTGGCAAGAGCCGGCACGGAAAGCGCATGCGTGTCCATGCCGAGAAACAGCGGGCCATCGATCTTCTGCTGCTCGCGGTACAGGCAGATGGCCTGACTGATTGCCAGAATATGCCATTCGTTGAAGGCCTTGTCGAACGCGGAGCCACGATGTCCGGAGGTGCCGAAGGCAACCCGTTGTGCCGGCACCGACGGGTCGGGCGATCTCGGTATAGTAGGCGGTGACAAGGCTGGGTACATTCACCAGCATCGCTGGTTCGGCGGGCTTACCTGCATGAGGACTTATTTTCATGACTCTCTCGTCAAATGCCGTGGTGACCTTTGCGCCAAGGTCTCCATCAGCTTGTCGAACGGCTTGTTGAATTTCTCGACTCCTTCGTCCTCAAGTTGCCGCGTCACATTGTCGATGCTGATGCCCAGTTCCGGCAGTCGCTCCAACACCCAGCGGGCTTCCTTGACATCTTGTTCGAGCCGGGCTTTCGGCTCTCCATGGTCGCGGTAGGCGTCAAGGGTTTCCAGCGGGGCCGTGTTGACCGTGTCCGGTCCGATGAGGGCCTCGACGTATTTCACATCACTGTAGTCCGGGTTCTTGGTGCTGGTGCTGGCCCAGAGCAGCCGCTGGACACGAGCGCCCTGAGCGGCCAGCTTCTTAAACCGGTCGCTGCCGAAAATCTCTTTGTAGATTTGATAGGCCATCTTCGCGCTGGCGATGGCAACTTGCCCGCGCACCTTTTTCGCGAGGTCCGCCTCCTTGCCGCCTTGTGCAATGAGTTTTTCCAGCAGCGGATCCACCAGCGCATCAATACGGCTTACAAAGAAGCTGGCCACCGAGGCTACATTCTTCACGGGCTTCCCTTGGGCTGCGCACGTTTCGATGCCGGCGATATAGGCTTCCGCCACCTGCCGGTAACGCGACAACCCAAAGAGCAATGTGACGTTGACGTTGGTTCCTTCGCTGATGAGTTGCTGGATTGCGGGCAGCCCATTGGCCGTCGCCGGGACCTTGATGAAGACATTGGGCCGGTTCAGCGCGGTCCACAACCGGCGGGCTTCCTCAATCGTGGCGTTGGTGTCGTGCGCCAGGTGGGGATTGACCTCCAGGCTGACATATCCATCTTTGCCGTCAGTCCTGTCGTAGAGAGGCCGGAACTCGTCGGCGGCGCTCTGCACGTCGCGCTGACTAAGGGTTTCATAAATTGCCTCAGCGCCTTTCCCTTCAAGCGCCATGGCCCGAATGTCCTCGTCGTAATCGTGGCTGTCCACAATCGCCTTCTCGAAGATGGATGGATTCGAGGTCATCCCCCGCAGTCCATCCTCCTCGATCAGACGCCGGAGCCCGCCGCCGGCGATCAGATCTCGCCGGATGTAGTCCAGCCAGATGGATTGGCCGAGCGTTCCCAATTGTTTCAAAGGATTGTTTTTCATGTTCTTGCCTCTTTGTTCTCCAGCGCCGGCGCCGGAGTTAACGAGGGTTTCCCCCTTTTCCGCTGCACGGTTTGTCGATTCAGCATTCTTGCTCGTTTCCAGCTCGTGCGCCTTCACCTCTTCGTTACAGCCGGGGGGGGCTGTCCGAGAATTCGATTCCTATGCACCACGATCCGCCGGGAAGCCCTGCATTACGCTACCTTGTGAGGTTCTTTTTTGACTAGCATGATGGAACAAGGCATCTTGCGTATCAGATCCTCATTGTCACGGCCAAATAAAAAGTGCTCGATATGCCCTTCCTCGTGGGCCAACATGATGAGCAAATCGATCTTTTCATCCTTGACCATCTTTATGATCTCATCAGAAGGGTCCCCTTCTTTCAGCACTGCTTTGATAGCGAGACCCTGTGTTTTTTCAGCTTTAATGATGTGATCGATGTCCTTTCTGTGTGTTTGCTGCAATCTTTCATATTCCATCTTGCAAAGAAGGAATCCCAAGGTTCCAACCTTCCAGCATGAAAGGATTATGCATGACATGAATCACAAAAAGCTTTGCTCCGTATTTTTGAGCAAGCGAAATTCCGTAGTGGACGGCTTTTTTACAATGTTTAGTTAATCTGCTCACGACCAGAATCCGATTGACATCTTTCATGGACTGTCTCCTTTGTGGTGGAATCTATTCTCTCATGAGGCCCAAGCGCTGTTAACTATTGGTGTACCGCGAGATCTTCCTTGGACGTGGATTCCAGGATCGACTTGGCCTTGGCGACGTCGCCGGCTGAGCCGTGGGCTATGACCAGAAACTTATCCGACTTCAGTGCGGTCTCGTACTTGAGGATGCTGTCCTTGGGGATTCCGAGGCTATAAAGTCCTGCGCCCAGTGCGGTCAGCCCTCCGGTCACAAGGGCGCCTTCCAGGGCGCCCACAATCATCATGGCCAAGGGACCCAGCACCACCAGTTGGCCAAATCCGGGGATGACGAAGAAGGCCGAGCCGAACAGAATCGCCCACAAGGCTCCCCAGAAGGCCCCGAGCTTCCCCCAGTACTTCATCCGGTCCCCTGCGTTGTAGAACCCGACGACATTTTCCTCGGTGTGGTAGTCCTTCCCCACCACTGAGAGCTTCTTCATGTCAAAGCCCGATTTCTGGAGCTCTTTGACCGCTGCTTCGGCATCGGTGTGGGCCTTGTAGATTCCAACGACTGAGTTCTTGTTGCTCATTTCATTTCTCCTTTTGTGTTTTTAAACAGTTATTTGACTTGAGTAACGCTGCATCCCATGAGGCTCTGCGCCATTTCCCAGATTTCGTTCGAAACGAAACTCGCTAACATCGTGGTCGCAAAGAACCGCCCCAACCGCCGCGAAGGCAGGCGGGAATCTGCGCTGGATGTGCAGTCTCCAGCGTTTCCAGCTTGTTTGGCGTTGAGATTGTGCTGCGGTCCGTTGTGGCGTTCAGCAGTCATTGAAAGAAAGTGCCGTTCCTGGCAAAAAGTCTGCAAGCTTTTTCCGGCTACATGTCCTTTTTCTTGCCAGCTTCACCTTGCATCTCGGGTTGCATATGTTCCATCATGTGTCCCTTCTTCATGTCATGCATCTTCATCATGTGCTCTTGCATCTCCTTTCTCTGGGAGACCATCTCCTTTATGACGGCTGCCATGGCTTCCACTTTTTGATCACCCTTTGCTGAATCCATGGCGGCTACTTTTGCGTCAAGCCGGGCATCCATTTCCTTCATCCTTGACATCATTTCGTCGTGTTCTTTCATTTGGCAGCCTGGCATCGAATGTTCAGGAGCGCTCTCAACCTTCGTCCCCCCTTGAGCGGCAGAGGCCGGAGTTTTGTTCTGTTCCTGCTGGGCAAACAAACTGCACGGCACGATCAGAACAGCCAACATGAGTAAGAACAGCAATGTTTTCATTACAATTTCCTTTCTTTGTTGGAATCTTTTGGAAGGATTGGATGTGAATCCGAGCTTCTCCCGGACCACAATAAACTCACAGCGTTGAAAAGACAGAGCGCCTCACATGCCTGGACCGACCCTCCATCCTATCAATAGACCCAACTCTATCCATATTTCTCAGCCCACTGCGGGCCAGTGGGGAGTTGCCCGAAATGATGATCGAGACCCTGCCGAGGAGTTAATCGGCCTGAGCCGGTATCTGTTCAATGTCTTCAGAATTGAAAGTCTCTTGCAAGATGTTGCCTTACTGGGGGATTACCGGCTCCCATTTCAGAAAACATAAGGATCATAGGCGCAACTGTCATTGCTGCCTCTCTTCACCCACGGTCACCTCCAAGATCCATTTGCACTTTTGAAACCGGGCCTGCCACAGGGGAGATCGCTTTCCATCCATCTTGTCTTTAGTCATGGCCGCATTTTTCCTCCAAAACATGTCGCCAACCTCGGAGGCGGCTACCGCTTTGCTCTCGTCCGAACTTTCAAAACTGCCAAAGGATTTGCATCAATCCAACGATATTTCACCATCCGAATCAAAGAGTATGTACTTCTCGCATATCCTCCGGTAGTGATGGCCATATATCGCAAGGGTGAAAGCCAATGACAGCAGCCTCGGCCTGCGAAACAGGGTCCGGGACAGACAGATACCAGTACTGGAGACGCTCCTTGCCCCAAACACCCAACCAAAAGCCCGATCGGATGACCGCTAGGAACCGCTGGACATCTGCAGGGCTTCTGATTCCAGGCGCCCTGAGCTCCTTAGAGAAAGTTCTAACCCGCCGAGTGAGAAAGTTTTGGGAGAGTAGATCTGTTTCATAATCGATCGATATCATATAAAAGCCTATCCCGCCCATTTTGGGGATGATATTGGTCGTTCCGTCGACGTTATCTCCGGAAAACGCACTAACCACCCGATTTTCCCTTTGGAGTCGATCAAATAGCCTTGTTCCCGGAGGAGCCTGGGGAGCAGGACCATTGCGGTCACAATTCCGCTTTTCTTAATGAAATCGATTTGCCGCTGGAAGGTTGAGTGCGTATCGCTGTCGAAGCCGACTATAAAACCGCCCATTACCTGTAACCCGGCACGGTGGATAATTTTGACGTTTTGAAGGAGATCCCGGTTTTTTGTTCTGGGTTTTATTACACTCCGTCAGACATGCCTCATCGGGCGACTCAATGCCCAATAAAAACTTTATTGAAGCCGGCTTTGTACATCAGGTCCAAAAGCTCGGGTCATCGGCCAGGTCGATAGAAGCAGACTTTGACTCAAATGGGTGCGATCCCCACACCCGCGGCAAAGCTCCCTGTTCCATCATCGCCACTATGCTCAACGCCGCCCGGCATGCCGAGGCGGTCGCGGTAGCGGCCCACATCAATGCCCAACAAGGAACACAGCATAATGAGCAACGTGGCTTTATGTGAGACCACGAGGACGTTGCCCGATGGGTATGTCCGTTCGATCTCTCCGGTTTGATATTACTTTCTGTGCCTTGTTCCTGAGTAACTCCAAGATTTTCGTGTCATCAGATTTTTATACATCTAATGCCTTGTTCATCCTGGACAGCACAGTTTCCTGGCGGGCCGACATGGCCGATCCCTTCGTCACGATTTCCCTGGCAAGGGCCAAGGCCATCCTGCGGTCTTCAAGACCAGGTATCATGGTTGCAAGCATCCTAAAGGCCTTATCTTCATCGGTCTTCTCGCATTCACCGAGACCGTAAACGGCGAACTTCATGGATGAAGAACCGCTGTTTATGCAGAGAATCATGGTGACTCATGTTGTCATCCTTGTCGCTCAGGTCCACATGATGCGCTTATAAAACGCCGGTTTTTCAACAAACTCTTAAGATCTCCCTCTGTAAGATTCCTCATTGTTGAACCCTATTGCGCCGGGCCGGTCAGCAAGCGCTTGAGCACATCCATCGCCTTGCCGAATTTTTCCCAGTCCCCCTGCTGCATTGCCTTCTGGGCCTCATCGAACTGCGCTCTCGCCTGGCCCAATTCCGGTTGCCGCTGCGCGCTGGCGCCAGGATTCCGGGGTTGCTGCGTCCCGAAAACGGATTGGATTGCCTCATCGAGTGTAGGCTCCATCGCCACTTTGTCCCCCGAAATCACGATTACGCGCTTGAGTTGGGGGAAGTCCGTGCCTTCCGCCGTGAGGTACACCGGCACCACATAGAGAAAGGAGTTCTCGATCGGTACCGCGATCAGGTTTCCACGAATGACTCTCGACCCTTTTTGGTCCCAGAGGGTCAGTTGCTGGGAGATCGTCGTGTTCTGATCGATCATCGCCTCGATTTGCATCGGGCCGTAGATCAGCTTCTCCTTGGGGAGTTGGTAAAAGAGCATCTTCCCGTATTCGGGGAAATCGCACCGGGCGGCCATCCAGGAGATCATGTTGTCTCGCTTCTGAGGCGTGAAAGGAGTCATGAGGAGGTACTCAAGCTGGTCGCTTCCGGGGAGCTTCATCAGGATGTAATAGGGCTGCATGGGCGCGACCTTGCCCGCGTACGTTCTCTTGGGGGAGCACCCAGAGGTCCTCCCGGTTATAGAAGACCTGGGGAACCGTCATATGGAATGTTCTGTACTGGTCGGCCTGGATGGAGAAGAGGTCCTCCGGATACCGCAGGTGCGCTTTCAGATCCGCCGAAAGCTGATTCAGGTCCTTGAAAACGCCCGGAAACGCACGCCGGTAGACCGCCAGCACTGGGTCGTTCGGATCCATGACGTAGAACCGGACGCTTCCGTCGTACATGTCCACAACGACCTTGACTGAGTTTCGAATGTAGTTCAGCCCTGCTTCAAAGGCCGCCGCGTGGGGGCTGGAGTAAGGAAAATGATCGGAGACGGTATAGGCATCCTGGATCCAGTACAGTTTGCCCTCGCTCACCACGGCGTAGGGATCCTGGTCGAGGCGCAAAAACGGAGCGATCTGCCCCACGCGCTCCTGCACACGCCTCCAGATCTGAATCCTGCTTTCCGGCCGGAGATAGGAAGTGAACAGAATGTTGACATCGGCTTGAGTCCAGGCGAATAGCAGCCGCTTCCACAAGCTGTCCAGCGGGATGCCTCCCGTTCCCTGTAACTCGTATAGACATTCTGATTCCCCTTGGGATAGTCGAACTCTTTGATGCCGGTCGAGACGATCCGATATCCCGGCATCGACTTGCCGTAGTAGATGGAAGGCTGGTTTATGGTTAGGCCGTAGGCGGATTCGGGCGGGATATTCTCAAGAAGGTATTGCGGAAAGCCTTCTCCTATCGTCTTCGAGACGAAGCTCATGACCAAGCCATAACCATGCGTGAACTGCAACTTCTGGTTAACCCAGGTTTGGGCTTCAGCGGGAAGTTCCGCTGAGAGCTCGCGGGCCGAAAGCATCACCTGATGATAACCATCCGTCAGGTGGTAGCGGTCCACATCAACCTCGTAAAACTGATAGTAGAGCCGTATCTCCTGGGCTTGTTGGTACATCTGAAGCAACGGGCGCCAGTCCCAGAGACGGATGTTCTGGATCGTGTCTTGATTTCTCGCAATCACCTCGGGCGTCAGGTCCGCCAGCGCCGGGTAGGATGTTTCCTGGATCGTGTCGAGGCTGTAGGCCTTCCGGGTGAACTCGATGTTGTTCTTGAGATACGGGGTTTCGAGGGCCAACTCGTTCGGCTGTACCATGAACCTTTGAAAGAGGGCCGGCGCCAGACAAACCGCGATGAGGTACAAGGCCACGTAAATTCCGGCTCCGATAGCTATCGCTCTTAATCGCGGCCGGAAGATATTGAGCACAAGCAGCGCGCATAGCGCCGCCGCGGCGCTGGCCATGATCCAGTAGGCGATCCGGGTCACATGATCCGCCGTATAGCCGGCTCCGTAGACTACTCCCTGAGTGGAGTAGAGGAGTTCGTAGTGATCCAGGTAAAACCCCCATCCCCAACTGGCGACCAGGACGAAGAACAGGGTGGACAGATGTGGAACGGCCTTCGCGCTCCGGCCCTCCATCTGTTCGCTGCGGCTGAACCGCAGTGACCCTAAGTCGCGTAGAAGGACAGGACTGCCATGAGCGTAATCAGCGCCAATGCGGTCAGGCTGCTCTGCAAAAGCTCATAAAAAGGGAGACGGAACAGATAAAACCCGACATCGACTCCGAAGAGAGGATCGGACAACCCAAAGGACCCGCCATAACGAAAGCGGAGATATGTATCCCATTGTGCATAGAAGATGACCGCAAAGATTTAGGGCGGCGAGGGCGGCGAGCGCGCCCATGGCCAGTTTCAA
>CAWKIU010000010.1:0-111449 GCA_963849895.1 uncultured Alphaproteobacteria bacterium
TCAGTCGGCGGAGGCCGAATACAAGGGCACGCTCGCACAATCGGCCGCGCAAGCGGCGCAAGTGCGCCTCGCCAAGATCACCTATGATCGCTATGCCGCGCTGGCAAGTTCCAACGCGATCTCGGCGACGCAAGTCGATCAAGCGCGCGGCACATACCAATCGGCCGTGGCGACGCTCACGTCCCTCCAGCAGACCGCGCTGACCGCGCTCGCCAAGTTGAAAGGCAACCCAAACCTCGCGCCTGCGCAGTCGCCGGAATACCAGAAGGCGAAGGCCGCGGTGGACGAGGCGCAGCGTCAGCTTAGCCATACCATTGTTCGCGCGCCCTTCGAGGGCGATGTGACCGACGTGGATTCGCTGCAGCCGGGCACGCTGGTGATTTCCGCCCTGTCTGCATTCACCACGACAAGCGCTGTCGGCTTGGTGTCGACCAGCGACATATGGATTTCATCCGATATGAAGGAAACCGACTTGACGCATGTGCGCAACGGCGATCCGGTTTCGGTGAGCATCGACACCTATCCCGGCCACACCTGGCACGGCGTTGTCGATGCCGTGAGCCAGGCGAGCGATTCGGCGTTCTCCGCCTTGCCGTCGGAAAATGCGAGCAGCAATTGGGTCAAGGTGGTGCAGCGCATTCCGGTGCGCATCAAGCTCAACCTGCAGCCCGGCGATCCGCCGCTGCGCGCGGGGATGAGCGCGATCGCCACCATCGATACGCATCATCGTCTTTGGTATCGCTTGTTGTTCGGCAATTAAGCCGGAAGCCCGCGCATGCCACACAAGACCGAGAGTTACGCTCACGACCACTACGACAACAAATTCGAGTTGACGGTCGTTGTGATGTGCTCGATGGCGGGCACGCTGATGCAGGCGCTCGACACCACGATCGCCAATGTCGCCTTGCCGTACATGCAGGGCAGCCTGTCGGCGTCGCGTGAACAGATCACCTGGGTTCTGACCTCCTATATCGTGGCGGCGGCGATCATGACGGCGCCGGTCGGCTGGGTCGCGTCGCGTTTCGGTAAGAAGAACGTCATCGTCATTTCGCTGGCGGGCTTCACCATCGCCTCGATGCTCTGCGGCATGGCGCAAAGCCTCGACGAGATGGTCATCTTCCGTCTGCTGCAGGGCGTGTTCGGCGCGGCGCTGGCGCCGCTGTCGCAATCGGTGATGCTCGATCTTTATCCGCCCGAAAAGCGCGGTCGGATGATGGCGATCTGGGGCATGGGCATCATGGTGGGACCCATTCTGGGGCCGACCTTGGGCGGCTATCTCACCGACATGTACAGCTGGCGCTGGGTGTTTTACGTCAACGTGCCGTTCGGCGTGGCCGCCAGTATTGGGCTTTGGACCTTCTTCAAGGATAACAAGCACGACGCGGCGCTTAAATTCGATTGGTCGGGCTTCGCGATGTTGGGCGTCAGTGTCGGCGCGCTTCAACTGCTGCTGGATCGCGGCACGACGAAGGATTGGTTTTCGTCCACGGAGATCATGTTTTATGCCGTGATCGCGGCGCTGGGTTTTTATCTCTTTGTCGTCCATATGGTGACGTCGAAAACCACGTTTATTCCAAAGCTGCTGTTCAAGGACCGCAACCTGTTGTCGTCGCTGGTTCTTATGTTCATCGTCGGCGCCGTGCTGTTGGCGAGTACCGCGTTGATGCCGCCATTCCTGCAGACGCTTGCCGGACACACCGTGACGCAAACCGGGCTCCTGCTGG
Organism: uncultured Alphaproteobacteria bacterium; assembly: GCA_963849895.1. Lineage (GTDB taxonomy): Bacteria > Pseudomonadota > Alphaproteobacteria > Micropepsales > Micropepsaceae > Rhizomicrobium. The sequence goes on from CAWKIU010000010.1 coordinate 1,725, forward strand.
GGCCGCGCGGCTTTGGCACCATCGTGGCGATGATTATCGTCGGGCGCATCTCGAATTATGTCGATCCGCGAGTCATCATGACCATCGGCGCTGTGACCATGGCCAGCACGCTCTATGTGATGTCCGGTTGGACGCCGTCCATCGGCACGGCTTCGCTGTTGACGACGACGATCATTCAGGGCTTCGGCATGGGCATGGTGTTCGTGCCGTTGAATCTCATCGCCTTCGCGACGTTGCCGGGAACAGTGCGTACCGACGGCACCGCACTGATGAACCTCATCCGCAATATCGGCAGCGCGGTGGGCATCTCGGTGACGACCACGGTTCTCAGCGATAGCGTGCAAGCGCTGCATTCCCAGCTGACCGCCTATGCAACACCGTTCAATCGCGCGCTGAGCCTCAACGCCCCTTCGATGTTCTACAATCTCACCCTGCCGTTCGGGGCCGCCACATTCGATGGGCTGATACAGCTGCGCGCTTATACCGACGCTTATGAAAACGACTTTCTGTTCATGTTCTACATCAGCCTGCTGGCCATACCGGTCATCTGGCTGCTGCGCCGTCCGGCGTATTCGCATGGGCTGCGGCAGAAACCTGACGTCCCAGTGGCTGTGACGGCCGTGGAGGTTTTGGAATGACGCGCGCGGCCTTCATCGGATTGGGCGTGATGGGATATCCTATGGCGGGGCACCTTGCCCGCGCCGGCCATCGCGTGACGGTCTACAACCGCACGGCTGACAAGGCGCGGCGCTGGGTTCAGGAATATGGCGGCGAATTCGCGCCGACGCCGGTTGAAGCCGCCGCAGACGCGGACATCGTGCTCGCTTGTGTCGGACGCGACGCCGATTTGCGCGCCGTGACGCTGGGCGACATGGGCGCGTTCGCCGCGATGAAAAAGGGCGCGGTGTTCGTCGATCACACGACAGCGTCGGCCACCATCGCGCGCGAACTTGGCGAAGCGGCGAAGGCGGGCGGTTTCGGCTTCGTCGATGCGCCGGTCTCGGGCGGCGAGCAGGGCGCCAAGAACGGCCAGCTCACCATCATGTGCGGCGGCAGCGAAGCCGATTACGCCAAGGCAGAACCGATTATCGCCGCTTATGCGCGCAAGAGTCAGCGCATGGGCGAAGCCGGCGCGGGCCAGCTCACCAAGATGGTCAATCAAATCTGCATCGCGGGATTGGTGGAAGCGCTGAGCGAGGGTTTGAACTTTGCACAAGCGGCGGGGCTCGACCCGCTCGCGGTGGTCGAGGTCATCTCCAAAGGCGCGGCGCAATCCTGGCAGATGGAAAACCGTCATAAGACGATGCTGGCGGGTCATTACGATCACGGCTTCGCGGTGGAGTGGATGCGCAAGGATTTGGGTATTTGTTTCGACGAGGCGAAGCGCAACGGCGCGGCGCTTCCGGTAACGGCGATGGTGGACGGCTTTTATGCCGAAATTGAACGCATGGGCGGCGCGCGCTGGGATACCTCCAGCTTGCTGGCGCGCCTCCAGGCCAAGGACAAAAACTGATGGACGTAAGACGGCCTTATCATCACGGCAATCTGAAGAACGCGCTGCTTGAGGCCGCGCGCGCAATTCTGGAAGAGGAGGGGCTCGCCTCGCTCAGCCTGCGCGCGGTGGCGCGCCGCGCCGGTGTCAGCCATGCCGCGCCTTATCGTCATTTTCCCAATCATGAAGCCTTGCTGGTAGACCTTGCGGTCGAAGGGTTTGCCGAATTGCATGCCGAGATCGTTGCTGCCGCCGCCTCGCCGGGCGCGGAATCCGACCGCATCGCCAATCTCGGCGCGGCGTATATGCGCTTTGTGGCGCGCCGCCCGGCGCTGGCGCGGCTGATGTTCGGCCCGCAACTGCCCAACCGCGACGCCTTCCCGGCGCTCGGCCAGGCCGCCGATGCCATCGGCGCGGAGATCGGCGCGGCATTGCACGATTCCGCGCTGGGGCTCGCGGTGTGGGCCTCGGTCCACGGTCTTGCCATGCTCATCCTGGAAAACGTCATCGACCTCGGCCAACGGCGCAGCGGCCTCGACGTGCTGCCCTCGCGGGCGGAAATTTTGCTGCGGAGCTTGTTTTCCACGCGGCGGGATTAAACGCACCTGTCATCCCCGGCGAGTATCGCGCGTAACACGCGCGATGCGAGGGAAGGGGATCCAGGTATCGACAATGTCACGATCTGGACGAAGATTGGCGGTCTGCTTGTTTGTGCGGAGCCCATTGTGCCACCTGGGTCCCCTTCCCCTCGCATTGCTTACGCACTGCTCGGCCGGGGATGACAATTTGTTTTTTTCACCTCGTTTTTTACCGACTCCTCGCGCCCACTTACTGCGGCTTTTTTCAAAATGCACGCGCCCGCGCGCGCACGCGAATTGCACACCAATTCGTCATGGCCGGGCTTGACCCGGCCATCCATCGAAAAGTCATTCGCCGCGCGCTCACACGCTGTCGCTACTCGCCGCGGCGTGATGGATGGCGTCGCCACGCTGCCGCTACGACAAGGGCGGCCATGACGATTGAGGTAGGCTCGCGTCTCCGCGTGCAAATGTGCTGATTTAGGAGAAATGGGTATTCGACCGACAAGGTTCAAGGGGGGAATTGGAAGCATCTCCGCTGCGAATGCGCCCACACGGAATGTTGGCCTCCACTATCGGTTTAGTTAGCGAAATAGGCGCCCTTGTCCAAGGAGTCATACCACGGCGTCCAAGTTGGTTTTTTTATCTTCCAATTTTTGGGCAAAACACCCGGCGTCCTTAAAATATCATAAATGAATCCAGTTTGGTGCCATTCGTGATCAAATTTAGATTTGTAATTGATACAACCATAGAATTGTGGGTACAGAAAACTCTCAGGGCTAAAGATCAGTTCTTTGTGCGGATATCCCGGAGGTCGTTGGATTTTTCCACTGGCTACGGCATTCTCCCATATTTTTTTGGCTTCAGCGATCTTAGCCGGATTAAGATCAGCGCCTACACTCATCGTCATGCTTTGGCCCGGGAACAACGTGGGGCCTCGCTCTATTTGGCGGCGACCCAATGTTCCGCGCCAGTGCGCGCAAATGGTCGCCTGCGCGGCGGCGGCGCTATGCCCGTTGGCGTCAATGACGTCAAAATCAATGTTGACGAACGAATGCCAGTTCTTGCCTGTATTAGTGATTTCCAAGTTCACCAATGGAGCCCAAATCTTCCCACCACCTTGTCATATCTGTCCTCGCCGCCTCTATTTTCCTCCTCTTTGCTGGCCCTGCATCACTCTTAGCTGACCACTTGCAACGTCAGTCGCGTGTTGAGCTTCATTTCCGCTCGATCCGTCTCAACGGATTGCCAAGTAATGACGATGACGCCGGCGATGGCTACTGCAAGCGTGATTTTGTCGAAGATGTCACGCTTGGGCTTCGCAGTCATGCTCGCAACATCCTCGCCGCCTCTAATGCGAAGTAGGTGAGTATCCCATTCGCGCCCGCGCGTTTGAAGCCGAGCAGCGACTCCATAATCACCCGGTCGCGGTCGAGGAAGCCGCGTTCGATCGCTGCCATCAGCATCGAATACTCGCCCGACACTTGGTACACAAACGTCGGCATGGCGAATTCGTCTTTTACGCGGCGCAGGATGTCGAGATAGGGCATACCGGGCTTCACCATCACCATGTCGGCGCCCTCGGCGATGTCGAGCGCCACTTCGCGCAGCGCTTCGTCGCCGTTCGCCGGGTCCATCTGATAGGTGCGCTTGTCGCCGGTCAGCGATTTGGCCGAGCCCACCGCGTCGCGGAACGGGCCGTAGAATGCCGAGGCATATTTCGCGGCATAGGCCATGATGAGCGTGTTCTTGTGCCCGGCCTTTTCCAGCGCCGCGCGGATCGCGCCGACGCGCCCGTCCATCATGTCCGACGGCGCGATGATATCGCAGCCCGCTTCCACCTGAACCAGCGCCTGGCGCACCAGCACGTCCAGCGTTTCGTCATTGACGACGTAATCGCCGTCCAGCAATCCGTCATGGCCGTGGCTGGTGTAGGGGTCGAGCGCCACGTCGCAGAGCACGCCGATCTCGGGCACCGCTTTCTTGATGGCGCGCACCGTGCGGCAAACCAGATTGTTGCCGTTCGTCGCCTCGCGCCCGTCGGGCGTTTTCAGTGCGGGATCGGTGAAGGGAAACAGCGCGATCACTGGAATGCCGAGTTTGGCTGCTTCCTCCGCCGCGCCTACCGCAAGGTCAACCGATAACCGATCCACGCCCGGCATGGCGTCGATGGCGATTCGCTTTTTCTCGCCGTCGATCACGAAGATCGGCCAGATGAAATCGGCGGGCGAAAGCGCGTTCTCCGCCACCATCGCGCGCGACCAGGCGTGGCGGCGCGCGCGGCGCATGCGTATTGCGGGATAGGCGGATGTGGAACTAGTCATTGCAACGGTCCCCTGATGCGACCAAAATTTCGCCGTCACTATAGGCCAAGCTTACGCTCCGGCAACGCCCCGATTGACGCGCGGGCCCGGACGAACCGGATGGGACGATGTCATGGATTTCACACTGAGCGAAGACCAGCGCGCCGTCGAGGAAACGGCGCGGCGCTTCGCGCGCGACAAGCTGGCGCCCTTCGCGGCCAAATGGGACGAAGAGGCGATCTTCCCGGTGGACACATTGCGCGATGCCGCCGCACTGGGCTTCGCCTGCATCTATGTCAAAAGCGATGTCGGCGGCTCGGAGATGTCGCGGCTGGACGCGGCGATCATCTTCGAGGAATTGTCGGCGGGCTGCACCTCCAGCGCCGCGTTCCTCTCGGTCCACAATATGGCGTCATGGATGATCGACCGCTATGGCAGCGAGGAGCAGCGCCACCGTTTCCTGCCGCGCCTCACCACTATGGAAAAGATCGCGAGCTATTGCCTGACCGAGCCAAGTTCGGGCTCCGACGCCGCGGCGCTGAAGACTCGCGCGGTGCGCGACGGCGATCACTATGTGCTGAATGGGACAAAGGCGTTCATCACCGGTGGCGGCGTGTCGGATGTCTATGTCGTCATGGTGCGCACCGGCGATGATGGGCCGAAGGGCATTTCCGCGCTGGTGGTTGAGAAAGAAACGCCCGGACTTTCCTTCGGCAAGAAGGAACGCAAGATGGGCTGGAACGCCTCGCCCACGGCGCAGGTGATCTTCGAGGATTGCCGTGTGCCGGTGGTGAACCGGCTGGGCGCGGAGGGTGACGGCTTTCGCATCGCCATGAGCGGGCTCGACGGCGGGCGGATCAATATCGGGGCTTGCTCGGTCGGTACCGCGCGCGCCGCGCTGGAAGAAGCCAAGGCCTATGTGAAGGACCGTAAGCAGTTCGGCCGCGCCATCGCCGATTTTCAGGCGACACAATTCAAGCTGGCCGACATGGCGACGGAACTTGAGGCTTCGCAGCTGATGATCCGCAGCGCGGCGGCGGCGCTGGACCGCAAGGACCCGCGCGCCACCATGCTGTGCGCCATGGCCAAGCGCTTCGCCACCGATGCGGGCTACAAGATCGCCAATGACGCGCAGCAGCTTCATGGCGGCTACGGCTATTTGAAAGACTTCCCGGCAGAGCGCCATGTGCGCGATCTGCGCGTGCATCAAATATTGGAAGGCACCAACGAGATCATGCGCGTAATCGTGGCGCGGGAGATGTTTCGGCAGTGAAGAAAAAGGCGGTGGTGCCGACATACCCCATTTCACCTCCCTCTTGCGGGGAGGTCGGCGAGCTTTCCTGCATGAGCAGGAAAGCGAGACGGGTGGGGGGATTGCCGACGCGAAAACTGATGTGGAATTCCCCCCACCCGATCCGTCTTCGCTACGCTTCGCCGGATCGACCTCCCCGCAAGGGGGAGGTTAGGAAGATTGCATGACCAATGATCACGAAATCTATTTCGAGCGGCGCGGCGCGGCGGGGCTGATCACGCTGAACCGGCCGGCTGCGCTGAATGCGCTGACCCATGGCATGGTCCTGGCGATGCGGGAGAAATTGGAAGCGTGGGCCACCGATCCCGATGTCGCCGCCGTTGTGGTGCGCGGGGCGGGCGAGCGGGCGTTCTGCGCGGGCGGCGATATTCGCGCCATCGCCAGTTCGGGCAGCGCCGGAACCGCACTACGCGCGCGATTTCTGGCGCGACGAATATATCTTGAATGCGATGATCAAGCATTATCCCAAGCCTTATATCGCGTTGATCCACGGCATCGTGATGGGCGGGGGCGTTGGTGTATCCGTACACGGACAATATCGCGTGGCGGCGAGACCACGCTGTTCGCCATGCCGGAAACTGGCATCGGGTTTTTCCCGGATGTCGGCGGCAGCTATTTCCTGCCGCGCTGTCCCGGCGAGATCGGCATGTATCTGGCGCTGACTGGCGCGCGGCTGAAGGCTGGACGAAACGCGCTATGCGGGTATTGCGACCCACATGGCGATGCAAACCGGCTGGGACAGATTCATCGGCGCGCTTGCGGAAGGGAGCCGCGCACGCGTCGGACGTGCTGGCGCAGTATCGCGCGCCAGAGGCCGAAGTGGCGCCGCCGCTCGCGGAGTTTCGCGCGATCATCGACCGGATATTTGCCGGCTGAGTTCCGTCGAGGCAATTCTGGCGGGGCTGGATGGCGAAGGCGGCGACTGGCCGCGCACGACCGCCGCCACGATCCGCAGCAAATCGCCGACCTCGCTGAAACTGACATTCCGGCAGATGCGCGCGGGCAAGGCGCTTTCCTTTGGTGATTGCATGCGCATGGAATTCCGCATATCGAGCCGCATTCTGTCGGGAACAGATTTCGCCGAAGGCGTGCGCGCGGTGATCGTCGACAAGGACAATGCGCCGAAATGGCAACCGGCGACACTTGCCGACGTAACGGATGACGCCATCGCTGCGTATTTCGAACCGCTTGGAGAGATGGAGCTGACGCTATGACGACCATCGCATTCATCGGCGTGGGCAATATGGGCTCGCCTATGGCGCGCAATCTGCTGAAGGCGGGCGAGCGCGTTGTCGCCTTCGACGTCAGTCCGGCGGCGCTGAAACCGGTGATCGACGCGGGCGGGGCTGGGGCCGCGACGGCGCTTGCGGCGGTGAAGGATGCCGATGTGGTCATCACCATGCTGCCTGCGGGCACGCATGTCCGCGCGGTTTATCTGGAAGGCGCCGGCATTCTGACCGCCGTGCGCAAAGACGCGCTGCTGATCGATTGCTCCACCATCGACATCGATTCCGCGCGCGCGGTGCACGCGGCGGCGGCAGGCGCCGGTTTCGATTTTCTCGATGCACCGGTGTCGGGCGGCGTCGGTGGCGCCGAAGCGGGTACGCTCGCCTTCATGTGCGGCGGCGAGGACAAAGCCTTCGCGCGCGCCAAACCCATTCTGGAAAAAATGGGCAAGCGCGTCGTACATGCGGGCGGTGCGGGCGCGGGGCAGGCGGCGAAAATCTGCAACAACATGCTGCTGGCGATTTCCATGATCGGAACCTGCGAAGCCTTCGTGCTGGGCGAGAAGCTCGGCCTCGATCACCAAAAACTGTTCGAAATCATGTCCGCCGCGTCTGGCCAGTGCTGGTCTCTGACAAGCTATTGTCCCGTGCCGGGCCCGGTACCCGCCGCGCCGTCCAACCGCGATTATAAAGGCGGTTTCGCCACTGCGCTGATGCTCAAGGATCTGAAACTCGCCCAAAACGCAGCCCAAAGCGTCGGTGCAACCACCCCGCTAGGCGCCGAAGCGGCACAGCTTTACGGATTATTTGCCGCGAATGGAAATATGGCCACGGACTTCTCGGGGATTGTCCAGCTATTGCGAGGCATTATCTGACAAATTTTACCGACCTTTAAGACCTGGCGCTTAGTCTGGCCGGATAACAAAGGTGGGCCCTCCGCAACAGGAGGGGAAGACGATGACCGTATATGAAAGACCGCACGGGGCCGCGGCGCTTGACGGCGCACGTTCCCAGGGCAAGCTCTATCTCGAGACCCTCAATCTCGTGGAGCGGCTGCATCGTCAGCTGCTCGATGTGATCAAGGACGAACTCGACCGGCGCGAGGAACGCGAGATCAACAGCGTGCAAGCGCTGCTGCTGTTCAATGTCGGCGATCAGGAATTGAGCGCGGGCGAACTGCGCACGCGCGGGCATTATCTCGGCTCCAACGTCTCCTACAATCTCAAGAAGCTTGTCGACCTCGGCTATATTCATCATGCGCGGTCCGAAGTGGACCGCCGCTCCGTCCTGGTGCGGCTGACGCCGAAGGGCGAGTCCGTGCGCAACGCGCTGCACGAATTGTTCGAACGGCATCTGGGCTCGCTGGAGCCCGTGGGCAATGTGGCGGCGGACGATCTGGACAACCTCAACGGCAGTTTGCGGCGGCTGGAGCGGTTCTGGATCGATCAAGTGCGGTTCCGGCTCTAATTATGCCGGGCTGACGCGCCCGCCTTCTCATGCGATGATTGCCGAATCGAGCGCAATCGGACGCATGCCTTGAATTCCATCAGCCGCCATCTTCATCGTCACTGGCGATTTTACGCCGCCGCCGCGCTGGGCGTGGTGGTGTACTTTGTCATGCCGGTTGCCTATGCGCCGGTGGCAGGCGAAGCGGCGGGCGATGCGTTCTTTTTGACCTACCTTTTGGCCAGCGCCGTTCTGCTGGCGAACGCCAACAAGATGGAGTTGAAAAAGCGTGCCGCCGAAGAAGACGAGGGCATCATGCTCGTCTTGCTGCTGGCGCTTTTCGCCGTGGGATTCAGCATCGTCGGCATTTTCATTTTGCTGAACGCGGGCAAGCGGCCGGATGGCGTGTCCCTGGTGCTGGCTTTGGCCGCGGCCCCGCTGGGATGGTTCATGCTGCACACGATGGCGGCGTTCCACTATGTCGACCTGTACTATTTCGACTGCAAGGAAAAGGGCGCAGGCAGCCCGCTCGAATTTCCCGGCACGAAAGACCCGGACCTTTGGGATTTTCTGTACTTTTCTTTTGTGATCGGCATGACCGCCCAGGTTTCCGACGTGCAAGTATGCAACGGAAAAATGCGCCGCGCGGTCTCGGGGCATTCCATCGTCTCGTTTTTCTTCAATACCGTCCTGATCGCCATGGCAGTCAACGCGGCTGTCGCCACGGCGGGCTAGCATGGCCGATGCGCAATTGCGTCATGCCCCAAAGCCAAACTCCGCGCGCGTTTTGGCCGCAAAACGGCTAGTATTAATACTGATGCGGATAAATACTGATGCCGAGATTGGACTTAGAACTCCCAATCGCGGAGGCCATGAAATACATAGGAAATTCAAATAGCTGGCCCAATCCTTCCGCTAGCGCTTCTATGCGACAAATCGTATGGTCCTAGTAGGTTGTGTTGAACTTTCCCCGCGAAATGGGGAAGAATAATCCCTGGGGGTCCGCACGGACTTGAGAGACTAGAAAACATGTCATTTCCTTATTTCTCGCGGTTTCAGGAGACTTTGGCCGGACTGAAGCGCGAAGGTCGCTACCGCGTATTCGCCGATCTTCTGCGCAAGCAGGGCGATTATCCGCATGCCAGCCTCCATGTGGAAGGCGCGTCGCGGCCGGTGACGGTGTGGTGCAGCAACGACTATCTGGGGATGGGACAGCACCCCAAGGTGCTGGCGGCGATGCATGAGGCGATCGACGATGTCGGCGCCGGGGCAGGCGGCACGCGCAATATCTCAGGAACCACGCATTACCATGTCGAACTCGAGCGCGAGCTGGCCGATCTGCACGGCAAGGAGACCGCGCTGCTGTTCAGCTCCGGCTATGTATCAAACGACACGACGTTGACGACGCTGAGCAAGCTTTTGCCCGGTCTCGTCTTCCTGTCGGACGAATCCAACCATGCCTCGATGATCGAAGGCATTCGGCGCGGCGGCACGTCCAAGCGTGTGTTCCGCCACAACGATCTCTCCCATCTGGAAGAATTGCTGCGCGCCATCGATCCGGCGCTGCCCAAGATCATTGCATTCGAGTCGGTCTATTCGATGGATGGCGATTTCGGGCCGACGGCGGCGATCTGCGACCTCGCCGAAAAATACGGCGCGCTAACCTATTTGGACGAAGTGCACGGCGTGGGCCTCTACGGTCCGCGCGGGGCCGGCGTTGCGGCGCGCGACGGCACGATGGGACGCATCGACATCGTCGAAGGAACGCTGGCAAAGGCCTTCGGTGTGATGGGTGGGTACATCGCGGCCAGGGCCGAAATCATCGACTGTGTGCGCTCCTATGCGCCGGGGTTCATTTTCACGACATCGCTTGCCCCGGTCATCGCGGCGGGCGCGCTGGCGAGCATCCGTCATCTCAAGGGCAGCGATGCGGAACGCCGCTCGCTGCACGAGAACGCGGCGCGGCTGAAATCGCTGCTGCGCGATGCCGGATTGCCGGTGGTGAACTCGCCCAGCCATATCGTGCCGGTGCATGTGGGCGATCCGGTGCTCTGCAAATCCGTCGCCGACGCGCTGCTGCAAAACCACGCGATCTATGTGCAGCCGATCAACTATCCGACCGTGCCGCGCGGCAAGGAAAGGCTGCGCTTCACGCCGTCGCCCGTGCACACGCACGAGATGATGGATGCGCTGGTAGCCGCGCTCGATGCGGTGTGGACGGAACATCATCTGCAGCGCGCGGCCTGAGAATGGCGGCGGGCGGCGAAGGCAAGCCCGAAATCTACATTGAATTCGTGGTGCAGGGCGCGCTGGTCAAAGCCACAGCCATTGACGCCAAGACCGGCACGGAGGCTTGCATTTTCGGGCCGGCCTCGGCGGGCCGCGATGCCTTGAGCAAAGCCGCCGTCGCCAAGCTTGCCTATGTTATGAAAAAGCAGAAAGGCGAATAGCGCACGAAGGCCATGCGTTATTCGCCTATCGCGTAATTCTTATCCGCGCCTGCGGCCCTTTGTGGCCGGCGCGCTGCGTCCAAGCCCGATCTTCTTGGCGAATTCCGAGCGCTGCGCCGCATAGTTCGAGGCGACCATCGGATAATCCGCCGCCAGGCCCCATTTGGTCCTGTATTGGTCGGGCGTCAGCGAATAGCGCGAGCGCAGATAGCGCTTGAGCATTTTCAACTTCTTGCCGTCTTCCAGGCAGATCAAGTATTCCGGCGTGATCGATTTCTTCACGGGCACGGCAGGCTTCTGCGACGTGGCGACATCGCCCATGCTGCCGCCGGACAGGCCGCTCAACATGGCGTGAACACTCTTGATGATCGACGGGAGCTCGCCGACCGGCACGGGATTGTTGCTGACATAAGCGGCGACGATATCGCTCGCCAGTTTGAGCACATCGTCGGATTTTTCGATCTCTACGGGGTGATTGGCCATTCTGCTCTGTACCTCTGCTCTTGAAAAACTCGGCATGCTCCCGACCGTGGGTATTGCGTGGTTGAATGCGGAAATCAAGGTCTAATTGGTGTCGAATTTGTGGAAATTCAAATATTCGGCAATCTGGACACTTGCATTATTATAATCTTGCCTTCCCAGTCGCGCAGCCGTCGGTTGTTGAATATTTGAATGCACGCGCGGTTTCCACTACCAATAGTTGTGCTGGAAGGTTGTTCTCGGCGGTGAATTGTGACGTGCGCCGCCGTGGCCGCGCTCGTTCCGCTGGCGCTAGATTTGGTAAAGGGATAGGGGTACGACCCCGAGTGCTGCCAATACGGGCTGGGGCTTGCGCCGGGCGGCGGTGGCGATTCCAACGAGGCAAATGGTGGTGTCAGTGGTGGACAAAATGAGTCAGCAAACTTCCGATTTTTTCAACCTCGGGCTGGCGCAAGCCGACCCGGAAGTGGCGCAGGCGATCGGCGACGAATTCAAACGCCAGCAGGAAAAAATCGAGCTGATCGCATCGGAGAATATCGTCAGCCGGGCGGTGCTCGAGGCGCAAGGCTCGGTGCTGACCAACAAATATGCGGAAGGTTATCCGGGCAAACGCTATTACGGCGGCTGCGAATATGTCGATGTCGTCGAAACCCTGGCGATCGAGCGCGCCAAGGCGCTGTTCGGCGCGGGTTTCGCCAATGTCCAGCCCAATTCCGGCAGCCAGATGAATCAAGCCGTGTTCCTGGCGCTGCTCAATCCCGGCGACACGTTCATGGGCCTCGACCTCGCCGCCGGTGGACATCTCACCCACGGTTCGCCTGTCAACATGTCGGGCAAATGGTTCAAGCCGGTGTCCTATGGCGTGCGCCGCGACGACCAGCTTCTCGACATGGACGAGATTGCGAACCTCGCGCGCCAGCATAAGCCCAAGCTCATCATCGCGGGCGGCACGGCTTATTCGCGGCTTTGGGATTTCCCGCGCTTTCGCGAGATCGCGGACGAGGTCGGCGCTTATCTCATGGTCGACATGGCGCATTTCGCCGGATTGGTGGCGGGCGGCGTGCATCCAAACCCCGTACCGCATGCGCATGTGGTGACAACCACGACGCATAAGTCCCTGCGCGGCCCGCGCGGCGGCATGATCCTCACCAATGACGAGGCGATGGCGAAAAAAATGAACAGCGCCATCTTCCCCGGCTTGCAGGGTGGACCGCTGATGCATGTGATTGCCGCCAAGGCCGTGGCGTTTGGTGAGGCTTTGAAGCCCGAGTTCAAGCTCTATGCGAAAGCCGTGGTCGACAACGCGCGCGCTCTGGCCGAAGCCCTCAAAAGCCTTGGCCTCGATATCGTATCGGGCGGCACCGACAATCATTTGATGCTGGTGGATCTGCGCCCGAAATTTGCGACGGGCAAGGCTGCCGAGAAGGCACTCGACCGCGCCTATATCACCTGCAACAAGAACGCCATTCCCTACGATCCCGAAAAGCCGTTCGTCACGTCCGGCGTCCGGCTGGGAACGCCGGCCTGCACCACGCGCGGCTTCGGCCCGGCGGAATTTCGGCAGATCGCCCAGTTGATCGTCGAAGTGGTCGAGGGCTTGGCCAACAAGAACCACGAGGACGGCGATCCCGCCGTCGAGGCGTCCGTGCGCGAACGCGTCGGCGCGCTTTGCCGCCGCTTCCCGATTTATTCCTGAGGGCCTGAACGATGCGCTGCCCCTTTTGCGGTCACGACGATACTCAAGTCAAAGACAGCCGTCCTTCCGAGGACAATTCCGCCATCCGCCGGAGGCGCCACTGCCCCGAATGCGGCGGACGCTTCACCACCTTCGAGCGCGTGCAATTGCGCGAATTGATCGTGGTGAAAAAGAACAACCGGCGCGAGCCGTTCGACCGCGATAAGCTGGAACGCTCGATCAACCACGCGCTGCGCAAGCGCCCGGTGGAACGCGAGCGCATCGACCGCATGATCACGGGCATCGTGCGGCGGCTGGAAAGCATGGGCGAGAACGAGATCGCCTCGCCGATGATCGGCGAGCTGGTGATGCAGGCGCTGTCGAGCCTGGACAAGGTTGCCTATGTGCGCTTCGCCTCGGTCTACAAGAACTTCCGCGAGACCAAGGACTTCGAGAATCTCATCGGAGAACTCGAAGGCGGCGAAGGGGAGAAAGATTGATCCGCCCACTGTGTCGATGAGTAACCAGTGACTGATCTCCAACACATGCATCATGCGCTGGCGCTGGCGGAACGGGCGCTGGGCATGGTTGCGCCTAATCCTGCTGTCGGTTGCGTGATTGTCTCGGAAGAGGGGCACATTGTCGGTCGCGGCTGGACGGGGCGCGGCGGTCGCCCCCATGCGGAGACGCAGGCGCTGGCGCAAGCGGGCGGGGCGGCATTTCGCGCCACGGCCTATGTCACGCTGGAGCCCTGCGCGCATCACGGCCACACACCGCCTTGCGCCAATGCGCTGATCGAGGCCGGTGTTGCGCGCGTCGTCGCCGCACTGGAAGACCCCGATCCGCGCGTCAGCGGCAAAGGCTTCGCCATGCTGCGCGCCGCGAATATCGACGTTATCGTCGGTCCCGGCGCGAATGAGGCCGCCGAACAGAATGCGGGTTTCTTCATGCGCGTGCGCGAAGGCCGCCCGCTGGTCACGCTGAAGATCGCCCAAAGCCTCGACGGCAAGACCGCTGCCGCCTCCGGCGAAAGCCGCTGGATCACCGGCGAAGCGGCGCGCCGTTTCGGGCACCTCATGCGCGCGCGTCACGACGCGATCCTGGTCGGCATTGCGACGGCGCTGGCCGACGACCCCGAACTGACCTGCCGCTTGCCCGGACTTGAGTACCGCTCGCCGCTGCGTGTGGTGCTCGATACGCGGCTGAAGCTCAGCGAATGGTCGAAGCTCTCCCAGACCGCGAGCGTCACCCCAACGCTGGTTTTCACCACCGCCGAGGGCGGAGGAGTGCTGACGGCCTGCGGCGTGGAGGTCATCAAGGTGGCGCGCGACGTGCGCGGCAGGCCCGATATTGCCGCCGTGCTGGCGGCGCTGGGCGCGCGCGGGGTCACTCGGCTGCTGGTCGAGGGCGGGGGCACGGTCCACGCGACCTTTCTGGACCGTGGCCTGGCGGACCGGCTGGAGGTTTTTACGGCCCCCATGGTGCTGGGCGAGGCCGGCCATAGCGGCATCGAATCGCTTGCCGCCTATAGCCTGGGCGAGGCGCCAAGGCTGCGGCGCATCGCCCGGCGCCGCTTCGGACCGGACCTCCTAGAAAGCTTCGCGCGCGAGGGTTAGAACAGGACCATGTTCACAGGACTTGTCAGCGATATCGGCCAGGTGCGCCATGTGGAAAAGCGGGGCGATACCCATATCGTCATCGCCACCCATTACGACGTGGCGGCGATGGATGTCGGCGCTTCGGTGGCCTGCGGCGGGGTTTGCCTGACGGTCGTGGACAAGGGCAGCGCCAAGGACCGCTGGTTTGCCGTCACCGCCTCGGGCGAAACACTGTCGAAAACCACCATCGGGCTGTGGAAGGTGGGTTCCGCCGTGAACCTGGAGCGGCCGCTGCGGGTGGGCGACGAGTTCGGCGGCCATATCGTCACCGGCCATGTCGACGGCATCGCCAATGTTGTCTCCGTAAAGCCCGAGGGCGAATCCTGGCGCATGATCTTCAAGGCGCCTGCCGCGCTGGCGCGGTTCATCGCGGAAAAGGGCTCGGTCGCGCTCGACGGCGTATCCCTGACGGTCAATGAAGTGGACGGTTCGCGCTTCGGCGTCAACATCATCCCGCACACCGCCAGCGTGACGACCTTCGGACAGCTCAAGGCGGGCGACAAAGTCAATTTGGAAATCGATCCGCTTGCCCGCTACGTCGCGCGCCTGGTGAAAGGCTGACCGCATGTTTCACGATTATATTTCATCGGTCGAGGAACTGATCGAAGAAGCCCGCAACGGGAAAATGTTCATCCTGGCGGACGCGGAAGACCGCGAAAACGAGGGCGACCTTTTCATCCCGGCGCAGATGTGCACCCCGCAGGCCATCAACTTCATGGCCAAATACGGGCGCGGCCTGATCTGCCTGGCGATGACGCAGGATCGCGCCGACCTGCTGCAAATTCCGATGATGACGCAGTTCAACGCGGCGCCGCACAAGACGGCGTTCACCGTCTCCATCGAGGCGAAAGAGGGCGTCTCCACCGGCATCTCCGCGCATGACCGGGCGCACACGGTTTCGGTCGCGATCGATCCGACCAAAGGTCCGCGCGACATCGTCATGCCGGGCCATGTATTTCCGCTGGTGGCGCGCCCCGGTGGCACGCTGGTGCGCGCCGGCCATACGGAAGCCGCCATCGACATTTCCCGCCTCGCGGGTCTCAACCCGGCGGGCGTGATCTGCGAGATCATGAACGATGACGGCACGATGGCGCGGATGCCCGATCTGGTGCAGTTCGCCCAGATGCACGGCCTCAAGATCGGTACGATCTCCGATCTCATCGCGCACCGGCTCAAATACGACCACTTCGTGCGCCGCGCCGCCGAGACCCCGTTCCAAAGCCACAATGGCGGCGACTGGAAGATGATCGTTTATGTCAACACCGTGGAATATGCCGAGCATATCGCGCTGGTGAAGGGCGACATCACGACGCCCGAACCGGTGATGGTGCGCATGCACGCCATCAATGTTCTCACCGACATGATGGCGGAGGCGCATAGCGCGCGCGACCGGCTTGGCGAATCCATGCGGATCATCGCCCATAAGGGGCGCGGCGTAGTGGTCGTGCTGCGTCAGGCGCGCGCCTCCTTTGTGTCGGACATTGTGCTGCATCATGTGAGCGAAGAAGACCGCAGGCGGGTGAAGGAATCCGGTGTCGGCGCGCAAATCCTGCTCGATCTTGGCGTCAAGGATATGATCCTTTTGACCGATACGCCGGAAAAGAAAATCGTGGCGCTGGACGGCTACGGCCTGAACATCATCGACACACATCCAATCCGCGGAAGGGACTGACATGAAGCCCAATATCCTGATCGTGGAGGCGCCGTTCTATCCGCACATCTCGCGCATGCTGCTGGATGGCGCGACGGCGGCGCTGGAGCGCGGCGGTGCTTATTTCGACAGCGTCGCGGTCAGCGGCGCGCTGGAAATTCCCCCGGCGATCATGTTCGCGGTACGGGCGGGAGAACATGGCGGCAAAAGTTACGACGGCTATGTGGCGCTGGGCTGCGTTATTCGCGGCGAAACCTATCATTTCGAGATTGTCGCCGGTGAATCGGCACGGGCGCTGGTGGATCTGGGCATCGAGAACGGGCTGTGCGTCGGCAATGGAATTCTGACCGTGCAGAACGAAGCCCAGGCAATCGTACGCGCCGACCGCGAGCAGAGCGACAAGGGCGGCGATGCCGCGCGCGCCTGTCTTTCGCTGATCGATCTGCGTTACCGTCTCGGCGCCAAGCGATGATCGCGCCGGCGCCAGCGCCCAAGCACGACGCTCCGGCGCGGCATGCGGCTCGGCTGGCGGCCGTCCAAGCGCTTTATCAGATGGAACTGACCGGCGAGAATGCCGAAACCGTGGCAGAGGAATTTACCGCCTATCGCTTCGGCGGCGATTCCGAGCTTGTTCCGGCCGATCCCGATGAGGCGTTTTTCGGCGCCCTGGTGCGCGGCGTGCCCGAACATCAGGTGGAAATCGACGCGGCGATTACCGATTGCCTGGCCGATGGCTGGCGGTTATCGCGGGTGGATTCGATCCTGCGCGCCATTTTGCGGGCGGGCGTCTATGAGCTAATCGCGCGGCCCGACGTGCCGGCCAAAGTCGTGATCGACGAATATGTCGAGCTGGCCCATGATTTCTTTGCGGGCGACGAAACCTCTTTCGCGAATGCGGCACTGGACAAGCTGGCGCGGATCAAGCGCGCCGCCGAATTCGGCGAACCGGGGCTCTAAATCAATACGGCCAGATGCCGAGGATTTGCATCAACATCATCCCGGTCACCAGGCCCATCGGAAGCAATCCGAAGAGGCTGACCACGAGAATTGCGCTCCCGGTGGGCGATTTGGCACGGGAGGTTGATGCGGATTGCGGACGGGCGTTCATGACGATCTCCATATTTCGTCAGCATATTGACTGCGCCGATTGGCGACAAAATGGCCGGATTGCGATGAACTTGCCTTGAAGCTGATTTTCATCCTGCGTTCAGGAAGTGGGACAACTGACGCCTGAAAGGCCGTATAAGGGGGCGAGGACCGCACGCATGACCGCCCGCCCATCCGAATTTGCCTTGATCGCGCAAGTCTTTGCGCCGCTGGCGACATCGCCCGGCGCCTTCGGTCTTCGCGACGACGCGGCGGTGCTTGCGCCGCGCGACGGCCACGATCTTGTCGTGACGACGGATGCGCTGGTGGAAGGCGTGCATTTTTTGGCAAGCGATCCGCCGGCGTCCATCGCCAAGAAGGCACTGCGTGTGAACCTCTCCGATCTCGCGGCAAAAGGCGCGGAGCCCGCCGGTTATCTGTTGGCGCTGTCGCTGCCGCAGCGAATCGAGCTTGGCTGGATCGAAGCATTCGCGCGCGGGCTGGGCGAGGATCAGGCGCTCTTCGAGATTTCGCTGCTTGGCGGCGATACGACGTCGACGCCCGGGCCGCTGACTCTGGCGATTACAGCCATGGGCCATGTGCCGACGGGAAAGATGATCCGGCGCGGCGGCGCGCGCGCAGGCGAGGGCGTGTTCGTCAGCGGCACCATCGGCGATGCGGGCGGCGGACTTGAAGTGTTGCGAGGAGAAGGCGGGCCGGAAGCGTTGATCGAACGCTATCGCGTCCCGGCGCCGCGATTGGCGCTTGGGCAAGCACTGCGCGGCATCGCCAGCGCCGCATTGGATGTTTCGGATGGACTCATCGGCGATCTGGCGCATATCGCGGAGGTTTCGGGCGTGCGAATCGTCATCGAGGCCGGGCGCATTCCGCGATCCGCGGCACTGCGTGCTTTGTGGGGCGACACCGACGAGGCCATCTTGCGCGCGGCGACCGCGGGCGACGACTACGAAATCGCCTTTACCGCCGCGTCCGATTCGGCAGTTCGCAGCGCGGCCGATCAAGCGGGTGTGGCGGTCACGCGCATCGGCCGGGTCGAACAGGGCGCGGGAATCGTGTTGCTTGCCTCGAGCGGCG
Source organism: uncultured Alphaproteobacteria bacterium (assembly GCA_963849895.1). GTDB lineage: Bacteria > Pseudomonadota > Alphaproteobacteria > Micropepsales > Micropepsaceae > Rhizomicrobium. The sequence goes on from CAWKIU010000010.1 coordinate 20,177, forward strand.
AGGAGATTGAAGTGCGTCGGGCGGGGTTCCGCCATTTCTAGGCAGGTAACCATCTGTTAGCCACGATTTGCGAGGCTGTGGCATGCGCCGGATATTCACGACCCTGTTGATTGCCGCCTGTTTGGCCCAGCCGCTCCTTGCGGCGGGCGCGAAAGAAGGCGAGCCAGGCACCAATGTCGAGATGCCGTTCCTCATCGCGCCGATGAGCAAGGACGGCAAACTGCTCGGCTATTCGTATATTTCGGCGAAGTTGGTGGCGTCCTCGCAATCCGCCGCTATCGCGGTGCGCGACAAGCTGGCCTTTATCCAGGACGCCTTTGTGCGCGATGTGAACAAGGCGCCGATTTCCAAGGCGGACGATCCTACTGCCGTCGACACCGCGCTCCTGAACGACAGACTGGTCGACGAAGCCAGGCGGATCGTGGGTAATAACAAGGTCGTCACAATGGTCTTTATCGGCGTGCAGTTCGCGCCGCTCCATCCTGGTGATTCGACGTCGGATCTCGTTCCCCCGACGGAAAAGGCCCCAGGGGCCGCCGATGGGACCGCTACGCCGCAACCAGGGCAGGCCCAAACCCCAGGAACGCCGCCTGCCGCGGCGTCTGCCGCGACATCAAAACCCCCGCAGGCGGCAATTCACTAAGTTGCTTCCCAATCCCGCATTTGGCATGTTCCGCCGCCTTCAAAGCAGCCGGTTCGGCCGGTCTGCCATGGCAAACGGCGCTTGCCGCCGGCCAATTTGGTCCAGGAATAGAACGAGGGGACACGATGAGCGTGGAGCTTTCACTTGTATTGGTTTGCGGCGTTTTGGCGCTGCTTTATGGCGGATGGACGGTTCGCTCCGTGCTTTCCAAAAGTCCCGGCAATGAACGCATGCAGGAGATTGCGGCGGCGATTCAGGAAGGCGCGCGCGCCTATCTCAATCGCCAATATCGCACCATCGCCATCGTCGGCGCGGTCATCTTCGTGCTCGCCTGGTGGCGGCTGGGTTGGGAGGGCGGCGTCGGTTATCTGATCGGCTCCGGCCTGTCGGGTCTCGCCGGTTATGTCGGCATGAATGTTTCGGTACGCGCCAATGTGCGCACCGCCGAAGCATCGCGCCACGGCCTCGCCGCCGGTCTGTCGCTTGCGTTCCGTTCGGGCGCGGTGACGGGCTTGCTGGTCGTTGGCCTCGGACTGCTCGGCGTCGCGGGCTATTACGCGTTCCTGCGCTATGGGCTCGGCCTCGACATCAACAACGAAGTGGACGGTCGGACCATCCAAAATTCACTGGTGGCGCTCGGCTTTGGCGCTTCGCTGATCTCCATCTTCGCCCGTCTCGGCGGCGGCATCTTCACCAAGGGTGCGGACGTCGGCGGCGACATGGTGGGCAAGGTCGAAGCCGGTATCCCCGAAGACGACCCGCGCAACCCGGCGACCATCGCCGACAACGTGGGCGACAATGTCGGCGACTGCGCCGGCATGGCGGCGGATCTGTTCGAAACCTATGCGGTCACGACGGTCGCGACCATGGTTCTCGCCTCGATCTATTTCACGGGTGAGACCAAGTCGGCGCTCATGCTGCTTCCGCTGGGCATCAACGGGCTCTGCATCGTCACGTCGATCATCGGTACGTTCTTCGTGCGGCTCGGCGCCAGCAAGAACATCATGGGCGCGCTGTACAAGGGCATCATCGCCACCGGCGTGCTGTCGCTGGCGGGGCTCTGGCCGTTGATGAACTATTTGCTGCCGGGCGGCATGGACACGATCCTTCAGCCCATGGGCACCGATCTGTCCTTCAGCGGCAATGAACTGTTCATGTGCGGGATGGTAGGCCTGGGCGTCACCGGCGCACTGATCTGGATCACCGAATACTACACGGGCACCAACTTCCGTCCGGTGCGCGCGATTGCCAAAGCGTCTCTCACCGGCGGCGGCACCAATGTTATTCAGGGTCTGGCGATTTCGATGGAATCGACCGCCTTGCCGGCACTGGTGATCTGCGTCGGCATCGTGCTGACGTATATGCTTGCGGGTCTGTTCGGCATCGCCATCGCGGTGTCGACGATGCTCTCGCTCGCCGGCATGATCGTGGCGCTCGACGCGTTCGGTCCGGTCACCGACAATGCCGGCGGCATTGCCGAAATGGCCGGTCTGGAAGGCGATGTGCGCAAGACCACCGATGCACTCGATGCGGTGGGCAACACGACGAAAGCCGTCACCAAGGGCTATGCCATCGGTTCGGCTGGCCTGGGCGCGCTGGTTCTGTTCGCGGCGTACACCGAAGACCTAAAATACTTCATCCACCATTCCTCGACCTATACCTACTTCGCGGGGATCGACATTCCGACGTTCAGCCTCGCCAATCCGTGGGTGATCGTCGGGCTCTTCATCGGCGGTCTGTTGCCGTATCTGTTCGGCGGCATCGCGATGACGGCGGTCGGCCGTGCGGCAGGCGCCGTGGTGGAAGAAGTTCGCCGGCAGTTCAAGGAAATGCCGGGCATCATGCTGGGCACCCAGAAGCCGGATTACGGCCGCGCGGTGGACATGCTGACCAAGGCGGCGATCGGCGAGATGCTGGTTCCGTCGCTGTTGCCCGTGCTTTCCCCGGTGGTGCTGTTCGTCATCGTCGATGCCATTGCCGGCAAGATGGAGGCGTTCAACGCACTGGGCGCCATGCTGATCGGCGTGATCGTTACGGGCCTGTTCGTCGCCATCTCGATGACCTCGGGCGGCGGCGCATGGGACAACGCCAAGAAGTACATCGAAGATGGACATTATGGCGGCAAGGGCTCGGACGCGCATAAGGCCGCGGTCACGGGCGACACGGTCGGCGATCCCTACAAGGATACAGCCGGTCCCGCGGTCAATCCGATGATCAAGATCACCAACATCGTTGCGCTGCTGCTTCTGGCGACGCTGGCGAACACGTTCTAAGGGTTGGTTGAGCAAACAAAAAAGCGCCGGGAGAAATCCCGGCGCTCTTTTTTTTGTCTGGCCTCAATCGTTGTGCCTAGTGCGGCCCGCCGCCGCCGCCGCCGGGATTCTGCTCCTGCTGGCTCATCCCGCCGCCGCCGGGTACGCCCGGTGTTGCGTTGAAGAGCTGTTGCAGGAAGGTGAGCTCGCGTCCGCGCGTCGGCGTCCTGCGGGTCTCGAAGGCCACGACATGGCCGTCCTGGAGACCGAAATGCTTCATGTCGGTGACCGTGCCGTCCTTGCCGAAATAGATTGCCAGAACGGCGCGGGATTCGATGGTCGGGGTAAAGAAGGCGACCTGCCTTTCGACGCTGGAGACGTAGTACCAGGTGTCGGCGTTAAAGGTCGCCTGTGTGGAGGGATCGCCGAGTTTCTTCTCGATCGTCCCTTTGGTGTCGGCGCCGACCGTGATGCCCGCCTCGGCATCTGGATTGGGCAGATAGCCGCGCTGACTGATGACGGGCGTACAGCCCACCAACACAGCGCATGCGGCGCAAAGAGCAAGCTTTTTCATGCGTCCATAACCCTTAGCGACTTCCCCCCGGGGCAAATGTGCTAGCCTTGGCCCGCCCCAGTTGCAAGACTTTCCCGTCTGGAGACCGATATCATGCTGAACGTGCTGCGCAGGAGCAAGGAACGCCGCCACTTGGCCGCCAAGCTTCACGCCGCTTTGGTGTCGCGCGCCCGCGAACCTGTATTTTTTGAAAGGTTTGGCGTCGGCGATACCGTGGACGGCCGGTTCGACCTTGTGGTCCTGCACGCCTGGCTGGTGCTGGATCGGCTACATTCGGCTCCGTCGCTGTCGCAGGCGTTCGTCGATGCCGTCTTTGTCGGTTTTGACGAGGGTCTGCGCGAACTTGGCGCCGGCGACATTGGGATGGGAAAGCGCGTGAAAGCGCTGGCGGACGCTTTCTATGGCCGAATCCAAGCTTATGGCGAGGCGAAAGACGAAGCGGCGCTGGAGGCGGCGTTGCACCGCAACCTCTATCGCGGCGGGGCGAACCCTGGCGCGGCGGCACTTGCCGGCTATGTACTGCGCGCCAAGGCGCAGCTTGCTGCCAGCGCGGTCGAGGACGGCGAGGTTGATTTCGGCCCCTTGCCGCAATAGGGAGAGAATGCGTTGAGCGACGAAGCCGCACCGATCCGCCATATGGTCGATTTGGGAAAGCTCTCCCTGGCGGGGAGCCGCGCGGCCGTGTCGGCGAAGGGCGATGAGCGTGCCGCTCTGGCGCGGTGGCTGGAGGTGGAGGCGGTGAATGCGTTTAACGCAGCCGTCACACTGCGCCGGGTATCGCAGGCGCAGTTCGCTCTCGAAGGCGATATCGCCGCCGAGATCGTCCAAAACTGCGTCGTGACGCTTGAACCCATGACCACTCGGATCGAGCGGCATTTTGTCCGCGAATTGCACTATACGCCGCGGGTTCATGTCGAAGGCGGGATCCTGACCTTGTCGGCCGGCGACGAGGATGTGCCTGAAGAGATCGACCACCTCGATTACGATCTGGCGGTGCCGGTGCTTGAGGAACTTGTCCTGGCTATCGATCCCTATCCGCGCAAGGACGGCACAAGCTTCGCGCCGCCCCAGAAACCGGACGATGCGCCCGAAAGTCCGTTCGCTGTGCTGAAACGTCTCAAACCGGGCGGCTGAATCGCGGAAATCAGCCATTTTTCGCGCTTGAATCCCGCGGCGGTTTCCCGTTTACTCCGCGCCTTGCTTTGCCCGCCGGTTCGGACGGACACGAGCCTTTGCCCGTGCCACTCTGGCGTGGGCTTGATGGAGATGAGTTCCGCCATGGCGGTCCCTAAAAGTAAAAAGTCGCCGTCACGGCGCAACATGCGCAGGTCGCATGATCGGCTTGCGCCGACGACCCATAGTGAATGCCCCAATTGCGGCGAGCAGAAGCGTCCGCATCATATTTGCGCCGCATGCGGCCATTACGACGGCCGCGAAGTGTCCAAGGCAAAAGCCTGAGCCGGACACCAAATCGGTCAAGCTCTAAGGGGCAGGTGCGATTGTGTCCCGCGATTTGACGGTTTCGATTGACGCTATGGGCGGCGATGCCGGCCCATCCGTTGTGGTGGCGGCAGTTGCCCGCGCGCTGCTGCGTCATCCGACGATGAAGTTCATCCTGCACGGCGACGAGACCGAGCTGAATGCCTTGCTCGGCAAGCGCTGGATCAAGCTATCGCAGCGCGTCAGCGTGCGCCATGCCGAAGCTTTCGTGCGCATGGACGAGAAGCCGAGCCTGGCGCTGCGCCGCGGGCGCAACACAAGCATGTGGCACGCCATTGAATCCGTGAAGAACGACGAGGCCGAGTCAGTCGTCTCGTGCGGCAATACCGGCGCGCTGATGGCGATGTCGATGGTGCAGCTCGGCGTAATCGAAGGTATCTCGCGCCCGGCGATCGCGGGGCTGTGGCCGACCATGCGCGGACAGAGCGTGGTGCTGGACATCGGCGCCAACGTCGAATGCGACGCGGACATGCTGGTCGATTTCGCGGTGATGGGCGAAGCCTTCGCCCGCGCGGTCCTGGGATTGGAGCGCCCGCTGGTGGGGCTGCTCAATGTCGGGTCGGAAGAGGTCAAGGGGCACGAGTCGGTCAAGGCGGCGGCGCATATTCTGCGCAATGTTTCGCTGCCGATGGAATTTTACGGTTTCATGGAAGGCGACGACATCGCCAAAGGAACCGTCGATGTGGTGGTGACCGACGGCTTCACCGGCAATATTGCGCTCAAGACCGCCGAAGGAACGGCCAAGCTGGTCATCGGTTTTCTGCGGCTCGCGCTGAGGCGCTCATTGCTGTCGCGCCTAGGTGCGGTGCTGGCGAGCGGTGCGCTGAAAGCGCTGCGCCGCAAGCTCGATGCGCGAACCGCCAATGGCGGCATGTTCTTGGGATTGAACGGCGTGGTGGTCAAAAGCCACGGCGGAACCGACGCCTTGGGCTTTGCAAACGCGATCGACTTGGCCATCGACATGGCCAAGTCCGGTGTCGTTACGCGCATCGTCGCGGATAGAGCCGGCGTCGTAACGCCGGAACGGAAGGCGGCCGCTTCGTGATCCGTTCGCATATACTGGGCTGCGGCGCGTTTCTGCCGAAAACCGTCCTGACCAATCACGACCTCGCCAAGCGCGTCGACACGAGCGACGAGTGGATTCGCGCCCGCACCGGAATCGTCGAACGCCATATCGTGGCGCCGGGCGAGAAGACATCGGATCTGGCGCTGGAGGCCGCGCAGGCGGCGCTTGCCCATGCCGGCGTCGGCGCGGACGAGCTCGATCTGGTAGTGTGCGCCACCACCACGCCGGATGAAACATTTCCTTCCACCGCGACGACGATCCAGGCGCGTCTCGGCATGACGCGCGGCGCGGCGTTCGATGTGCAGGCGGTGTGCTCGGGATTTATATTCGGGCTTTCGGTTGCCGATAATTTCATTCGCGCCGGACAAGCCAAGACCGTGTTGCTGGTCGGTGCGGAAAGCATGACCCGCTTGCTCGACTGGAACGATCGCACGACCTGCGTGCTGTTCGGCGACGGGGCGGGCGCGGTGGTGCTGCGCGCGGGCGAGGGCAGCGGCAATGCCGATCGCGGCGTGATCAACACCAAGCTGTTCTCGGACGGGCGGCTGCACGATCTGCTCTATGTCGATGGCGGGCCATCCGCCACCCAGACGACCGGCCATCTGCGCATGCATGGCAAGGAAGTGTTCCGCCATGCCGTCACAAATATCGCCGCCGCGATCACCGCGTCGCTTGAAGAGGCGCGGCTGGAGATCGGCGACGTCGACTGGTTCGTGCCCCACCAGGCAAACCAGAGAATCCTCGACGGCACGGCGCGGCGGCTTGGAATTGCGCACGAAAAGGTGATATCCACCGTGGCGCAGCACGGCAATACCTCGGCCGCCTCGGTGCCGCTGGCGCTGGCGACCGCCGTCCAAGACGGCCGAATCAAACGCGGCGATCTGGTCCTGATGGAGGCCATGGGCGGCGGCATCACCTGGGGCTCGGCCCTGGTGCGCTGGTAGCCCGAATCGCCGACTTTTCCCCCGTCTGAGAAGCCCGGCCTATCCCTTTGATGTTGACGGCAAATCCCCTTCAAGTTTAGGGTTGCGTCACGAAAGGGAGTCGCATGTCCGCCATGACCAGCTCAACTCTGACCCGCGCCGATCTCACCGAGTCCGTGTTCCAGGCTGTCGGTCTGTCGCGCAACGAATCCGCGCAGATGGTCGAGGATATTCTCGAGGAATTGTGCGCGGCGCTCGCCCGCGGCGAGACCGTGAAATTGTCGTCCTTCGGGACGTTCGCGGTCCGCCAAAAATCGCAGCGCATGGGGCGCAACCCCAAGACCGGCGACGAGGTTCCGATCGCGCCGCGCCGCGTGCTGGTGTTTAGGCCCAGCCATGTGCTCAAGGCCGTCATCAACAATCTGCCGGTGCCCGCCGGCGACGATGCGGACTAAGCCACAATGCTTGCCGCTGCCGCGCAGCTACCCCTTCGCACGAAATCACCGGAGGCATTCCGCACCATCAGCGAAGTCGCCGCCGAATTGGATGTGCCCCAGCACGTTCTGCGTTTTTGGGAAGGCCGTTTCACGCAGGTCAAGCCGACCAAGCGCGCGGGCGGGCGGCGTTACTACCGGCCCGAAGATGTGGATCTGCTGCGCGGCATTCGCGCGCTGCTCTACAGCGAAGGCTACACCATCAAGGGCGTGCAGAAACTGCTGCGCGAGCAGGGGCTTCGCTATGTGGCCGATGTCGGCCGGGGTGAAGCAATCGCCGAGCCTGTGGCCCCGATGCCGGAAACCGAGTTTGTCGTGCCCGTCGGCGCCACCAATATGCGCCTGGTCAAAATAGATGTGATGCTGGCGGAAGAAGAGCGCGAGAAGCTGGAAATTCTGCTGGCCGAGCTGGTGCAGCTGAAAGGGCGCATCCGCGCGGCCCACCGGCACGGCTGAGTGAGGCAATTGGGCCGATATTTCGTGGCCGCTGGCGTTGCCGCCGGACACCCCTGACACTATAGTCCGCGACCCTTGGCGAAGGCCCGGGAATACCCCCGGCGGCGTTGCCGCCTAAGAAACAAATGTCGGAGCGTGGCGCAGCCTGGTTAGCGCACCTGTCTGGGGGACAGGGGGTCGGAGGTTCAAATCCTCTCGCTCCGACCACTCACTATCTCATTCCGCAATCGTCATGTGTTCTGCGACGCCCGGCAGGTTCGGGAGAGCGGCCATGGGCGTGGGATAGGCCCAGCGGTCCGGCCACGCAGAAAGCGATGCGCCTTCTTCACGCCAATTCTGGTTTTCAAGGACACGGCCCGCCGCGCGCGGAATGCTCAGTCCGGCAATATTGCCATGAGGGTTGCCGTTGCCATAGAGCGCCGCGGCAAAGGCGCCGAATGCACCAGCAATGACCGCGCATTCGATGGCGCAGACCGCCAAGGTGCCAATAACGCCGAATGTGAGCATGTCGGTGTCGAGCGGGTAGGTGACGAAGACCGCGCCGATCGCGGCGCCGAACAGCGCCCCAACGAACATCCCGCGGATGCACCAGGATTTGATGCAGCCATCGACATTGTTATGCGCGGTGACGGCGGGCACGCGGGCTGCACTTTGAGACGAAGAGATCCTGATCATTTTTCCAACCACCCAGGAGTGCTTGGACGACAGCGTCCGAGTCCACTCGCAATATTAATAGGCGCGCGTAAGGGTGACGCGGAAGGATCGGAAACTACGCAGCGCACGCATCGCTAACGGATGTTAAGCGTCTGATTTTCAAAGGCCTCGGCAACGAAGCGAACGGGCTGCAACCGCGCGGCCTGTCCGGGCGCGAATCGGTATGCAAAAACTCATATGAGTAAATTCCGAGTCTACCCAGCCGTGTAGCTGCGGGTTAGCTTAACCACATTGGCCTACAGCTTTCTATGGCTACCCCTTAGCCAAGAAGGTGATCGAAGCTCTGAACGACGGCCCCCCCGACGCGTACGCAGAGATCAGGCCATAAAAGCCGCCGCCCTTTCGGGGTCGGCGGCTTTTTCACGCGTCATGTCTTTTTCGGACCCGGCTGTAAGCCGTCCTGGTGATCGCGCACCACGTCGACGTCTTCCGTCAATTCCTCGAGCTTCTTGACCTCTTCAACCATTTCCTGACGCAGTTCGTGTACCTCTTCGATCGTGCGCTTCTCGATCCCGATGAATTTGTTCTTGGCAGGTTCGAGGGCGCGGATCAACTCGTCGAGTTTGGCTTGCACCGCCGCGCTGTCGCGGTTCTGCGTGCTCTGAATCAAAAACACCATCAGAAATGTGACAATGGTCGTAATCGTGTTGATCGGGCTCTGCCACGCATCGGTAATATGAAAGAAGGTCGATGCGACCGCCCAGATGACGATCATCGCGCAGGAAAACATGAAGGCGAGCGGATGCCCCGTAACGCGCGCGACGCCTCCGGCAATCCGTGCAAATCGTCGGGACAGAAGGTTTGGAGCTTGGTGTGTCTCTTCGTTCACGCCGCTCGCCGGCCGAAGATAAGAAGTCCGGCGCCCGCGACGAGAATCACAATTCCGGCGATGGTGGGAATCGAGACGTGATGCTCTTCCTGCGTGGTCACGTGAATCGGGCCGGCATCGAGTAAAGGTTTGGTCTCGGTATAACTGAAGTGGCCGACCAACAAGACGGCAACACCCACGACAAGAAGAACCGCACCCAGAGTCGTTATATTGCGCATTGTCGTTCCTTTACGTCTTCGCCAGAGTGGCCGCGACGATACAAGCCGCCAGCATTTTCCCGGTAGCTTCGGAAACTACCCAGACAGGGAAGTGGGCTTGGGTAGTTTCCGAACCTACTGCGCGCGAGGGCCACGTTGTAGCGTCGCCTCGAGTGAGCGCTTCGGGCGCAATCCCTAACCGGCGCTATTTCCCTTCGGAACCTCGCGCAGGCAACTCTCAAGGAACAAACAATGTTAAATAGGATGAGCATGTTGCTCGCCACAGCGGCTATAGTACTCGGTGCCGGTGCGGCTAGCGCGGACCCCTACGATCAGAATCAGCAGAACAATGGTCCCGATCGTCCCGCCGCGAGCCAAGACCAAAACCAAGTGACCTACGGAAACGGCTACAACAACGGCTATGACGACGCGACTGCCCGTCACGATCGCAACGACCGCTATCGTCCAGACCAGTATCGCCACGAAGTGCGTTATAACCGCGGCGACAATTACTATGGCAGCGATTGCGGCGGCAATACGGCCGCTGGCACCGTCTTGGGCGCCCTCGCGGGCGGACTGATCGGCAGCGCGGCGAGCCATGGCAATGGCGGCGCGGTCGTCGGTGGCGTCATCCTCGGCGGCCTTGCCGGCAACGCGATCTCGAGCGGCATGGACTGCAACGATCGCCGCTATGCCATGACATCGTATAGCGCGGGCTTCGATGGCCGCATCGGCAGCCGCAACAGCTGGCGCAACGACGCGGACAACAGCTATGGCAGCTTCACGCCGACCCGCGAATATTCGCGCGATGGCGAGACCTGCCGCGATTATAGAGAATCCGGGCGCAGCGGTGGCCACGACTACAACCGCACCGGCTCGGCTTGCCGTCACGATGACGGCAATTGGTATCTCCAATAGCCGGAGATCTGGCCAACCGGCCACGATCTAAAGAATTCGTGCGGATGAGCCGCGCGGAAATTTCACAACAACAGGAGTTTTCCATGAAAAATAGTCTTCGATTGATGATGAGCGCCGCGGTAATCGGCGTGTTCGCGCTTGCCAGTTCGGCGCAGGCTGCTCCGCACGGCGTAAAGGTCGGTCAATTGACCTGCAACGTCGCCAGCGGTTGGGGCTTTGTCTTCGGCTCGTCAAAAGATCTGCATTGCGTCTTCCGTCAGAGTCACAGGGCGCCCGTGCATTATTCCGGCTCAATCGCGAAATACGGCGTTGACATCGGCTACACCGAAGGCGGCGTTCTGATCTGGGAAGTGGTTGCCCCGTCGTCCGACGTGCGTCCCGGCGCGCTTGACGGCGATTATGTGGGCGTGAGTGCGGGCGCCACGGTTGGCGTCGGTGCCGGCGCCAGCGTGCTTGTCGGCGGATTTGACAAGGCATTCTCGCTTCAGCCCTTAAGCATCTCGGGCAATGAAGGCCTGAATATCGCGGCCGGTATCGGCTCGATCTCGCTGAAATACGCGCCTTAATATACGCGGTTTGAAAAATACCTACGCGGGCGCGTTGCCCGCGTAGGCTTTCAATCTCGCCGCCCGCACCATTGCGGTGAGGCGACAAACAATGGGGACGAACATGCCGGTTGAAACACTAATTATCTGGCTATTGATTGGCGCGGTCGCGGGCTGGCTTGCGGGCTTGATCGTAAAAGGCGGCGGCTTCGGCCTGGTCGGCGACATTGTCGTCGGCATCGTTGGGGCATTTGCCGGTGGTTGGCTCTTGCCGAGACTGGGGATTTTCTTTGGCGTCGGTATCGTCAGCGCCATTGTGAGCGCCACAATCGGCGCCGTGGTGTTGCTGCTGATCTTCCGGTTGATACGGCGGATCTAAGTACCGATCAGGCGCGCCAAAAGGCGTTGAGAACGGTCGCCGCCAGCACAATAAATACGGCCACCGCGAAATAACCTTCTCTGGTGAAAACCCGCGCCCATGCGGGGCGCCGGCGCATTTGAAATGTGCGTATCATCTTATTCTCCGCACCCGTTGACATCAGGCTGAGACAATTCGTATCGCGCCACAAGCACGCGGGGCGCGGCGAGAGGAGTTCCTCCCAGGTTTCTGCTATTTCCATTTGTCGATAATGGAAATGATGGCGGATGACTGACCTGTGTAAACTTCGGCAATCCGGGTCCTTTCAAAGTTAGAATCGGAATGAGACATCGACCGCGCCGAATCGGTCCGGCGTGGACTGCGTTTTGTATTCGCGGCTGCGTATGACATGGGTGAATGCGATGCGCATGTGGTGAAACGTGATCGCCGCGCCGAATTCCATATCATCGACCAGGTTCATTTTCTGAACGCTGCGGCTATCCTCGAAGCTATTGCCGTCGAGAAAAAGATTGCGCGCAATCGCGCGCCCTTCGACTCCGCCAAAGATATAAGCACTCACGCCGCCGGTCGGCTCGAAGAAATTGGAGCCGGGCAGGCTGGGCTCGATCCGCATGGGGCCGTAGTCGCCCGGCAAATTGAAGCCTAGACGCATCATCGCGCCGATATTGGCATAATCGTAGATGTTGCCGACCGCCATGCCGTAATGCGGCTCGGCGTCGAAGACTAACCCCAGTATGGATTTTGGCGGTATCAGCTTGATGCTGCGATCGTACTGGATAATGAGTCCGGGCTCGTTATGCAGTTGCGTCGCCCAGCCGAGCGGTTTCTTGTCCTTGATGATTGCGTGAACCCATATCTGCGTCTTGTCAGCCAGCGAATCCGGCCCAACCACGCCGATCGTAATCTGCAACTGATCCAGATGCCGGCCGGTGTCGCCGACAAGTCCGAACGCACCATAGAGAAATCCGGCATAGGGACGGTCCGTCGGCGGCGGGTTCGCGGTGTTCAGGTTGCTCGGCGTGTAGATACTCTGGCCCAGCGCATAACGCGTGCGCACATCTGTGTTCTCCGAGAAGAACGGCAGCCAGTTGGCGGCGCCGATTGCCCAGTCCGGCGTATCTTCCGGGGATGTCGTGTAGGCCAGCTCCACGCCATTGGTGTAGTCATGGTCGGTATTATCGAAAATGTCGTTCTCGAAAAGTATGCTGAATGTGCCTTTTTCGGTGCCGGTTTCAGCATGAGCGGCGACAATGCTTAACGTCGCGACGAATGCGGCGGAGATTAATAGTTTTAGCGTCACGGTAAGATACCTTCTGGCGGCAAAAAAAGTTGGCGCGGCCGCATCACTCAATTATCGGCACTCGCGACGCAAAAAGCGCCGACCAACGTCTCTTCTGGACATGGCCGACGCTTGTCGCACTTCCTGGCTTAGTTCAATCCTTAATATGAGAGATCTTCGTTCCCTCGATGCTCACGCCGGCCATCAGGCCCTGTTGATCGAAGATGACCGCATAGGCGTCGTCTTTCAGCGTTGATGTCGAGAGGTTTTTGGCCGCGCCGTCATCGATCACGACAACCGTAGGCCCGACGCCGATTTCCCAACCATGCGTCTCGTGAATATAGTGCACGGCTTTATCGGTCATTAGGAACACGACATAGCCATAGGACTGTGCACCTGCCTGGAATCCCCAAGAGGCGGTGACGGAATTATAGTAACCGTGGACTTTCCCGCCCTCCAGCAATTCGCCTTCGCCATATGCGCCGCCGAAGACCAGGCCGGCCTTGACGATGTTGGGGAATACCAGAATGGCCTTGGCGTGATGCGCAAGATTTTCAGCGAAGGGGTGGGTCTTGTAGAGCGTCTGCAGGGCCTGATCGGAGTCCCGGTTGAGATCGGATGCCGATGCAGCATTCGCGTAAGAGAACACGCCGACTGATACCATGGTCGCAACGGCAAGCGCCGCAGCCGCCAAAATTCCTCGAATTTTCATCATCTTCACTGTCCTGTTTTGCGAGCGAGGCAAGCGCAACGCCACTTGCTTCCGAACTGGTAAAACTCCCAAGGAGCCTCTGGGTTCCGCCCTGCAATCCGCAACTAGTACTGCGTAGCGCTTGTTCTGCGGAGGTTCGGATTATACCCAGCGCAAAGACGCATATGGAGATCGCAGGGCATTTGGGCACGTGCGCACCGCGTTCCTGGGAGGCTTTACGCAGTGGCTGCAGTGTGAGGTATGTGCGCCAAGTCAGCGGCACTATTGAACAATTGCCGCGTCGCACCAACGCGGTCGATGGGCGTGGCGCGCAGTTGCGGAATCTACTCAGGCGCACGCCGATTGCGGAATGCTTGGTGGTATGCACCGATACTCACTGCTTGGTTATCGTCGTCATGGTGAATGATGTGTGGTACTAAGTACCCTTCACCCTCATGGCGGACGAGTAGCCATCGGGGCGAAAGGCGCGGAGAACGAAAGCAGAATGGCAAAAGATCGCCAGCAACGAGGCAAGGCGGCACGTCCGCGGAGGAGCGCGCGCGCTGTCGTATCGCGCGGTCCGCCACGCAATCCCGAGGATTTTTCCGTCGTTGGAATTGGCGCTTCGGCGGGCGGGCTCGATGCTTGCAGGAAGCTCATTGAGGCGCTTCCCGCCCGGAGCGGCTTGGCCTTCATCCTCGTACAGCATCTCGACCCGGTTCATGAAAGCATGATGGTGGATCTGTTGTCGGGTCACACCAAGATGCTTGTGCTGCAGGCAACTGATGGTATGCCGGTCGAGCGCGATCACCTCTATGTCATTCCGCCGGGTATGTATCTCTCGGTCGTTGCTGGTGCCCTGCATCTTTCGCAGCCACAGGCGCGCCATGGCGCGCGCTTGCCGTTCGATTTCCTGCTGCATTCGCTCGCGGAAGAATACGGCGCGCGCGCCATCTGCGCGATCTTATCTGGAACGGGATATGACGGCAGCCTTGGGCTGAAAGCGATCAAGGAAAATGGCGGCCTTGTCGTCGCCCAGGATCCCAGCGAAGCCGGCTACGACGGCATGCCGCGAAACGCGATAGCGACCGGCAAGGTGGACCAGGTCCTACAGGTTGCGAAAATGCCGGAGGCCTTTACCAATTGGGATCGCCGGATTGCGCGCGCGCACACGCGAAGCGGTTCGGCAGCATCGGACGGGCAGCGCGATTGGCTACCTGAAGTCATCAATCTTCTTCGCTCGAAGACGACCTACGACTTCACGCTCTACAAGCCGGGCACGCTGCAACGCCGGATCGAGCGGCGCATGGTGCTGGCGAATATCAAGAACGACGATATCGACGCATATCTTGAAATTCTGCGCAAAGACGCGGGCGAGCTCGATATTCTCGCCAAGGACCTGCTTATCAACGTCACGAGCTTCTTTCGCGACTCGGAGGTGTTCGATCTGCTGGCAACGAAGTTCATCCCCGATTTGATCCGCAGTCATTCACCGGAAAAAACGCTGCGGATATGGATTGCCGGGTGCAGCACGGGCGAGGAAGCCTATTCGCTTGCCATGCTCTTTCGCGAGCAGGTGGCCGCGGAGATGCGCAACGTCACGGTGCAGATCTTCGCATCCGACATCGATCCCGATGCCGTGGCGAGCGCCCGAGAGGGCCTCTACCCGGAATCCATCGAGGTTGACGTATCGCCGGCGCGGCTGGCCCGCTTCTTCACCAAGGAAGGCAGCAGCTACAGAGTTTCGCCGGAACTTCGCAGCGCGGTGGTCTTCACGGTGCAGGATGTGCTGGTCGATCCGCCATTCTCTCGCCTCGACATGGTTTCGTGCCGCAATCTTTTGATCTATCTGCGTCCCGAAGCGCAGGCGCGCGCCATTTCGGTTTTTCACTTTGCGCTGCGCGATAACGGTTTGCTGCTGCTGGGAAGCTCCGAAACAATCGGCAATATTGAAGGCCAATTCGCGGCGATCTCGAAAGCGGAACGGCTTTATCGCCGCGCCGGTCACGTCCGCGCGGAGGAATTCGATTTTTCGATGGGTCTCGGTTCGAGCGCTCGCGCGTTCCCGGTGCCGGGTCCCAGTATGGCATCGGCGCGCCAAACGGCCTTGGCCGATCTCTGCCAGCGCCTGGTTATCGATGCTTATGCGCCGGCGGCGGTGCTGATCAATCGCAAGCATGAATGCCTCTATTCCCTCGGGCCCACGGATCGCTATCTGCGCGTCGCGCCCGGACAGCCGACGCATGACTTGTTCGCCATGGTCGGCGACGTCATGCGCAACAAGCTTCGCTCTGGAATCCAGCAGGCCAGTCAAAATGGAGCGCGCGCCGTCGTTTCGGGCGGGCAGGCGCTCCACGGCGGCGAGCCGGTATCGTTCGGCATCGTCGTGCAGCCGGTTGACGGCGAGGGCGAAGAGCTTTTCCTGATCTATTTTGTCGATGAACCCGCGCCGGCGCGCGCGCAGAGTACGCCGATGTCGCCGCAAGAGGTGTCGCGCGTTGGCGAACTCGAGCGGGAACTCGAGGCGACGCGCGTGGAGCTTAAGGGCGCCATCCGCAATCTCGAAATATCGAGCGAAGAGCAAAAGGCGATCAACGAAGAAGCATTGTCGATCAACGAAGAATATCAGTCGACCAACGAGGAATTGCTGACATCGAAAGAGGAATTGCAGTCGCTCAACGAAGAGCTGACCGCCCTCAACAGTCAGTTGCAGGAGACGCTGGAGCGGCAACGCGCGACATCGGACGATCTCGAAAATGTGCTGTACAGCACGAATGTTGCGACGCTGTTTCTCGATAAGCAACTCAACATCCGATACTTCACGCCGGCCACGAAAGGGCTGTTCAACATAATCCCCGGCGACATCGGCCGGCCGCTGGCCGATCTGAGCTCCGTTGCCGCCGATAGCGCGCTGGTGGTCGATTCCAGGGCCGTGCTGCGAACACTCACGCCGACGGAACGCGAGTTGGAATCACAGGCAGGCGTCTGGTATCTCCGCCGGATACTGCCCTACCGCACCCATGACGGCGATGTAGAGGGCGTGGTCATCACCTTTACGGACATCACCGACCGCAGGCGGGTTTCAAAAGCGTTGGAAGATGCCAAGAGACAAGCCGAGATGGCCAATGTCGCGAAGTCGCGTTTCTTGGCGGCCGCGAGCCACGATTTGCGCCAACCGCTCCAAACGCTCGCTCTGCTCCAGGGCTTGTTGAGCAAGATGGTGACGGGGGACGAAGCGCAGAAGTTGGTCGACAGGCTGGATCAAACATTGGGCGCGATTTCGGGAATGCTGAACACGCTGCTCGACTTGAACCAGATCGAAGCCGGCACGGTTCGAACCGAGACGGTCAGTTTTCCGATCAATAATCTTCTGAACAGTATGCGCGACGAGTTCGGCTATCACGCACAAGCCAAAGGGCTCGTTATGCGTGTGGTCCCTTGCAGCCAATTCATTCATAGCGATCCGCATCTTCTGGAGCAGATGGTTCGCAATCTTTTGTCGAACGCGCTCAAATACACCAATCAGGGGAAGGTGTTGCTGGGCTGCCGCCGGCACGGCGATGTGTTGGACATCGAGGTCGGCGATACCGGGATTGGAATTCCAACCGGCGAGATTGAGGCGATCTTCGAGGAATATCATCAGATCGACAATGACGCGCGCGAGCGAAGCCGCGGCCTCGGCCTGGGTCTATCCATCGTCCAGCGCTTGGGAAACATGCTGGATCACCGCGTTAGCGTCCGCTCGCTTCTGGGCAGCGGCTCGTTATTCCGCATCGAAGTGAAACTCGCGCCGGACGGAGCGGCTTCGGCCCAACTTCACCCTGCGCGCGAGACCGAAAGCGTCGCGCATGAACCGGCGCGTGGAGCCGGTTCCATTCTCGTCGTTGAGGACAATTCGGAAGTACGCGAACTTCTGGAGCTGTTATTGAAGCATGAAGACTACCATGTTGCATCCGCGCCGGACGGTGTCGCGGCGCTGGCGTTGGTCAAACGCGAGGCATTCAGACCGGACTTGATCATTGCGGATTACAATCTGCCGAACGGCATGAATGGGCTGGATGTCGTTGCGACGCTACGCAAGGACCAGCAAACCGAAATTCCGGTGATCATTTTGACTGGCGATATATCGACTGCGACTTTGCGCAAAATAGCGCTTCGGAATTGTGTGCAGCTCAACAAACCGATGAAGCCGAACGAGCTGAAGCAAGTGATCAATCGCTTCCTGCAAAAGCGAGATTTGACTGTTCTGCCGCTCTTGGCACATCCGATCAGCGCGGATGGCGTGGCGCGGTCGGCCGTTATCTTTATTGTCGATGACGACAGCAATATTCGCGACGGAATGCGCGCGATATTCGAGGCGGAAGGCAAGACGGTCGAGGACTATGCGAGCAGCGAGGAATTCCTGGCGGCCTATCGTCCCGGCCGCGAGGCATGTCTGTTGATCGACGCCTATCTGCCGGGAATGAGCGGTCTGGAACTGTTGAAGCAGCTCAACGATATCGGGCGGGCGTTACCCTCGATCATGATTACCGGCAACAGTGACGTGCCGATGGCGGTTGAGGCCATGAAGGCAGGTGCCATAGACTTCCTGGAAAAGCCGATCAGTCGCGGCGAATTGCTGACCGGTGTCGAACGTGCCCTGGAGCATTCCAGGGATGCCACCAAGCAATCGAACTGGCACGAATCCGCGGCGAAGCAGATCGACAGACTGACCGCGCGGGAACGCCAGGTCATGGACATGGTTCTTGCCGGTCAGCCGAGCAAGAATATCGCCCTGGATCTCGGCATCAGTCAGCGCACCGTCGAGAATCACCGCGCGGCGATCATGAAGAAGACCGGCGCGAAATCGCTTCCGGCGCTGGCGAGATTGGCGCTTGCCGCGGCCAGAAACAGTGTCGGCGAGCGTTCCGCTTCGTACGAGGCGCACCAATCGAACGGCAAGTAGCTGCGGGCCTTCAATCCAATCTGAGTAGTTTCCGACGCTGAGCAAGCGCCTCGCGGCGCGCTAGGTTGCGTGCGATCCGGCTTCTCAGCTGGGTATTACCCATGAGGCAACGTTATGAAATATGCAATGGCATTCGTCGTGCTGGTCGCGACGCTTGGTTTGGGCGCATGCACCGGCCCGGCCGGACCGCAAGGCAACACCGGTAACACGGGATATACCGGCGCCACAGGCGCGACCGGCGATACCGGCAACACCGGCAATACCGGAAACACTGGCGCTACAGGCGCAGTGGGCGACACTGGTGCGACCGGTGACACTGGCGC
This sequence comes from uncultured Alphaproteobacteria bacterium, assembly GCA_963849895.1. GTDB lineage: Bacteria > Pseudomonadota > Alphaproteobacteria > Micropepsales > Micropepsaceae > Rhizomicrobium. Next base: position 38,905 of record CAWKIU010000010.1, read on the forward strand.
GACAGGCGCCAAGGGTTCCAAGGGAAGCACCGGCAGCACAGGTTCGGGTGGCAGCACGGTTGTTGTCGTACCACCGCCGGCGCATTGATTCTGAAGACGTCAGAAGCGGAGGTTGGGCAAACGTCCAACCTCCAACTTCTTATGCGCGTGAGGCTGCTGCGAGGCTTGCGTCTCGCCGCGCTCTTTTATGGAGTGTAGTTTATGCTCGGCACAATTCTGCTGGTTGTCCTGGTGCTGTTCCTGATCGGCGCGCTGCCGCGGTGGCAGCATAGTCAGAACTGGGGCTACGCCCCGAGCGGCGGACTGGGACTCATTCTCGTCATCGTCCTCATCCTTGTGTTGATGGGTCGAATTTAGCTCGAACTATTCGGGCGGTTACTTCGGACCGAGACGGTCCGTGTGGAGAGCTGTTCCATGAACAAGAATCACATTGTCGGATCCGCGAAACAGATCAAGGGCTCGATCAAGCAAGCCGTCGGCAACGCTGTCGGCGACGCCAAACTGCAAGCCGAAGGCAAAATCGACCAGACCGAGGGAAAAGTCCAAAGTGCGGTCGGGACGGTTGAAGATAAGTTCGGCACGGCCGTGAGCGACGAAATGCTTCATAGCGATGGCAAGACCAACCGCGTCATCGGTTCGGCCAAGCAGATCAAGGGATCGATGAAAGTCGCCGCCGGAAAACTTGTCGGCGATGCAAAGCTGCAAGCCGAGGGCAATGCAGACAAGGTCGAGGGCAAGGTTCAGAACCTGGTCGGAACGATCAAGCAAACCGTGAAACAAAATTGATCATTTCGCGACCGTTAACGGTACGCAGCCATCAGCCTTCGAACATTTCCGGCAACCGGCCCGCCTTGAAAAGGACGACCGGTTCGTCGTCGTATTCGCCCAGTTCCTGATCTCCCGAACTGGCGAACGCCACGACACCAAGCTTGGTTTGCGCCAATCGCTCGGCGGTTCGCTGCGCGGCATCGGCCGATTTGCACGGAATTGGCGAGTCGGCCTTCAGGCGATTGCCTCTTCCGGCAATGTAGGCCTGAACAATGTAGACGGTCTCTCGGCTCATGAAATCCCAATGTTTGCGCGGGTTAAATCGACACTTCGACGGCAATGCAGGCACAGCGGCGACGCGCGGCGCGCAACGTCGACTTGTAATAAGCGCAACAAGGGCCTATAGCCAGCGCGCGACGGCGTCCCGTCAGATGAAGCGCACTGTTGTACTCCCGACTCGCATTGTGCGCGCCTGGCCGAGACAGAAAAACTTCCAGACTGATTGTCTTCGTTCGCGCGGCCCTAGCAGTTGCTGGGGAAGCAACCCGATGCATCAGGAGTTATCATGGCTATCGGAACAGTAAAGTTTTTTAATACGGATAAGGGTTTTGGTTTTATCGCGCCGGAAGGCGGCGGCAAGGACGTATTCGTTCATGCGTCTGCCGTTGAAATGGCCGGCATGCGCAGCCTGGCGGAAGGTCAACGCGTTTCGTTCGACATTCAGCCGGATGCCAAGGGCTCGAAGGCCGTCAATCTGGCTGCCGCGTAAAGCTATCCCAACAGGAACGGCGGAGACCGAAAGTCTCCGCCGGTTCTTGCTTTTTCATGGTGAGAATACCGCGCGCGCCCAAGTGCCGCGCTATTTCTTTTAAGGAGGTCACATGGCGTATGACGAACGCCCTGAGCCGCTCGCGCTCCAGCGCGATGCCGAGGTGGCGGCGCGACGCACGCGCCCCGATCAACCAATTCTGGGCGAGCTTATCAAGGTGCTTACACCGTATCCCGGCGGGCTTCGCCGTTGGTCGGTGATGCGGGCCATTCGCAGCGACCGCGAACGCGCGTCGCGCGAGGTCAGCCAAAAGTTCGAGGACGAAGTGGAACGCACATTCCGGCGCTTTTGCGCCGATCAGAATGTCGCCAAGCCGGAACAAATTACCGCGAGCGATGCGCTGTTCTATCGGCCGCAGGAAAAAGCCGGTGAAGTATGGGCCATCATTCCAGAGCGCGCGAAGGCGTGGCTCGACAGCGAGTCGGCCGAAGGCGGCTGACATATCGCGATATTATTCACCGCGATTGAGCATTGTGCCTTGTAAACCAGCATTCGCATCCCCATCTCTAAAGTGGGGCTAAGTCCGTATCGTCGAATAACGGGTCCACTTCATTTGGGGACCGATAGAACGACTTCGAACGGGCTGCCGCGCCCGAATTCGCGCGGCCATAGACGGCATTCTGGCGCAGGCCCTCACGCCTGCTGGCGCCACTCGCGCCGCGTATGCGTGATTTGGGTATTCAAAGCGCCGGGGTAAGGGCGGCGATGGAGCGGCGAGGCGTATCTTTCGCGAGTTTCGTTGCCGCCCGCCGGTCGTTACGATCAAAACTGGGAGAAGCGCATGCAGGTCACCATTTATCACAATCCCGATTGCGGCACGTCTCGCAATGTCCTGGCGATCATTCGCGCTGCCGGGGTTGAACCGCGCATTGTCGAATATCTGCAATCGCCTCCCGGCCGCGCGGAATTGAAGGACTTGATCGCGCGGATGAACGTGCCGGTTCGCGCTGTCGTGCGAAAGCGCGAGCCGCTGTTCAAGGAACTCGGCCTGGATGAACGCGATGTGGGCGAAGACGAGTTGCTCGATGCCATGATCGAGAATCCGATTCTCATCAATCGTCCGATCGTGGTTGTGGGCAGGGCCGTGGCGCTGTGCCGGCCCAGCGAGTTGGTGAAGACATTGCTTGCGGGCGCGGCTGCGCCATGACGGAAGATGCTGCGTTCAAATTGAGTCGCGTTTTCGCCGAAGGGTGGAATGTGGCGAGCAAGTTAACCGCTGCCGAAAGCGAGAATTGCGATGCACGCCGCATGGCGACGCTCAACCCTTATGCAGCCGATCCCGAAAAGTCGCGGTGGAATGAAGGTTTCGTGAAGGCGCTTGGAACCTGACGCCCGAGAGTTGCCGAACAGATTTGGCTTAGCGAGGTGACACATTGAAATCTTTTGTTCGCTTTGGAAGGCGCATCGACCTTCCGTCCACCGTGCAGATCGTCCATGAGCTGATGACGTTTTCCGCCGAGGAAGACGTTCGCGAACAGTGTGCGCGGGAAGAGGGCTTGCCGGTTTCGGCCTCTTGGGATGTGATTTGCGCCCATCGCGCCGAGCCCGCGAAAGCGGCCTGAGCATCAGCCGGTCGCACCGTTCGTAACCACCACACTGACGCTCATTCCAAGGAAATCGCTCGGCACGCCGACAAAGCTGCCGCTGATCGGTACGGCTTGCTTGATGTCGCGCGCGACCGCGACCGGGATGAGATTGGAACCACCCACCTTGCGATTGGTCGGGTCGAAGGAAATCCACCCCGCGCCCGGCAGATAAATCTCGACCCAAGCATGCGTCGAGCCGGATGCCGCGCTGCCTTTGTCTTCGTTGAGCGGGTTGTGGAGATAGCCCGATACGATCCGCGCCCCAAATCCCAAATGGCGCGCCGCTTCGATCATCAACAAAGCGATGTCGCGGCAAGAGCCGAAGCCGCGATCCAGCGTCTCAAGCGGCGCCTGCGTGCCTTCGTCGTCGCGGCTTTGATAGGATATCCAGCCGGTGATCCCTTCATTCATATCCTTGAGCAGCGAAAGCGTATCCGTCACGCTGCCGCGCACAAAGGCGCGCGCCCAACTCAGCAGCCGCCCATCGGGATCTGGATATTGCGGGACGATCATCATGCCAAGATCGATGCGCTCATCCAGGCTGTAGTCGAAGGGATAGGAATGCGCCGTCGCGGCAACCTGAAATACCGGCCAGGCGCTTGCGAAAAGTTCAAGCTTGATACGGCTTTCGATCGTCAGCGTATTGGCCGTATCGGCGAACGTCGCCATCGCGATGGAATTGCCGAACACATCGTAGACCCAGGAAACATTTGCGGGCGGGCTGCACGACAGCTGCGTCGAAATTAAACGCAAATCGTGGCTGGCGCGCGGACGCAGCATCAGCCGGTGCGGTTCGAGCACGACTTGGCGGCTATAGCGATAGGTCGTCGTATGCAGGACGTCGAGAATTTTCACTTAAGTCCAGCTTTCGCCGCGGCGAGGCTGGCCAGCGCCGACCAGTCCTTATCGCCAAGACCCGACGCCATAGCCTCGACCAAATGATCGTGCACCATGCTGGCGAGCGGCAGCGGAACCTCAAGTTCCCCGGCGGCGGCAAGCGCCAAGTTCACGTCTTTCAGTCCGAGATGAAGTTTGAAACCGGCCGGTTCGTATTTCTGCGCCACGATCGCGCCGCCATAGCCCTGATAGACCGGACCGGCGAACAGTGAATTGGTCAGGACCTCCATGAAAATCGCGGGGTCGAGGCCGCCCTTGCGCACCAGGGCGACGGCTTCGCCCATACTTTCAATCGCCGCAGCGAGCATGAAATTGCCCGCGATCTTGAACAGGTTGGCCATTTCGGGCGCCGTGCCGACCACGGCCACGCGCCGCCCGATAATCTCCAGAATCGGTTGCACGGTCGCGATGTCCTTGTCCGCGCCCGCCGCAATCACGATCAGCTTGGCGGCCGCTGCCGCGTCGGGACGGCCGAACACCGGGGCCGCGACATAGCCGATGCCGCGCGCCGCATGCGCCTCGGCGAGTTGACGCGCGAAGGCGGTGGATACGGTCGCAAGATTGACGTGGATCAGCCCCGGTGCCGCTCCGTCGAGCAATTGCTTATCCAATCCCACCGCACGCATGGCGGCATCGCTCGCCAACATGGAGAAGAGGCAATCACCCAGGAGCGCATCTTCGGGCCGCGACGCCACGACCGCGCCTGTTCCGGCAAACGCGGCGAGGGCGTCGGGCGATCTGTTCCACACCGTGACCTGGTGACCGGCAGCGATGATGTTGCGGGCGATAGCGGCACCCATGCCGCCCAAACCGATAAATCCAACCTTCATGAGACTAACCCTTGGCCTTTGCGACGACATTCTGCGGGTGACCGTCGAGATAGGCCGCGATATTTGACGACGGTCGTATCGACGATCCTGCCTACCGCTTCGCGCGTGTTGAAGGCGCTGTGCGGCGTGACGATCACATTGCGCATGCGCAACAATACATGATTTGCGACGAGATTGCGCAAATCATGTTCCTTGTTGAAGATCGAGTGGATCAGTTCGGCTTCCTCGCGGATCATCGGCTCGTCCGGCAGCACATCAAGTCCAGCGGCGGCGACTTTGCCGCTGGTCAGCGCCTGGATCAGCGCGCCGGTTTCAATCAAATCGCCGCGTGAACAATTTATGACCACGACGCCGTCCTTCATCCGCGCAAAGGCTTCTGCGTTCAGCATGCGATGGGTCTGGGGCAGGGAAGGAACGTGCAGCGAGATGATGTCCGCATGCGCCAGAAGCTCATGGAGGCTCACATACGCGAACCCATGCTTGGCCGCGAAAGCGGCATCCGGCATCACGTCGAAGGCCTCCACCGTCATGTCGAAGCCGCGCGCGATCTGAATGGCATGCCGCCCGATGCTGCCGGTGCCGATGGCGCCGAACACCTTGCCCGCAAGATCGAAGCCTTGCAGGCCGAAGGGCGAGAAATGCCCGCGCTGCGCCCGCTCGATGGCCTCCGGCATGCGATGGCTGATCGAAAGCAGAAGCGCGAAGATGTGTTCCGCCACCGTGTTGGAACCATAGGTGGGCACATTGCTGACCAGAATGCCGCGCTCGGCGCAAAGTGCCGTGTTGATATGCTCGTAGCCGGTGGACCGCGTGGCGATCATTTTCAGCTTGGGCAATTGCTCGATGATGTCGCGGCTTAGCTCCGAATAGATGAAGGTCGAGACGATTTCGGCATCCGCGTAATCCTTTACATTGGATGCCTTCAGCGGATCGTCCACGAAGAGAACGTCCTGGACGGGCCGCAGACGCCCGAACGCCTCGCGCTCGCGTTGTTCGGCTTCAAACACCACCACTTTCATTTACCGTCTCCATTGGCGCGCCAGCTGCCCAAACTAGCGGGCGCGAGTCGCTGCCGCAACGGATGGTGAGACGGGGCGGCACGCCCTTACCGCTTGACGCCGCCTCCAAGGAGGCGAAAATGACGAATCCATGCATGTTGCCGCACAATCCATGATGAACGATTTCATCCGTTTCCTGGGGCTCGACCGGCTCCTGTCGGAGACGCCGCATACGCTTGTCGCGGAGGTGCAGGCGCCCATATTCCTTCTTCAATGTGCGCTGATCGCCGTGACGGGGCTTGCGCTCTATTGGATTGGCAGACGGATCGAGGCGCTGCTTGTCAAATCCGCTTTGCATGCGGTGCCGCGCAGCTGGGCCCCCACCTTTGTCAGGGTGACCACCACGGTCGCGCCGCCGCTGGTCTGGTTGTTTGTGCTCTGGATTGCGCTGGCCGTGGCCGCCATGACCGGCACGACCTTGCCGCTGGTCTCCGCCGCGGTGGACTTGCTTCTCGCATGGGTCTTCATCCGGCTGCTGTCATTTACCGCCCGTAGCGAAATCGTATCCGCGGCGATTTCCGTCGTGGCGTGGTCCATCGCGGCGTTGAGCATTCTAGGACTTCTCGATCCGCTGATGCATCAGCTGGACGAATCGGCAATCCGCTTCGGGAAACTTCGCTTGTCGATGCTCACGGCGCTGGAGGCTGTGGTCATTCTCGGCGCCTTGTTATGGCTGACCACGCTTCTGTTCCGCTTCCTGCAGCGCCAGATCGAGCGCTCGCAATCTCTGACGCCATCACTGCAAGTTCTCTTGACACAGCTGCTGCAGATTATTCTGCCGATCATCGCGGTGGCTATCGGGCTGGGCGCCGTCGGCATCGATCTGACCGCGCTGACGGTCGGCTTCGGCGCTGTCGGCCTTGGTATCGGGCTGGGCCTTCAGCGGTTGGTTTCGAATCTCGTCGCCGGCCTCGCGCTGCTGATCGGCAAAACGATCAAGCCGGGTGATATCATCGAATACAAGAACAGCTATGGCTGGGTCACGGCGATGGGCGCGCGCTATGTGACGCTGCGCACCCGCGACGGTGTGGAGCATCTCGTACCCAACGATTATTTCCTGGAGAATGGTGTCGAGAACTGGTCCCATTCCGACCTTCGGCTGAGGCTGCATGTGCCGGTTGGTATTGCCTACGAATCCGACGTTCATCAGGCGATCACGCTGTGCATCGAGGCAGCGAAGAGCGTCAAGCGCGTGCTGGACCGGCCCGAGCCGTTGTGCCTGCTGAAAGCCTTTGGCGACAGCTCGGTCAATCTCGAAATCCGCTGTTGGATCGAGGACCCGCGCAACGGCACGATGAATGTGAAAAGTGCGGTGCTGCTTGCCGTGTGGGACCGCTTCAAGGAAGCGGGCATCCGTATTCCTTATCCGCAGCGCGACGTTCATGTTGTCTCCCTGCCGCGTCAGGAGCCACCACCGCCATGAACGGCGCGCCGCTGGAATTGGCCTTTCGCCTCGGTCTCGGCGCGGCGCTCGGTATTTTCCTGGGGCTTGCCTTCGAGGAGACCTATAAGCGCGAAGAGCGCAGCGTGCCAGGCGGAATCCGAACCTTTCCGCTGCTCGCGCTGGGCGGCGCGATGCTCTACCTCATCGAACCGAAATTCGGCGCGGCCTTCGTCGGCGGTCTGTTGACGTTGGCGATTTGGCATTACGGCATCATGCGCAGCGCCCCGCAACGCGAGCCGACGCTGATGGTTCCAGCCAGTGGGCTTATCGCTTATGCGCTGGGTCCCATCGCGCTGATTGAGCCCACCTGGGTTCCCGTCGCGATATCGGTCGTCGCCGCGTTGCTGCTTGGCGCGCGCGAATGGCTGCATGGCTTGATCCAACGCCTGCCGCGCGACGAAGTGATGACCGCCGCGAAATTCCTCATTCTGGTGGGCGTAATCCTGCCGCTGGTGCCGAATACACCGGTGAGCACCATCGTTCCCCTGACGCCCTATCAGGTCTGGCTTGCCGTGATCGCCGTCTGCGCCTTGTCGTATATGAGTTACCTCATCCAGAAATATGCCTCGTTCCGCAATGCGGCGCTGCTTCCCGCGGTGCTGGGCGGGCTTTATTCGTCGACGGCCACAACCATCGTGTTGGCGCGGCAACAGCGCGAAGCGAAGACGCCGCAGCCGGTGCTTGCGGCGGGCATTATCGTCGCGACGGCGATCATGTATGTGCGGCTGGGAATCGTGGTGGCGCTGTTCAATCCGCGCCTGGCGCTGACACTAGCGCCCGCGATGGCGGGATTCTTCGCGCTGGGCGTTGCGATTTCCTGGCTGGAATGGCGGCGGGGCAAGGGGAAGGGCGCCGATATGGACATCGCGCCGTCCAATCCGCTGCAACTGCAGACCGCGGCGGTCTTCGCGGTGATGTTCGTCATCATTTCGGTGGTTTCGGCATGGACGAAATCGGCGTTCGGCGCCGGAGGACTCTTCGCCATCGCCGCGGTGGTCGGCGTTACCGATATCGATCCCTATGTCATCAACATCGCGCAAGGCGGCGTTGCCGGCCTATCGCTACAGACATTGTCGGCGGCAATCCTGATCGCCGCCTCATCGAACAATATCCTGAAGGCCGTCTATACGATTGTCTTTGGCGGATGGACCGCGGCACGCCGAGCCGCGATCCCGCTGCTCGGTCTCGCCCTGATGGGCTTTGCCGCAGCCTATCTCTATATCCGATAGCGCCCGCTTATTTCATCGGTTGCCAATGCATTCCGAGCTGATTGAACAGGAAGCTAAGTTCGTCCGCTTGTTCCGCGATGCGTTCCGACAACGAACTGCCGATGCCATGCCCCGAATTCATCGAGGTGCGCAGCAAAACCGGGCGATGAGACGTCGTCGCCGCCTGCAGCGCCGCGGTGAATTTTCGCGAATGCATCGGATTGACCCGCCCGTCCGTCGCGCCGGTCAGCATCAGCACGGCGGGATAAGGCGTGCCGGCTTTCACATGATGATAGGGCGAATAGGCATAGAGCGCCTTGAACTGAGCGAGGTTCTTCACCGTCCCGAATTCAGTGGTGTTGAACGATCCGTTCGGGTCAAGCTCCACGCGTACCATGTCGTAGATGCCGACCGCCGACACCACGGCATGCGCCAGCGCGGGATGCTGGGTGATCTGTGCACCCATCAAAAGGCCGCCATTCGACCCGCCCATCAGCGCCAGCTTTTTGTGTGATGTGTAATGCTGGTCGATCAGGTAATTCGCGGCTGCCGCGAAATCGTCGAACACGTTCTGCTTGTGAGTCAGCATGCCTTCCTGGTGCCAGCGCTCACCATATTCCGAGCCGCCACGGATGTTGGCGATGGCATAGATGCCCCCTGCATCGAGCCATATCCGCCGGAACGAGCCAAGGAAGCTCGGCGTCATAGAGATGCCGTAGCCGCCATAGCCGTAAAGCAATGTCGGATGGCTGCCGTCGAGCTTGGTGCCCTTCTTCATGATGATGTTGACGGGAACCTTGGTGCCGTCTTTCGAGGTCGCGAAGGCGCGCGTCACCTCGGCGTCCGCGAAGGAAACGGGCGAGACGGTCTTGAGATCGGTCTCTTCGGTCTTGCCGGTCGCCGGATCCCATTTCGCGTAATAGCGCGGCCGCAAATAGGTCGACACGTCGAACAACACGCCACCGTCCGCCAGGGGGACGATTTCGTCATTCGCCGCGATGGCCGGTAACGGCAACGTACCCTGCGGCTTGCCGTCCAGATCGAAGATGCGCACTTGGTTCGGTCCGCCGACGATGTCGCGCACGAACAGCCTTGTGCGGGAGAACGCGAGGTCGGACGTGTGTTGTTCGGCGCCACCAGACAAGATGGCGACATCGGACGACGGCACAATCTCCGGCGCGCTCGCCAGGCCGTCGGGCGTTGGCGTCGCCAGCTTCACGACCTTTCCATTGGACGTGCCCTTGCGCGAAATTCCGTAGATCGCGCCATCCGGTCCGAAATTGGCGAAGACGATCTCATCGCCGTAATTGCCGACGCGCATGGCGGGCGCGCCTTCCTTCAGGACATAGAAGGCCCAGATATTGCCGTCGCCGCGTTGGACCATCACCATGGTCGTGGGCAGGTTGAAGCGATTGTCGAGGAAGATTTCCGAGACTTTCTCCAGCCCGTCTGCCTTGCCGAGCACCAGGGCGTCGGCTTTCCAATCGGCGCCCAGCTTGTGGAAATAGACCTGCATATTGAAATGCTGGTCGTCCTTGGGCGCATCGGCACCGGGATAGCGCGTATAGTAGAAGCCGGTGCCGTCCGCGGACCACGCCAGGCTTCCGCCGGCCGTGGGATATTGCACGCCGGGGATCGGCGTATCGATTTCCTTGCCGCTCGCGACGTCGAAGACGTGGAGCGTTCCGTCTTCGCTGCCGTTCTTCGACAGCGACACTGCGATCTTGCTGCCGTCGCCCGATGCCACGAACCAGTCGATAGCGGTGTGGCCTTCGGGATCGAGCGCGTTGGGATCGAGCACCACCTTGCGGCTGGCGGGATCGGCAGCCGCGTTCAGCGTCACGATCATCGGCTGTTGCTTTTGCGGATCGCTGTAATAGGCGAAGACGGCTTGGCCGTTCGCGGATAATCCGTAATAGGACGGCGAGGTCGCGGTGACGAGCTTCAGCAACTCGTCCTTGATCGGCTGCTGACTGGGTATCGCATCGAGATAGGCCCGCGTGCGCTCGTTCTGCGCATTGCTCCACGCCTGCACCTTGGGGTTCGACCAATCTTCGAGCCACTGATAGGGATCGGCGATCTTCACACCCTGAACGACATCGACGGTCTTGTCCTTGGGTGTCGCGGGCGGCGCGGGAATGGAGGCCGCATAAGAGGTGCCGGCGACGAAAGCGAATGCGGCGGCAAGGCGCAGAAGTTTTTTCATGGATGACACTCCAGAATGCGGATCAAACCGATTTCGAAATTAACGTAACGCGCACGAAGTTGCTGCGACGATAGCGCGTTAAGGATTTGATATGCATCATTGTTCCTCGTGCGTCGTTGTGCAATTTGATATAGAAGGATGCCATCGTCCTCGCGAGGGATCGCAAGCAGGCGCTGAGTTGTGCAAAAAGAACAAAGATGCGTACTAGGAGGTATGAATGTTACACTACACCGGCGTAGAGCGTAACCAAGATACAAATCAGCCGGTCTCGAGCCTGAAGAAGTTGATTCGGAAGCTGCGCTGGGCTGGCCTGGACACCGAGGCGGAAAAACTCTGCCATGAGCTGGAGTGCATCGCGCCCGAGGATTGCGTTCCGCTCGAGTGTACCGAGACCGATTAAGGCGAAATTTCGACAATTTAATTCTCATATCGCTGAATCGCGTCCATTTTGGCGCAGATTTGTGTTGAATTTCGCGGTCATCGTACTTAGGTCCAATAAACACTGTTGCGGCAAATGGGGCTGTCTTTCGCAACAGTGAGGCCTAGGTGCAACAGCAAACCGGAGTACAGCCATGACCATCAAATTGCCCGATCTGCCTTATGCCAAGGATGCGCTCGCCCCTCATATCAGCGCGTCGACGCTCGAATTCCATCACGACAAGCATCATGCCGCCTATGTTGCCAACACCAACAAGCTGATCGCCGGCACCGAACTCGAAGGCAAGAGTTTGGAGCAGATCATCGCCGCCGCGAAGGACAAGAAGGGCTTGTTCAACAACGCCGCACAGGCGTGGAACCACGATTTTCTATGGCATTCGATGTCGCCCGATGGCGGCGGCGCGGCGCAGGGCGCCGTGGCCAAGCGGATCGAGCAGGAATTCAAGAGCATGGAATCCTTCGCCGAGGCGTTTTCGGCGGCGGCGATGGGGCAGTTCGGCAGCGGCTGGGCCTGGCTCGTCGTCAACGGCAACAAGCTCGAGATCGAGGCGACGGCCAATGCTGACACACCAATTGCTCATGGCAAGGTTCCGCTCCTGACGCTCGATGTGTGGGAACATGCCTATTATTTGGACTACCAGAACCGGCGCGCGGACTATGTGAAGACGTTCCTCGACAAGCTGGTTAATTGGGAATTCGCCAACGCCAATCTCGCGAAGGCGAAATAGCGCCTTCGAGCCTTGCCCCGTCGGCCCAGCGTTCCCATATCTTATTTATGGAGATTGGAACGCACATCGCGGGACGGACGGGGGAGGGTACCCCCTGCCGAAAATGAAAAACGAATGGCTGTGGTGCGCCGCGCGGAGCCCGCAAGATGTGGTGTATGCGTACATTCCGCACCACAATATTTTGGTTCCGCCGCCCTTCGCCTTACAGCAAACGCCTCGTAAGATACCTCCGCGTGGGGGTGAATCGATCAGGGGCAGGAGATGAACATGGCTGCCAAACAGAAACCCACATGGATCGCCGTATCCGACGGCGCGCAGGCCCGTTTTTTCGCGTTGGGCAAGAATGACGACGGCGTGACGTTCGAAGAAGCCGCGGACGCGATGCAGACCGACCTCAAGGCTGCGGTGCGCGAGGAGCGCGGCAACAAGCCGGGACGTTCCTTCGCCTCGGCTGGCGGCGGGCTCCGCCATGCCATGGAACCGCGCAGCAATTATCTCAAACTCGAAAAACATAATTTTGCGCGCGAAGTCGCCGCCGCGCTCGATACCGCCTGCGCAGAAGGGCGCTATGGACCTTTGGTCCTCGTCGCGCCGCCGCGCAGCCTTGGCGAATTGCGCGAACTGCTGTCCGAGCGCGTATTGGGAAGCGTGACGCTCGAAGTACCGAAAGATTTGACGCAGCTCACGCCCAACGCGCTCTGGGCGCAATTGTCGAAGCATTTTGTGAAGGCTGCGAAACTCAATCCGGCGAAATCCGCTAAAGCGGTAAAGGCGAAGGTGAGCGCTATTCCGTTGTCGATCGTTTTTCGCAACATGGACCCTTCTGTGTCGATCAAGGCGATGGTGCACAAGCATCTGGAGAAGCTCGGCCGCAAGTTCGACCGCATCGTCAACTGCCGGGTCATCGTCGAGGCGCCGCCGAGCAGCCAGCGTAAAGGCAAGTTGTTCCGCGTTGCCGTCGAACTGGAGCTGCCCGGTCGCGAAATCGCGGCAAAGAGTAAGAATGCCGTCGAGCAAGCGCATGAAGATGTGGACGCGGCATTACGCAACGCATTCAGCATCGCGGGGCGCCAACTGCACGACTATATGGAGCGCATGAAGGGCGGCACGCCTCAGGCGCGGCGCAGTTCGTCGATGCGTCCGCTCAAGCTGAAAGAGGCGTAGATCGGGTTAAGTTCCCTGCTGGATATAAGGCACGCTTTCGAAAAATTTGCGTTCCTCTCCGCGCGGATCGTTTTCCAGATGCGGCGGCAGGTTCATCACCATCGTCTCGCGCTTCTCCATCGTATAGGGCGCCCAGTGGGGTAGGCCCTGGCAGTTCGGGTTTCCCGTTTTCGCGAAGGCGATGAAGGCGTTGCTGACAATCGCCGCCATCTTCCGTGCGGATTCGCTGTTGCCGGTGATCGCGCCTTCCTTGTCCGTGTTGTCGAAGGCCAGCGGAATATCGGTCATATGCTGAGCGCGCCGCTTTTCGTTGGGCGTAGGCCAATCGACTTGATACGCAAAGGCGGGTGTGCCGGCCTGGGCGCGCGCTTCGTCCTCGATAACCGCGCCGCGCCACGACCGCGCCGCCGTCGTCACTTGGAAGAACAGATCGGTCGGCGTAATGCCCGGAAACCAAGCCTTGTATTTCTCGATGACCAGCGAGGACAGAATATCCACGCGCATATTCGCGGCCAGCCGGGCGGGCAGCTCGTCCCATGTCAGCGCGTAAACCCATGGCTCGGTGATGAAGGCGCGCGTTTCGTCATGCGTGTTGCCGATCATCATCGGGATGTTTGCGGACTGCGATGGCGCATCGGGATAGAAGGGGTGGCGCATTAGCCAGCGCTCATCCAGCACCGGCCCGAAATAGACCCCGCCCGCGCCGATGATGGGATCGACCGCCTTCAGCGCCTCCACCAATTTGTCCGCCGGTACGGTCTTGATGTCGTCGAGTTTGTCCTTGGCGATGCCGAGCGCGGCGAGATAGGTCTCGGCGCGCTGTGTGGCGTGCAAGGGGCCGGATGCGGTCACTTGCTGGCCGCTCATCGTCGCGGCGCGGTGGAACAATCCCTTCGCAGCGGGCATCGCCATCATCGTTGCGATCTTCGCGCCGCCGCCGGATTGGCCGAACACCATGATGTTGTTCGGATCGCCGCCGAATTCCGCGATATTGTCGCGCACCCATTGCAGCGCAAGGATCAGATCGAGTTGCCCGACATTGCCGGAATCGGCGAACTCTGGCCCACCCAGCATCGCCAGATAAAGATAACCGAACGCGTTCAGGCGGTGATTGAGCGTGACGACCACGACATCGCCGCGCTTGCACAGATTGACGCCATCATAAATATTCGCCGAACCAGATCCGCCGGAATAGGCGCCGCCGTGGATATAGAACATCACGGTGCGCTTTTTGCCGTCGCGCAGGGCTGGCGTCCAGACGTTGAGGAAGAGGCAATCCTCGCTGGTCTTCTCGTCAGTGCGCGATTGCGGACACGACGCGCCATAGACCAGCGCGTCGCGCACGCCGTGCCATGGCTTCGGTTTCACCGGCGCCATGAATCGGCGATGCGTGGTGTCGGCGCCGTAGCGGATGCCTTTGAACGTCGCGATACCGGAATCGTAAGCGCCGCGAACCTGTCCGGCTTTGGTGCGCGCGATGGGCGACTTTTGCGCAGCGGCGGCGAAGTGGGTGGGAATAGCGCTCGCGGCCAGCACGGCAGCAGAACCGAGCAACACACGCCGACGATCCATCGTCATTTTTGATACCGGTGTCATAGCGGCGCATTCCTCCATCTTGTTTTTGTCGTTTCTCTCACGCCTTGGCGGCGGGCTCGCGATACATCCACGGCAGCAACAGCCCGACGGGTATGATCCACAGCGTGCCCGCAAGCGCATAGTAAAGCAGCTCCACAATCCAGTTTGCATGCGGCAGCACGCGCACGCCGACGCCCATGGCGAGCAGGGCGTAGACGAACAGCCAAACCAGCGTGAACAGCGTGCCGATGAGTTTTTTAATTCGGGGCGACATCGAACGATGGACCTTCACTTGCCGGCGGGATATTTAACGCGTGCCTTGCGCCGGGTCAGGAGCCGTATGAACAGTTTAACCGCCTCGCTGCCAAAGTCTCAACCCAGCCACCGCGCCGTGGGGATTTGGCTGCTTTTGGTGGCCGCGCTGATCGTCGCGATGCTGGCAGTGGGCGGGCTGACGCGGCTGACCGGCTCGGGCCTTTCGATCACGCAATGGGACCCGATTGTGGGCGCGATCCCGCCGCTGAACGACGCGGCTTGGCAGGACGCCTTCACCAAATACCAGCTCATTCCGCAATATCGCCTCGAAAACCTCGGCATGACCTTGGAAGCGTTCAAGGGGATTTTCTGGTGGGAATGGGCGCACCGCTTTCTGGGGCGGATGATCGGGTTTGCCTTCTTCGTGCCGTTTGTCTGGTTCGCCTGGACGGGCGCCATCGCGCGCAAGGCGTGGCCGCGCATGTTGCTGCTGTTCGCGCTGGGCGGGCTGCAAGGCTTCGTCGGCTGGTGGATGGTCGAGAGCGGGCTGGAGACACGCGTGGCGGTCGCGCCGTATCGGCTGGCGACGCATTTGGGCGTGGCGGTCATTCTGCTCGGCGCGATTTTGTGGGTGGCGCTGGAGTATCTGCGCGCGCCTACGCCTCGTGGGGAGGCCAAAGTACCGAAGGCGCTTCGTGTTGGGGGCATCGCCTTCGTCGCGCTCGTCTACCTCCAAATGCTGCTCGGCGCTTTGGTGGCGGGGCTGCATGCCGGATTGATCTACAACACCTGGCCGTCGATGGACGGGCGGTTTTTCCCCGAGCATCCGTTCTTTGCATCGCCCTGGTGGAAGAATTTTTTCGAGAACCCCGGCCTTGCGCAATTCGATCACCGCATTGGGCGCTTATCTCGTCGCGCTGAGCGCGATTGCGCTGTGGTCATATGGCAGACGGGCAGGGCTCACCGGCTTCGCCAAGCGCAGTTCCAACGCGGTGCTGCACATCACACTGTTCCAGATCGTGCTGGGCATCAGCACGCTGCTGCTGCAAGTCCCCGTGTGGTTGGCCGCGACCCATCAAGTCGTCGCCGCGCTGCTGTTCTGCGCAGCGGTGTGGCAGGCGTTCGAATTGCACTACGCCGATCCCAACCCCTGATCCAAATCCGCGATGATGTCTTCGGCGTTCTCGATGCCGATGGAGAGTCGCACCACGTCGTCGCCCGCGCCGGCTTTGGCGCGATCTTCTGCTTCAAGCTGGCGGTGGGTGGTGGAGGCGGGATGGATGATGAGGCTGCGCGTGTCGCCGATATTCGCCAGATGCGAAATCAGCCGCACGGAATTGACCAGCCGCATTCCGGCGTCATAGCCGCCCTTGACGCCGAAGGTGAACACGCTGCCTGCTCCTTTGGGGCAATATTTCTGGTGCAGCGCGTAGCAAGGATTGTCTTCCAATCCGGCGTAATTCACCCAGGCGACATTCGGATTGGCCTTTAGCCAGCGCGCCACGGCCAGCGCATTGTCGCAATGGCGCTGCATGCGCAGCGGCAATGTCTCGACGCCTTGGATGACCAGAAACGCGTTCATCGGCGACAGCGACGGGCCAAGATCGCGCAGCGCCAGCACGCGGCAGGCAATGGCATAGGCCATGTCGCCGAAGGTCTCCCACAGCTTCATGCCGTGATAGGACGGGCAGGGCTCCGACAGGGTGGGGAACTTGCCGCTGCCCCAATCGAAGGTGCCGCCGTCCACGATCAGCCCGGCCATCGAGTTGCCGTGGCCGCCCAGGAACTTCGTCGCCGAATGCACGATGATGTCGGCGCCCCATTCGAAGGGGCGGATGAGGTAAGGCGTCGCCAGCGTGTTATCGACGATCAGCGGCACGCCCGCCGCGTGGGCGATCTTCGCGATGGCTTCGATGTCGGTGATGATGCCGCCGGGATTGGCGATGCTTTCGACGAACACCGCCTTGGTCTTCGCGGTGATCGCGGCTTGGAAAGTCTCGGGCTTGGTGGCGTCGGCCCATTTCACATGCCAGTCGAATTTGGCGAAGGATTGGCTGAACTGGTTGATCGAGCCGCCGTATAGCTGGCGCGCCGCCACGATCTCGTCGCCGGGCCCCATCAGCGTATGCAGCGCGATCAATTGCGCCGCGTGGCCCGAGGCGACAGACAGGCCCGCGCGTCCGCCTTCCAGCGCCGCGATGCGTTCCTCCAGCACCGCGTTGGTGGGGTTCATGATGCGCGTATAGATGTTGCCGAAGACCTGCAGATTGAACAGCGCCGCGGCATGATCGGAATCCTCGAACACGAAGGCCGTGGTCTGATAGATCGGCGTGGCGCGCGCGCCGGTTGCCGGATCGGGCTGGGCGCCCGCATGAACACTCAGCGTGTCGAAGCCATAGTCAGCCATCACCTACTCCTTGCCGTTCGGGGGAAGAAACCGCCAGATCGTGATAGTTGCTTTTCAATTCTCCGGGCAACTCCCCCCCAAATAAAAGAAACTTGAATTCAATTCCCGTTTTTTCGGCCTAAGCCTTTGCCGCATCATCACAATCGCCTTGCTGTTGCGGTGCAGCGAACGCGCATCGAGCGCGCAGGGAGGGAACGGTTTCGCGATTCTCAGTCTCCTTTCGCACAAGCTTAGCCTGCACGCGCATGTAGGAATGAATTCAGAATCGTCAAGAGGGGTGCGGCGAAAATTCCGCGCGCAAAAGACTCGTCGTCGCTCACCGAAGAATCCGATCGGGCCTTCAATCCGCTTTGTTCGAGAGGCGCGGTTTGCCGTCCGGCCGTTTCAGCGATCCGCCCTTGCCGAACAGCAGCGGTTTGCGGTTGTCGATCAGCTTGCGGTTCATGCCCATCCAGCCGATCTCGCCGGAGAAGCGGCCATGCTCGATCTTGGGGCAGCGGTCCATGATGACGGTGAGGCCCGCTTCGCGCGCCTTGCCCGCCGCATCCTCATTGACGATGCCAAGCTGCATCCAGATCACTTTAAGGCCGAAGCGGTCCTTTTCGGCCAGCGCTTCGTCAACGATGGCGGGCGCGAATTCGGCGGCGCGGAAAATGTCGACCATGTCGACCGGGGCAGGCACGTCGTGCAGCGTGGCATAGACCGTCTGCCCCAGGATTTGCTTGCCCGCCATGCCCGGATTGATGGGATGGATGATGTAGCCCTTGTCGAGCAGATACTTCATGGCGAAGTAGCTTGGCCGCATTTCATTGCCGCTGGCCCCAACCATGGCGATCACCTTGGTCGAGCGCAGAATGGATTTGATCAAATCGTCGGGGTAGGCGGGCATCATTCGGTCCGTGCGGCTGTCAGGCGAAGGGGTTACGATTATAGCGCCATTCCGATTGGGGCGCATAAGCTACGCGTCGTCAGCCGATTATTTCTTTTAGAGGGTTCCAGGAGGTAGTCCGAGATCGAATTCCTGGTTTCGTATCGAACGATAACGGCCAAAAAAAAGATATGAAAAAAGCAATGCACCGAGTGGAATTATAAATGGAGCGGTCGTATCACGTAGCGTCAGATCAAATTGAAAATGGAGCGGTAGCGCGAGACCGATGTGCTGTATCGCTAATAAAAATCCTGGAGGCATGCCGGTTACAACTCCAAGAGATAGTGTGGCGCGGCACGCACCCAATGCAACTTTACTCGATGGCGGGTTATCGGAAAATTGCCAATAAGCAACAATGCTCGCGGCAGAAATAATTAGGAAGCTTACTTCAATCAGGAGAATCTTATCGGAACCGTATCAAGGACGGTCTTAGTCTCGGCGGGAAGTGCTATCACTGCAGCAATGACTAGAATACAAACGCTAGCTGCTATGCCCCCGATCAAAAGTGCCGTTGTTCTCTTGTCCACAGATCACTCAATATCTAATCACCCATCGCTCATCGCGCGGTGTAATCGGCGGTGCATTATCAATTGGATATGGCCCAACGTACCAAATCCATAGACACACAACGCTGAAAAAATGGCCCAAAGAATAGCCCCCTTGCTGATTAACACAGCCGAAATAAGGAGCGAAAAAGTTGCAGCCAAAAAAAGCAGAGTCGTGGTCACAACAGACGCCAAGTATGAGATCGTCTTAGCATCTGGAAACCAAAAGGCGGCGGCGAGCTGTAAAAGAAAATGATAGAACGCTCGACGTATTGATACATTGCGATATGAGTTTGATCCGCCTTCAAGACGGCGAATTGCCCTCCGCGCGTGGTTCTTGGCGGCGACGCGAACCATCACATCTCCGTCAAACTGATAGCCTTCCGGAATCCCGCCGACAAGAAATTCTGCAGGTTCTGGACGCCCACTTGGGTGGACAACGTGAACTTGTCTAGCCTCAATTTCGTCGAGGCGAGCATATGATTCAGATAAGCTCATCATCATCCTCGTTTGCGAAGATCGTATCGATTTTGCCCTTGTCTTCCAGCATTCGCTTCGCAATTTCAGCTTTTTTAAGAGACTGCCCGCAACAATCCATTAAGCGCTGAATATCCTTTATATCCATTGCCAGACTCATCGCGTGTCGGTCTCCGTCTGGAGCATACCACTCCAACCGTAAGGTTTGAGTTATACTTGCCCCGAGAATCTGCCCACGACTGTCATCGAAAACTGGCCTCACGTCCGTCAGGACGCGGGTGCTTAAGAAAAGGTTATCAAAATCAAAAGCTAAGTCTGTCGCCTTTGCGGCAAGAATGATCGAGTGCGTACCTAGCGCGCGAAGGAGCAGCGGTTTGCAGGATTGCCAAGCAACTTGACGCTCGTTGGGCCAATTGAATTCAGCTTCTTGCTTAGCAATATTATCCATAATGTCTTGAGTGGTTGAAAGCGTGCGCCTGATGCTCACCGCCAAATTTCGCGTGAGGCGGGCAAAGGCAGCGCCGACTTCCTTCCCCAAGACGCCGGAGACGATTTGTCTAATTTTGACGGCTTTGATCGTTAGGGGGGATTTATCAAGGACATCAAGCGCGGCACCGAGCTTGTCGGGGCCGATGTCGCAGATAAGCCCGAGTTGATCTATCTGTGTACGTGTTAGTCGTATTGTGTAATTTGCCATTGCGCCACTGGTGCCAACCAGAACTTCCTTACGGCAACTGCGACCTATCAATCGAACGACTGTAGTGAGAGTTGGGCAATTTGCCCACCCTAAATACAAATGGGTTGGCGCGTTTTAATGGAACGCAACACCCCTGTCTATCCTGGTAGACGAGAGCTACTTGCCACACGGGGCAGCTAATTTCCCGAGAAAATTGACCTCGTAGCCTGCGTTGACCGCCTAAGACGCCAATTAATTCGCGTCGATCCATTGGGCTGATATATAATCGCCCCACTTATGCGGTATTATAATACCGCACACAAAATATCCAGCAAAACTGGCCGTCCGGCTTGACGGTGCGGGGGCGAACCCTTATACGGCGCGCCTGTTCAATTGGATCAACACCATGAAAACCTACTCGGCCAAGGCCTCCGAGATCGAGAAGAAATGGATCCTGATCGACGCCAATGGTTTGGTGGTCGGCCGGCTCGCCTCGATCATTGCGATGCGCCTGCGCGGCAAACACAAGCCTACCTTCACGGCGCATATGGATTGCGGCGATAATGTCATCGTCGTCAACGCCTCCAAGGTCGTGCTGACCGGCCATAAGCTGAAGAAGAAGGTGTACTACCACCACACCGGCTATATCGGCGGCATCAAGGAACGCACCGCGGGCCAGATCATGAACGGCAAGTTCCCGGAGCGTATTCTGGAAAAGGCCGTCGAGCGCATGTTGCCGCGCGGACCGCTCGGCAAGCGCCAGATGTCCAATCTGCGGGTCTATGCCGGAACGGAACATCCGCATGAGGCGCAGCAGCCGGTGACGCTCGACGTCGCCAGCATGAACCCCAAGAACACCCACTATCACCCGATCAAGGCGGCTTGAAATGGCTGAGGACGTAAAGAGTTTCAGCGAACTGAAAACGACGCTGATCAAGGCGGCGCCGCCCGCGAGTGCGACGAAGGCCGCCGCCGAACCGGGCGAGAGCAAGCGCGATTCCAAGGGCAGGGCTTATGCCACCGGCCGCCGCAAGAACGCGGTGGCGCGGGTCTGGATCAAGCCGGGCACGGGCAAAGTCACGGTGAACGGCAGGGACGAGAAGGTCTATTTCGCGCGCCCGGTGCTGCGCATGATCCTGCGTCAGCCGCTGATCGCGACGGCCCGCGACGGGCAGTTCGACGTGATCGCGACGGTCACCGGCGGCGGACTTTCCGGTCAGGCCGGCGCAGTGCGCCACGGCATCAGCCGCGCTTTGGTGAATTACGAGCCGGGGCTACGCGCCGCGCTCAAGCCGGGCGGTTTCCTGACGCGCGATCCGCGCGCCGTCGAGCGCAAGAAGTACGGCCGTCCCAAAGCGCGCCGCAGCTTCCAGTTCAGCAAGCGCTAACGCGGTACAATTGGTTCAAGAGCAGCGGCTCGGAGAAATCCGGGCCGCTGTTTTGTTATGCGATGCGCAGAAGCGTGATCCGATCAATCAGATCGGATCACGCTCCACCTCGCCCCACGATTAGAATTTCTGGCCGAACTTCAGGCCGATCGTGCGCGGCTGAGCCGTCAGAATATACGTCTCGTAGCCACATACGCCGGGGGTACACTCCGCGTACCGCCCAAGCTGAGCACGGTCGTCGAAGAGATTTTCCACGAACAATTCGACGGTCCAGTTGTCCTGCTCCAGGCCGGTCGTGAAATCGAATGTCGTATAGGCTTTCGATTTTCCCAGCAGCGAGCGTTCCGCGATGCGCAGGTCCGACCAAGTTCCGCTCTGGTGAACGATGGCGCCCTGAACATGCGCTTTGAAGCCGGCAAGGGGGAATTCATAACGCGCGGTGCCGTTGAGTTTCCACAGCGGCGTAATGGGCAGTTGCGTGCCCTTGGGCGCCTCCGCCGTGCCCGGACATGAGGTGACCACAACGCCGCCCGCAAAGGTTCCGCAATAATCCGCGGTCAGATGCGCGTCGTTGTAAGCGCCCGAGCCAGTTAATGTCAGACCACCGGTCGGGAGCCAGACAAGTTCGAACTCGCTGCCCTTGACGCGCGCTTGTCCGCCGTTCGCGATAATCGTGAGCGAATTGGGGCCGAGGAACGGAAATTGGAAATCTTTCCAGTCTTCCCAATAGAGGGCGCCGTTGAAACGCAGCATGTCGCCGTCCCAGCTCGTCTTCCAGCCCACTTCGTAATTCGTCAGCGTGTCCGCTTTATAGGGCGCGAATTCGCTGCGCCGATTGACGCCGCCGGGACGGAAGCCCGTGGAGTAGGTGGCATAGAGCAAGCGGCTGTCGTCGATATGCCAGGTGAGATTGACTTTATGCGTCTCGCCATGTTCGTCGACGGTTGCATTCAGATTTTGACAAGGGACGCTGTATAGCGGCGTCGGGTCCGGCGGCGGGACGGCACATTGCGATATGCCGGTATGCGAACTGAATCCCGCAGAGAGACCGAAAAATCCCTTGAGCGAATTGTCCGCCTCGAAGTACCGCACGCCGCCCGTCACGGTGAGGTCGGGCAGAATGTCGTATGCGAGCTCGCCGAACATGGCATAGTCGCGGTCCACACGGACTTGGTCGGTCAGCCAGATCGTGTCCGGCCAGCCCGGAACCGAGATTGAATCGGAAATCCCGTTGATCTTGTAGTCCTGCAGGATGTCGTGCGTCTGGCGTTCGTAAAACGCGCCGGCGACAAGGCGCAGACTACGGTCCTGCGCCGTCGAAACGCGCAACTCGTGGTTTTCCTTCGTAAAGGTATCGGCGGCGACGATGTATTGCGACGGGTCGATCACGTTGCCGGCATTGTCGGTGATATAGGCGCCGTAGCCGTACAGCGTGTCGTACCAGAAGGAATAATCCGTGTAGTCCGCTTCGGAGTTCACGGTGCGGTGCATATAGCCGCCGGAATAGACCAGATCGAGATTGCCGATCTTGCCCTGAACGGTCAGCGCCGCCTGATACCATTTATCCTTTACGTATTCGGGGAAGTAATGCTGGACCTCCAGCGTCCCAACCGTCGGGTCGTATGCGAAGACGCCTTTCGAATTTTCAATTTGCCCCATGATCGTGGGCGTGATCGTCCAATTGTCGTCGAGGTCGATTTGCAGGGCCGCGCGCGCGCCCATCTTATCGACCGTGTTGTAATTCGATTTCGCCGTCGAGGCATTGTCGATGGTAACCCCAGATACGGGATAGGTGCGCGTGCCATGCACGTTGTCGATATAGCCCGCGTCGTGCTCGTCCCACGCCACAATGCGAACGGCCATGTTGTCTTCGAGCGGAATGTTGACCATTCCATTCGCCACATAGCCTATCCCGCCGTGATGCACGGAATTCGCCTCGACGTCGTAGCTCGCGGCGAAGGCATCGCTATCCGGCTTGTTGGTGATAATGCGGATGGTTCCCGATTCGGAGCTGGCGCCATAGAGCGTGCCCTGCGGACCGGACAAAGCTTCCACGCGATCGATGTCGTAGGTCGGAATATCGAGCGTGCCGCCGATGGTGGTGATCGGCTGTTCGTCGAAATAGACACCCACGGTCGGTAGCGGGCCGGAGTGGTTTCCGTTCTCGTCGCTGGCAATGCCGCGCATCGTGATGTTTGCGAAGCCGGGGCCGCCATTGCTGCCCTGGCCGCTGACCGCATAGTTCACGCTCGGCATGTATTTGACGAAATCGGTGAAATCGTTGAGGTGCAGATCGGACAGCGTTTCCGAGGTCAGCACGGCGACATTCATCGGAACTTTTTGGAGATCTTCTTCGCGCTTCTCCGCGGTGACAACGACCGTTTCCAATCCGCTGCCGCTGTTGGCAGAATAATCGGTGCCGGCGGCGACTGCCGACGAGACGCTGGTTAACATCGTAGTTGCCAGCAGCGCCGGAAAAATGACCGGGCGTGCGCGCTTTGCGTAACTCGATGGATTTCCCATTACGATCAAATTCCCCCGCTTCTGAACTCGCCAAAACCAACACCTGCCTTCGCCGGCGTTCCTCCCCTGAGGCTTTGTTGTTTTATAATTGTTGCAAATAATTAGCTGAACGCGCCGATCCGTCAATGGCGCTTTGCTCATTTTTGACGCAAGGGAAATAACCGCTTAAAAAAGTGGCACTTCTGGATAGGATTCGAGCACGGGCCCGAGAGCAGCCTCAAGCGGGCCCAGCCAGGGCTTGTAGTTTTGCCAGTGCTCAACGGAATCCTTGAAAATCGGCTGGCGGACCTGCTCGGAACTCGCCGTGCGCACGGCACGGTCGTTCTCATAGAAACGCAGACAGCCATCCTCGAAGGGCAGGCCGCAATAATCGAGCAGCCGGCGCACTTCGCGTTCTGGATCGGCGACGAGCTGCTCATAGATCACGCGATGCACCCGGCCTGGCAGCACCGCGTCGTAATGGGCCATCAACTCGACATAGTGGACGTAGTACTTGCCGATGTCGTCGAGACTGTAGGTGAAGGCTTGGCCGCGCGCGAAATGCTGTTTGAAACAGGAAAAGCAGCAGCCCAGCGGATGACGGCGCGCATCGATGATCTTGGCGTTGGGCAGGATCAGATGGATAAGCCCAACGTGCACGAAATTGTTGGGCATTTTGTCGATGAAGAACGGACGCCCCAGCTTGCGATAGATGCGCGTGCGCTCGAGATATTCCTCGCCGAGCGCGGTGAAGGTATCGCGGTCGAGCGTGCCCAGGACGGAAGGATAGGCGGATGCTTCGCCTTGGCGCTTCTTGCCACCCAATCGCCGCGCGATCGCAATGATATCCGGCAGCTCCATCGTGCCTTCGATCGCCGAATGGCTGGACAGGATTTGCTCGATCAAGGTCGAGCCGGCGCGCGGCAGACCGACGATGAAAATAGGATCTGGGGTTTCGCAGCCAGCGCCGGCATGGTCCTGCAAGAACGCCGGGGTGAACTGCGCCTTCAGCCGCTGCACATGTTCGGCGAATTCGTTCGCATCGTAATTGGCGCCCGCCCGCCGCAATGCGTTTCCCGTTTCATAATGTTCGAACGACCGGGCAAATTGCCCCGCATCTTCGAGCGCCTTGCCGAGCGCGAATTCGAGATGATAGCGGTCTTCATCGCCAAGATCGCCGCGCGCGAGCTGCACGCGCATTGCGCTGACATCGTCGTCCGTGAAGCGAAACCTCTTGAGATTGGCGAGGCTCCAATAGGCTTCTCCCAGGTTTGGAAGCAGCGCGATGCTCTTGTGATAGGCGTCAACGCATTGATCGTAGTGTCCAAGCGCCTTGAGCGCATGGCCATAGCTCATCCACGCCTTGGGCTGGCCGGGATGGGTTTTCAGTAAATCTTTGTAGATTTGGATGGCGTCCGCATATTCGCCGATCTGACCAAGCGCCGCCGCTTTCAGCGCGCGATAGCCGGGATTGCGCGGATCGCTCTTCAAGAGAATATCGGCCTCTGCGATAGCTTGAAGCGGCTTATTTTGGCGGTACAGGACGGATGCATAGTTGTGCCGGGCGGCCGTAAAGCTTGGCGCCAGCTCGATACAGCGCGCCAGCAAATGTTCGGCATCTTCATAGCGGCCAAGGCGCGACCCGGCCTCGGCCAGCATGCGAATGGCCGCAACATCCGTAGGATTTTCCTTTAGAAAGCTGCGCAAAAGACGCTCGGCGACAGCAAGCTTGTTTTGGCAAAGCTCCGCCGCCGCCGCGAGCAATTGCGGATCGTTCACCGATGCCTGGATGTGGCGATCATACGCTTCATGCGCGCCCTGATCGTCGCCCGCCAGCATCTTCTGATCGCCCAGTGCACGCCACGCGCTTGCGTGTTTAGGATCGAGCGCGACGACGCGGGTTAGGACATCGATTGCCATAGCGATATCCCCGCTGTCGCAGAGCACCACGCCATATTCGAACTGCGTGGCCGCCGAGTTCGGCAAGTTTGTCGCGAGCGGTTTGAGGACGCCGATGGCCGCCTGGAGCTTGCCCTGCGCGCGCAGCGCTGTACCGAGCAGAAGCATCGCCTGGCCGTTTGTCGGGACGATTTTCAGGATTTCGCGTGCCTGTGCTTCTGCCAGCGCCGGCTCGGCTGCCATGAGTTTGGCGGTGTTGGCCAGCGCAGCGGCCACCGTGCCGACTTGTCCCGAAACATAATCCTGCAATGGCATACCCCAGTGGAACCGTCATGGATGAGATGTGTGCCGCCGCGTGTCTGTCAACTCGCGCGGCGTTCACGGTGGATTTGCGCCATTGACACGCTAAACGGAAATATATTGTTATAACAGTATGTTAGCGAGATACCAGCCAGCGTATTGCCCTGCGTCTGCCGATGGCGCGCTGCGGCGCGGTGCAGCTTGTGGTCGTTATAGTGTATCATAGATAAACCATAACGCGCTATTGAGCGCTCGCTGACTATTTGCGAAAACAACTATCGCATACGTGCCGTAATTTGGATTTGTTAGGGTTGGCCCTTCTATGTTGAGACGAATGGATTTTCCCGCCGTGGTGGAATTTTCTCTCGGATATCGCGTAGAAATTGGGCGCGGAGCCGATCGAAACTTTGTCGCCTGATAATTGTTCACATGGATAGCGCAAAATGACGGAGCCATTCGATCGATCGCAGAAGAATCTCAATCGCTCGCCAATGGACGATCCACGCGTTCTGAGCGGTCCCTTCTGGGGAGAACTCCGGGTATTTCTCGCCGTTGCGAAGGCAAAGTCTTTCAACCGCGCGGCCGAAGAACTGAACATGAGCCAGCCCACGGTCAGCCGGCAGGTCAAACGGCTTCAAGATGTCATTGGATCGCAGCTCGTTATCGCCACGCAAAATGGCATAAAGCTGACGGAGAGGGGCAAGGAGCTTGCGTCCTCGCTACTCTCGCTCGACGAAAAGCTGTTCGAGATTTCCCGCGATCTGCAGTCTGAATCGCGCGAGGCCGAAGGGCTTGTGCGGGTTTGCGTGACCGAGGCGCTGGCGGGTCTGTTCATCGCGCCGAACTTGGCTCAATTCAGCGAGCAATATCCCAAGATTCACCTGCATATTCGAAACCCGAACAATCTGACGGGCTTTGTCGAGAACCAGACCGACATCATGATTGGATACTCGCCGGCGAGCCAGGCAGGCGTCATGTCGCGACCGCTGGGCCATGTTCATCTCATTCCCGTCGTCACGCATTCCTACATAAAGCGATTTGGCATCCCCACTCGAACGAACCTCGAGTCACACTTCTTCATCGATACCGAATATTACACCGGTCAAAACGCCGTTTGGGAAAATTGGCATAAGGCCGTATCGCGCGGCGTTATTGCGCATACCTGCGATAATTCGTTCGCCTATGGATTGTTGGTGAAGTCCGGTATCGGGATTGGCCTGCTCGGCAACTACACACTATCAGATCCCGAGGCGGTTCCGCTCGAGCTCGACGTTCACGTAACGCTGCCGATTCACATTCGCGCGCTTTCGGAACGGCTGCAGTCGCGTCCGGTCCGGCTGGTTTTCGACTGGCTTTCCGTACTGTTCGGCGAAGCAAATCCGTGGTTCGGGGCCGAGCTTAATCTTCGGTCACTTCCGCGGCAGTCCTTGTCACAGACAATGTCGAAACTGCTTGAGGGGCCGACGCGTGCTGCTCGGCTCGATCCTTCGAAATAGAATGCGCGCGAATTTTCTCTGAAATATCGAGATAGCGGTTCGCGACATCTTCGAAGAGTTCGGCGAGTTCCAGCGGATCCGTCCCCTCGCAATTCACCAGCCGTTGCACCGTTTCGTTGTGAATGGTGGTTACGCGCCGGACGTAATCGAGATAGTCCTGCAATTGCCTTTGTTCCAGCTTAGCGATCATTTTTCTCACCATGGGTTTCATATTTCGAGGCAAAGTCCCACTCGCCTTCCGTCCTGAACAATACGGCCGGGTCGGTGGCCAGTGTGATAGCATTCTGCGGAACTTCAAGTTCCTTGATCAATTCGACAAACGGTTCGTCGTGGCCGGCATAGAATGCCGGCGGCTTGTCGGCGACTTCCTTGAAGCCCAGCAGGCTGCGCCAAAGCCGGGCATAAAGCGGTGAGGCGTGGGTAATGACGCGGCTGTAGCCCTTGCGCGCTATGTGGTGGAAGACGAATTCCGCCGCGATCTTCAGATGACGCGGGTGACGATAGGCCTTGCGAAATGCCGAACGCTCGATCTTGGCGAAGTCGCTGAACCAACGAATACGCAGTGCGCCAATCGGCTCCTCGCCGCTGTAAATGATGACGTGCGTCGCCTGAAGATCGTTCCCGTCGAAGGCATGTCCGGCAACCAGCCCAGTGTCTTCCATGAAGCAAATCGCCCGAATGGCATAGGCGTGCTGCAGCTGTTCCATGTTGGTCACGATTTCAACGCGGATAGAATTATGACCCGTCCTGGCTTGGATATTGGGTTCGCTCATGGCGTTAACCTTCTCCCGCTAAGGTGATGTTATTGTCTCGCTGATATGGCGGACGGGCGGTAGATGGGTATAACTTGAGCCGTTCTTCAAAAACGATGAGTGACGTTATGGAAAAAAATCTGACACTCGCCTTGCAAGTTGAAGAATGGACGCGCGAAGCCATTGTCCATTGTGGCGACGACTGGAAGCGGATTGCGGCCTATATCAAGCTGCGCTTCAGTGAAATGGATGAAGCCGACCGCGCCGAATTCGTGACCGAGGCGTCATTGACGCTGCGCGATCCGAGCAGCAATTGCACAAGTCTTTCTGCACACTGATGCTGGGAAATTTTCCCGACCTTTTTCGCCGGTCTTTGGGTATCGTCGATCGGACCTCTTATTGGTGACTGGCCGTCACAAATACGGGATTGCGGAGTTCGCTCGCCGTGCATTCGACATAGGCGCGAAAGCCGTCTTCATCGCGAATGCCGCCGCCTTCCCGTGCCCACGCCGCCGCAAATGCGTAGCGGGCCTTGGCGGGATTTTTGAAGACGATGTAGTAGCTGCGGCCGTCGTCGCCGGTGCGCGCAATGTCGGACACCGGATAGAATAGCGCCACGCCGACATCGTCCTTGCCGTTTTCGCTCTGCCGCCCCCAGCTTGCGATGTAACCCCAGTCCTCCTTTTGCGACGCAAAGAAATCGGTGTTCGGATATTTTCCGAAGCCGGCGACGAGCGGCACGCCAGGGCCCGCCACGCCCGTGTTCAGCGAAAGCCGCGAGCCCGCCGCGATGGAATAGCGCGCCGTAAGGCTTTGCACTCGCCCGTCCATTGTCCAGCCCGTGTCCTGGACGCGCAATGTGGCGAGAACCGGCCCAGAGGCTTCAACCGTGGCAACGATGTGCGTGGGATCGCCAAGCTGCGTCGCCATGCCGTTGCGCAGCACACCGAAGCCCCCGGCGCCAAGGCTGTCGCCGACATGCCAGATGTCCATGCCCCAATCGCCTTCGTCATGATAGCTGGCCGCGCCCTGATAGCCGATGCTTTGCAGAACCGGCGCGGGCAATTTCTTGCCGAACGCGTCTATCGCGTTGCGGCTGTCGAGATAGACGCGGTAGCCGACGCGATCGGATTCCCAGCCCGCGCCTTCGATGGGAAACAGCGGATCGTGGATCACATGCGTTTTCGGCACGATGATACTGGGCACCTGCCGGTATGCGTCGCCGACCTTGATGGGGATGGTCGCATGGGCGATGCGTGCCGGAACAGGATCGGAAGCGACACGCGGGCGCAACTGCATTGCGATCTCCGCGGTTGCGGGGAGATCGAGAACCGCGATGGCCGCGTGTCCGTTCTTTGTTAATTGCAGCGGCGCAATTTGCCCGTTTGCGAACGCCACCCATGCGCCGCGCATACCGCGCGGCAGAAGCTTGGCGGAAATCTCCACAGAGGCGGCGCTGCGCGCCATCGCCAGCGGATTGTGGATCGTCAGTTGCGCCGGCGCGGCGAGCGATTCACCTGCCATGAACAGAACCGCGGCAAAAGCGAGGGAAGCGCGCATGTCATCTCCTTAATCGCGATGGGTGGCGAAATAGGCTCTCGCGTCCCAGGTGAGAACGCGCACCGGCGAGCTTGCCTTGCCCAATCCGACGGGCTGGAAGAACAGCGATAGCTTGTTTTGCGTGTTCCACAAGGCGCGATCATAAGTCGGTTCCCAAGCGCCGGGGTTTTCGCCGGACAAGATCAGCGATTTCCAATGCATGCGGTCGCGCGACCAATAGACAACGAGTTTGTTGCTGGTATCGGTGAGCGGCAAGCCTGCGGCGGATGACCGGGTGACGACCACGGTGATCCCACTTTTGTCCGTCAGCAGGATGGGGCGGCCCATCTCGCGCACCGCGCCGGAGGTTGCGTCATAGGGTTCCCCTGAAATCCGGTGCGAGATCTGCGAACTGCGCCAGGCATTTCCGTCGCGCCAAACCAGCATGTATTGGCGCGTATTGTCGCCCTGCGCGGCGTTGGGCGCCCACCAGGTTGCGATCATGGGTTGGCCGGCGGCATCAACGGTCATGCTGGTCTGGTTGATGAGACTGGAATGGATCGGCAGCGAAACGATCTTCGCAAATGCATCGGCCTTTGCGCGATCAATGGTTTTTCCAAGCGCCGCGCCATCGACGGAAAACCATGAGCGCCCGTTGTCGGGCGAACGGGCGCAATAGAGGTCGTGATTGGTTTGCCAGTCTGGCGTCTCGCGGATCGTCCAACTGGCGAATAGCGCGCCCTTGGAATCATAGGCCATGGAATTGAGATAGGCGTTCATGCTGGTGGAAATGCCGTCCACCATGGGATCGGCCACGCGCCGCCAGACCTTGGCGACCAAATCGTAAGCGTTAATGTACTGGTTGCCGTTGCCCGATCCGCCGCCCGCGCCGCCATCGCGATAGGTGAACATCAGCGCGCCGTTCGGTGCGTGAAAGAATTCCGGGTAGGTCACCTCGGTTTCATTCCGTCCGATCATGTGTGTGCGCGCCAAAGCGATCTTGCCGCCGCTACCGAATTTCGGACCAAGGGTGGAACGTGTGCTGACCGCGTAAGTCAGCGGCACATTGTGCATTCCCCAGGACAGATGCAGCACGCCGTTCTTGTCGATGCCCATGGCGATGAGATTGTGATCGTCGCGCGCGCCGATATTCGAGAACACGTCCGGGATAGAGAAGGGCGTCGTCACGACCTGCCAATGTGTCCGGTCGCGATGCAACGAACGGCGCGCGAGCAGTACCGCAACCTTGCCATCGACGGCTGCGCCGTAAAACGCGGCGAATTGAAATCCGCCGGCGGTGACCAGATTGTTATGGACCATCGACACCGAATTGATGCTGCCGAGCGCGTAGCCGTTCGGCCAGACATCGCTCCACGTGACATCCGACGCTTGTCGCGCAAGGTCGTACATTGCCGATCCCGCCAGCAGGAACGCACCGACACCGTAAAGCTGCGTATCGTCATAGGTGACATTGTCCGGCGCGGCGCCGATCGGTTGTACCCAGCCGAGTTTACCGTCGGGATGAACCGCCGCCACCAGCGCCGCCCAGCCGCGCTGCGCCGCCTCGCGGTATTTCGCTTCTGGAAGAAGTCCACTCGCCACGCCATAAGCGAGACCAAAGGTGAAGAAGCCGGTACCGCTGGATTCCGCTGGTGTTCCCTCAGGAGGCGCGAGCAGCGACACCGGCCAATATCCGTCAGGCTTTTGCAGTTCCACTAGGCGCGCCGACATCCGCCGGAACAGCGCCTCATAGCGCGGGCGGCTGGGATAATCGGGCGGTAGAAATTCCAGCATGCGCGCCAGCCCGGCATAGACCCAGCCATTTCCACGGCTCCAGAATATCTTTTCGCCATGCGGTCCGCGCCGTTCGATGAAGCGCGTATCGCGGTAAAACAGGTTTTCCCGTTCGTCGAACAGCTTTGCGACGGTCGTCCAGTACTCCGCGTCGGCATATGCCAGATATTTGGGATCGCTCATCGCGCGCGACATCTCTGCCCAGGCAGGCGGCCCCATGAACAGCGCATCGCTCCAGCACCAGCGCAACTGGCAGGTGCTTTCGACATAGGGCGGGGGATTGCTGCCGTAATCGAGCGAGCCGCTCGGCGCGGCCGCGGCGATGGCATCGAGGCGGGATTTCACCGCCGCGATCATGTCCGGCTTGCGCCGATGCTCATATGCCCAGATCCAGCTTTGCCCGATGACATAATCGTCCGCGTGGTACGGGCGCCGTTCAAGGTCCCAGTTCTGCTGCTGTCCGAACGCAAAAACCGCGTCTGCATATTTGGGATCGATGGCGCGATCCGCCAAGGCAGTCATGCCGACATACAACACGCCATAGACCCAGCCGCGCGGCGATCTCTGGTCGTTCGGTTCCGACGGCGCATAGGCGGTATCGCCAAGATGCGCGAGCTGCCAATCGGCGACGCGCTGTGTTTCGCTCAGGATTTGGTTGGCGACATCGGTGGACGGCAATTCAGCGGGACTTGCGCCTGCGTTCGCGGGCAGCGCGAGCGCCAGCAGCAACATGACCACCAATGGCGCGACGGCAGATACGCCGAAACGACCGTGCAACACCGAACAAAAGTTGGAATCGCCAAACTGCATTAACATTTCATTAGCACACATTTACGCCCGCCGCGTTTTCCTACTCTTTATTCACAATATGCGCCCAAGGTATCGGTCCCCTGAGAGGAACGGCTCGGAGACGCTGGCTTCAGCCGCGCGCGCATATATGGGAACTGCCGCCGTCAAGTCGCGCTGGGCGCGGCCGCACGAACGTGAAGCCACAAGGCTCGCGATCCTCGATGCGGCTAAGGGCCTTGCCGCGCGGGACGGGTTGTCCGATTTGACACTCAGCGCCGTGGCCAGCGAGGCCGGCATCGCACGCGCCACGATTTACGGATATTTTTCCGGCAAACAGGATCTTCTATCGCAATTGTCCGGCGAAGACGGTTCGGAACAGGCCGACGAAACGACACAGGAGCCATCAGCGGAAGAGAGCATCGCCGCTTCCGCCGAAGAGCCCGTCGCAATAGCGGATGAAATTCCAGTTACGCCTGCCGATGCCGATGAAGACGCGTGTGAAACACCGGACGACGAAGACGCTTCTGTCACGCTCGTGGAAGAATTCATCGCGCTGCCGCAGGACCCACCTGCCGACGTCGCCGATGAAAGTGTACAGCCGTTCGCCGAAGACGAATCGCTAAGCGCCGAGGCGCCGGGCGAATTCGGCGCCATGATGCGCCTGCAAGCCCAGGAACTCGACAGCCTCGCCAAGCGGATCATCGTTCCAAAATCCCTGATGAAAGAGGGAACGGACGCCGCCATTTCGCGGCTCGGCACCCGCCTTACGCTTGTCGAACAATCCATCTCCAAACTTGAAATAAATCGCGAGGATGATGCGAAGAATGTTGCCGCGCGGATCGCCTCCGCCTTGGAAGCGGTTCAGCACCTTCAAAAGCGGCTCGAGAAGTTCAACATGCGTCAGGAGCAGGCCTTTGCCGAGTTGCGCCTGGATTTTCACAATCTGACGAACCAGGTTGCGAGGGATCGTGCGCCCAACGATGAGACGGTGCAATCGTTGCAATTCGTCCCGACCCCGCCGCCGCTGCAAGTGGCGCCGGATGTGCCCGACGCGCACGCCAATCCCGAGAAAGCCGACAGTTATATTTCTTCGGCGCGCCGCGCGGCCATTTACGCTGCAGAGCACAGCGTCGGCGAAGAACATGTCTCCGCGCTGAGGCCCTGGCGGCGTTGGCTGATGGGGGCTGTCGTGTTGGCCGCATTCGGCTTGGGCGGATTTTTCTCCCTGCGATCTGGTATCGCGACGGTGCCCGCCATAGTCCATCCGGCGGTCGTGCACGCGGCTGCAAAGACCGTTCCCGCAAAGGATCGTCTCGCCGCGCTCGCCGCCGCAGGAAATGCACAGGCTCAACTGGTTCTCGGGCTCGAATTTCTCAATGGCACGAATTCGGAAATGAATGTCGCGAAGGCGGCGGGTTGGCTTGAACGCGCCGCGAATGGCGGGCAGCCGGTCGCGCAGAATTATCTCGGCGCGCTTTATCAGACAGGCACGGGCGTCAAAACCGACATGGCCAAGGCGATCCGTTGGTATCGCGCGGCGGCCGTAGCGGGTAATCGCAAGGCGATGACGGATCTGGGCAAAGCCTATGCGGGCGGCTGGACGGAAGGGACGGATTACGCCCTGGCCGCGCATTGGTTTGCCCAGGCGGCCAATCTTGGCGACGCCGACGCACAGTTCGATCTGGCAGTCCTCTACGAGCGCGGCGACGGAGTCGTCGCGGACAAGGCAGTCGCCTACAAATGGTACGCGCTTGCCGCGGCGCAAGGAGACCGCGGCGCGGCGCAGCAGGCAGCTATTCTGGCGGACCAGCTTTCACCGGACGACCTTCGAAAGGCGAAATTGGACCTGGCCGGCTTCAAACCCGAGCCGCTTAATCCCGCCGCCAATGTTGCGCCGACGCGCGCGGCGATTCGTGCCGCGCGCGACTGATCCGATGGAATGATTTGTGTTGTCCCTATGTCGGTGTGGCCGCGCCCGCGAGCGGATCGGGACCGTATTCGTTGGTCCCGGCAATTCCAGGTTGAATCCAGAAATAGATTAGCACCACCGAAATCACGAACGCGGCAAGATTGACCAGGCTGATCAGCCAACCCGTTGTGAAGACGAGATACCAAGCGTCCATCGCGCCATACGGCGAGGACATGAGGGCGATCAAACCGAGAATCTGCGCGACAAACCAACCGAGCATCCACAGCCAGACCAATTGACCGTTGCGGCCGGTGTCCTGCAGGCGGCGCGCACCCAATCCCGTCATCGGCAAGAGAAGCGCAAGCGAGACGGCCAGCGTAAGCAGGCCGGTGTTAAGCACGGCATCGATTATCCCGGCTCCAATGTAAACGACAACGCACGCAAGGATGAAATACCAGAACTCTTTGCGGCTAACGCGGCCTTTAAGGTCGAAGTAGTGTTCGGTGACGTTGCGGCGAAACACCTCAATGACGGCCTGCGGACTCATGGCAATTCCCAAAGTGTGTGCGAGCGCGCCGGTGCGGGCGGGGCACACGATCCGTCCTTGGCGTCGAACCGCCGATCCGGGGAAGCGCATTCCCAGTGAATCTCAGCCCTGATTGAGCTAAGAGTGGATGCGACATTGTGTCAATATTGGTGAATAGTGGAAAAGCGCGTTATGAGGCGCCCTATGGCACCCAAGGTTTTCATCGACGGCGCGGCCGGAACCACCGGCCTGGAGATTCGCGAGCGGCTTGCCCGGCGCGATGATCTTTCGCTCGTGCAGCTTGCCGAGGCGCAGCGCAAAGATGCGCGCGCGCGGGCAGGAGCCCTGAACGAATCCGATCTCGTCATCCTTTGCTTGCCGGACGAAGCGGCGCGCGAGGCGGTGGCGCTGATCGAAAATCCGCAGGTGCGCGTGATCGACGCGTCCACCGCGCACCGCACAGCGCCCAGTTGGGTCTATGGCTTCGCCGAATTGGAGCCGGGCCAGCGCGCCAAGATCGCTGCGGCCAAGCGGGTGACCAATCCGGGTTGTTATCCGACCGGATTCCTGGCGCTGGTTGCGCCTTTAACTCGGGCCGGAATTGTTCCGGCCGATTTTCCGCTGACGGTGAACGCGGTCTCGGGTTATTCCGGCGGCGGCAAGGCGATGATCGCGGAGTTCGAGGACAAGTCGTCACCGGCCTATGTCGAGACGGTTGTGCGCGCTTACGGCCTGACATTGGCACACAAGCATGTGCCCGAGATGCAGATGTATGCCAAGCTCGCACATCCGCCGGTGTTCGCACCGAGTGTGGGACGCTTCTATCGCGGCATGCTGGTGGAAGTGCCGCTACCGCTTTGGGCGCTGCCGGGCCAGCCGACGACCTATCGCATTCACGAGACGCTCGCCGATGCCTATCGCGGCGAGGCGCTGGTGGACGTCGCAAGCCTTGAAGAAGCGATGCTGCAGAAAACGCTCGACGCCGAGATGCTGAAGCTCACCAACGGCATGAGGCTGTTCGTGTTCGGCAATGATAAAACCGGGCAGGTGCGGCTGGTTGCTCTGCTCGACAATCTCGGTAAGGGCGCAAGCGGCGCCGCGGTGCAGAATCTCAACCTCATGCTGGGCCTGAAGGAAACAGCTGGACTTCGTCTAAGGCCGCCGCTACGACGCCTTGATCATTACGTAAGTCCCCGGCGCATCGCAGAGCACTTTCAGCTTGCCGTCGCCGGGTTTGCGCGCGGGAATTTTGTGGCCGGAATGTTTCGCGAGCCATTTGTCCCAATCGGGCCACCAGGAGCCGGGATGCTCCTTGGCGCCTTCCTGCCAATCCTCGACGGATGCGGGCAGCTTCTCGTTCGTCCAATACTGATACTTGCCGCCCGCCGGCGGATTGATGACGCCCGCAATATGGCCGGACCCCGCCATGATGAATCGCACCGGCCCCTTGAACAGCTTGGTCGCCTTGTAGACGGAACGATAGGGTGCGATGTGGTCTTCCTTCGCCGACTGCAAATAAACCGGCACTTTCACCTTCGTCAGATCGAGGTCCACGCCGCCGAGTTTCATCTTGCCCAGCGCCAGCGCATTGTCGCGATAGCATTGCGAGAGATAGAACAGATGCGCCTTTTCCGGCATCCGTGTGGTGTCGGAATTCCAGTAGAGCATATCGAACGGCGCGGGCGTTTTGCCCAATAGGTAATTGCTCACGACAAACGACCAGATCAGATCGTTGGCGCGCAGCATGTTGAAGGTGGTCGCCATCTTGCGCCCTTCGAGCACGCCGCCGTCGGCGTCCATCTGCTCCTTCAGGGCGACGAGTTGCGCGTCATCGACGAAAATCTTCAGATCGCCCGCTTCGCTGAAATCCACCTGCGCCGCCCAGAAGGTCGCTGAATGGATGCGGTCGTCACCGGTCTTGGCCATATAGGCGAGGGTGGCCCCTAACAGTGTGCCGCCGGTGCAATAGCCGACCACATTGGGATCGCGCACGCCGGTGGCTTTTTCGACGGCGTCGAGCGCCGCGAAAATCCCCTCGCGCATGTAATCCTCGAACGTCTTCTGGGCGTGCGTCTTGTCGGGATTGATCCAGGAGACGACGAACACCGTGTAGCCCTGGCCGACCAGCCATTTGATGAAGGAATTCTCCGGCCGTAGATCCAGAATGTAGAATTTGTTGATCCAGGGCGGGAAAATCAAAAGCGGTCGCGCATGAACCTGCGCCGTCGACGGCGCGTATTGCAGAAGCTCGAACAATGCACCGCGGAACACGACTTTTCCCGGCGTAAGCGCGATGTTCTTGCCGACCGTGAAGGCGTCGGCGCTTTGGCGGATCGCGAGCCGGCCATGGCCGCTGTCGAGATCGGCGAGGAGATTGTCCAGACCCTTCACCAGGTTCTCGCCGTTGGACTGCATCGTCGCGCGCAGGACTTCGGGATTGGTCAGGACGAAATTGGTCGGCGCGAGAGCGTCGGCGAACTGCTTGGTATAAAACTGCGCGCGCCTTTGCGTCGCCGGGTCCAGCCCTTCGACACTCGCAACCGTGTCCTGCAGCCAGTTCGCCGTCAGCAAGTAAGACTGCTTGATGAAATCGAAAATCTGCTTTTCCTGCCAGTCCTTGTCACGAAATCGCCGATCGCCCGCGTTCGGCGACACGACGGGCGGCGGCTCCCCGCCCAGCAAGCGCAGCGCGGCCGCTTCCCACAGGCCCATCGTGCCCCGCCAGAACCGGAATTGCGCATCGAGCAAGGCGCCAGGATTGTCGGCCATGGCTCCCAGCAATGCCGTGAACGTGTCCGTCAGGTTAAGCGGATCGTGCGGGCCGGCACTTTTCTCGATTTGGGCGCGGACGAACTGTGCCAGAAGCTTCTGCGATTGCTCGCCAACCCGCATCATGTTGCGGGCAAATTCGGCACCGTCGCCGATCTGGTATGCATCGACGGCCGCCTCTTCCGAATTTGGCGCATCCGCTGCGGGAGCTTTGGTGCCCAATTTTCGTGCCGTTTTTTGCATTTTCGCGATTTGCAGCCCTGCGGAATAGCGCTAAGTCGCGCCTGCGCTGCACCAATGTAGGTGGGCGGAGCAACTTTGTGCAAGTTTGTCACAAGATTTCATGCAGTTGCGCGCCCGTAAGTGCTTGGATCGTGCTGGAGGGCCCTGTATATGGGGTCGGCGGGCCGGCGCAGCGCGGGCGCGGCTGAGGAGTACTCCACAATGCCGGGACTAAACGTCAACAAAACGGTTTTCTTGCGCCTCGCCGCGGTTTTCGCGGTCGCTATGAGTACGAGCGCCTGTTCAATGATGCCCGACATGCCGAGCGCGCCCGATTGGATCGATCCGACCACATGGTTCGGCGACGATTCATCGGACACGACATCGAACGCCGCTCAACCGCCCGATCTGGCCAGCGTGCCGGACAAGCCCGCCGCGTCCACCTCGGACGACCAGAAGCAAGTCGCCGAATCGCTGGCTGCCGACCGCTCGCACGCCAAATATGATGCCGATGCGCTTCGCGGCGGCACAGAGGCCTCCGCCGCGCCGCCGCCGCCGATGGCCCCGGCGACCGCGGTCGCGTCCATGCCGGCTCCGGCCGCGCCAACCGAAACACATAGCGCGCCGGTGCAGCAGACGGCCCAGGTTGACCGCTCTGTTGCCGCGGACCAGCCCACGGGCAGCTCAATTCCGGGCGCTCTGCCGGCACCGAGCGGCGGTGTCAGCGTCGCGAGCGCGCCCATCGCGCCGCCGCCCGCGCCGCCAGCAGCCGAAACGGCGCAAGCCGAACAACCGATGGCGACGCCGGCGCCGGTGGCGCAGGCCGAACAACCCGCGATGGCGCCGGTGGCGCAGGCCGAACAGCCCGCGATGGCGCCGGCGCCGGCGCCGGGTGCGCAGCCTGCAATGCCTGCGGCCCCGGTCGCACCGCAGCAGGTGGCGACCGTCGCACCGTCCGATGCGGCGCTTGGCTTCAAGCCGTCCACCGCGCCGCCGCTCGATCCCTCGATTTCGCAATTCGTGGCGCCGATGATCGTGGCGCATTACGAACGGACGGCCTCCAATGCCGGAATTGCCGAGGCGCCACGTGTTGCCTCCGT
Organism: uncultured Alphaproteobacteria bacterium; assembly: GCA_963849895.1. Taxonomy (GTDB): domain Bacteria; phylum Pseudomonadota; class Alphaproteobacteria; order Micropepsales; family Micropepsaceae; genus Rhizomicrobium. The sequence goes on from CAWKIU010000010.1 coordinate 77,909, forward strand.
AAATCCGGGCAAGCTGCACAGGCCGATGGGCGAGGGCGGTCCCGACAAGATGAGCGGCGCCGTCGTGGCCAATCTCGATGTCATTCCGACGACTTCGGCGCCTGCGATCTACACCAGCCAACAGGGCGTGCCGGCAACGGCAGTGGTGTTTTTCCCGGGTGATTCGGTCGGCTTGAACGAGGAGGCCCGAATGCAGGTGCGGGCGGCCGTCGAGCGTTACAAGTCCGGCGGTGGGCACGGCTATATTCGCGTTGTCGGCCATTCCGCGAGCCGGACGCCGGACATGTCGGTCGAACGCCATCTCGAGGTGATCTTGAAAAAGTCACAGGAGCGCGCCGACGCCGTGGCCAAGGAGATCATCCGTGAGGGGGTTCCCGCGGCTAAGGTCCTGGTGGACGCGGTGGGCGACAGCCAGCCGATCTATTACGAATCCATGCCGAAGGGCGAAGACGGCAACCGCCGGGCCGAGATCTTCCTGGAAGGCTGAGACACGGCGAAGCAGGGCGTCCCGTCATGGCAGGAACGCCCTGAAAGCCATTGACGGCGTGGCTAAATAACCGTGATGCTGCGCGGATGGCGAAGATTGTTTCGCCGATGCTTAGGTTCCTGACATGCAGAACGAATTTCACCGCATAAAGCGGTTGCCGCCGTATATTTTCGAAGAAGTGAACCGCCTGAAAGCGCACGCGCGCGCGGCAGGCGAGGACATCATCGATTTCGGCATGGGCAACCCCGATATGCCGACGCCCAAACACATCGTGGACAAGCTGTGCGAGACGGCGCGCGACCCCAAATCGAATCGCTATTCGGCCTCGCGTGGCATCCGTGGCCTCAGAAAGGCGATGTCCGCTTACTACAAGCGCCGCTTCGACGTGGACGTCGATCCCGACACCGAAGTGATTACCGCGCTGGGCTCCAAGGAAGGTTTCGCCAACATCGCGCAGGCGATTACCGCGCCCGGCGATGTCGTGCTGGTGCCCAATCCGGCTTACCCGATCCATGCGTTCGGATTCATTCTGGCGGGCGCCGCGATCCGCCATGTGAATGCGACCTCGCCTGAAGCCTATCTCAGCGCCATCGGCCACGCCGTGCGCCACTCCATCCCGTCGCCCGTGGCGATGGTGGTGAATTATCCGTCCAATCCGACGGCGCAAGTCGTGGGCTTGGATTTCTACAAGGAGATCGTCGCTTTCGCGAAGAAGCACGATATCTGGGTGCTGTCCGACCTGGCCTATGCCGACATCTATTTCGACGATGTGCCGCCGCCGTCGATTTTGCAGGTTGAAGGCGCCAAGGACATCGCCATCGAATTCCAGTCACTGTCGAAGACCTATGCGATGCCGGGCTGGCGTCTTGGCTTCGCGGCGGGCAACAAGCGGTTGATCGGGGCGCTGGCGCGGATCAAATCCTATCTCGACTATGGCGCTTACACGCCGATCCAGGTTGCCGCGACGGCGGCGCTGAACGGACCGCAGGATTGCGTCGATGAAATTCGCGCGATCTACAAGGCGCGCCGCGATGTGCTGGTGGACAGCATGGCGCGTGCCGGATGGAATGTGCCGTCGCCGCCTGCCTCGATGTTCGCCTGGGCCCCCGTGCCCGAACAATATCGCGAGCACGGCTCGATGGAGTTCGCCAAACAGCTTCTCATCCACGCGAAGGTCGCGGTTTCGCCCGGCATCGGCTTCGGCGAATATGGCGAGGGCTATGTACGCATCGCGCTGGTGGAGAACGAACATCGCATCCGCCAAGCCGCGCGCAACGTGAAGAAGTTCCTGTCGATGCGGGTCAACGAACCGCCGTCTCTGGAAGTCGTAAAATGAAGGCGCCGCTGCGGATCGCGTTCGCGGGTCTGGGGACGGTCGGCGGCGGCGTCATCAAGGCGCTTCAATCGGGCGGCGATGCGCTTGCCGCTCGCGCCGGACGGCGGCTGGAAATCGCCGGCATGAGCGCGCGCGACAAGACCAAGAAGCGCGATTTCGAGATAACAAACTGGGTCGACGATTCGCGCACCTTGGCGCGGAGCAGCGCCGACGTGGTCGTTGAGTTAATCGGCGGCGAAGACGGTCCCGCGCTGGAATTGGTTGAGGAAGCCCTCAAATCCGGCAAGCACGTCGTCACCGCGAACAAGGCGCTTCTGGCGCGCCACGGCGCCGCGCTTGCCGCTCTGGCGGAAGACAAGAACCTGGCGCTGAAATTCGAAGCGGCTGTGGCGGGCGGCATTCCGATCGTCAAGGCGCTGCGCGAGAGCCTGATCGCTTATGGTGTCGTCGCCGTGCGCGGCATCCTCAACGGAACCTGCAACTATATCCTGACGCAAATGGAAAGTTCGGGGCGTCCGTTTGCGGATGTTCTCAAGGATGCGCAGAGACTGGGTTATGCCGAAACCGATCCGACACTGGATGTCGGCGGCGGCGACACGGCGCACAAGCTTGCGCTGCTGTCGGCCCTTGCGTTCGGCACCGCGCCCAATTTGGATACGATGGCCGTCGAGGGCATCGAGCACATTATGCCGGACGACATCGCCTTCGCGCGCGAGTTCGGATTTCGTATCAAACTTCTGGGCATCGCCAAGAAAACACCCCAGGGAATCGATCAGCGCGTGCAGCCCGCAATGGTCAATGCGGGCACGCCGCTTGCGGACGTGAATGGCGCCTTCAACGCCGTTGTCGCCGACGCCGGTGTCGCAGGGCCGTTTTTTTTCGAAGGGCGCGGCGCCGGCGAAGCGCCGACTGCCAACGCTGTCATTGCCGATTTGATTGACATTGCGCGTGGGAACATAGGTCCCGCATTCGGGATTCCCGCGCATTCTCTGATACCGCTAACACCGGCTCCGAGCAGTAGCGCCGCCAGCGCATTCTATCTACGCTTCCAAGTGTTGGACGTTCCGGGCGTGCTGGCCGAAATTGCGGGCCATCTCGCACAGTGGCGCGTATCCATCGAAAGCATGATCCAGCGTGGACGTGCACCGGGCGGGGCGGTGTCGATTGTCATGATTACGCACGAGACGGCGCGAGACAACGTCGAGCGGGCGCTTAAGACAATTGCGATGTCCGACAAGGTGGTTGCACGGCCGTGCATGATCCCCATGGAAGCCGGTTAGGCTTCGCTCGGACAATTTCAGGAGAAGTTATGGTTGGCTTACCATTGGACCGCGCGTTCGCGCTCGAAGCCGTGCGCGTTACGGAAGCGGCGGCGATTGCGTCAGCGGAATTTATCGGCCGCGGCGACGAACATGGCGCGGACAACGCGGCCGTCGAAGCCATGCGGCGCACATTCGATTATCTTCCGATCGACGGCACGGTGGTGATCGGGGAGGGCGAACGCGACGAAGCCCCAATGCTCTATATCGGCGAGAAAGTCGGATCGGGCGGCATCGCCGTCGATATCGCGCTGGATCCGCTTGAGGGCACCGCGCTGACCGCAAAAGCGTTGCCGAATGCCTTGGCGGTGATGGCGCTGGCGGAACCGGGAACGCTGCTTAACGCGCCGGATACCTATATGGACAAGATCGCGATCGGCGGCGGCTATCCCGACGGCATTATCGACCTCGACGCGGAACCCGCCGACAATGTTCGCGCCCTCGCCAAGGCGAAAGGCGTGGACCCGCGCGAGATTACCGTCTGCATCATCGATCGCCCGCGCCATGAGAAGCACATCGCCTCTGTGCACAGTGTCGGCGCGGCCGTGCATTTGATCACCGATGGCGACGTAGCAGGCATTATCGCCACCAGCGACCCGGCAACCGGCATCGACATGTATGTCGGACGCGGCGGCGCGCCGGAAGGCGTGCTGGCGGCTTCGGCGCTGCGCTGCGTCGGCGGGCAAATGCAGGCGCGGCTGTTCTTCAAGTCGGACGACGAAAAGAAGCGCGCCGCGCGGCTTGGGATCACCGATTTGAACCGCAAATATCACCTGAGAGACTTGGCCTCGGGTGACGTGATCTTCGCGGCCACTGGGGTCACGCTCGGAACGATGCTACAAGGCGTCCAACGCTCTGCCGAGTTCGTCACAACCCACAGTGTGGTGATGCGTTCGACTTCCGGCACGGTGCGCTGGATCACTGCGCGGCATCGCCGCAGCAAGCACGAGGGCTGAGGCACACATGGCGGGAGCGTTCGGCGTCTCGCAATCCTTCTCCGGGCGGCGCTGGGCTCTGGTCGAGGGCGACGAGGATGCGGCGCGCGCACTGGCGCTGGGCCACCACCTTCCGTTTCTGCTCGCACGCTTGCTGCTGACGCGTGGCGTGACGGCGGATGGCGCGGCGGATTATCTGAACCCCACGCTTAAGAAGTTCCTTCCCGAACCGTTGACGCTGAAGGATATGGACAAGGCCGTGGCGCGTGTCATGGCCGCCAGTCGTGAGCGGCGAGCGCATCGCTGTGTTCGGCGATTATGACGTGGACGGATCATGTTCTGCCGCGCTGATGCACGACTATCTGGCCGCGCTGGGCGCACCACCGCGCATCTACATTCCCGACCGCATGACAGAAGGCTATGGCCCCAACGCGCCCGCCTTGTTGCGACTGAAGGACGAAGGCATCACGCTCGTCGTGACCGTCGATTGCGGCGCGGGCGCGGTGGAGGCGCTGACGGCGGCGCAGGGCGCCGGCCTGGATGTCGTCGTGTTGGATCATCATGCGGTGGAGCGTCAGCCGCCAGCCGCTGCGCACGTCAATCCCAACCAACCCGGTGACAGCTCGGGGCTTGGCTATGTTTGCGCCGCGGGCATCACCTATTTGTTTCTGATCGCGCTCAATCGTGCGTTTCGCGATGCGGGGCGCTTTAGTGCGATGCGCGAACCAGATCTTCTGCGCGCCCTCGATCTCGTCGGCTTGGCGACGGTGTGCGATGTCGTGCCGCTGATCGGCGTCAATCGCGCCTTTGTGCTTGGCGGCCTTGCGAGACTGTCGAAACTGGAACGGCCCGGCCTTGCGGCTTTGGCGCGCGTCGCGGGCGCGGCGCCGCCGTTTACGTCTTATCATCTGGGCTTTGTCTTCGGACCGCGCATCAATGCCGGCGGGCGCGTGGGGCGATGCAGCCTGGGCGTCGATCTTCTGACGGCCAAGACTACCGCCGAAGCGGATGAATATGCGCAGGCGCTCGACACCCACAATCGCGAACGCCAGGCCATCGAGAAACTCATTCTCGACGACGCCATTGCGCTGGCGGCATTGCAGGACAATTCACCGTTCCTGTTCGTGGCGGGCGAGGGCTGGCATCCCGGCGTTGTCGGCATCGTCGCGGGACGGCTGAAGGATCGCTTTGCCAAACCGGCTTTTGTCGCGGGGTTCGAGGGCGGGATGGGGCGCGGCTCGGCGCGTTCGATGACGGGCGTCGATATCGGCGCCATCGTGCGCGCGGCGCGCGAAAAGGGTGCGCTCGACTCCGGCGGCGGGCACGCCATGGCGGCGGGATTTTCGCTGCGCCCCGAACAGACCGATCCATTCCGCGCTTTTCTGATTGCGTCCTTTGCGCAATTGGATGGGGCGCTGAGCGACGCTGCCGCACTGGCGCTGGACGGGATTGTTTCGCCGGCGGGCGCGGTGCCGTCACTGGTAAGCGACATTGCCCGGGCGGGACCATTCGGCGCGGGCAATTCGGAGCCCATTCTGGCAGTTCCCGACGCACAGGTGCTTTTCGCCGATGTGGTGGGAAAGGACCATGTGCGCCTCAGGCTGGCCGGTGGCGACGGCGCGCGGCTCGACGCCATCGCCTTCCGCACGGCGGATACCGCACTGGGCAAGGCGCTTTTGGGCGCTCGCGGCAAAAGAATCCACGCCGCCGGGCGGCTGCGCGCCGACGAATGGAACGGTCGCATGCGGGTTCAACTTCACCTGGAAGATGCCGCGCCCGCGGACGCCTGACGGCGCTTGCCAAGGCGGCTTTGCGGCCTTATAGCCCCGTTCCTCCCGCCTGGCGCCCCAAGCGCTGCGCGGGCGTGGGCCCTTCGTCTATCGGTTAGGACTCAAGATTTTCAATCTTGCAAGACGGGTTCGAACTCCCGTAGGGCCCACCATTCGATTTATGTGCGAAAATGGCCGCGCGCCGGGTTTTGGCCAATCGCGGATTTGGCCTGTTAACGCGCTTTAAGCACATGGACGCCAAGCTCCGCTTGGCTAGTATGGCCCAGGATTCGCCCCCGCCACAGGAGCACGCATGTTCCGCCTCGATGAAGAAGACGACGAAAACAAGAAGATCGAACTTCCCGAACAACAATCCTCGCCGGTGCAAAAAGCGCTCTACAAATCGCGCACGGTGCTGATCTTCGGCGAAGTCGACATGAAGATGGCCGAGCGGGTAAGCGGCCAGCTTCTAGCCCTTGCCGCCGAGGGCGACGGGGACATTCGCGTCATCGTCAATTCGCCGGGCGGCCATGTGGAATCGGGCGACACGATCCACGACATGATCCGCTTCGCCGGGCCGCGCGTGAAGATGATCGGCACGGGCTGGGTGGCCAGCGCGGGCGCGCATATTTTTCTTGGCGCCGCGAAGGAAAACCGCTTCTGCCTGCCCAACACCCGCTTCCTGCTGCATCAGCCGCTGGGCGGCGTGCGCGGCCAAGCGTCGGACATCTCCATCGAGGCCGAGGAAATCCTCAAGATGCGCGAGCGGCTCAACCGCATCATCGCGCGCGAAACCGGCCAGACCTATGAGAAGATCCTTGCCGACACCGAGCGCAATTTCTGGATCGGCTCGGAAAACGCGGTCGCTTACGGCCTAGTGTCCAAAGTGATCGAGACCGCGAGCGAGGTGTGAGCGCGGATGCACCCTGGTGGCGCGGGGCGGTTGTCTATCAGGTTTATATCCGCAGCTTCTGCGATTCCAATGGCGACGGGCAGGGCGATTTCGCCGGCCTGATCTCCAAGCTCGATTACATTGCCGCGCTGGGCGTCGATGCGATCTGGCTGTCGCCAATCCATCCTTCGCCAGACCGCGATTGGGGCTATGACGTTTCGGATTACGAAAACGTCCATCCCGATTACGGCACGCTCGCCGATTTTGATGCCTTGCTGGCCGCCGCCCATGCGCGGGGCTTGAAGGTTATTCTCGACGAAGTGCTTTGCCACACCTCGGACGAACATGCCTGGTTCACGAATAGCCTCGGCAAGGGCGCCAAGTCGGATTGGTATGTTTGGGCCGATCCCAAGCCCGATGGGACTACACCGAACAATTGGCTGTCGGCGTTCGGCGGGCCTGCCTGGTCGTACCATCCGCAGCGCCGTCAGCATTATCACCACAAATTCCTGCGCCAGCAGCCCAAGCTGAACTGGCACAATGCCGATGCGAAAAGCGCCGCGCTGGCCGTGCTGGATTTCTGGCTGGCGCGTGGCGCCGACGGCTACCGCCTCGACGTCGCCAACGCATTTTTGCACGACGAAACGCTTGCCGACAACGATGCCGTTCCGCCGACGGAGCGCGACGCGATGACTTGGTCGCATGCGGCGAACCTGCAAGAACATTTTCACGACAGCAACCTGCCGCAGAACGTCGCGTGCCTCGACGAAATTCGCCGCACGGTGGAGCGCCACGCCGAGCGCTTCGTGTTCGGCGAATTCTCCGAGGGCTTCGAGCGCGCGGGTGCCTATGCCGCGCCGGACGAAGGGCTGCACGCCGCCTACACCTTCTTCATGCTGTTGGCGGACACGCTGTCGCCGAAATTCATCAAAGACAATTACGCACTGCTCGCCGGTCATCCGCGCCATTGGCCATGCGTGACCTTCAGCAACCATGACATCTTGCGCACCGTGACGCGCTTCGGCGGCGGGGAGGGCGGCGATCCGGCACTTGCCAAGCTCATGCTGGCGCTGCTGTTCTCGATCAAAGGCACCGTTCTGCTTTATCAGGGCGAGGAGTTGGGATTGCCCGAGGTGACGCTGGATCGCCATCAACTCAAAGACCCGATCGGCGATCTCTATTATCCGCTGTTCAAGGGCCGCGACGGTTGCCGCACGCCGATGCCTTGGGATAGCGCCGCGCCGAACCTGGGCTTTACGACAGGTGCGCCATGGCTACCGCTGGGGACGGCGCATCGCGCCCTTGCCGTGTCGGCGCAGGAACAAGACGGCACGTCCGTGCTGCATTATGCGCGGCGGTTTCTTGCAACGCGCAAAGACAGCGCCGCCTTGCGCCAGGGCGAGATGCAATTCCTCGATGCGCCCGATCCCGTGCTGGCTTTTGTGCGCAAATCTGATGGCGAGCGCGTGTTGTGCGTCTTCAACCTGAGCCGCGGGGAAGCCACGTTCCGCGATCCGATACTGTCCGGGGCCAAAGCCGTCGATTGGGGCTGCGGCGACGCGGCGGTCGCGGCAGGGGCGCTGAGCCTCGGCCCCTTAAGTTGCTGGTTCGCGCTTTTGTGAAGCCGCGAAGGCTTTCAGCGCAGCCTCGATCGGCAGAAGAACGCAATTGTGACGGCTGGGATAACCTCCAACCTCGCGTAGAACGCCATAAGCGCTGAATGGCGCCTTGGGTGCATCGCCGCCCCCCAACATGCCCGCCACGTCTGCGCGCAGCTTCTCAAGCTCATCCAAGCTGTGGCCGGGAAGGGTGCCTCCCAGGATGGACGCCGAAGCCTGGGCCAGTACGCAGGCCTTGGTGTCGTGCGCAACGGTTTTGATTCGCCCGTCCTCGACGGTGACATCAACGGTCGTGCGGTCGGAGCAGGCGGGATTGTGCGCCATGTAGGAACCGTGCGGGTTCGCCAGGCGGCCCGCCCCCGTCGCATCGGCGGCTAGACGCAAGACGTCCAGGCGGTACAGCGGATCGCTCATTTTATCCTAACTCGCCGCACGAAGTTCGGGCCCAAGGCCGTTGGATTATCCCGGTTTTTCGCGATGCGCGAAAGAGCGCGCCGGGCCGTGTTTCCACCGCAAACAATCCGCTATGCCCGAGCCTTTGATTGCGGCTCGCGCAGCAAGCGCATGCGCGCGCGCAGGCCGCCCTCGGCCCGGTTCTCAAGAACGATCTGCCCGCCATGCCCCTCCGCAATGGCCTTGACCAAAGTCAGGCCGAGGCCGGACCCGCCGGTGTCTGCGTTGCGCGAGCCCTCGAGCCGGACAAAGGGTTCGAATACCCGCAGGCGGTCTTCCTCGGCGATGCCGGGGCCTTGGTCTTCGACCACGATCTCGTAAGCGTCTGGAAATTCATCGAGCCTCACATCTGCTCTTTTGCCGTAGGCGACGGCGTTCTCGACGAGATTGCGCACGGCACGGCGAATCTCGTTGGGGCGGCAATTGATGGGCGCGGAGGCATTGCCCGCCCACGTCACCGGCTCGCCCAGATCGTCGAGGTCGGCGCACACACTGTCCACCAACGCCGCAAGATCGATTTGCCGCCACGTTTCGCCGCCGGTGCCGCGCGCCGCCGACAGAACCGCTTCGGTGAGGTCCTGCAATTCGTCGAGATTTTTTAACAAGCGCTCGCGCAACTCGGGGTCTTCGACGAATTCGAGGTTGATCCGCATCGCGGTGATCGGCGTGCGCAAATCGTGGCCGACGGCCGACAGAAGGTGGCGCTGACTCGCCAGCGTGCGGGTCACCTGGTCGTTCATGGCGTTGAAAGCGACCGCCGCGTTGCGCACGTCGTCCGGTCCGACTTCGGGCACACGCGGCGCCGACCCGCCGCGCGCCGCGACCGACGCCGCCGCCGCCAATTCCGACAAAGGCCGAGCCACCCGTCGCGCGATATAGGCCGATGCCGCCGAGGCAACGACAATGGCGACGAAAGCGGCCAGCAGAACTTCAATCGGCCAAGGCGGCATGGGCGGATGGAAGAATTGCGCGACCAGCACCGTGTTGCGCACAACAGGCACCGTTATTTCGATGGCTTTGCCCATGGGCGGTGGACGATGGTTCGGGTCGTTATCGTCAAACGCGCGGGCCACGCGATAGCGCACCGTTACCGGCAGCTTTGCCAATTTTGGCGGAAGCATTTCGTGCAGGCGCGCCGCCAGTTTGGCTTCTTCGGCATTCATCGGCTCGACGGTTGCCTTGCCGGTGCGAATTTGGAAATTCCAGGCATTGCTGGAAAGCGTTTGCGCCGCCGCTTCGCGGGCTTTGGGCGGAATTGAGCTCATCAACGTGGCCACGGAGGCCGCGCGATCGAGAAGGCGTTCGGTCAGCGCCGCCTCGCTGTGGCGCTCATTGCCAAGCTCGAACCACACCGCCACGGCGGCGTTGGACAGGAAGACCGCCACGGACGTGACGATGACAAGCTGCATCCCCAGCGTGCGCGGCAGCAGTCTCATTCCGTCACCGGTTCGACGGCGAAGATGTAGCCACCGCCCCAAACCGTTTTGATGTAACGCGGATTTTTCGGATCGGGCTCGATCTTCTTGCGCAGACGGCTCACATGATTGTCGATGGAGCGATCGAACAGATCGGCGTCGCGCCCCTTGGTCAGATCGAGCAATTGATTGCGCGTCAGTGCGATCTTGGGGCGTTCGAGCAGAGCGCTTAGAAGACGAAATTCGCCGCTGGACAGCGGCATGGCCACACCGTCCGGCCCCACCAATTCGCGCTGTCCGGTGTCCAGCATCCAGTCGCCGAAGCGGATATGGGCTGCGGAGGGCGGTTTCTGGCGCGGCGGCAACGCTTGGGTGCGCCGCAAAATGGCCGCCACGCGCGCAATCAACTCGCGCGGACTGAAGGGTTTTGGAATGTAGTCGTCGGCGCCCATCTCCAAGCCGATGATGCGGTCGACTTCCTCGCCGCGCGCCGTCAGCAGGATCACGGGAAGTTGGGAGGTTTCGCGGATCGAGCGGCATAGGCTGAGCCCGTCCTCGCCCGGCATCATGATGTCGAGCACGACGAGATCGATTGCCGCACCCTTCATGATCTTACGTGCGCCGGCGGCATCGGCGGCCGTGGTGGCGCGATAGCCGTGCTCGCGCAGATAGCGGGCCAGAGGCTCGCGGATGTCGCGCGCGTCTTCGACGAGCAAAATATGCGGCTTCGATTCGTCCTTGGACATGGCGGGCAAGTCTAGCATGGCTTATTCTCCAACCTAGCCTGGGGCCATGCAAACGCGTAATTGCCGCAAAGTGTGTCGGCTGAGCAGACGTCTAGATACTTTGCGAAACCTGTTTTTCGTTCTGGCAAAGTTCCGGCACGTCGCGGCGATTACTTGGGTGCGACGATTTGATGGAGATTCGATTTATGAAAACGAGTCAAAAGTTCGCTCTCCTTCTGGGAACGGTCGCCATGATTGCGGGCGCCGGATTTTCCTTCGCGCAGATGGCGGCTCCGCCCGACGGGCCGATGCAAGGGTTAATGCACGGCCACGAACGGACGGCCGACCGTCTGCTTCGCGAATTCGACACGAACCACGACGGCAAGATCACGCATGACGAGATGAACCGGGCTCTCTATGCGCGGTTTATGGCGGCAACGCATGGTGCTCGCGAGATGACTCAGGAACAGTTTTCGGCGCTCCGTGCCGATGAGGGCCGCCAGCACGCCATGGAGATATTCCGGCGCATGGATTGGAATGGAGACGGCAAGCTGTCGCTGGAAGATTATGCGGCGCCGCAGCGCGCCCGGTTTATGACGATGGACAAGGCGGGCACCGGCGCGGTGACCTGCGCTCCGGCAAAACAACCCAATTATCGCAAGAGCACGGATCATGAGCCGCTGGGCGGTTGGGGTGAGAGCCGGCGCCTGCGGCCGTCGTCCGCCCATGTCGCGCGCGGCGGTTTTGGGCTTTCGGCGTTCTGTGCCGAAAACGACCTGAACATGGATGGCGTGGTGACACGTCCGGAATTGGACGTTGCCGTCGGCAAGCGCTTTGCGCTCGCGACGCATGGTGCGGCGACAATGACGATGGATCAATTTGTCGCCGCCGAGGCGCAGCGTTTCGATGCGTTGAATGAGAAGGCATTTAGGCGTCTGGACAAGGACGGCGATGGCAAGCTCACCTTGGCGGAGTTCGCGGCACCCGATCTGAGATTGTTCACGCGGCTGGACCGGAACAAGGATGGCACCCTTACGGCTGATGAGCTGAAAACGCAGCCGCGTATCGGCAGAGATCGCAGCGCCAAATTGCGGCGCCTGGGTCCGCACCGCTAGGCATTCTGCGCTGCCGGCCAGGGCTGCCCCCTCAAACTGGGGCGGGCACAGAAGCTTGGCCGCGAATCACTTGGAATTTCGACAAGAACATTTCAACTTTTGATTGAATTCGTACGACAAATACGCGACACTTTGACTTCACGTGGTGCGCCGACCGTGTTAACCTTATCTTTACCATAATTAGTTTGGGGATTGGGATGGAATCAAGCGTCATGACCGCCGGGGATGCGGCTCAGGAAGTCGTTGGCCAGATCAAATGGTTCGACGTGGCAAAGGGCTATGGCTTCATCAAACCTTCGGGCGGGTTGCAGGGAGATGTCCTCCTGCATCAGACTTGCGTGCGGCAATCGGGCTTCAAGGCGGCTTATGAGGGCGCCAGCGTGGTCTGCGAAGCGGTGCAGGGCCCCAAAGGCCTGCAAGCGCGCCGGCTGATCTCGCTCGACAATTCGACGGCGCTGCCGGAGGAAACTACGGTTCAGCGCCCGCCGCGCTATATGGCCGAACCGCGCGGGGCGGCATTCGATGCCACGGTGAAGTGGTTCAATCGCGGCAAGGGCTATGGCTTCGTGTCGCGCGGGCCCGATACGCCGGACGTTTTCGTCCATATGGAAACCCTTCGGCGCAGCGGCATCCGCGAGCTTCGGCAGGGGCAGCGCGTGCGGGTGCGCACCGGCGATGGGCCGAAGGGCGAACTGGCCGCCGAAGTCGTCGTGCTAGACGCTTGAACGCTCCATCAGGCTAGAAGCAGGGCGATGCAATTCACCGCGAAGTCACGGTAGAGTGTCTTATGCGCACGCCCCTGGTCCTGTTCCTCGCTCTTACCCTCCTTGCCGCCTGTTCGCCGGAACAGTCGCCAAGCGCGCTGCCCACGACACGCGTGGTGATCGATACGCAGCGCGGTCCCGTCGCGTTCACGGCGGAAGTCGCGTCGGACCCGCCGTCGCAGGAAAAGGGGCTGATGTACCGCACCGAACTGGCGCCCGATGCGGGGATGCTGTTCGATTTTCAAAGTCCGCAGATGCTCACCTTTTGGATGAAAAACACCAAGCTTCCGCTCGACATCATTTTCATCAGCGCCGACGGCACCGTCTTCACGATCGCTGCCAATGCGGTTCCTTATTCGGAGGCTATAATCCCGTCGAACGGGCCGGCGCGCGCCGTGCTGGAGATCAATGGCGGTCGGGCGGCCGTGCTCGGCATTGCGCCCGGCGACAAGGTCCGTACGGCGATTTTCGGCAACGCCCCCTGAATTCCCCCGGTTTCGGCCTCCATACGGGTTGAAGACAAGGCCGCCTTTCGTGTACGGCCTTGTGCCGAGAGGTTAGGGACGGCTCTCGCGGGGCGTGGCGCAGCCTGGTAGCGCATCTGCTTTGGGAGCAGAGGGTCGTGTGTTCGAATCACACCGCCCCGACCAACTTGCCGGCCCTGGCGGGACTAGTCCCGCGAAGACTGGTATGTTCCGGCTTTAGGGAGGCCCTGTTGCGCGCACGAATTTATCAGCCCGCCAAGAACGCCATGCAATCCGGCAAGGCCCGCACCAAGGCGTGGCTGCTGGAGTTCGAGCCGGCCGGGCCGCGCCGGATCGATCCGCTGATGGGCTGGACGGGCTCCAGCGACATGCTCTCGCAGGTGGAATTGGAGTTCGACACCAAGGACGAGGCGATTGCCTATGCGCAAAAGAACGCCATCGCCTTCGACCTGTTCGAGCCGCACAGACCGACGCCGAAGCCCAAAGCCTATGCCGACAATTTCCGATACGACCGCAAGGTCCCTTGGTCGCACTGACAAATGGCCGCAAAGCCAAACTCGGATATGATGGCGCCGTGGCGTGCGAATTTCGAGTCCAGCCGCAGGGCCGGACCCCGTAGCTCAACCGGATAGAGCACTTGCCTTCTAAGCAAGGGGTTGCGTGTTCGAGTCACGCCGGGGTCGCCATTGCCGGTCGGTTCGGCTGTCCGTCACGATTGCAAGGTTGACGGCGGCCCCGCTCACTGTTCAAACCCGCGACGCTGCAAGGGTTGATCGAGGACTTGGTCCATGAAGATCGTCGGGGGCAGATGGGCGAACTGGTCGGGCGGCGTGGTCTGCAAGCCGGAGAGGTTCTCGACGCCGCGCGACGAAGTCGAGCTTGCCGCAACGATACGCTGCGCCCAAGGCGGCGTGCGCGTTCCCGGTAGCGGTCACTCCTTCACGCCCATCGTCGCCACCGACGGCACCATGATCGACCTTTCGGCGTTCACGGGCCTTAAGGGCTTCGATCCCGAGCGGCAGGTCGCGACCATCGCCGCCGCGACGCCATTGTGGGAGATTGGTCCGCTCCTGCACCAGATCGGCTACGGCCTCAAGAACATGGGCGACATCGACCGCCAGACGCTCGGCGGTGTGGTGGGAACGGGCACCCACGGAACCGGCATCACGCTCGGCAGTTTTTCCGCTGAGGTTGCCGGCTTCAGCCTCGTGCTGGCGAATGGCGACGTGATCCATTGCGGCGCCAAAGACAATGCCGAGATCTTCGCCGCCGGGCGCACCTCCCTGGGCATGCTGGGGGTGATGACCGAGATCGCGATGAATGTGCGGCCTGCCTATAAATTGGTGAGCAAGGAATTCACCCATTCCATCGACGAACTCTTCGATCAGCTCGACGGACTGGTCAATGCGAACCGCCATTTCGAATTTTTCTGGTTTCCCTATTCCGACAGGGCGGTGTGCAAATCGCTGAACGAGACCGAGGCGCATGCGCGCGCGCCGCGCAGTGCGGAAAAGATGCATGCCCGTGGCGACCGCACCAGCATCGACGATTACGCCTTCGCCGGGATTAACGAGCTGCTGCCCTATGCGCCATTTTTGATGACGCCGGCGCATCGGCTTTTTTCCAGCCTGATGCCGGGCAAAGGCCATGTGCGCTGGAGCAATGAGCTATTCCCCAGTCCGCGCACCGTGCGCTTCAACGAGATGGAATACGCCGTCGCTTACGAGAAGGGCGCGGACACCGTGCGCGAAATCGTAGCGGCCATTCGCAAGAAGCGGATCATGACCGGCTTTCCTATCGAGTATCGCACGGTCGCCGCCGACGACGTCTGGCTCAGTCCCTTTTACCAGCGCAAGAGCGCCACAATTGCGGTGCATCAATATCGCGGCGTCGATACGGCGGAGCTGTTCGACACTTGCGAAGCGATCTTCCGCAACAATGGCGGCCGACCGCACTGGGGTAAGCGCCATACGCGCACCGCGGCGGAGCTTGCCCGGCTTTATCCGCAATACGATGCATTCTGCGCCTTGCGGGCGAAACTCGACCCGACGGGTAAGTTCCTGAACGAGCATTTGCGTGCTATGTTCGCCTAAAGCGCAATCGGCTGAAGCGTACTTCGCTTCAGCCGTAAATTGCGCGGCAATTGAAAAATCTAGAGCGTGATCTGATTCAACGTAATCAGATCACGCTCTAGGAGCGTTCTTGGGAGAATCGGATATGCGCCGCTCACGCGTGTTCATCGCAGCAGCCATCGGCGGCGCGGTGACACTTGGTCTGCTTGCCGAGAACAACATACTGCTCAGCATTGTGGTCGGCGCCGGTGTGGGCGCGGCGGTTG
This sequence comes from uncultured Alphaproteobacteria bacterium, assembly GCA_963849895.1. Classification (GTDB taxonomy): domain Bacteria; phylum Pseudomonadota; class Alphaproteobacteria; order Micropepsales; family Micropepsaceae; genus Rhizomicrobium. Next base: position 93,561 of record CAWKIU010000010.1, read on the forward strand.
TCTTGTTCTTCTATGTCTATCCGCGGCACGTCGGCTATGCCGAGCGCCGGCCTTATCCGCCTTGTGAGAAGCGCTAAGCCTTAAGCTTGCGGAAGAAGCATGTCGGCGCGCCGGTGTGGCAGGCCGGCCCCATCTGATCGACCTTGAGAAGCACCGTGTCGCCGTCGCAATCGATCAGCGCTTCGACGAGGATTTGGGTGTGGCCGGAAGTTTCGCCCTTGCGCCAAACCGCGCCGCGCGAACGCGACCAGTAGGTAACCTGGCCGGTGATGAGCGTTTCTTCCAGCGTGGCGCGGTTCGTCCAGGCGAGCATCAGCACTTCGCCCGTTGCATGGCGCTGGGCGATGACGGGCACCAGACCGTCGGCATTGAACGTCACGGCGTTCAGGAACGCCTCGCGCGTGAGTGCATCGGTCATGGCGCGTTCAACCTTGCAAACCCCGCCTCGAGATCGGCGATGAGATCGCCCGCGTCTTCGAGTCCGGCGTGAATGCGGATGACTGGGCCTTCGGCGTCGAATTTGCGCGCCGTGCGCTTGAATTGCGCGGGGATGATGAGGCTCTCGAAGCCGCCCCAGGAATAGCCGATTCCGAAATGCTCCATTCCGTCGATCATGGCGGCGAGCGCTTTCTCGCCGACGGGTTTCAGCACGACGCCGAACAACCCGCAGGCGCCAAGAAAATCTCGCTTCCAGATCGCATGACCGGGATCGCTCTCGAGCGCCGGATACAGAACGCGCGAAACTTCGGGCCGTGCGGCAAACCAGCGCGCGAGCGTCAGTGCGGATTCTTGGTGGCGTTTCAGGCGCACGGGCAGGGTGCGCAGCCCGCGCAGCGCCAGGAAGCAATCGTCGCCGCTGGCATAGAGTCCCAGATCGCCGACGGTGTCGGAAAGCCGCGCGGCATGGCTCTCGTTGGCGCTGACATAACCGATCATCACATCGGCATGGCCGCCGATGTATTTCGTTGCCGCCTGGATCGATAAATCGACACCACGCTGAAGCGCCGGGAAATAAATCGGCGTGCCCCAGGTATTGTCCATCAAGACGGAAGCGCCGCGCGCATGCGCCACAGCAGCGATGGCCGGTACATCCTGAATCTCGAAAGTCAGCGAGCCGGGGCTTTCGCAGAACACGGCCTTGGTGTTCGCGCGCATCAGGCCAGCAATGTCGGCGCCGATCAGCGGATCGTAATAGCTGGTCTCCACGCCAAAGCGCTTCAACATCGTTTCGCAGAAATGGCGGGTCGGGCCGTAGACGCTGTCCACCATCAAAAGGTGATCGCCCGCGCCGCAGACCGCCAGGATCGCCGTCGTGATCGCGTTCAGGCCGGAGGGCAGGCTGACGGTGCGCGCCGCGCCTTCCAGTGCGCTGACGGCTTCCTCGAAGCTGCGTGTGGTCGGCGTGCCGCGCCGCCCATAGGTGTAGGGCGTCTTTTCCGCCTTCAGCGATGCCATGCTCGGATGCAGGATCGTGGAGGCGCGATAGACCGGCGTGTTGACCACGCCGAAATGTGCCTCACTCATCCGCCCGGCGCTGACCGCGATGGTGTCGGGACTGTCTTTTCTCTTCGTCATGGCGGCATGCCTTGTTCGACCGCCGACTTATATCCGTCGCGCGGCTTCCAATGGCAAGTGTCCAGGGTGCAGGGCTGCCCTTCGCCTATCGTTCCGGCTCGATGAGCGGCGCTGGATCGTGCCGCTTGGACCGCGATTCCAGGATCGTTCTAAGCGGGAAGTTAAATAGCCAGAACACGACGCCCGCGAAGCCGCCGATGGCGGCGCACAACAGGAAGAAGTGCTCGTTCGACATCCTGCTGAAATAGCTTCCGATATAGCCTTGCAGCATGTTGCCGGTGAAGCTGGTCATCAGCCACACGCCCATCATCATCGAGAGGATTTGCGGCGGCGCCACGCGTGCCGTGAGCGCGAGGCCGATTGGCGAGAAATATAACTCGCCCATCGTGATGACGGCGAAGAACGCGAGAAGCCACAGCCAGCTGACCTGACCGTGCGGGCCGGTGAAGTGCACCGCCGCGATCATGACGAGATAGGAAACCCCCATCATGATATTGCCCAGCGCCATCTTGGTGAGAACGCTCGGCTCCTTGTTTCGCTTGGCCTGCCAATTCCAAATAGCGATGACCAGCGGCGTGAACAGCATGATAAAGCCGGGGTTGAAGGCCTGGAACCAGGTGTAGGGGATCTGCCAATCGATGATGCCGGGAATAAGACGGCGATCCGTCAGGTCCTGTGCAAAGAGGGCAATCGTATTGCCCTGTTGCTCGTAAGCCGCCCAGAAAAGACTTCCGGGAATGAACAGAAGAAACAGCGCAATCGACGCCTTCCAATCGGCGGCGGTCATCGGCTTCTTTTCTTCCGTCTGTGTCTTGATGCGCGCCGCGCGATCCTGCGGCAAGCTACGTAAGGCGATCAGATAGGAGATCGTGCCAATTACCATGCCTATACCCGCGGCAAAATAACCCCAGTGATAACCGTAAGCCTCACCTAGCGTGCCGCAGACCAGCGGTGAGAAGAATGCGCCGAGATTGATGCCGACATAGAAGATGGAGAAGGCGCTGTCGATTCTGTGATCGCCAGGCTTGTAGAGGTTGCCGACCTGGGTCGAAATATTCGGCTTGAAGAAACCGTTTCCGATGATGAGCAGCAAGAGGCCGAAGAAGAAGAACTGCGGGACCATCAGCGTGAACTCGCCGGCGGCCATGATAATGGCGCCGACCACAACGCTGTTGCGCTGGCCAAGCCAGCGGTCGGCGATGAAGCCGCCGATGATCGGCGTCAGATATACGAACGAGGTATAGGTTCCGTAGATTTCGGAAGACAGCGGCTGCGGACCCAGGGGCATGCCGCCGTTGAAAACGGCCTCGAAGAAATGCTTCAGCGCGTGATAGCCGATGACGCTGTCGGCTGTGGGGTTTAGGAGCAGATAATTGACGAGGGAATAAATCAGGATTGCGCGCATCCCATAATAGGAAAAGCGCTCCCACATCTCGGTGGTGAAGAGATAGCTCAGCCCGATGGGGTGGCCGAATAGTGTACGTTCCTTGATCGCGCCGTCCGCCGTTCCCGCCATGCTCAAACTCCCCGTTTGTTCCTTGGATACACTGTTGCTTGGAAAGACGCGCTAAGGCAACTCGACGCTGCGGTCCTCGCGGGAATAGGGCGTGAAGCCCATGCGCTGGTAGAGCGGCAGGGCGCGCGGATGGTCCAGGGTGCAGGTGTTGACCAGGAGCGTTGAAATCGGGCGCGACCAAGCGTTCACGACGGCGTGATAGAGAAAGAAGTACCCTAGCCGCATCCCGATATAGTCCGGCATCAAGCCGAAATAGGCGAGCAAGCAGCTTGAGGCGTCGCGGTAGTCGAGTTCGGCCATGCCCGCGGGGCAACCGTCATGGTAGAGGACATAAAGTTCTACCTGCGGGTTTTGAATGATCGCCGCCAGGGTCGCATCGTCCATCTTGCGCCGGTCGACCCAGTAATAGTCGCCGCCAATCGTGTCGTAGAGATAGCGGTAGAAATGGACCGGCGGGTTTTCCGCCCTCAGGATGGCGACCTTGCTTTTGCGGAAGGTAGGCGGCAAGGCCGTGGGTTTGGCGCGCATCTCCAGGAACGTCACCGTCATGGGAATTTGCTGTTTGGTTTCCGAGCCAGCCATGGCGTTCAGCCCGTCTCGACCGGCGTGGAGGGATGCGCCCCCCACTCGGACCACGATCCGTCATACAGCGCGACATTGGTTGCGCCTGCGATCTCAAGCGCCAGCGTGGCGATGGCGGCAGTTACGCCGGAGCCGCATGTCGTGACAATCGGGGCGGTCAAATCGACGCGCCTCTCGGCAAACAGCGCGCGCAATTCGTCCACGGTTTTCAGCGTTCCGTCCGGGCCGATCAATTGGGAATAGGGGACGTTGATGCTGCCGGGGATATGGCCGCCGCGCACACCGGGACGCGGCTCGGCCTCCTCGCCGGCAAAGCGCGGGCGTCCGCGCGCATCGACGACTTGCGCCGCGCGGCTTTGGAGATTTTCCATCATCTGCGAGATGGCGCGAACCATCGGGGCGTCCGGTTTCGCCGTGAAGCGCGCCGGAGCGGGGTTCACGGGATTGCCGTCAACCGGATGGCCGTCGCGCCGCCATTTCGGCAGACCGCCATCGAGCGCAAAGACGTTTGTGTGTCCCATGGCGCGCAAAGTCCACCAGGCGCGCGGGCTGGAGAACAGGCCCGCGCCGTCATAGACGACGATAATGTGTTCGTCGCCGAGGCCTAACGCGCCCATGCGCGCGGCGAATTCGCTTGGCGGCGCCAACATATGGGGCAGGGATGTCGATTGATCCGAAAGCGCGTCGATGTCGAAATACACCGCGCCGGGAATATGCGCCTGGGCATATTCGGCCTTCGCGTTGCGTCCCGCTCTTCGGCAAATACCAAGAAGCGTCGGCAATGCGCAGCTGTGGATCGCTCAGCCGTTCGGCGAGCCACGCCGTCGAAACAAGTGGTGAGGCGGCGCTCATCGTTCGTACGGCACGCCGATCGGCGCGCGCTTGTCCGTAAGATAGCGGGGCACGGGAAGACCTTTCGAAGCTAGAAATTCCCGGTTGAACAATTTGCTTTGATAGCGCGTGCCGTAATCGGCGAGCACTGTCACGATAGTGTGTCCGGGACCCATGTCCTTCGCCATGCGCATGGCACCGGCGATATTGACGCCCGTCGATCCGCCAAGGCAAAGACCTTCATGTTCGAGAAGATCGAACAGGATCGGCAACATTTCTTCGTCGGAGATTTCGTAGGCGTCGTCGATCGGTGCGCCCTCCAGATTGGCGGTGACGCGGTTCTGCCCGATCCCCTCGGTGATCGAGGTGCCATGCGATTTCAATTCGCCGGTCTTGATCCAGGAATAGATCGCCGCGCCCAGCGGATCGGCTGCGGCGATGCGAATCGCGGGGCGGCGTTCTTTCAGAGCCATGGCGGTCCCCGCCAGCGTGCCGCCGGTCCCGACCGAGCATACGAAGCCGTCGATCCGTCCACCCGTTTGCTCCCAAATCTCGGGGCCGGTCCCTTCGATATGCGCTTGGCGGTTGGCGATATTGTCGAATTGATTGGCCCATAGCGCGCCGCCCGCCTCGCTCTTGCCCAGTTGTTCGGCGAGGCGCCCGGAAATTTTCACGTAATTGTTGGCATCGCGATACGGCACCGCGGGCACTTCGATCAACTCGGCGCCGAGCAAGCGCAACGCATCTTTCTTTTCCTGACTCTGCGTCTGCGGAATCACGATCACGGTGCGAAAGCCCATCGCGTTTCCCACGACGGCGAGACCGATGCCGGTGTTCCCTGCGGTTCCCTCCACGATCACGCCGCCGGGCTTCAGCTGCCCGCGCGCAATCGCATCGCGCACGATGAACAGCGCGGCGCGGTCCTTCACGGACTGCCCCGGATTCATAAATTCCGCCTTGCCCAGGATTTCGCAGCCGGTTTGCAGCGAGGCGCGCCTGAGGCGGATCAGCGGCGTGTTGCCGATGGCGGCAAGGGCGTCTTGTTTGATGTCCATGACAATCGGGTTCGGTGTCGCCTTTAACCTAGTCGGGGGGGCGGGCGCCTTCAAGCTGGCCCCACATCCGGTGCCGCCGTGCCCGAAACTTGCGAGGGGTGGGGCAGAAACACCAAACAGTGCCGGATTGGGTCATGACTATCCTTCTACGAGCAGCCCTGGGCTTTATGATCGCCTATGCCGTTTATTCGCCGCACGGTTTTGCGGCCTATTTCGGCACACCGGCCATGGCCCAGGTAAAGGCGGAATTGGCGGCGGCGCACCCTGCGGACAAGCTGCGGGACGAAATCGGCGGCGCATTGCAGCACCGGCTCGCCAAGGTGGACGATTAGATAGGAAATGGCTTCCCGGGCCGCGCTGTCCGCAGTCAGCGATTACAACAGCTTAGGGCGGCGAACACCCGATCCCGGCGAGAGCGCTGGGTAGTTTCCGAGCCTGTGTGCTTTGACCGCTCGGGTCCATGCTTCGGACCAGATTCAACCACGCGCAAAAGCGTTGCGACATGTTCGCGGTCGAATGCGTTTTGCCGTGCCCCGGTTACAGCCGTCGCGATTCCGTGGCGGCAGAGCGGGATCAAGGAGAAGCAGCATGAAAACGAAAAAGACAAATAAGATAAAGAAACACGATCTGAGGGACGTGTCGGCTGTCAGAGTTGCGGTCCCCGATGTCTCTGCTGAGTTCGCCGGTCTGACGCCGGAACCTGAACTGGACGAACGCATCGTGTCGCCCAGCATCGGCTCGCAGACCCCCGGACAAGCAACGCACGAATAGGAAGATGTTCGACACGCAAGGTTAGCGCGTGCTTCCCGGATGGAGCGCTTCGGGAGCATCGCCGGCTGACGGTTCGTCTATTTCATTCTGAAAAGGTGCAACGCCATGCTCTTCTCAAGCGTGTTGGTTCTTCCGGTTGTGGCGCTGGTCGCCGTCGTTCTCATCATGGCGAGCGTAAGGATTCTGCGCGAATACGAGCGCGCCGTGGTCTTTACACTCGGCCGCTTCGAGAGGGTCAAAGGGCCGGGCCTCGTGCTTCTGATACCCTTCATCCAGGAAATGGTGCGCGTGGATTTGCGCATACAGGTCATCGAGATTCCGAGCCAGGACGTGATCTCGCGCGACAACGTCTCGATGAAGGTGGATGCGGTACTCTATTTCAACGTCGTCAATCCCGAACACGCGATCATTCAGGTTCAGAACTACCTTCCCGCCACGAATATGCTGGCGCAGACAACCCTGCGCGCCGTGCTCGGACAGCATGAGCTCGACGAAATGCTCTCCGAGCGGAAAAAGCTCAGCACCGACGTCCAAGCCATCCTGGATGCGCAGACAGAGACCTGGGGGATCAAGGTGAGCAATGTCGAAATCAGAACAGTCGAGCTCACGGACAACATGGTGCGCGCCATCGCCAAACAGGCCGAAGCGGAGCGCGACCGGCGCGCCAAAGTCATCCACGCAGAAGCCGAGTTCCAGGCATCCCAGACCCTTGTCAACGCCGCCCAGATTCTGGGCAGCGTTCCGGCCGCCATGCAGCTGCGCTATCTGCAAACGCTGACGGAAATCGGCGCCGAACAAAATTCCACCGTCGTGTTTCCGATGCCGATCGACATTATGAAGCCGTTCCTCGAGATTCTCGACAAGGCTGGCAAAGCCACCAACGGCGCCGCGCACGTCCCGCCGAAGGACGTTCCACTGCTCGCGTAAGCGCCCACGCATCCGCTTGGCCCCTGGCGGGGCTGAGGTTCATACCTGCGGATGTGAGAATGGCTCCCCGGGCCGGATTCGAACCAGCGACCAACCGGTTAACAGCCGGTTGCTCTACCACTGAGCTACCGAGGAACATTAAGGGCGCGTTGTCTAGCGCGTCCCGCTCGGCGTGGCTATATCAAAGTCGAACGCCAAAACCAATTCGGTTACGCGACACATGAAAAGCCCCGGCATCGACCATCCGACGATTCGATTCGGACGGTTCAAAATCGAGGTTCCGGGTACGCGCTTAGAGCGCACGATCCTGGGCATCGCTCTCTGCATTGGAGGCGTGCTGGGCTTCCTGCCGATCCTGGGTTTTTGGATGCTGCCGCTGGGAATTATCGTGCTTTCCCTGGAATACGACGCGATTCGCCGGTTTCGGCGTCGCTTACAGGTCTGGTGGGGCCGCCGGCGTAAAGCTTCTGTCGCAAAACGGCGCTAAACCGCACCAAATGCCACAAAAGAAGAGGGCCGGGGGTTAGCCCGGCCCCAAGGCGTTGGGTAATGGTGGGGTGTCTTCAAGGGAAGACTTCGGGAAGATGCTCCCCTAAGGTTAATAAAACCTTAACGTCCCGATTCCTTAGGTAAATTTGTTTTTGGAGGCCACGCCCGGAATTGAACCGGGGTTCACGGTTTTGCAGACCGTTGCGTCACCACTCCGCCACGTGGCCAAGGGGAGGGGCTATATCAGAAGGATGCGCCCAGCGACAACCTGCTCTGCAAGGGGCGGTGTCTGGCCATCCGATTGTCGCCACAAAGCGCCAACAGTATAAGCGCGCCGACACCTCTAAGGCGGAACCCTATGCCCGATTATGCAGCCCAGCGCTCCACAATGGTCGACACGCAACTGGCCACCAACGAGGTGGCGGACCTGCGGGTTCGCGCCGCCATGGCCGCCATCGCTCGCGAGCAATTCTTGCCCGCCGGCAAGCGCGCCATGGCCTATTGCGATGTGCCGGTGGAGGTATCCGCCGGGCGCTTTCTTCTCGATCCGCGCAGCTTCGGGAAGCTGGTGATGCTGGCCGACATACAGCCAACCGACCATGTGCTGGATGTGGGCTGCACCACGGGATATTCGACCGCCGTGCTGTCCCTGCTGGCGAAATCCGTCGTCGGGCTCGAGCAGGACGCCGATCTTGTCGGCGTGGCAAACGATCTGCTGCCGGCAGTCGGCGTAAGCAACGCAACCGCCGTACAGGGCATGCTGGCAGAGGGCTTCGCTAGCGAAGGCCCCTTACGACGTGATCCTCATCAACGGCGGAATCGAAGAACCACCGCAAAAGCTTCTTTCCCAACTGGGCGAGGGTGGCCGTTTGGTTGCGATCGTCCTTGGCGGCACACAGGGCCGCGCTCACCTGTTTGAGCGGGACAAGGGGCGGGTCGGTTCGCGGGTGGACTTCGACGCCGCGGCGCCCGTGCTTGCCGGATTTCGAAAAACCACTGGATTTGTTTTCTGACAACCCCACATAGGGTTGTGCCTTGGAGGGGTCCATAATGCGAATTGCGCGCAGCTTCGCTCTCACAGCTCTTTTGACCGCATCCGCGGCGTTCGCCGAAGACGCCCCGGCAACACAAATGCACACCGGCTTCTCGCTGCAAGAAGCGCTCAGTGTCGCCTATGAGACCAATCCGCAGCTCGCCGCTGCGCAGGCGGGTCTGCGGGCGACCGACGAAAACGTCAATCAGGCCAATGCCAATTGGCGACCAAGCATTTCCGCCACCGGCACTTACGGTTTCGAAGCATACAAGATCACCGGCACGCCGACATGGATCGGCACCCATCCGCTGGATGCACAGATCGGGTTCACCGAGAATGTTTTTCGCGGCGGTCGCACCTATGCGGAAATCGGTAAGGCAAAGGCGTTGGTACGCGCCGGACGCGCCCAGCTTCTCGCCGCCGAACAAACCGTGCTTCTCGCTGCCGCAACCGCTTATATGGATGTGGTGCGCGATGGCTCGATCCTCGAGCTTCGCCGGCACAATGTCGAAGTCCTGCGCAGACAGCGCGACGCGACGGCGCAAGAGTTCAAGGCGGGCGCGCTGACCAGAACCGATGTCGCCCAGTCGGATGCCAGGCTTGCCGCCGCGCAGTCCGATTTGACGGCAGCCGAGGGACAACTCGCGATCAGCCGTTCGAATTTCATGCAGACGGTCGGGCGTCCGGCGGAGACGCTGGAGACCGAACCGTCCGTCCCGGCAGCGGTGCCGGGCGACCAGGAGGCCGTGCTGGGCTATGCGCTCAAGCAGAACCCCGCACTGATTTCCGCCCGGGAAAACGAGCGCGCCGCGGACTATGCCATCGACGATGCCGTCGGCGCGCTGGCGCCGCAGGTTGCCGTTCAGGGCGGCTATTCCTATTCCCAGAGTTCCTACAGTTCGGTCCTTGGCGCGGGCTCCGTGGTGCACGGCTTGGGCATAGGGGCCCAGGTCACCGTGCCGCTCTATCAGGGCGGCGCCGAGCAATCCGCAATTCGCCAAGCCAAGCAGCTTCATAGCCAAGCGGTTTTGACGGTCAGCGATACCGACCGGCAGGTTCGCGATGCGGTCTCCAGCGCCTGGAACAGCTATCAAGCCGCCGAGGCTGCCATCGCGTCGAACCAAGCGACGGCGAACGCGGACGAGATCGCTTTCACCGGCGTCAGCAAGGAGCAGCAAGTCGGCGGGCGCACGATTCTGGATGTTCTGAACGCCCAGCAGGAACTTCTTAACGCCCAGGTTGCAGTGGTGACGTCGCGGCGCAATGCGATGGTCGCGGCATTTCAGGTTCTGGCCTCGGCGGGAAACCTGACGGCCAAGTCGCTAGGGCTGAAGGTCAAGCTGTATGACGCCACGGATAGCTATGACAGCAACGCGGCGCGCTGGATCGGCTTCGGAGATTAACGATTTGGCCGGGAATCGCGATGATTCTTAACTCCTTCTTTGCCTTCTATGGTCAAGTGTCTTAGGGTCGAATTTCAGCAAACGTATCGGCCGGAGCACGCGCATGGCATCGAGCCCCCAGCACGAACCGACGATGGAGGAGATTCTCGCCTCCATTCGGAAAATTATCTCCGAGGATTCGGCGGAGGCCCAGCCGGCGCCGGCCGAGGAATTCGTTGCCGCGCCCGTATCGGCGCCGGCGGAAGCCGATGTGCTCGAACTGACTCAGGAATTTCACGAGGTGCAGCCGGAGCCGATGCCCGAGCCAACGCCTGCGCCGATGCCGGAACCCGTGCCGGAGCCGGTTCACGCCGCTTACCAGCCGCCGGACGATGATGTTGTGTTCGAACCGATTGAGGAGCCTGCCGTCATGACCGAAGCACCTTCGAACCTCCATGAGGGCATTTTTTCGGACAAAACCCGTCAGGCCCTGGATAACACCTTCGCCAATATCGAGCCGGGGCATTCGGAAAAGCCGCGTCAAGCTGACGCTCCCGCGCTTGCGGTGGACGGAAAGACCGTCGAAGCCGTGTTCGAGCGTTCGGTGCGCGAGGCTTTCGAGCCGGTGGTCAATGACTGGCTCGCGGCCAATGCCGACGCCATCGTGGAACGCATGAAGCCCTTGATCCGCGAGTGGATGGACGAGCACTTCCCGGCGCTGCTGGAAGGGGCCGTACGCGACGAAGTCGCCCGTGTCGCCAAGGCGCGCGGGACCAAGCGCTGACCCAGAGCCATAGGCGGTATCCGGGGCAGTTCACCGGATGACCCCTTGACGGAACGGCATCCGGGCTGGTTCACCCATCCCACGCCGCCGCAAGAGGTTGCCGTTCGATGCTCGACAAGACCTTCAATCCCCAAGAGGTGGAACGGCGGATTTACGCCCAGTGGCTTGAATCCGGCGCGTTCCGGGCTGGCCAAAAGCCGGGCGCCGAGCCGTTTTGCATCGTCATCCCGCCGCCCAACGTCACCGGGCGCCTCCATATCGGCCATGCCCTCAACAACTCATTGCAGGATGCGCTCGCCCGTTTCGAGCGGATGCGGGGCAAGGACGTGCTGTGGCAGCCCGGCATGGACCATGCCGGCATCGCTACCCAGCTCGTGGTCGAGCGCCAGCTTGCCGAGCGCCAGCAAAGCCGCGTCGCCATGGGGCGCGAGAAATTCCTCGAAGCGGTGTGGAAGTGGAAGGACGAGTCCGGCGGCGCCATCGGCGAGCAGCTACGCCGCCTGGGCGCTTCGGCGGATTGGTCGCGCGAGCGCTTCACCATGGACGAGGGGCTGTCGCGCGCCGTTTTGAAAGTGTTCGTAGAGCTTTATCGCCAGAAGCTCATCTATAAGGATAAGCGGCTGGTCAATTGGGACCCGCGCTTACAGACCGCCGTCTCGGACCTCGAAGTCGAGAATATCGAGATCAAGGGCAACCTCTGGCACATCAAATATCCGCTGGCGGACGATGCCGAGCGCTTCGTCATCGTGGCGACCACCAGGCCCGAAACCATGCTGGGCGATACCGCCGTGGCGGTTCACCCGGACGACCAGCGCTACAAGGCGCTGGTCGGCAAGCAGGTCCGCTTGCCGCTTACCGGTCGGCTGATCCCCATCATCGCCGACGAACATGCCAATCCCGAAAAGGGCACTGGTGCGGTGAAGGTCACCCCGGCGCATGACTTCAACGACTTCGAGGTTTTTAGGCGGCACATAGATTGGAGCTGATCAACATTCTTGACCAAGGACGCACAAGCATGAATGACAACATTTCGTGCCGGAGACAACCAGGGCTTCGAAATCGGTTCGTTTGTCCGACGGTAAGGATGATTTGAGGCTCGCAAGCGCATTTCGAAGAACTGGAGGTCGTGGCTATCGACAAGATCGAGCCCATCACTCATGCCGTGCCGCACGACGAGAAGACGAAGACTGTAGTGCTTGAACCCTATATGACCGAGCAATGGTATTTGAATGTCGCTCCGCTAGCTGAGCGCGCGATCAAGGCGGTCGAAGATGGCCGCACGAAATTCGTGCCGGAGAATTGGGCGAACGTCTATTTCAACTGGCTGCGCAACATCCACCCCTGGTGCATTTCGCGCCAGCTTTGGTGGGGGCACCAGATTCCTGTTTGGTATGGGCCAGAGTACAATGGCCGCCTAAACATCCGCACGGCTAAGATAACAGGCGAATTTTGTTGGCGAAATCCGAAGACGAGGCATCGTCGTGCAAAGTTAGTTTATGCCGGCGGTCAAGGATTTGTGTTCTGCCGCAAGGAGTTTGACTACTGGAGACACACTCGAGTCCGATTTCGTTCTAAATAATTAATGCGAGATCAACGGTAACCCGCGGCACTGTTTGGCGTGATCCCGATGTTCTCGACACCTGGTTTTCTTCCGCGCTGTGGCCGTTCTCGACGCTGGGTTGGCCGGATGAGACCAAGGAGCTGAAGCGCTTCTATCCGACCTCGGTCCTCGTCACCGGATTCGACATCATCTTCTTCTGGGTCGCCCGGATGATGATGATGGGTCTGCACTTTATGGACGACGTGCCGTTCCGCACGGTCTTCATTCACACCCGCGTCCTCGACGAGAAGGGCGTGAAGATGTCGAAGACCAAGGGCAACGTCGTCGATCCCATCGAATTGATCGACGAATACGGCGCGGACGCGCTGCGCTTCACGCTGGCGCTGGCGGCGGGGCAAGGGCGTGACATGCGCATCGGTCCTTCGCGCGTCGAGATCAATCGCAACTTCGCGACCAAGCTGTGGAACGCCGCGCGCTTCTGCGAAATGAACGGCTGCGAAACCGTTGCGGATTACGATCCGGCGAGCGCCACGCAAATCGTCAACCAATGGATCGTGGCGGAAACCGCGCGCGCGGTGGCGGATGTTACGGCGGCGCTGGAAGCGCTGCGCTTCAACGATGCGGCGGGCGCGGTGTATCACTTCGTCCGCGACGTGTTCTGCGATTGGTATCTGGAATTCATCAAGCCGCTGCTCAACGGCACCGACGAAGGCGCCAAAGCGGAAGCACGGATGACCGCCGCCTGGACGCGCGATCAGATTCTCAAACTGCTGCATCCCTACATGCCTTATATCACCGAGGAGCTTTGGGCCCGCACCGCCGAGCATGCCGCGCCGCGTGCTTCGCTGTTGATTGAAGCAGAGTGGCCCCGCATCTCGGTGCCGCCGCGTGGAGATGAAGCCTGCAACGAAATGCAATGGGTGATCGATCTGGTCTCCGGCGTGCGTTCGATCCGCGCCGAGATGAACGTGCCGCCGTCCGCCAAGATCGCGCTGGTGCTGAAAGGCGCAAGCGAGGAAACGCGCGCGCGGCTGGAACGTCACCACGGCGTCATCCTCACGCTGGCGCGGCTCGCCTCGGCCGATGTTTCCGATGTCATCCCGCAAGGCTCGGCGCAGTTCGTGGTCGGCGAAGCGGTGGCGGCGCTGCCGCTTGGTGACGTCATCGATTTCGCCAAGGAACGCGCGCGGCTGGAAAAAGACCTCAAGAAAGCCGGCGAGGAAATCGCCCGCTTCGACGGCAAACTGGCCAATGAGCAGTTCGTCTCCCGCGCGCCCGAAGACATCCTCACCGAACTGCGCGAAAAGCGGGCGGACGCGGTGGCGCTACAGGCGCGGCTTGGCGAAGCGATCAAGCGGTTGGCTGATTAGCCGCCTTGTAACGTCGCGATGGCATGCCTACCTTTGAAGTCCAATTCCTCCCACAAAAGGCGTTATCATGCCGTCCTTGTTCGATCCCCTAGTTGTTGGCGCGCTCAAACTTCCCAATCGTATCGTTATGGCACCGTTGACGCGTTCGCGCGCCACGCCCGGCACGCGCGTGCCGGTGCCGTTGATGGCCGAATATTACACCCAGCGTGCCAGCGCGGGACTCATCATCTCCGAAGCCACATCCGTCGATCCGATGGGTGTCGGCTATGCCGCGACGCCGGGCATCTGGTCGGATGAACAGACCGAGGGGTGGAAGTTGGTCACCAAGGCCGTGCACGACGCGGGCGGGCGCATAGCCTTGCAGCTTTGGCATGTCGGGCGCATTTCCGATCCCAGCTTTCTGGACGGCAAGCCGCCGGTTTCGGCCAGCGCCATCGCGGCGAAAGGCGATGTCAGCCTACTGCGCCCCAAGCGCCCATTCCCCGTGCCGCGCGCATTAGAGACGGATGAAATTCCCGGCGTCATCGCCGCCTACAAGAAGGGCGCCGAGAACGCCAAGATAGCCGGTTTTGACGGCGTGGAGATCCACGGCGCCAACGGTTATCTGCTCGATCAATTCCTGCAAGACGGCTCCAACCATCGCAGCGACGCCTATGGCGGCACGCGCGAGAAGCGCGCGCGGCTGATGCTGGAAGTCGCCGATGCGGTGATCGACGTGTGGGGTGCGGATCGCGTCGGCATGCATCTGGCGCCGCGCGCCGACAGCCACGACATGGGCGACAGCGACCGGCTCGCCACCTTCACCTACGTCGCGCGCGAACTGGGCAAGCGACGCCTTGCCTTCCTCTGCGCGCGCGAGGCGCGGCGCGAAGACAGCATCGGCCCGCACATCAAAGAAGCCTTCGGCGGCATCTATATCGCCAATGAAGGCTTCACGCTCGAAACGGCGCAGCAGGCTTTGACGGACGGCGTTGCGGATGCGGTCGCTTTCGGCAAACTCATCATCGCCAATCCCGATCTGGTGGCGCGCTTCAAGACCGGCGCACCGCTGAACAATTGGGACATGCCGACATTCTATTCCGGCGGCGAGAAGGGCTACACGGATTATCCGGCGCAGACACTGGCCGCAGTCTGACGCGCGTCAGGGCGTCGTCTTGCCGAATTCTCGGATTTCGCCGGCGACGGGCAGATGCTCATAGCCGACGAATGCGGGTGTCACCGTGCATTTCGGATTCGGTGTCGCCCGCTCCAAAACTTTGAAAACGCTCGTAGCAGTGGAGGCGGCGCTCGTCAGATTCTGGAGCGTTTTTCCCTGGTCTGGGGTCGATTGTGTGTTGATGGCGGTCAGGATTCCATCGCCATTGAGTGTGGCGCCGAAGCTGTAGGCCTCAAGGAATCCGTGATCGTAGTGCAGGCGGTAGGGATGGGCGGTGTCTGCAACGGTGACGATCTTGCGCGTCAGCACCCGGTCGCAATCGCTCGTCAGGATTGTGGCGCCGGCCTTGCTCGGGTCCGGAATATTCGCCTGCACAAATGCATCCACCTCCACGATCGGCATGGCCCTGTAGACGATAATGCCGGCTTCGCTGGTGCCCGCTTCGTAGTGGGTCTCTAGCTTGTCGGGGGGTAGCGGCGTCATCTCGACCGTACCGGTACAGCTCGCCGTGACCAGCGCGGCCAGTGCAGTAGCCATGCGTTTGAATGGCATGATGGCCCCCTAGCATTTGTCCCGGCGATCAAGGTCGCTCATTCCCGGCTAAGTTTCAACCCGGTCGCCGGAATCTAGGTAGATTCCGAGCCTCTGTCGCAAGGGACGCAGGTGCTAGACCACCCGTTCGTTACTGCGATGGGAGGGCGTTTTCCCTCCCTAGGAACAATTCCGCCGCTCGTGCGTTCTCACTGTGTATTGCGCCCATCCGCGCGCGCACGGTTCACGGTTTGCGCGAATCCATGACGGAGTGAATCCATGTTGAAAAGAATTACGCTAACTTTGGCAGCCGCAATCTTCGCACTGAGCGCGGGCATAACCGCGGCGAACGCCGACGGTTGCAGCGGCCACCGCCATAACACCGGCACCGTCGTCGGTGCGGTCGGTGGCGGGTTGATCGGCAACGCGATTACACATGGCAGTGCTGTGGGCGTGATCGGCGGTGCGGTGGCCGGCGGTTTGGCGGGCAACGCCGTTGCGCGCGGCAGTGACGATTGCCGGGGCGAAAGGCGCCACCGTCAGGCCTATTATTACGATAGCCATCATCACAAGCATTACTACGCCAACAACGACAGATAAGCGGTCCTCGGCAATCGCCGGACCACTTCAACAAACGCCGTGCCGTCTGCTCCCAATTACGGGCCGGGGCGCGGCGTTCGTTCAAAAATCTGGTCTTGTATTAGACGCGCCCACCCTGTCGGGAGCCGTTTCGAAATGCTTGAAAATAGCGTCGACGAACACTTGACCGAAATCGCGCAGTTTTGAGGTTCCGACGCCGTTTATCGCGGCGAAGTCGTCAAGACTGCGGGGCGCGTGGCGCGCCATTTCCAGAAGCGTCTTGTCGGAAAAAATCAGATAAGCCGGGACGCGCCGCTTTGCGGCAAGTTGCAGACGAAGGCGCTTAAGCGCAGCCAGCAGCGATGCCTCAACGTCTGTCATCGCATGGGATGACGCGGCTGCGCGTTCCTTGGTTGTGCGCGCCGCATCCGGGCGATAGGCAAAACTCTTCTCGCCGCGCAACAGGGCATTGCCGTTGCCCGAAAGCGCCAGCCCGCCATAGCCCGCGATATCGTGGTCGAGAAATCCGCTTGCCGTAAGCTGGCGGATCAGCGTGTGCCATTCGGTTTTCTTCGCGCGACTCCCGAGCCATAAGCGCGCAGCCGATTGTGCCCGCTGGCCGCAATCTTTTCCGTTTCGGCGCCGCACAGAACGTCGACGATATGCGCCGCACCATAGCGCTCGCCGGTCTCAAGCACGGCATCCAAAATCTGACGGGCCTCGCGCGTTCCGTCCAGCGTCGCGGCGGGGTTCAGACAGACATCGCAATTGCCGCAAACTTCCGCCGCTTCGCCGAAATAGCCGAGCAGCGTGCGGCGACGGCAGCTTGTCGCTTCGCAATATCCCACCAGCGCGGCGAGGCGTTGGTGTTCGCGCCGCTTGCGATCTTCGCTCAATTCTTCTTGATCGATGAACAGACGGCGCATGCGGATATCGCCAAGCCCGAACAGCATATGCGCTTCGGCGGGTTCGCCATCGCGGCCCGCGCGGCCGATCTCCTGATAATAGCTCTCCAAACTCCCCGGCAAATCGGCATGAAAGACATAGCGCACATCCGCCTTGTCGATCCCCATGCCGAAGGCGATGGTCGCCACCATCACGATAGTGGGTTCGGTCATAAAGGCGTTCTGATTGGCCTCGCGCGCCTCTTTGCTCATTCCGGCATGATAGGGGAGCGCCTTGACGCCTTCCGCGGCCAGCAGCGCCGCTGCCTCTTCCGTCTTCTTGCGCGACAGGCAATAGACGATCCCGCTTTGACCGGCATGCGCTTTGACGAAAGCAAGAAGCTGTTGTTTCCAGTTCAGCTTGGCCGCGACAGTCAGCCTGATATTCGGACGGTCGAAGCCAAGCACGATCTGTTCGACCTGGCCGCCGAACAGGCGCGCGGCGATGTCGGCCCGCGTACTTTCGTCGGCGGTCGCCGTCAGCGCCATGAGCGGCACGCCGGGAAACATTTCGCGCAGACGCGACAGCGCTTCATAGTCCGGCCGGAAGGCGGGTCCCCATTGCGAGATGCAATGCGCCTCGTCGATGGCGATCAGGCTGATGGGAAGCTTGCCAAGCGCCGCCAGCATCGAACCGGTCATTAGCCGCTCGGGCGACAGATAGAGCAGGCGGGTCTCGCCCGATACGGCGCGCCGCCAAGCCGCGACATTGTCTTCGCGGTCATGCGACGAGTTGATGGTGTCCGCCGTAACGCCAGCAAGCCTGAGGGCCTCCACTTGGTCCTGCATCAGCGCCAGAAGCG
>CAWKIU010000011.1:0-131585 GCA_963849895.1 uncultured Alphaproteobacteria bacterium
CGACGTCAGCAGATCATAACTGTCGTGAAACCATGGGTGCGGATTTCTCGTACATAGTCTTCCGCCAGCATCCGGCTGATCTCAGGACTGAAAAAAGTCTTGCCTGCGGACTCTCCTAATGGCTTCGACCAGATCGTCTTCCGCTGAATCCTTGAGCAGATACCCCCGTGCCCCGGCGTTCAGCGCGCGGAGCACATAAGCTTCGTCGGAATGCATGCTTAGGATCAGGATTGCAACACCCGGCAGCACCTCATGGATACGCTGGGTGGCCACGGCCGCTGAGCTTCGGCATGGCGATGTCGAGCACAGCAACGTCCGGCGCGGTCGCCTGCACCTGCTCCACGGCTTCAAGCCCATCGGAAGCTTCGGCAACGACGGCCAACCCGGCCTGTGTTTCGAGCAGCAACCGCAAACCGCGGCGCATGACGACATGGTCGTCGGCCAAAACAATACGAACGGGATCACGTACGCGCTCCTGCCGACATCCGGCGTGGTCTCTTGAGCGGTGCCGAGGGGTAATTCGATCGTCAGGATCGTGCCGCCGCCCATCTCGGAATCAACTTCACAGCTGCCACCGAGGCGACCAACCCTTTCTTCGATTCCGAGCAGGCCGAGTCCTTTTACCTGGCTGCATTGAATCCCACTCCATCGTCCTGAATGGCAAATTAAGCGGCCGTCCTGTTGGTGAACGCGAATTCGTACGGTCGTAGCGCCGGAGTGGCGCTCGCAGTTGTGGAGCGCCTCCTGTACAACCCGATAAAGGCATGTTTTGAACTGCTCGGGCAGATCGTCAGAAGTCAGTTCCGTGGCGACACAACGTCGATTCCGGTACGTTTGGAATTTCGCGCGCCTGCCAGCGAAGGGCGGGGATCAGACCCAGGTCGTCCAGCATCGAAGGACGAAGAAGCAGTGCCATATTGCGCACCACGCGAACCGTACCTTCCACAAGGCCTTTGATCGTTTCCAGGTTGCCCGCGAGGCGGCGTCCGGCTGCCCACCCAGGCGAATCGACAGGTTCCGTTCCACAAGTACCGCTGACAAAGCCTGACCCACTTCGTCATGTAACTCGATGGAAAGAGCGCGGCGTTCGGTTTCCTGCGCCTGTACCAGCTTGGCGGAAAGGTTCGTAAGCTGTTCACGCGCTTCGGTGGCTTCCCGGTACCTGCTGCGAACTCGCCTCCAGCCTTAGGATATGGCGGGTGCTGATAAGCGGCCACCCGAGACCGAGCGGAGCGCTGCCAGCAGTGTCAGGCTCAGCCTCGTTTGAAACCTCACCAGCAGGCCTACCACACGTTCATTGCCGGCGTTGAGCTGCTGCTCGTTAAGATCCGCAATGCGAGCAGCAATGTCGAGCATGGCAGCGCGTCTGGGGAACACATCGTCCCTAAGAAAGGTGTACCCGCGGCGCGCCGCTCCTCGGCGTTCCACGTCAAAGCGGACCGAGAATGTCCCAGTAGCCTGACAGTTCCGCGGTGAGCGCGGAGTATTGCGCGCGTTCTTCAATGTTCAGCTGGCGCCCGTAAGCGTCGAGGGCAGTCTGCATCGTGGCGCACGTCCTCGAGTTCTGAGCGGAAAGTTTCCGCCCGCACGGGCTCGGGCTCAAGCAGATAATCCCGGACGTAGGTGCCGGAAAGATAAACTTCGGAACGGACCTCGTTGAGTGCGCGATTGCGAAAGAGGAACTGACGCCGGATGCTGTCGTCCTCGCGCCTTACCTGGCTCAATACGAGCAGCGCATCGCCGCCGGTTAGGCCCATGATAGGAGCAGGCTGCCAAAACCCAGGAAAAGGGCGAACGGGCATTCCAGAACGGGAAGCTGAGCCCCGCCCGGCGACGTTCAGCCGCGAGGTCTCGACGGTCCACGGGAAGGTCCGCTCCCGCGCGCACTTTGCTGTTCAGGGGCATGTCAAAGGAATTCCTTAAGCCTACAGCGGAACGCATGAAAAAAGACTATCGCGTTCCTACCTTACATTTCTCAGAAAATACCAACATCTGGTATGGGACGCGACGGGCACAAAGCGTAAATTCAAGGCAGGAGACTTCCGGTATCAGGTCAGTGGCCACTTTAGTGATGAATACGATTACCATAGCTGCTTTCGAGAATTTCGCCAGATGGATACTTGACGTTTCGAATGCGGTCGAGAGCATTTCGACGTCCAGCCCCGCAACGAAGGCTTTGTTTCGGCGCTTTGACTAGCCGGTTCCCCCTGCTCCCGCCGATGCTGGGCTATGCGGAACAGCGCGCGTGCGCACTTCCCGGCACCGATGACAGGTTCGCTGTTATTACGACCGGATGGACTGGTGGACTTAGGTGGCCTCGTGCCGGAGCCGAGCGTGTTAGTCCTGGAGGATATCGACCATACGCCCGGTTTCGGGGCGCTGGTGGGCGAGATTCACGCCAATATCGCGCAGGCGCTGAATTGCGCGGGGTGTGTAACGAAGGCGCGGTACGGGATCTGCAGGCCGTGGAAGCGCTGGGTTTCCCTGTTTTCTCCCGAGGGTTTCGGTTTCTCATGCCTACGCGCACATAGTTGATTCGGAAACCCGGTTGAAATCGGAAGACTCACTTCGGTCCGGGCGATCTCGTCCATGGCGACCGGAACGGCGTGCACATCATTCCAATACAGATCGCCGAGGAGACCCGGCAATGGTCAGGCGAATCCAGGAGCAGGAAGAGGGGTTGATCCGGTTTTGCCGTTCCGGCGGATTTTCGCTGCAGGCGCTGGGCGAAATGATCAAACAGGTTTCCAAAGACGGAATGCCGCCCAATACTCCGCTTTCGGGCAACCCGCATACGACGATTAAAAGACAACTTCCTGGCAGCGCTTTTTCCTGCGGCGGCCATTGTTCAATGGCGGCGGGGTTGATTTCCTGTGATGGCAACGAAGCGAAAGCCAAGGCGGACGCGGCTCTGGCCAGCGGCGAACGGCGGGGAAGTGAGCGTAGGCGTGGTGGCTGTAAAGTCGATGCCCTTGTCGCGCAGCCTGACGCTGTCGTCGGAATTGGTTCCTTTTCAGGAGATAGACGTTTATGCCAAAGAATCCGGCTATGTCAAAGCAGTTGCTGGTGGATTACGGCACTCGGGTCAAGGCGGGCCAATTGATGGCGGTTCTGGAGATTCCCGAACTGGAGTCAGCAACTACAGCAGGATGACGCCGCCATCCAGAGCGCGGCGGATCAGGTGACACATGCGGAGACATCAGGTAAGCAGGTTCAGGCCCAGCACAATGTGCTTCATCTGCAGGCGGACCGTATGAAAAAAGTGGCCGAGTCTCAGCCCGGCCTGGTGGCGCAACAGGAAGTGGACGATGTACGTGGGCAAGGACTAGCTTCGAGGCCCAGGTGGAGTCCGCGGAGTCCAATCTGGCGGTACAAAGCCAGCTGGATGCAGCAAAGGCCAGAAGGCAGCACGATCAGGTTCTTTTCGATTACGCGAAAATCACAGCGCCTTTCGCCGGGGTAGTAACGCGGCGATTTGCGAATCAGGGCACGCTGGTACAGGCAGGCACAAGTTCGAGCACGCAGGCGCTGCCGCTGGCGCGGCTGTCAGAGGACGATATATTCCGTCTTGTTATCCCTGTTCCGGAGACCTATGTCCGGTACATCGGATTGGCGATACCGCGCGTGAGTGTGCCCGCGCTCAATACAGACTTATACCGGAAAAATCGCGCGCTTCTCCGTCGATGTAAAGGAAGACACGCGGACCATGCACACCGAGGTGGATATTTCGAACACCGATCGCAAGCTGATAAAGGGGATGTATGCCGAAGCCACGCTGGCGCTCGATCAGAAGAACAACGCTATCGCGGTGCCATTGCAGGCGGTGAGTCAGAACAGGCGAAAAGTCGAATAGTCTACGTTGTCGACGCCGGCCGGAACAGATCGAGCATGCGGAAAGTGAGCCTGGGCATACAGACTGACGAAAGATGCCGAAGTGCTGGCCGGACTGCGCGAAGGCGAGATGGTTGTCGTCAGCGACCGGAGCGGGCTGAAAGCGGGGCAGAAGGTGCGTCCTTCAGTGGTTCAGCTTGCGCAGTATAAGGGCGCAGGACCAGTAGACTCCATGCCGCGCTTTTCCATCCGCAATCCCTACTTCATTGTGGTATTGTGCCTCGCGCTGAGTCATCGGAGTGACCAGCATCGCCCGTATGCCGGTGGATCTTTTTCCGCCGATCAATATTCCGGTCGTGGTGGTGGCGACGTTCTACAGCGGCATGCCGCCGGTGGATATTGAAACCGACATCACCAACCCACTGGAGCGCTGGTTCACGCAGGCAAGCGGGCTGGATCATATGGAGTCGCGGTCGCTGCTGGGCGTCAGCATCATCAAAGCGTACTTCCAGCCCGGCACCAACGCGGATGCGGACGTGACACAGCTGTCCAATCTGGCGCTGGCCGATCTGAAACGTCTGCCGCCCGGGACACTGCCGCCGCTGGTTTTGAAGTTCGACGCCTCCAGTCTGCCCGTAACACTGGTCACGGTAAAAGGCGAGGGACTGAGCGAAACCCAGCTTCACGATCTGGCGCAGTTCCAGATCCGAAATCAGATTGCGGTCGTCCCCGGCGCGGAGATCCCCGCCGTATTCGGCGGTAAATACCGGCAGGCGATGGTTTACGTCGATCCGTTCAAATTGCTCTCGCGCCAGCTGAGCGTGATGGACGTAGTCAACTCCCTGAATAGCAGCAATCTCATTCTCCCCGCAGGCGACGTCAAGATCGGCCCGACCGATTTTTACGTCTACTCCAACAGTCTGGTGAAGAATGTCTCGATCTGAACAACGTTCCATCAAGACCGTCGGCAACAGCTGGGTCTCAGTGGGAGATGTCGGCGAGGCGAAAGACGCCAGCCAGCTTCAGTACAACATCGTCCGCATCGACGGCCAGAAGTCGGCGTACATCCCGATCATGAAGTCGGGGGGAGACAGCAACACCATTCAGGTGGTCAACGGGGTCCGCGACCTGACGGCGCATCTGTTCGACATGCCCAAACAACTGGTGACGGACATCGTTTTCGACCAGTCGGTTTTCGTCAAGGAGGCGATCGACACGGTGCTGCACGAGGGGCCGACGGGCTGGTGCTGATCGGCGTCATCATCCTGGTGTTCCTCGGCAGCGGCCGGGCCACGGTAGCGGTGCTTCTGTCGATTCCCATCTCCACGATGGCCGCGTTCGTGATCTTGTACTTGCTCGGCAGCACCATCAACACCATGATCCTGGCCGGCCTCGCGCTGGCGTTCTCACGCGTGATCGACAACTCGGTCATCTCGCTGGAAAACATTTACCGCCATCTGGAAATGGGATCGTCTCCCGTGGTAGCCGCGGAACAGGGCGCAGCGGAAGTGAACATGGCGGTGCTGGCCGCGACGCTCATCGGTGTGGTGGATTTCTTCCCCGTCACGCTTCTTTTCGGGGTGAGCAAATTTTTGTTTTCAGCGCTGGCGCTTTCCTTCGGTCTTTCGCCATGCTGGCTTCTTACGTCGTGGCGATGACCGTGATTCCGCTCTTCTGCTGCGCGCTTCCTCAAAGCCGTTCCCGGTCATGCTGCTCCCGATGATGGGGCGCAAGGCGATGCGGAGAGGGAAGACAACTCGTGGGCGGCCGTTTCAACCGGGCCTTCAACCGCTGCTTCAACCCGCTGCTGGACGTTTACGAGCGCGCGGTGCGGCGCGCCCTGAATCGCCCCGGCCTGACCGTGGCCGCGATCGCGTGCCTGTCCGTGGCGAGCCTGGGCATCTATCCCTTCGTGGGCCGCGCCTTCTTTCCGCAAACCGACGCGGGGCAATTCACCATGAACATGAAGGTGCCGACGGGAACCCGGATCGAAGTAACCAACGAGTACGTGGCGCGGATCGAAGACCATGATCCGCAGAGTGTGTCGAGCCGAAGGATCTCAAAATGGTGTTGTCGAATATCGGCGTGGTCAACGATATTTCCTCGCTGTACACCACCAACCCGGGACAATACACCGCAACCATCCAGGTGGCGCTCAACGACGAGCACAAAGTCGGCAGTCTGGAATATATGGACCGCGTCCGGAGCCGGCTGGCCGCCGAGTTCCCCGACGTCCGCGCGTTCTTTCAAAGCGGGTCGATGGTGGACGCCATTCTCAACGCGGGGATGCCGGCCCCCATCGACGTGCAGGTCAACACCCGGGATCTCGATCTCACCTACAACACGGCGCAGGATCTCGCGCGACGCATCCGCCGTCTGCCTGGCGTGGGACAGATCTAATTCCGCAGGACATGAATTATCCCTCGGTGCGGATGGATGTCGACCGGGTTCACGCGGCAGAACTGGGGCTGTACCCAGAAAGACGTCGTGGACAACGTCATTACGGCGCTGAATTCGAACATCATGATCGCGCCCAACTATTGGGTCGACTATGCCACCGGCAACGATTACTTTCTGTCCGTGCAGTACGCCGAGCATGGCAAGGGCGCCATCCACAACCTGGTCGATCTGAAGCAGATTCCGCTTCGCGCGCCAAATCTGAAACAGCCAACCACGCTCGATTCCGTGGTGAAACTGGTCAACCTTCAATCGCCCACGGAGATCGACCATTATCAGATCCAGCGCGTGGCCGACGTGTATGTCACTCCCACCGGAGAGGATCTAAGCAAACTCGACGAGCGCGATCCGTCAGACCATCAGGGACGCCACACTCCCTTCCAACATTCGCGTCACTCTTCGCGGCATGGTCAACGGCATGGATCAGTCTTTCAAGAGCTTCGGAATCGGCTTTGGCCTCTCCTTGGTTCTTCTGTACCTGATCCTGGTGGCGCAGTTCGGCTCCTGGGTGGACCCGCTTCTGATCATGCTCGCCATCCCGACGGGATTCATCGGCGTGCTGATCATCCTGCCGCTGACGCACACCACACTGAACGTGATGTCTCTCGTCGGGGTCTTGATGCTGATTGGCATTGCGGACTCCAACAGTATTCTGATCGTCGATTTCGCCCACAGGCTGGAAGAGCAGGGCATGTCGCGGCCGATGCCGTGATTACCTCCTGTCGAGTACGACTGCGCCCGATCCTGATGACTTCGCTTGCGACCATCATCGGACTCGCGCCCATGGCGCTGAAACTCGGCTCCGGAGGGGAACAATACACGCCGATGGCGCGCGCCATTATCGGCGGGCTCACTTCTTCGGTTCTGCTGACGATCTTCATCGTTCCGGCCGCGTACCTGCTTGTCTATGGAAAAAACAAACGGAAAGTCGCGCAGGAAGCCTGACGCCGGATTTCCGGCGATTCTTCTGGCTGTGTTATGCGCCGTGGGGGCGGAGGCACAACAACCCTCGCAGCCGCCCCCCCTGCTGACCCTTCAGCAGGCAGAAATGGCGGCGCTCCAGAATCACCCGCAGATACAGGCGGCCCAATACGAAGCCGCGTTCACCAGCCAGCTGGTTGTGGAAGCGCGTTCGGCTTATCTTCCCACCGTGACGGCGGAAATCACCGGCTCGCAGGCAAACCACGACGCCAGGATCGGCGCCGGATTTCTCTCGGATTCGACTCTGTTTAATCGGCTCGGAGACGGCTTCGCGGTGTCTCAACTCATCACCGACGTGGGACGTACGAAGAACCTCGTCGCCTCTGCCCGCCTGCAGAACCAGTCTGGCGCGCAGAACGTGCTAGTCCACCCGGTATGACGTTTTGCTGCAGGTCAACCGGGCCTATTTCGATGTCCTCCACGCTCAGGCTTTGATCAGGACGGCGCAGGAGACGATCAAGACGCGCCAGACCCTGCTCGACCAGGTGACACAACTGGCACAGAATCAGCTGCGTTCGAAGCTCGATGTCAGCTTTGCCTCCGTCAACGTGTCGCAGGCGAAACTCCTGCTCATTCAGGCGCAGAACAGTCTGGCGGAAGCGTATGCGGAATTGGCACGGGCACTCGGTGCCGATACGGTGGTCGAGTATCGGGTTCAGGAGGAAGCGCTGCCTCCGGTTCCGCCTTCCAACCCGGATGACCTGGTTACGCAGGCAATCGCGAACCGCCCCGAGCTGGCCAGCTTCCGATTGTCGCGCGATTCCGCATACAAGTTCGCCGAAGCGGAGAAGGACCTTGCCCATCCTACAGTGAGTGTTGTCGGCGTTGCCGGTTATATTCCCTACATCCAGCAACTCACCTCACAGGCCATCCCCTCGGAATACGAAGGCATCGCGGTGAACGTCAGCATTCCTGTTTTCAACGGTCACCTGTTCAGCGCAAGGAAGGAGGCGGCGCGGGATCGCGCCATGGAAGCGGACCAGAAGCTGCGGGATGAACAGTTGCGCCTCTCCCGTGACGTTCGCCTTGCGTGGGCAAATGCATCAACCGCCTTCCAGCGAATCGACGTCACCGCTCAGTTTGTACAACAGGCTGCGCTCGGCGTCAGTCTCGCGCAGGGGCGTTACAATCTCGGTCTGGCCTCGATCGTTGAACTGTCGCAGGCTCAATTGAACCAGACAGCGGCGGAGATCGAGAACCTCAGCGCGAAATACGATTACCAGAGTCAGTACCAGGCGCTCCAATATACGATCGGCCTGCTGCGGTAGCGCGACGGACGGCTCCAAAGTGACGGGGTGGGGAAACGGCACATAACGACTTGCAGATTCCACCGCCGTGATTGCTCGCGCTGAGTCGTGGCGCAGAAAACCCCGGGCCGATGTTCGAAGTCCGTCGGACGTTAGCAAGGACGCCCGGCCAGAATATCTGTTTCTATTTCCCATCGGCTAAACACCTCCGTTGTTCGCTAACCTTTTGGCAGGCGGACACACAATACTCCTCAAAATAGGCTGATCCGCCCAGCTAGCGCCCGCCTGGACGATCTATTACCGAACTCTTAGAGCAATATTAGGTGGCATTCAGCGATTTCTAAGGACACCTGGGGCCGGTCGAAGGTAACCTGACTGGGCTGTGACCCCGTTTGCGGCTAGTGCCCTTTTAAGAAATATGGTTTTGTGTATACCGACACGGCTTGGATTAAGTGGCTCCGCGCGTAATCTCACGTTTGTAGAAGCATGAAAGGAATGCCCAAAACACCACGTGGGATTGTGGGGCAGTTAGGCGTCGCATTGGCTGGATCTGCCTTGCTTTTCGGTCCAATGCTTCAGCTTGGAGGGGCGAGTCCCCAGCCTCAGTCGGTGACAAATCCGAGTTCGTCGGCCGCTTCAACTCAGCGCGCGCTTCTCAATACATACTGCGTCACCTGCCACAACGAACGATTGCGTACTGCGGGTCTCGCTCTCGACAAGATGGATCTCGGGAATGTGGCCGCGGGCGCTGAAGTGTGGGAGAAAGTACTTAATAAGGTTAAGAGTGGGACAATGCCGCCTGCTGGTATGCCGCGGCCGGACCGGGGTGCGTCGGATAAGTTTGCCTCCTGGCTGGAGACAGAGCTCGACCGGGCGGCGTTGGCCAAGCCCAACCCCGGCAGGGTCGCCATTCATCGGCTAAACCAGACTGAATACACCAATGCCATTCGGGACCTGCTCGCGATTGATATTAACGGTCGATTGCTTCTGGGAATCGATGATGCCGGCGAGGACGGGTTCGACAACATGGCGGGTTCGCTCACAGTGTCGCCATCCTTAGTGGAGCGGTACGTGTCGGCGGCCCGAAGATCAGCCGCCAGGCTATCGGCGATCCCACGGTCCTTCCGGCCTATGACATCTATGACGTCCCTAAGATGCTGGTTCAGGACGACCGGGTAAGTGAAGACCTCCCGTTTGGATCCCGTGGCGGGATCGCGATTCGTCATAACTTTCCCGTGGATGGCGAGTACGCGGTGAAGATCAAGCTGGGAGCGGGGGGATACGACTATATCCAGGGCATGGGCCGGCCGCACCAGATCGAGGTGCGCCTGGACGGCAAGCGAATCAAACTCTTCTCGGTGGGCGGCGAGGCCCCAGGCAAGCCGGCTCCGGTCAGTTACGCCGGGGAAATATCCGGGCGACCCTGCATGGGAACTGTATATGCACTTCGCGGATAAAGATCTGGAAGTACGGTTCCCGGTGCGAGCGGGTCCCCGGGTCGTGGGCATCTCATTCGTGGAAGACACCGCCGAACCTGAGGGTGTGGTGCAGCCGCCTCAGACGGGGCTTTCCGGGTCGGAGTACACCGAGCTATACAGTGGCTATCCCACCGTTGGCACTGTCTCGATCGGCGGTCCATTTAAGGCTGAGGGGCCCGGAGACACGCCAAGCCGCCGCGCCATCTTTGTGTGTCACCCGACGGGAAGCTCGGATGCGGAGCCTTGCGCCAGAAGAATCCTCTCGACACTCGCTCGCCGCGCATATCGCCGTCCTGTGAAAGACGGAGACATTCAGCCGCTGCTTCACTTCTATGAGGTTGGCCGGAAGCAAGGGACCTTTGATGCCGGTATTGAGTCTGGGCTCCAAAGGATACTCACCGATCCGGAGTTTTTGTTCCGTTTCGAGCCCGATCCGCCGAACGCGGCCCCGGGCACTGTCTATCGCCTTGATGACCTTGAGTTAGCATCCCGGCTATCCTTTTTCCTCTGGAGCAGTATCCCCGACGAGGAATTGCTTAGCCTCGCTGCCGCCGGCAAGCTCAAAGCCCCGGAAGTTCTGGCGCAACAGGTTCGGCGCATGTTCACCGATGCCCGTTCAAAAGCATTGATGACGGGTTTCGCCACGCAGTGGCTTGGACTGCCAAAGCTTCGAGGTGCAGCGCCGGATCCGGACGAGTTTCCCGATTTCGACGAAAACCTGCGCGCGGCCTTCCAACAGGAAACCGACATGTTTCTGGATAGCCAGATGCGCGCGGATCGCAGCGTGGTGGACCTGTTGAGCGCCAACTATACGTTTGTCAACGAGCGTCTGGCGCGGCACTATGGGATCCCGAACATCTACGGAGACGGCTTTCGGCGGGTCACGTTCAAGGATGGAGAGCGAGGGGGCATTCTCGGTCTGGGAAGCGTTCTGACGGTAACCTCTTACGCCAACCGAACCTCGCCGGTGCTTCGCGGCAAATGGTTGCTCGACAATGTGCTGGCCATGCCTCCGCCGCCCCCACCACCCAATGTGCCGCCGCTGAAGGAAACCCCCGTGAACGGCAAACTCGCCTCAGTGCGCGAGCGGATGGAAGAGCATCGGAAGAACCCCGTTTGCGCCGCCTGCCACTTGCGGATGGATCCGCTGGGCTTCGCACTCGAGAATTTCGACGCTATAGGGCAATGGCACTCCACCGACAAGAGCGGCGCTCCGATCGATGTCGCCGGGGCTCTTCCGGACGGCACTAAATTTCAGGGAGTCGCGGGGCTGAGGGGGCTGTTACTGAGCCGCCGGGAACAATTTGCCGACGCCTTCACAGAGAAACTTCTGGCGTGGGCGCTGGGCCGCGGTCTGGAATATTACGATCTTCCGGCCGTGCGGAAGATTGTGCGGGAATCTGCCGCCGACGACTACCGCTGGTCTTCCATTATTGAAGGAATCGTGAAAAGCACGCCATTTCAGATGAGTATTGCGAAGAACGCGGAGTCGCAGGCTGGTATCCAAAATACCCCAGCCTCAGCGAGTGGCGTAAAGGCCCGGAATTCGAAATTGAATTGAGGAGATCGAGCAGATGATCATCACCAAAAAAGCCATCGGTCGCCGTACCATGCTGCGCGGCATTGGTACGGCTCTGGCGCTGCCGTTTTTGGATGGCATGATGCCGGCGCTTTCGGCCGCGGTCAAGCCGACGAAGCGGTTTGGAGCGGTCTATGTGCCGAACGGGATCGTGATGGAGAAGTGGACGCCGGAGAGAGGGCGCCGCGTTTGAATTTGACGCCGACGCTGACGCCGCTGGCGCCGTTCCGGGATCGCCTCATGGTGCTGAGCGGGCTCAACAGTATTCCCCATGCCGACGCAGATCCGGCCGACTCGCATCCCGGCCAGTACTGGGTTCCTGACGGACCTGCCCCCGAAAAAGACGCGAGGCAACCGCGGATCTCCGCGCGGGAATTTCGATGGACCAGATGGCAGCCAGGGAGCTCGGCCGGTACACGCAACTCGCTTCGCTCGAAGTGGCTCTGGAGTCGAGCGAGTCGGCAGGCGCATGTTCCGCGGGCTTTAGTTGTGCCTACACAAGCACGATCTCCTGGCGCTCGGCTTCCACGCCGTTGCCGATGGAGTACGATCCGCGTGCGGTGTTCGAACGGCTGTTCGGGGATAGCGGCAGTACCAGCGCCGACGCGCGGCGCGCCGGTATGCAGGCGGAAGGCAGCATTCTGGATTCCGTGGTCGAGAAAATAGGCCGCATTGAGCAACGCTTAGGGCCGGGCGACCGAGCCAAGCTAAGTGAATATTTCGAGGCCATTCGCGATGTCGAGCGGCGTATACAATTGGCCGAAGAGCAGAGTTCGCGGGAACTGCCGAATGATGGACCATCCGGAAGGCATTCCGGCTAAGTTTGAAGATCATGCTAATTTGATGTACGACTTGATCGCGCTGGCATATCAGTGCGATATGACCCGCATCATCACGTTCATGGTCAGCCGCGAACAAAGCGGGCGAACCTTCCCCGAACCTGGATTCCCGATGCCCACCACGCCATCTCGCATCACCAGAACGATCCCGTGAAACTGGCCAAGCTCGCCAAGATCAACACCTATCATCTGACTCTGTTACCCGGCTGCTGGAAAAGCTGCAATCGACGGCCGACGGCGACGGCTCCCTGCTGGATCACTCGATGATCATCTACGGGTCCGGCATGAGCAATGGTAATGGGCACGACCCCATAAACCTGCCAATCCTGCTGCTTGGCGGAGGATGCGGCCAAATCAAGAGCGGGCGGCACCTTAAATACGGCAAAGACACGCCGCTTGCCAACCTGCACCTGACCTTGCTGGATAAGTTGGGCGTGCATGCGGATAACATCGGAGACAGCACTGGCGAGTTTGATCAGCTCTCCGGCGTCGATAAGTTCGGACATTACAAAGGATGTACATCGGACCTGAAAACCCTGATCGGCTGGTGGACGCTCGTTGCTGCTGCTCAGCAGTTTCGCCGCGACCACCAACAATTCGCCGCCGCTAACAATCCCGATCTCGTCGACGGCGGCCAGGAGCCAGGACAAGGATGCGGTGCGTAGTCTGCTCAAGCAGCACGCAGACGTGAATGCGACGCAGAGTGATGGTTCCGCGGCGCTCCACTGGGCGGCTCACTTCGACGATCTGGACACGGCGGGTCTGCTGATTGGCGCCGGTGCAAATGTCAACGTGGCTAACGATCTTGGCGTAACACCGCTCTACCTGGCCTGCACCAACGGGAGCGCGTCCATGGTGGAAATGCTCCTGGCGCGCGGAGGAATCCAAATCTGGTTGCGGTGACGGGAGTTTCGCCGCTTATGGAGGCGGCGCGCGCAGGGAACGCGGATGCGGTGCAAACCTTGCTGGCCCATGGAGCGAACATGGACCACCGGAGAGCTCGGCGGGACAAACGGCTCTGATGTGGGCAGTGGCGCAGGGGCACGCAGACGTCGTTCGGGTGCTTGTCGCGCACGGGGTTGACGTCCGGGTCCGTTCCCGTGTCAGCAATTGGCGCCTCACTCTCAAGGGGAGCGGAAGCACCGCCAGCGATTTCGGTCCTTCCCGTGTGATGCCAACGGGAGGCAGCACCGCGATGCTTTTTGCGGCGCGAGTGGGCTGTATCGATTGCGCCAGGGCCTTACTTGCAGGGGGAGGGGACGTGAACGACAGGGCTCCCGACGGCAACAGCGCGTTGGTACTGGCGGCCCATAGCGACCAGGCGGCGTTCGCGGAATTTCTGCTGGACAAGGGCGCGGACGTGAACGCCCATGGAGCGGGATATACCGCTCTGCAGGCCGCTGTCCTGAGAGGAAACCTGAAACTCGTGAATGCGCTCCTGGCACATGGAGCCAATCCGAATGCTCAGATCGAGAATGGTACTCCGTTAAGGCGCGCGGGGCCGGACTTTGCGCTGCCCAATTCTCTGGTCGGAGCCACGGCATTTGTGCTGGCCGCGAAATACGCCGATGCCGCTATCATGCGCGTCCTGCTGGCCAGTGGCGCCGATCCGAAAGCGGCAGCCAAAGACGGTACCACAGCTCTGATCGCAGCGACAAGCGCCGAGTACCGGACGGGTGGAATAGACGGCGCACCTAAGGCGCATGAAGACCCTGTCAGGGAATGTGTCACGCTCCTGCTCAGCACACCCGATTCAGGCGATGTCAACGCGGCCAATCAGGCTGGCAACACCGCGCTCTATCTGGCCGCATCCAGAGGTTACAACACAGTCGTTCAGTTGCTCGCGGACAAGGGGGCGAAGCTGGACGTAAAGAACAAGCGGGGACTGACGCCGCTGGCGATTACGATGATGCCTTCCAGAAGTTTCGAAGGAGGGCCGCCCCCGCTCCTGAGTACAGCGAATTTGCTTCGTAAATTAGGGGCCACTGAATAGGGAGTCAAGCAGCGCAAGCGGGAAGTTCAGTCTGAAACTCGCTTATTATTTTCCAGGTTTGAGAACAAGGGGGCAGGCATGGAGGCTTTGAAGTGGCGAGGTATTGCGCAGCAGACGTTTTTTATCTTAACTCACCACATTGGTCGCATGGATAACAACACCCTGGGCCGCACAGGCTTCCAAGGCCCGCGCGAAGAAGGCGCCCATTTTCGAAGTGGACCCGTCCTGGCCAAAGATACCGAGTAAATGGATATTGGGCGAGGTGTCCAGCGTGTCCGTGGATTCACAGAACAATGTTTGGGTATTGCATCGTCCGCGGACCATAAGGCCAGCCCAGAAATCCATGGCTGCCCCACCAGTCCTTGAGTTCGATGCGGCGGGAAACTTCATCAGGGCGTGGGGAGGTCCCGGCGAGGGTTATGAATGGCCCGCCACAGAGCATGGCATCTTCGTCGACTACAAAGGCAACGTCTGGATCGGGGGGAATGCCAACAAGCTGGACGATCAACTCCTGAAGTTCACGCAGGAGGGGAAATTCATCATGCAGATCGGCCATTCCGGACAAAGTAAGGGCAACAAGGACACAAGCAATCTGAACAGACCCGCGGATCAGTTCGTATACCCCAAAACGAATGAGCTTTTTGTCGCGGATGGCTACGGAAACCGGCGCGTGATCGTGTTCGATGCGGATACAGGCGCATTCAAGCGGATGTGGGGCGCATTCGGCAATGAACCCACGGACGTCGAGCCTCGCCCCAGCGGCCAGCTGCCGGCTCCCGGGCAGAACACGGAGCTTGGCGCACCGCAGTTCAGCTCCGTCCATTGTGCAAGAGTTTCGAATGACGGCCTCGTTTATGTTGCCGACCGGGGCGGAGAACGCGTTCAGGTATTCACGCTTGAAGGCAAGTATCTGAACCAGGTATTTATAGGCCGGAACTGCCAGCCGCCGTCGTGTGTTCCTCAGACCGCTGCCAGTGTCGCCTTTTCGAGTGACCCGCAGCAGCGATTCCTTTACGTCGCGGATCGCAGCGAAGGACATGTCTTTGTGCTCGAACGCAAGACCCTGGAGATTATCTACACCATTGGAAAGCCGGGCATGGAACCGGGGAACTTCAATATTCTTCATCAAATGACTTCCGATTCGAAAGGCAATATCTACACGGCGGAAATCAATGATAACTTTACTGCCGGCGAATGCTGCAGAAGAGTCCAGAAATTTGTGTACAAAGGGTTGTCGTCAGTACCGAAGGATTGATGGATGGGTCGTCCCGCCGATAAGGAGAAACGCATGAAAGTAAGTCGTACAGCGACGATTATTGGAGTGAGCGGTTTGCTGGTGATGGCCACGGGAATCGCGCTTAGCCAGCAGGCAAAGAAAGCTCCCGTGCTTCCGCCGCAGCCTCATTTGTTCCATTTCTGGAGCGATGCTAAGGGCGACACTCACGTGGAAGAAATCAAGCTGGCCAACAACAAGCGAGCTTTGATTCCGGGAGTAACGGTGAGCTTTACGGGTTTGCCGGCGGGGGCGAACGCGGTCCTGCTGCATAACGCCGGAATTCGTCAATTGGCAGTTACAGTCTCCGGCAAGATCGATGTGGAGGCTTCGGACGGAACCAAAGTGCATCTGGACGTCGGCGATATGGCGTTCCTGGAAGACACTACCGGCAAGGGGCATAAAACGTGGGAGGAAGGCGCCAGCAGCGTATTCCTGCGCGTGCCGGATAACTTCGACATCAAAGCCTGGGCCCGCGGCGAATAACTCCCCTCACGCCGATTCGTTCTGCCTGAACACTGCGGGTAACTCGCAGTGAAGATCCGCCGTGTCTTTAACGGGGACTCACTTTGCCTTATTTCCTGCTATGCGGCCGTCGCCAAGTTAGTAAGTGTACTAATAACAGTTTCAACTAACTGGTTAAAAAAGTAATTGACTTTATAAGTTTTCAGTCTTATGCTACCTGAAGCTTAGTGGTCTGTTACAGTATGTGGCGTTAAGGCGTCGCAGGAGGAGTTAGCAATGTTTAGGTGGACAACGTGGATTTGTCTTATTTGCCTGGTTAGCGTATGGCTGCCATCCGCAGGAGCTCAAACTGCGAGTACGGGAGCGCTTACCGGAACCGTAACCGATACGTCTGGCGGCGTCATCCCGAACGTCACTGTCACGTTAACAGCGGACACTGGACAGGAGCGTGTAGTAACGACAGACGCGGCCGGTACATACCGTTTTGCATTGCTCCCTCCGGGCGACTACAAGGTGAGATTCGCCGCCAGCGGATTTAAGGAGGTTGAGGTTCCGGCTGTCAAGGTGAACATCACTGAGATCCCCGTGCTGAACCGAAGTCTGGAGCTGGGGACGCAGACGCAGGCAGTGACGGTGGAGGCGAACGCGGAAGCGCTTCAAACCGCCAGTTCGACGCTGGGCACCACGGTGGAATCGAGGACCGTGACCGCGCTTCCGCTCAGCACTCGCAACTATCTGCAAATCCTCACGCTGGCCG
Source organism: uncultured Alphaproteobacteria bacterium (assembly GCA_963849895.1). Taxonomy (GTDB): domain Bacteria; phylum Pseudomonadota; class Alphaproteobacteria; order Micropepsales; family Micropepsaceae; genus Rhizomicrobium. The sequence continues at coordinate 16,901 of CAWKIU010000011.1, forward strand.
CGGGTACCAACGCCACCGTCAACAACGCTACCGCCCTGGGGCGAGGCAATCAGGAAGTGGCGGTCAACGGCGCAAACGTCGGCCAGAACGCCTATTCGATTGACGGGGCGCAAATGAAGGCCATGTCGGCGCAGTCGGGAAACAACAGTATCACGGAGAGTAACGGTAACGCCTCCATGGCGCTTCCGAATCCGGACTCCCTGCTGGAATTCAAGATTCAAACCTCGCTGTATGACGCGGGATTCGGACGCAATCCGGGCGCTAACGTGAGTGTCATCACCAAATCCGGCACGAATGAGTTCCACGGCACCGCGTTCGGGTTTCTCCGCAACACCGATTTCAATGCGAACGACTTTTTTCAAAATCTTTCGGGAGGCAAGAGGCTGGTCCTGAATGCCAATCAATGGGGCGGAGTGGTTGGAGGTCCAATCAAGAAGGACAAGCTGTTCTTCTTTACGTCGTTCCAGGACAGCCATCAAAAGAATGGGTTATCCAAGGGCACCCCATCGGCCGCTTTCTCCGCTCAGGGGACCACGAGTCAGGGCTTTGCGAGTGGCTCCACGCTGTTCCCTATTCCTACCGGACCCCGGGGGACGACGAGCGCGAGCGGTGCCGAAGACGCGGCTGGGCAGGCTTTCCAGTCGGCCGTCGGAGCGGCGGTCTGCCCTGCGAACCATCCGGGCGGGAACGCGGCATTTTATCAGTCGTACGCGGGCGGCACGCAGGTCGCCTGCGATGGGTCCAACATCAATCCTATCGCCATGAGACTTCTGCAGGCCACGATCCCAGGCGGCCTATTTTTATTTCCCAGCTCCAGCACCGGCCAATACCAGACAAACGCCACCTTCAGTATTCCCGCTCTGGATAACGAACATCAGATCATGGGAAACGGGGATTATCTTCTCAATGCAAAGAACACCCTGTCCGGCCGCTGGTACTATCTCGAGGGAGCCGGCGCAGACCTTTCTGAATGGCAGCTTTCCAACTCTTCCGGGTCAAACTCTCTGGAAGTATGTCACCTCACTGCTGCGTCTGACGACCATCGCGTCGAGCAGCTTTGTGAACGAGGCGCGCGTCTCCTATCAGCGCAATATCGCCCAGGCAACGAATCTTGGGGGCGCTCAACTTTCGAGCGTCGGAATTACACCTCTGAATGTGGCCAACCAGCAACTGCCGCGGCTTGATTTCAACGGCCTGTCGGAAGGCATCGGGTTTGGCTCCGGGCAAAACCAGACCAACGTCCTCGACGACTACCAGTTGGGCGATCAGATTTCCTGGACGCACGGGAAAAACTCGGTTCGCGCCGGCTTCGACCTGGAGCAGGGCCAGCAGCATTGGACTTATTACGGTTTGGGGACGGGGGTTGTCGAGTTCCAGAGATTCCCCGATTTTCTGCTGGGTTTGTCCGCGGCGCAGAACGGATCCCCGACGGGTTTGAGCAATATAAACAGCTGCGGGAATTGCGATATCTACAATTCGACAAACGGCGGCGTGGTTCACTACTTCCTGCAAGACACTTATGACGGGTTCGTCCAGGATGACATCAAAGTTTCCCAGCGGTTGACGCTGAACCTTGGCTTGCGCTGGGAATACGACGGACTGATGTCGGAAAAGTATGGGAACTACACGACGACGTGGTTCTCCCAGCTGGTGCTGGCAAATACGGCGGCAACGCTCGGGAATTCGCCGGCCACCGGTTCTCTTGTGGGTTATGCCGTGCCGGCGAATTACAGCACCGCCACATGGGGTCCGCTTCCGGCCGGCGTCCTGCGGAACACCAGCAACATCCCCACCAGTACGCCGACTCCCTGGGATAACTTTGCGCCGCGGGGCGGGTTTGCCTACCAACCCTTAGCCAGCCATAAGCTGGTCCTGCGCGGAGGCTGGGGGATGTTCTACGACAAGATCAACGGCATCAACATCTCTTCAGGCGGCACCGAGGCCCCGCCTTATGCCGTCCAGACAGCCGGGTCCGGTGCGGCGTACGCTGCCGCTACGCTGGCGCACCCTTATAACGTCGGCGGTTTTACTGTTGGGGAGTTCCCGACGCGCTGGATCAACTTTAATGCGGCGTGTTCGGTCGCCAGCCCCTGTAGTTCGAATCTGGCTACGGGCGGGTTAAATCAAGTCTTTATCACGCCGGTGACGTATTCGTACAATTTGAACGTGCAATATGAAATCCGGCCCAGCTGGATTCTCGAAACCGGGTATGTGGGATCGTACGGTATCCATCAGGAACAGAGCCAGCATTTCAATCAGGCCGCGCTGGCGAGCCCGGCGAACCCTGTCAACGGCGTTACGACCACTACCACCCAGAACGCATCCCTGCGCGTGCCTTATCTCGGCATGGCGCCCACTGCTTCATGGAACTCCACCAATGGAGATTACAAATACAACAGCTTCCAGACCACGCTGCGGAAGCAGCTTTCCCATGGGGTGACGCTGCAAGCGGCCTACACCTACGCGCGGGCGTTCGCCAATCTTGCGAACAGCAACAATCCGCTCGATCTCAGACAGTCGTACGGGTTGAACTCACAATACCGGCCTGAGGTGCTGGTGATCAACTACAGCTGGGACCTGCCGTTCGGCCATCCGAAAGGATTCGCGGGCAAGATTGTTTCGGGATGGAATCTGGCGGGTGTAACTACGATGCAGAGCGGCACGCCCCTGACGATCACGGACAGCCGCGGCGGAACGGCGTACGGTTCAGCCGGCGCATCGACGGCCCAGATGGCTCCTGGAATGACCTATGCCAACGTCGGAACCACGGGCGGCGTCATCGATCGGCTCGGCGGCGTGACGGGAGGTCCCGGATACTTCAACGCGGCGGCGTTCAGCACGACGCCAACCGGCGGAATATACGGTAACGGAACCGGCTACGGTAATTCGGGTATCGGGATTATTACCGGTCCTGGCCAGAACAACTGGGATATGACGCTGTCGAAAACAACCCGGGTTGGAGGCATCCACGAGAATGCCACGCTGCAGTTCCGGGTGGAATTTTTCAACACCTATAACCACCCGCAGTTCGCTAACCCGACAACAGCCGTCAGTTCCTCCGCCTTCGGTCAGATTACCGCTACATCGGTTAACCCCAGGCTGATCCAGTTGGCCCTGAAGTACGTCTTTTAAAACCGGGGCGTGACGGTTTGAAAACAAGGCGGGCTTCCCTCGAAGGCGAGGGCGGCCCGCCCGTTTAATTTTGAAACCGCAAGGCCTCGGGCTGGCTCGCGAGAAACGATTCGGCGAGAAAAATAACAGGAGATTGAGATGCAAAAGTTCACCTCAGGCGCATTCGCATTGGGTCTGGCGTTTTCGATGGCCGGCGTCGCATGGCTTCATGCCCAGAATATGCCGCGCGGGACAGCGACCGATGTGTCGAAGGCGGAAATTGACGCGACCCTGCAGAAATCGGCCGCGATCGCCGTAAAGGATCAGCCCCTCCGCCTGGTCAGTATCAACGGCGAATACAACATTGGCCTGAGTGCGGTGCATCGCGCCAGGTTAGAGGCCCACGACACCAGCGTCGGTGTCGAGCATAGCCAGGTCACAGAGATCTACCACGTAATCTCGGGGACCGGCACCCTGGTGACCGGCGGCATCATCGAGAATCCGAAGGTGGCGTCAGCCCAAAATGGTCCGAGTGTGTCCGGTGGTCCGGTGCGCGGCGGAGTGAGCCGCAGGATCGGACCGGGGGACGTCGTCATCATCCCGCCGAACACGCCGCATTGGTTCTCGGAGATTACCTCGGATCAGATCGTATACCTTTCCGTCGTCGTCGATCCGCATAAGTCTCTCCCCGCGGGTTATGGACCGGAGTATGGCGTGAAGTGAGAAAGAGTGGCATACCGAGGCGCCTGTGAAACTTGCTCATGTATTCTTCGCGCTGATTACGATGACCGCCATGTGCTCGTTGGCGCGCGCGCAGTGGCAAAAGATTCCTGACAAGGGTCTCCCGCGAACCAAGGATGGCAAGCCGAATCTGCTGGCGCCCGCTCCTCGGAAAGCGGATGGCAAACCTGACTTGTCCGGCGTTTGGGTGGCGGCTCCGCCGAAGATGAGTAATGTTGCCAATGCCCTCAAAGAGGGCAGCGAAATATCGATGCAGCCCCGGGCTCTGGCACTCTTCAACGAACGCAGGGACGGCGCGCGCTCCGCCGAAGAACCGGACGGGAACTGCCTTTCGCAGGGTGTTCCGAAGATCAACATGACTCCTTTTCCGTTTAAAATCGTTCAGAACCCCGATTTGGTGGCGATTCTCTACGAGGCGTTCGATCAGTTTCGCCAGATTTTCATGGACGGCCGGGAGCCTGTCGCAGACCTCAATCCCACGTGGCTGGGGTATTCGACAGGTAAGTGGGACGGAGACACGCTGGTGGTGGAATCAACTGGTTTCAACGGAAGAATCTGGCTCGACGGCGCCGGTCATCCAACTACCGAGGCAATGCGCGTCACCGAGCGCTTTCGCAGGCGCGACTTCGGACATCTTGAACTCCAGGCGACCATCGACGACCCGAAGGCGTATACCAAACCCTGGACGATCGTTCAGCCGTTGCTGCTGCTTCCCGAGGACGAGCTCATTGAGAATGTCTGTAACGAGAACGAAAAGGATGTTTCCCATATGAAGGCTGCCGAGGCCTCGCACTAGTCTCGAAAACATCGCTGTTAGAGCCGGTAACGCTCGCGGTTCAGATCCAACACCACTCGTGACTTGCCATAGAAGTACAGCCGGGCGAGAACCCGATTTCCTGCATTTCACCGGAAAACGATATATTGATGGATACTGGCTCCTTGAAAATGAATGCCCCTCCTCCGGTCGTACGGGAATACGTCTTCGGCGATTATCGGATCGACCTGGCAAATTATCAACTTTGGCATGGAGATCACCCCGTCACTCTGGCGCCGAAGGTTTTCGATATTCTTGCCGTTTTGATTCAGCACCGCGATCGCGCGGTGAGTAAGGACGAGTTGCTGAGTTCTGTTTGGCTCGGCGCCAGCGTCACTGAGGACAGCCTCACAAACAACATTTCGGTCCTCCGCAAAGCGCTCGGAGACGACACCACGCATCCCACCCTGATCGCGACCATCGCGCGGCGGGGCTATCGATTCATCGCCCCCGTTGTCGAGCATCCCGTAAATCGTCCGGCGGCGGATGCGGAACCGAAGAATTCCCGACTGGCTCTCCTGGCTGGTGTGGCAGTACTCGCAATGGCAATCGGCTCGGCCCTGCCCCTGGTGTTTTCTTCACGGCAGCAAACTCACGAGGAACCTCGCCTTCGATTTTCGATCAGCGCGCCCGAAGGGACCAGACTCATCTCCGGAGGCATTTTGTCGCCGAACGGCCGCTATATGCTTCTGCTGGCGGAGGACGATCGTTCCAATAGCGAGCAGATCTGGATCCGAACCCTCGATAGTTTGCATTTCCGTCCCATTCCCGGAACGGAGGGGGCATCCCGGCCTTTCTGGTCGCCCGACAGCAGGCTCATCGGATTCTTTGCGGAGGGAAGCTCAAGCGGGTCGGACTCGACAATCAGACCGCGCAAGTCATCGCCGCCGCCGCCACCAGCACTTCCGGAGCCGACTGGAGCTCAAAGGGCGTGATCCTGTTCGCCGCGGTGCGGTCGGGCCTCTACTCCGTCTCCGAATCAGGCGGAACTCCGGTCCCAGTGACGACCCTGGATACAAAGGCGCAGGAGACGGCCCACCGGTGGCCCCAGTTCCTGCCCGACGGGGAACATTTCCTCTATTTCGATGTCAGCGCAGAGCCCAAGCGCTCCGGGACCTATCTTGGGTCCCTTCGCTCAAAGCAGGTCGACCGTCTGCTGGACGTGCCGGCAACCTTCGCTCTGCCCGGATATCTGATCTACGCACGGGACCATCTCCTGATGGCTCAGTCCTTCGACGTGACCCGACCGCAAGCCCGGCAGAATCCACTGGTGGTCGGCGAGACGACCTTCCCGGCTGGGAGCATAAACGAAAATACGTTATCCGCTGCGAATCTTTCCGTGTCCGCGAACGGACTGCTCGCCTACAGCGGTTCAGGGGGAATGCCCCAGATCCAGTGGTTCGATCGGTCCGGGCACGAGGTCGATGCAGTCGACATGCCGACGCCCGTATTTAATCCGGTGCTCTCTCCCGATCAAAAGCAGGTCATGGTCGCGGGTCGTAATTTGGAACATGGCGTGTGGGTGGTCGATCTGTCCCGTGGAGTGTCGACCCGGATTGTACCGGACGGAACGCGCCCTTTGTGGTCACCCGATGGTGCGCAGATAGCCTTTGGCGCGGACCGCGCGGGCGTGAATTCCTTCTTTCTGAGACCTCTGATCGGCTCCGGGGAAGATACACTTCTGCTGCGAACGGGGTCCAGTAAGGTGCTGACCGACTGGTCGCCGGATGGCCGCTATATTCTGTACAGCAGTTTCAGTCCCGATACCAAAAACGACCTGTGGATTGTTCCTCTACTTGGAGACCGAAAGCCCAGACCATTCCTGCGGACGCCCTTCAATGAAGCGCAGGGCCAGATATCCCCGGACGGACGATGGATCGCCTACACTTCGGATGAATCCGGCACGTCGGAAGTCTACCTCCAGTCTTTTCCGGAACCCGGCGGGAAGCGAATGCTCTCGGTGGATGGCGGGGTTGAGCCCCACTGGAGAAAGGATGGAAAGGAACTTTTTTATCTGGCGCACGATCGCACTCTGATGGCTGTCACTATCGACCTGAGCTTGTCGCCGAAAATCGAACGTCCGCACGCGCTCTTCCGCGCTCCGGTCGTGCTCCCGGTTGCCAATATCCTGAACACTCAATTTGCGGTCAGCGCGGACGGGCAGCGCTTCCTGATCAGCTCGACGGAGAGAGCCGCGAAGGAAGAGCAGATTACCGTTCTGTCTTCGTGGCCCAGCCTCCTCTCTCATTGAGCGCCCCGTTCCGGCTGTGGTTCGATTTCATCGACCCTCCCGTATTAATCCCAGGCGCCGTTGTCCGAAAAGCACTCCTGGTTCGCCATCTAAGCTGAGAAACCCGGCTAACATAAAGAAACGGGCCAGAGATCCCGCTGGACCATGGAACACCCGACGACGCTCCTGGCGAATAGTGCCGAGGTGATGCGCCTCATCTTCAGCACATCGGAAGTGCCCGGCGACGCCGCCACCAGCGAATTCCAGGAGCGCATCCGGCAAATGCAGAGGCTGGAAGGTCTGGGTCTCCTGGCCGGAGCCATTGCGAACAATTGCCACAACCTTATTAATGGTGTGCTGGCAAACCTCAGACTGGCGCTGGATGCCCTCCAGGGCGACAATAGCACCCGCGCAGGTCTTTCAGACGTCGTGCGGGACACAGAGCGGGCGTCCGCTCTCGCCCGCCGGATTGCCACCTATGCCGGCAGGGAAAGGTGCGTCGTCGAGCCCGTTAATCTGTCCGAGGTGGTGAAGGAAATCGCTCCTGTTATTGAATCGCTGCTTCCCCGCTGCGTAAATGTACTATGGAAACTCCATCCGGAGCTGCCTTTCATCGAGAGCGATGCGGGACAGTTGCAGCAAGTCGTGATGAACCTTGTGATCAATGGCGCCGAGGCGATAGGCGAAAAGGGCGGCACGGTAATCGTCCGCACAGGTAAGCAGGAAGCGGATGAACTCTACCTGCGCACTATGCTGACGGGATTACCGCTCGCCACGGGTTGGTATGCAACCCTCGATGTTGACGATTCGGGTTGTGGCATGGACGAAATGACGCAGACGAAAATCTTCGACCCATTCTTCACTACCAAACTCACCGGTCGCGGCCTTGGGCTGGCCGCGGTCGCGGGAATCGTGCGCGCGCACCGCGGCGCCCTCAAGGTACACAGCGCTCCCGGACAGGGAAGCACGTTTAAGATCATTTTCCCCATCCGGCCGGAGACCGCGCCATCCCTTCCGCGGGAAAAGGCGGCCGCTTCTCTTCAGGGCAGCGGCCGCGTGCTGATAGCCGACGACGAAGAACTCATCCGCACATACGCCACAGCTGCCCTCGAACATTTTGGTTACACCGTTACGACCGCTCGCGACGGGCAGGAAGCGGTCGACCTTTTTGCGCGCGATCCCAGCGCCTTCGATCTGATATTTCTGGATCTTACGATGCCCGTCATGAATGGCCAGGAGGCGGTACGGCGTTTGCTGGCGCTGCGCCCCGGCATCCCGGTGATCCTTTCGAGCGGCCTTAACGAAGCCTTGGCAGTACGGCATTTCGCCGGCGATAGTCTCGCCGGGTTTATTCAAAAACCCTATTCCACCAGAAGCCTTGGCGAAAAAATCAAGGCTATTCTCTCTCCGCGCGGCCATTGAAAACACTAATTATCGACAACTACGATTCCTTCACCTTCAACCTGGCGCAGGCGATCGCCTCGATCTCCGGCAGCCAGCCGATAGTCGTCCGCAACGACGAGCTTTCGTGGGAAGAGCTGATTCGCCTTGAATTCGACAACGTCATCATCTCGCCCGGACCCGGGACCGCCGAGGATGCGCGCGATTTTGGGATCTGCCGCCGCGTCATCGAAGAACTGGACAAGCCCATTCTCGGTGTTTGCCTCGGACATCAGGGCATCTGCCTGGCCTTTGGCGGACGCGTTGTTCGAGCCCCGGAACCTGTGCATGGCCGCTCAAGCCTTATATTTCACAGCGGCGACGCGCTGTTTGATAACGTTCCGGATAGCTTCAGCGCCGTTCGCTACCATTCTCTGGCGGTGGCCTCCGTGCCGGAATGCCTCGAACGGATCGCCTGGACCGCCGACGGCCAGGTCATGGCTGTGCGGCATAAGCAGCGACCTGTCCGGGGCGTTCAGTTCCATCCCGAATCCGTTCTCACCGAGCATGGCGATACCATCCTGCGAAACTTTCTGCGACTGAGCACGCGCACCAAGTTGTTCACACGCAAGCTGCCACTCAAGGCAGAGCCAGCCACCATTTTCCGGAAGCTGTTCGCCAGCCAGCCGCACGCCTTCTGGTTGGATGGCGAGGCCGCGCATGGATCCGCGCGATTTTCGTATCTCGGAGCCGGTAGCCCCGCGAACGATTTGCCCGCGCGCCCGACCGCAATCCGCGCCGATTTACCATTCTCCTTTCAGGGCGGCTGGGTCGGCTCGATCAGCTACGAGAACGAAGCCCGTTTTATGTTTGTGGATCGCTTCGCCGCCATCGATCACGCGGACAACGCGATCTGGCTCGTCTGCCGGGATTCGCACGATGGCGCCGAATGGCTCGACGATTGTGAGACCCGTCTGCGTGCTCCCATGGCTGTCCGGCCGCGCGCGTTTCCAGCCTCACCGCATTTCGAATTCGCCATTTCGCAGGGCGATTACGGGCGCCGTATCGAAGCTTGTCTCGACGCCATTAGGGCTGGCCAAAGCTATGAAATCTGTCTGACGAACCAACTGCGCGGCCCGTCGCCGATAGATCCGCTCGATTATTACGAGAACCTGCGCCGCGTAAATCCAGCGCCGTACGCCGCATTCCTCCGGTACCCTGGCTTAGCGGTCGCCTGTTCCTCGCCTGAGCTGTTCCTGAATATTACGCACGATGGCCACGTGACCTCGAAGCCAATCAAGGGAACCTCCCGCCGCTCGCATGACCCTGCGGAAGACGATCGATTACGCGGCGAACTCGCCGGCGGCGAAAAAAATCGCGCCGAAAACCTGATGATCGTCGATCTGGTGCGAAACGATCTCGGACGCGTCTGCCGCACCGGCAGCGTGCGCGTGACTCGACTGATGGATATAGAGACGTTCGAAACCGTGCACCAGATGGTCAGCACCATCGAAGGAGACCTTCGGTCCGATGCATCCGCTCTCGACTGCATGCAGGCGGCATTTCCCCCGGGCTCGATGACGGGCGCGCCCAAGATTCGCACGATGGAAATCATCCGTTGTCTCGAAGCCGGACCACGCGGAATTTACTCGGGGTGCATTGGTTTCCTCAGCCTGACCGGCGCGGCCACGTTCAACGTCGTGATCCGCACAGCCGTGTTCGCGGGCGGCGAGGTGACCATTGGCGCCGGCGGCGCGGTCGTGGCGCAATCGGATGCGGCGCTCGAATGGGACGAATTGATCCTTAAAGCCGAGGCCCTCATCCGCGCGTTTTCCGTCACGGAGGCGGCGCGGGCGTGAGATCCGTGGCTGAAGAGGGACAGTCCGGCAGGTCACGCCACCAGACGCGGCATGCGGGTTTCGAGAACGCGCATTCTCGCCGAGAGCGTAGTGCGCTTCAGACGCAGCAGATCGGCCGCCGCGGTTTTGTTCCCGCGAGTGCGCGATAAGGCCTGGGTCAGCAGATGGTGCTCGAACCTCTCAAGAGCCTGTTGATAGTCGATCCCCTCGGCGGGAAGCGCAACTCCGGCAGACTGCGAAACGGCCGGATGCCGCGCGCAGGAGCCGCCAAAACGAATGTCGGAAATGTAAATGGACGGGCGCTCGCCGCTCAGGATGATAGAGGTTTCCATCGCGTTTTCAAGTTCCCGGGCGTTGCCGGGCCAGGCGTGAGTCATCAGATAGTCCAGCGTCGAGGCGTCCAGCGTTTTCGTCCGGATGCCTTCATTGACGCAGATTCTGGCAATGAAATAGTTTGCGAGTACGGGAATGTCTTCCGGCCGCTCGCGCAGCGGCGGGATGGCGATACGAAAGACATTCAGCCTGTAATAGAGATCCTGGCGGAATAATCCCTGTTTTACGCGCTCTGCCAAATTCACATTGGTTGCCGCAATCACTCGGACATCGAGATGAATGCGCTCATTTCCTCCCAGACGTTCAATTTCCCTCTCCTGCAGTACTCGCAGTAATTTCGCCTGAATGGCGAGAGGCATATCTCCGATCTCGTCCAGAAAAATAGTCCCATGATTGGCCGCCTCGAACTTACCCTGCACGCGCTTGCACGGCCCCGGTAAAGGCACCGCGCGTATGACCGAATAACTCGGCTTCGAGCAGCGTCTCCGGAATCGCGCCGCAATTCACCGCGACCCACGGCGCGCGGCTGCGTCTGCCAGAGTGGTGAATTTCCCGTGCGACGACTTCCTTGCCGGTTCCAGTCTCGCCTTCAATGAGTACGGTGCACTGTCGATTCGCCACCAGCGCCATGTTCGCCGCTACGGCACGAATCGAGCGGCTGACGCCGATCAGCGGCGTCTCTCCCGGAGAAGCGGACGGCGCTTCCCGCGTCGCTCGATTCACGGCCCATTCGATCTCCTCAACGCTTGTCACAACGTGTGACGCGCCTGCCTTCATCCATGCGATGGCGGATTGCGCCGTGGCATCCGGCTCATCAATCCAGACCGGAACGTCTCCCTCCACTCTTGAGAGCAGATCGAGCGCGCGCCCGGCGCCCGCCGACTCATCGGCTGTAACGATGAGGACTGTACTGCGTTCCCGATCGACGGAGGCGGTAGGTTCTTCTTCGGGCTGCAGGACAGTCAGATTTTTTCGGTGCCGGGGAAATACCGACGGGTCTCTGTTCGCGGAAGTCCACCAGATAAAGTCCATGTTCGATACCTCAGTCGGCAGGAGCAGCCGGAACTTTAGAAAATATTTTTCGGCTCCGCCATTGCGGAATTGCTCTAATCGCCAATACTCCTCCTACCGATAAGAAATTGGAGCGGGTTCGCATGGAAAGGAAAATTCGTGATAGATGAAGACGTTCTGGTTCGCAGCGTAGTCGAATCGACTTCCGAGGTTTTTGCGACGATGCTGGATATGCACGTCAAATTTGTGGGCATGGCGGGCAACGCCGATGCCTCGGGATCGGAACTTATTTCCCTTGTCGGTATTACCGGGGATTGGGGCGGATCGGGCGTATTCTGCTGTTCGCCCCGATTTGCCACGATCGTCTGCGCCCGAATGCTCGGCAGTGAAGTCGATCCCGAGAATCCGGTAATTAACGACGAGGTGCTGGATGTTGTGGCCGAGATTACGAACATGATGGTTGGCAACATTAAAAACGGTTTGGAAGCGATCACCGGCCCGCTTGCCATTAGTGTGCCGACCGTCATACATGGGAAGAACTTTCAGTTCCGCAATGCGGCCGGGCTCAAGGGCGCGTCACTGCGTTTCCAGGGTGAGGACGAACAGTTTGAGGTCCGAATTGCGCTCGCGCCCGTCGCACACAAAGCATCGGCAACTGCCAGAACTCCCGTCTTTGGTCTGGCCCACGGCTGAGCGCTCGCGCTGAGAACTTTTCGGACCCCTGCCACTGCCTTCACGAATTATGGCGGAGAACACAGGTACGCCGCGGGGTATGAGCGAAATCCCCGAAGCGCTTTCCGGACGCCGGGCTGTCGGAGGAAACCCAGCCAGCGGAGCTGGATCGCATGGTTCGGGCCCTGGCCGGACGCGTTATCGCCCGCGTACCCCGCTATGCCGGCCTTGAGATGTCGGATCTAATTCAAGCTGGAAACATCGGCCTGCTCAGCGCTGCGCGGACATTTCGACCTGAAAACGGCGCTCCGCTGGCCGCCTATGCGAGGTTCCGTATTCGCGGCGAAATGCTCGACACTGTGAGGCGTAATACCGGACGAGGCGCGGCTAAAGGGATTCTGGGCTCGGCGCGGCCCGGCGAGCCGGAAGCGGAGTTCGAGAGCCAGGTCTCGACCCCACCCGAGCTCTCTCCGCTCGGATTGCTCGCGGCGAGCCAACGCACGGCCATTCTGCGAGAGGAAGTCGACCGATTGCCGCCCCGCCATCGCGCCGTCGTTCGCATGCGCTACACGAGCGAATACAACCTGCGCGAGATTGGCGCGGTACTTTGCGTCAACGAGAGTCGCGTGTGTCAACTGCATCAAAACGCGCTCGGACGACTCCGGCTGGCGTTGCATAAACGGGGAGTCCGCCTGTTTTCTCAATTGATATGAACCGGGTCGAAAAAGGGGCATGATTCTCCATCTCGATTCATCCGTTGCGAAATCCGGCGATCCGAATCCGGTCGGATCGCCCAGCCTGCCATCCCGGGGCGCCGGACGGGAATCCTCCGGCTCCGGCGCACAGGACTCGATCCAAATCTCCGGCGCTTCGAGCGCGCTGACCCGGCTGGCCACAGATCGCGCCGCTCACATCCAGCAGTTGACGGCAGCCGTGCAAAGCGGCTCGTATCGAGTTTCAGGCGCAGCCGTCGCTCGCGCCATCGTCGGTCAATCCCTCCCGAGCGAATCATGAGCGGCCTGATCTCGGCACTGCAAACCGCATCCGCCGCGATGGAAGCGTTCAGTTCCGCGCTTGGAGTGGACCAAACCAATGTGGCGAATGCCTCGACACCGGGCTATGCGGCGCTGAATGCCAATATTCAGCCGATCGATCTATCCGGCGACGGGGCCAACGCGAGCGATTTTCTCAGCGTCACCTCCACCGACAGTGCTTTCGCGGATGCTTCGGTGCGAGCCGCGTCGTCGCAGGTCTCCGCCAGTTCGACCCAAGCGGAACAACTTTCTCCGGTCAATCAGCTGTTCGATATTACGGGCCAAACGGGCATTCTGGCGGCATTTCAGCAGTTCAGCACTGCCTTCGCCAATTTAAGCGTCACGCCGAACGACCCGACTCTCGGGGCTGCCGCGCTCGCCGCCGCCGGAAGTGTGGCTGCGGCCTTCCAAAGTGCGGCCAGCGGTGTGGAAAGCCAGCAGGCACAGACCGATTCGAGCATTCAGAGCACGATTACGCGGATCAACACGATCTCCGGCCACATTGCGCAGCTGAACGTGCAGGCCGCCGGCGCATCGCAGTCGCAGACCAACCCGGGCATCCAGGCGAACCTCAGTTCAGACCTCGACCAACTTTCCTCTCTGGTCGATATTAATGTCATAACGGATCCGACAACGGGCGCGGTGTCCGTTCTCGCCGGCGGCGAAGTGCCGCTGGTTCTGGGCGACCAGTCTTTTGCGTTGTCAGCCGATCCTGCCGCCGCGGCGGGTTCGCAGATCGCCTCTTCGGCCGGCGGAAAGTCCCCCGCGTCCTTTTCGGGGCAACTGGGCGCGCTGCTGCAGGTCCGGAACGGAACCATCAGCCCACTGCTGGCGCCCACCGGAAGTGCCGGCAGTCTCAACACGCTCGCTTCCGGATTTGCCACCGAGGTCAACACGCTGCTGACCTCGGGCGTGACCACTGCCGGAGCTCCTGGAGTGGCGATATTCGAGATTGCGGACCCGGCGAATGCCGCCTCGACCCTGACGGTCGATCCCACGGTAACGGCGGATCAGCTCGGCCTGGGCACCACGGGTGCCGACGGGCCAATCCAACGGAATCGCCAATCAACTGGCAGCGCTCCCCGCTTCCACCAGCGCGGGTAACCTGATCGGCGGGCTTTCCGCCGAAGGTCTGTTCGGTTCCATTGCAGCTTCCGTCGGGCAATCGCTCTCGGACGCCACCACGCAATCGACAGCGGATCAGACCACGCTGACGACGGCGCAGGCAAACCGCACCCGGATCAGCGGCGTGTCGCTGGATCGGGAGGCCGTGAATATTACCGCGTATCAGCGCGCCTATGAGGCGTCGGCGCAGGTCGTGTCGATCCTCGACCAACTCACCAGTGAAGAGGTGAATCTGCTCAATGGGAACGTTCAATAAATGACTGTCGCGTCCGCCACCGCCGGATCGGCCTGGTTCCTGAACGGGATCGCGAACCTTCAGAGCGACGAGGCTCAGACGCAGCGTCAGCTGTCGTCGGGTTACCAGATTCAGGACGCGGCGGATTCTCCCTCGCAAACACCTGAACTCATCGGCCTTGGCTCGAGCCTCGCCACTGTTCAAGCCTGGCAGACGAATCTCGCCCGCGTACAGACCGAGGCCAGTGCCGCCGATCAGGGTCTCTCCTCCGCCATTTCCCTGATTGAAAGCGCGACCACGGATGCCTCGCAGGGCGCTAACTCGACAGCAACGGCGCTCTAGTCTGCAATGCTCCGGAATGGCGGAGCAACGTGGTCCATCCTTCGACCCAAATCTTGACGGACATCAGCAATAACCAGCTGCCGCAGGTAAGCTGGGTTATTCCAGCCGGAGCCAGTTCCGACCATGCCCATAGCAACGACGGCAGCGGTCCATCCTGGGTGGCCTCGATCGTCAACGCCATCGGCAATAGTCCGTATTGGGCAAACACCTCCATCATCATTACTTGGGACGATTGGGGCGGATGGTACGACCACGTTGCCCCGAAAATAATCAATGATGGAATCAGCTGGGGATCCGGCTTTGTCTATGGATTTCGCGTTCCCCTCATAGTCGTGTCTCCGTACGCCAAGGCCGGCTACATTTCTCACGTCACCCACGATTTCGGCAGCATTCTGAGTTTCGTCGAGACTAATTTCAATTTGCCGTCGCTCGGCTATGCGGACGCCTACGCGGACAATCTTTCCGATTGCTTCGATCTCACTCAGGCTCCCCTTCCTTTCCAGACGATTCCCGCAGCGCTAGGCGCGGCACATTTCATCAACGACAAGACGCCGGCGACGGATCCAGACGATGATTAACACGCGAGTGCCCCTGGCACCCTCGCCACCCGGCAGATACACGCCATCAAAAAAGATCATGTGGAAGTGCACGTTCAGGTTCAGTGCCGAACCGAAGCGCTGGATCGGTGTTACGGCGCCGGTGCCGCCGGCCAGGGGGCGTTCGGAACCCGGCAACCATCACTCGTGACCCGGATAAGAATTAGCGTGCTGCCCGAAGCGGCAGCTGAGGCGGCGTCTTCGAGCCAGCTGCGAGCGATACGATGGTGCGGAGGGTCGCTGCGCGAAGCGGCAACGAGCACATTGACGTCAGGCGTCATCGCCCAATGCTGCCATCATTGCCTTGTTGCTCAGCGGATCGACGCCAGCCGCTAATCCGCCGCGTTTTTTAAATACGGGAAGGCGCAGTTTGCCGCGTGGGGGCGCCGCCTGGCTTCGAATTCGGAGATGGATCCCCTCCTCGATCACACGGGTTAGGCTCGTGCGATGCTGGGCGGCCAGCGCCTTGGCATCGGCAAGCAACTGGTCGTTGATATCGAGCGTCGTTTTCACGCATCGATCATGCAGAATTCTGTATTGGAATTGCAAATGAGGGTCAAGAAACTGGGGGGACTAGCATTCCCCATAGCGCGCCGGGAGACAGTTTTTGCCACTTTTGCCCACAAACTCAGGGTTCATCAGTTTGTGACCTGATGACAGCCCATGTACATGCGGATTTGATTCCAGGCCGCCTTGGTCTTTCTGTGCTTAGTCATCGAGTCCAAGGCCTTTCAATATCCTCGGCGCGTGCTTGGCTACGCGGGCTGCGCGAGTGACCGATTGCTTGGCTCCGCCAAAATGCAGCAAGTACCCTTTCCGCCTGCCTGGGGTTAGCGCATGAAAGGCTTCGGCCAATCTTGGATCATCATCCAATCGTTTTAGAAATTCTTCCGGCATATCGAATTGCTCGGCGCTCTTCATCTCAACCTTGGCACCGGACTTTTCAACTGCAATGGCCTCACCGATATAGGCCTTAACAATCGCTTTTTGCTTGTTGATATCCGCAATCGCGGCAAACCGGATCTGCCTTGCGGCCTGTACATTCTTGGTTTGCTGAACGAGGATGCCCTTGGGGTCCTTGAGCAAAGCCCCTTTCATAAAAAGCAAAGCGCAATAGTCCTTGAAGCCATGGATTAACACCACATTCCCGCCATTGAGGTCGTAACAAGCCTGACCCCATTTCATCTCTTCGTTGAGCCCGGATGCAAGACATAGTTGGCGGAGCGCTGCGAATTCAGCGCTCCAGCGCTTCTCCTTCGCGTGAGCCTTACCAACCAGTGGGTTGGGTTTCCCGATGGGACTAGATGGATATCGATCGCTCCGGTGCGATTTGTTCACGCCCTTCCCCTGTAGCGCCGCCTCACGATGTAGGGCAGCACGAATAGATATAGGCCCGTTAAAAGAAGCACCGCGAGCGGCAGGAGTGGCGTGTAAGTTATCCAAGCCGGCGAAGCGCCCTTGGCTCTCACGATGAAATTACCAATAACGGTTACCGTGAAGGCAATGGACACCCACCGATGTAACTGGCGGATCGAGGGTCTAACAATGGAGCCTTGAGAGTCGGACATGCTCAATTCCTGGTATCGAATTGCCTGGCGTACTCCGCGTTAAGGCGTTGCCAGCCTTCAACCGCCGCCAAAATCCTCAACCTCCCAGCGAAGGTCTCCACCCCAGTGAAACAGCGTCGCAGTTCTCGCCATCTTTTTGAATCCTCGCCAGGTTGGCGGAGCCTGGCCTGTACGGCTTTGGTGTCGTCATCGTTGCGCCCTCGTCTTCTTTCCAACGCGCGGTGCAGTCTTGGTTCGCTCAAGGTGGCGCTCGAGCGCATCCACGTGCGCTGACCAATATCTGCGGAACGGCGCCATCCACGCGTCCACCTCCTGCAACGGCCCAGGGAGTATGCGATAGACACGCCGTTGCGCGTCGATGGTGGCCTCTACCAAGCCGGCTTCTCGCAGAACGCGTAAATGTTTGGATACCGAAGTTTGCGGGAGATTGAGCGCAGCCTCGAGATCCCCGACGGTGCGCTCGGCGTTGGCAAGGAGAGTCAGGATTGCGCGGCGACGTGGCTCAGCAAGGATAGTGAACGCGGATTCCATGGCTCATAATATGCCTCTCGTCGTATATACCTGTCAAGGCACATTACAAATACACCTCTATGCATCGGCGCATCGTAGGTGGAGAAGGCCGGGTCATCGTAGGCGGTGTGGGAGATGCCGTTGAGCTCGCGACCGTGAGACTCTACATACCGGCGACGGGCGGTCCTCCGGTGGTGGGCATCCCCACGAGTCCGTGAGCGGTTTCGGGAGACGCCATGGTGGCGCTCAACGTACCGGCGCGATCGCGATCGCGCCGGTCGGGCCCAGCGGGTTGTCGCCGGAGGGGTCACCCGGAATTCCAACCGACAGGACAGTCGAAACCGTATAGGAAGCGGTGTCGGCCACGAATACCCAGCCATCGGGCACATCGGTGATGTACAAATGCCGTCCATCGGGCGTGATTGCCAGCTGAGTGGCACCCGGTACGTTGGCAACTGCGGTGGTGGACACATTGGCGGCGGTGTTGATGACCCCCACACCGCCCAGTCCCACGCCATACAAGTATTGCGAATTGGGCGAAAACACCTGAGCGACCAAGTCGGCTGGAAGCGTGGTCGTCTGCGCGAAGGTCACAGGATTGAGAACGGCCACCTCGTCGACATAAACATAAGACGGAGTGATATAGGAGTAATTGACGTACAGTTTGGTGTTGTCGGGGGAGATGAGGGCGTCGAAAACGTCTTTGTTTGTGGAATTCAAGGGCGTCGGAATGGTAACCACGTCCAAGACACTGTTGGAGGCCGTGGACACGACATCGATGAAGGCGCCTCCTTCACCGGATGCACATCCGCACGGGGTGCCCCCGGCGATGTAGAGCTTTTTCCCATCCGGTGAAATCGTGATGCCAGAGTCAGTCTCTGGTTCGGGTCGATCCAGCGTCGCAATGATGGCATTGGTGGCGGTGTCAACCGTAGACAGGATCGAGCTGTACTCGCCGGTAGCCTTGTCGTAGAGGATGGTCAGCACGTAGTACTTCGTTCCATCGGTGGAGACGACGATGCCCTCAGGATAGCCCGCCACTTGAACGGTGGCGACTACGCTGTCCTCAGCTGCATCGATCACGGCAACGTCGCTATAGAAGTTGTTCGGCGATCCAAGGGCGTACACCTGTTTCCCATTCGGGCTCACCGCCAGTTCGCGCACTTGAAAGGCGATCGGGATGGTATGGGTCACACGGGCCGTCCCGGTATCGATGACCGTGACGGCATACGTGCCGTTCGGGCTGGTCGATGCGACGTAAGCCACGGGCTGTCCCATGCGCGGATCGGACGGGATCGATGTCCATGCCTGTCCATTCCAGGCCCACCAGTCGTGATGAACGTTTTCCTGATAAACGCTGCCCTCGTAGTAGAGCACCAGAATCACTTCACTCGACGGGGTCAGCGCATGATTCTCGTACACCTGACCGCCGGAGAGCGTCCATACATCGGTTCCGCCGTCTACGATCTGCGTGGCCGAGGGGATGGTGGTGCCGCTCGCGGATGCGGGCGTCGGCGCCGGCGTGGCGACCCAGGCGCCCGTGCGCCACACCCACCAGTCATGGTGGATGTTCTCCTGATAGACATAACCCCGGGCGTAGAGCAGCGAAATGACGCCGCTCGAGGGGGTGAGCTCTCCCTTTTCGTAGGCCTGTCCACCGGACAGGGTCCAGACGTTGCGCGCGCTGTCGATGAGCTGCGTAGCTGAGGGGACGGTGGCGCCGCTGGGCGATGTGATGCGCGGATCGGAGCTTGCCACCCAGACCAAGGTGTCCGACTCCCAAACCCACCAATCGTGATGAATGTTCTCCTGGAATACATACCCGCTGTAACACAGCAGTAGGATCACCTCGCTGGACGGCGTGACCTTGTCGTTCTCGTAGACCTGCCCGTCCGACACCGTCCAGACATTGAGCTCGCGGTCGACGATGCGGGTCGCTGAGGGAATGACCGTACCGCTCAGCGACGGGGCGTTCGCTGCCGCGGCCATATGCGACGAGAATGCGAGCGCAAGGGCACAAAGTCCGTTGAAGAATCTGCGCATGCGCTACTCCCTTTAGATGAGGGGTGCAGGCCCCCCGTGTGACACGACGTATAGCACCGTCGTGCACCCACGCAGGTCGGTCAGCGTCTCCGATCGATGTCATCGTTTTCCCACAACCCAGGAGCCGTGCCGTCGGCTTTATGCCCCGCCTTAGGGGCGCGATGGCAATTCCTGCCGCGAGCGCCGGCGGATAAACGTATGCGCCCGTACTAATCGCGGGAAACGCAACCGTCCGGAGCTGATTACTCTTGGCAGGCAGCAGTGAATTCTCATAGCAGGCTGCAAGGAGCCGTGGTTCTCCGCGATCTCCGCCTTTCCACACGGGTACAACCGTGTGAATGATCCAACGCGCTGGGTTCCGAGCTTCATGAATGGTCCGCGCAGCGAGAAGCAGCCGGCCAAGGGTCCGGATGATGAGATCAGTCGCGAGCGCTCGCTGTCGGACGACTGTATAAGGCGAATGACGCGGGATATCACGTTGATCGAAATCTCGGCGACGATGCACGACATCGCTCCTGCGCGCCCGATCTTTTCAGCGGCAGGGTTCCGCGTGAACCAAGAGCGCGATCGTCTGGTCGCGCGCGATGCCGATACGACAATCATCGTCGCTGCAACGTCCCGGGAGGCTGCAGGCATAGGAAAGTCGAGTTCGTGCTAGATGCACCGACGGCCAGTCTCATCGAGCATCTGAGTCGCTCCACGCTGATCGATGGACCTGGTACACGCGCGGTGTGGAGGTTCGAGGAAGCGAGTGCGAACAAGCCGGATTGAGGAGCACACCGCGCGGAAGTTCGACCGGCTGCGGGGCGTGTCAGGCGACAGTTAGAGTTGCCTGGCCCGACAAGATTTTACATATTCACTCCCACTCAATTGTCTGACACCATTCCGGTCGCTACGAAACCATTGAGTTTCATGACCATTTATGGTCATATATAGTCATGAAGGAAGTGCGAATCGCGGAACTCAAATCGAAGCTAAGCGAATTTCTCCGCACCGTGCAGCGGGGTGAATCGCTGACGGTCCTTGATCGAAATACAGCCATAGCTCATATCGTGCCGATACGGGAACAGCGTGGGCTGCGGATTCGAAAGCCGGCATCGGGCATCCCGGCGCCGAACAAGGTGCCACTGCCGAATCCCGTAAAACTCAAACTAGACGTGTTGGATTTGCTGCTCGAGGAGCGTCAGGGTCACCGATGATCGCCTACATCGATTCATCGGTACTTCTACGTGTTGCGCTTGGACAAGCCAATGCTCTGAAGCAGTGGTCAAGCGTAGAACGCGGGGTCTCCACTGCATTGATCTTGACTGAGAGTCTGCGGACGCTAGATCGAGCGAGACTTCGTGCAGGCCTGTCCGACCTGGAGACCGCCCGGCGTCGATCGACGATCCTTTCGATTATTGAATCACTGGAACTGGTCGAAATCGACTCGGTTGTTCTTGATCGCGCCGCGCAACCAATGCCGACCGAGCTGGGCACTCTTGACGCAATCCACCTTGCCTCTGCTTTGCTGTGGAAAGACGCAACCGGTGTCGAACCCATCATGGCTACACATGATGCCGCGCTAGGACTGGCCGCTCAAGCACACGGACTCAAGGTTCTAGGAACGTGACTGTGTCCAACCGCATGCATTCGAATCGACGCCATTGAACTGTTGTCCAATAAAATTTCCGTGCGACAGATCCTTATAAAACCGTCCACCAAGGAGCGGCCAGCACTTCGGGCGCCAGCCAATCAATGGCCTGACCGGTGTGCAGGAGCAGTCCAGCGCGCGCCTTCTTACCGTACTCAGCGCGGAACGTGCGCAAGTGCGCCGCATCCGAGAGCCTCGGACGCCCGGTAGACTTCACTTCGATCGGCAGCAGTTTGCCACCGGCCTCTATCACAAGATCCACTTCCTCGCCGATGGACGTGCGCCAATAGCTCAACTCCGCGCGCTCGGCGGGTGATTCATTTGGCCGTGCGGTGGATGCTCGATCAGGGAATCAGCGTCGCGCTCCGGGGCGCCCGCCACCCCGCACAGCTGCAGGCGGCCCGGGAGGTCGCGCGTTGGTCGCTCGGCAGGGCGGATCGAGCGCAGATAGAGCGCATCGTGGACGATGCCATCGCGGATCCGGCAGGACCGGATTTCATGGCTCCTCCGCAGCATCCTCGACCGACGCGCGGTGACCGCGGTCTTCGGGAGTGACGTCGTAGACGCACCCCGTCGGTCCCACGATCTTGCTCAGACTCCCAGCCTGATGGGCGCCTCCTCGCCCCGACCTTCCCCAAGCGCGGGCGCTTCGCCGAATTAGCGGCGCAGTCCTACAAGAACCGCCTGCTTTCGCTGAGGCCCGTCCTACATTAATCGTCGCGCACCGGAGTAGACTGCACCACAAAACGCAAGGCTCAAAAAAAGACTCAGCCAGTTGGACTCAGCCAGTCGGGGGGATGCCGATGAAGATTAAAATTCTGGCATGGTTGCTCACGGCCGCGCTCGGAGCGGTGCCGATTGCGGTGAACGCGCAGCAGTACACGGCCATCGATCTCGGCGCCGTGCAGGTCTACGGCATCAACGCGAGGGGTCAGGTGGCGGGGAGCCTCTCGAACGGAACCGGTCTTCGCGCGTTCGTCACCAACGCAACAACCAACGCCATCATCATCCTCAATGACCTGAACGGCCCGGGCAACGGCTACGCCGAAGCCTACGGCATCAATGCGAGCGGCAAGGCGACGGGCCTCTCGTACCTGCCTTCCGGGTCGTATCACGCGTTCATCAACGATACGGCCACCAACACCGCGATCGACCTCGGCAGCTTGGACGGCGGGAACAGCTGGGGAGACGCCATCAACGCGAGCGGTCAGGTGACGGGTTTCGACGGGGTGCACGCGTTCATCACCAACGCGGCGACCAACGCCATCATCGACTTGGGCACGTTGGGAAGCGCCGCTAGCGTGGGCACGGGCATCAATGATAGTGGCCAGGTGACGGGCTACGACGGGCCCTATGGAGAGCCGACCCACGCCTTCATCACCAATGCGACGACTCACGCGATGACCGACCTCGGCACCTTGGGCGGCAGGGTCAGCGCGGCCTACGGCATCAACGCGAGTGGCCAGGTGACGGGTTACGCGAACTTGTCCGGGGATGCGGCGGCTCACGCGTTCATCACCGACGCGAGCACCCACGCCATGACCGACCTCGGCACCTTGGGCGGCACGTTCAGTGAAGGCTTGGGCATCAACGCGAGCGGCCAGGTGACAGGCGTCTCGACGACGGCCACAGATTTGAGCGGCCACGGCTTCCTGTACACCAACGGCCACATGCTGGATCTCAATTCCCTTCTGTCGCCGACCCAGGCCGCTCTGTACACCATTATCAGCGGTCAGGCCATCAATGACAGGGGGCAGATCGCCGCCGTCGGTTACCCCAATGCAGCGCCGTCGCAATCCCACTCCTTCCTGCTGACCCCATCGACGACGGTGTTCCAGTGCCGCGGATTTCTGCCGCCGTTCAATGTGCCCCTCGCGCTGCAACAGACCGACAGCATGATCCCGCTCAAAGCGCAGCTGCTCGACTCCAATGACCTGCGGGTCGATCCCGCCGTCCTTGCCGCCCTGGATGCCGCCCCGCCGGTGGCCGTCGTCTCTTATCGGGCCTCGGCGAGTTCTCTCGCCGTGGCGAGTCCTCTCCTTCACGAAACTTCTTTGGCCGGGGGAACGGGAATTTCGGGCAGCGGCTATCAAATGCACTACGACCCGGCGAGCGGAGATTGGTCGTTCAACTTAAGCACCGCCCCCTACACGGCCTCCGGCATCTATACCGTGTCTCTGCAATCGGGCGATGCCACGAAGTATCAAGTGTCGCCGCAGTGCTCGGGCAGTTTCAGCAACAGTGGCTCGAGGGCCTGGTAGGGGCCACCCAACTCATACAAGACGATGAAGGCCACCGAAGGAGAATTGCCGCCGTCTCCGACATCCACGAACATGTCGCGATTCTTCCTTCGTTGCAGCAGCGGAAACGAAAACCCGTGATCGATGCCGACAACTGTCGGAACATCTTTGGCGAGGCGCGCGGCCAACCAATGCGCGATGCCGCGTCGCGTCCAGTATTTGCGAGGGCTTGGCGGCGGCGGCACCTCGTCCGCTGCGGACTCACCGACGGCGCAATAGACGCGCAGGCCCTTGTGACTGGCCTCTGGCGTTTCAGCGCCGGAATAGTCAGGAGTTTTTGCCAGTTTCTGCCCCCATTTACGGGCTTCCGCACTGACCGCGAACCGTGGCAACATCAAACGGGACGCCCCCCCTCACTCCCACTCAATTGTCTCCAGCGCCTGTAAGTAACCGAACTTACAAGACTTCTTCTCAAGTTATGCCGAACTTACCGTCAAATCTACCGCTAGAGGATTCCGCTTGGGGGCGATAGACGGCGATAGATGGCGACAGTGTTCGGGAGACGATGTCCCTGACATCGCAGTGCACGCCATAAGAATTGCACGCTGTATCGCCACAAGATACACTACTCTATGATCAAAGGCTTCCGCCATCGCGGGCTGGAACGTTTTTTTCGTACTGGTTCAAAGGCCGGTATTCAACCAAAGCACGCGAAGCGTTTGCGGCTGCAACTGGGTCAGTTGGACGCCGCCCTCGGCTCTGAGGATATGAACCGACCCGGGTGGCGTCTGCATCCGCTCAAGAGTGATCTTCAGGGTCACTGGTCTGTGTGGGTAGATGAGAATTGGCGGCTGACGTTCATATTCGAAGGCGTCGATGCAATCTTGGTCGATTATCAGGACTATCATTGATTGGGGGATTTTTTCTAATGACACGCATGCACAATCCACCGCATCCCGGGGAAATACTGCAGGATACCGTTCTACGATCGGACGGCGGAATGACGGTTACAGCGTTTTCAAAACGGCTAGGCGTTTCGCGCGTAGCACTCTCACGCGTGGTCAACGGCCGCGCCGCCGTTAGCGCCGAATTGGCAATTCGCCTTGCGGCAGCTCTTGGAGGGTCAGCGGAATCGTGGCTGACCATGCAGGCCGCGTTTGATTTGTGGCAAGCCGCCAAGAAGAGGCGGCCCAAGATCAAACCCCTTACAGCTGACGCACTCTCGTCGGCGCCGACCTAATGGGTGGGGGCGTCTCAAGTTTCGTTGATTCTCTGATGGCACTGCTCCCGTAGATGCCCAAGTTCGTCAGGCAACCGCCGGCCGTATTCGAAGACGCCATTCTGGTTGCCGGTGGTGAGGTTGATGAGTACCACATCTGCCTCGGCTTCTACGGCGATGAACTCAATCCAGATGAGCTATCAGCGCTCCTCGGTATAAAGCCGACCTCATCAAGTCTGAAGGGCGATCTTGTCAACAAAAACGAGCGCGCTGTTCCAGCACCTTGCCGATGCGGGCAGCAATCTGCTGCACCAGCTCCTGCAGCTCGGTTCCTGTCGGCGCCGGCACATGCCGGAACACCGGCGCCGCACCTTCCCCAGGCACATACACCCCATCCAGGAAGATCATGTGGAAGTGGATGTTCAGGTTCAGCGCCGAGCCGAAGCGTTGGATCAGCGTCACGGCACCTGGGAAGCCGGTCGCGCGGGTGAGGCCCGCCTGCTGCAGCAGGAAGCCGGAAATCGCCCGGTAGACCGTGCGTAAGACCACCGTCAGGGAATCCGGATCCGTGGCGAGCAGGAACCGCAGCGCGAAGGGCAGCGACAGTACCCACTGTCGCAGCGGACGCTCCGGCAGCACCTCATCTGCCAGCAGCGCTGCGGTCTCGGCCATGCGCCGACCACCGCACGAAGGACAAAACCCGCGCTTCTTGCAGCTGAATGCCACGAGCTTCTCGGCGTGGCAACCCTCGCAGCGTACGCGCAGGAAGCCCTGCTCCAGACGACCGCACTTCAGATAGGCGTCGAACTCCTGCTGCACGTAGTCGGGCAGTGATTGACCCTCCGTGGCACGCAGCTCAAGGAAATCCGGATAGTGCAGCTCCACGAGTTCCCCCGGACACCAGGCTCGGGTAGTAGTCCTCGGGCAGGCCGTTCTCGGAGGCCTTGGCGAGCCCGAGGTCATTGCCGGGGATGTACGACTCCTTCGGTCCCCCCACCACCGGCGGCGGCAAGACGTGATCGGGAAAGGGCTTCGTTTCGGGGCCCAACAAGAAGGCATCCGCCGACGGATCCGGCGCGGTCTGTTGTTCGGCCTTGGCGAAGTTGGCCCCGGGGGCGCCGTCCGCGGTCACGATTCCCTGTGACAGCAGGTTCCAGATCCGCTCCCCGCCCACCGGGCGATAGGTGGCGAATACATGATCGAAGGTGCGGTTCTCGCCGATGATGACCACCACGTGCTTGATGGGCGTGCGCGTGTGCTCGGAAGGCGCATCCGCCCGGGCCGGCTGTAACCACGGGAAACAAGCGGCACAGAGCACGGCGCACAGCGCGCCAAAGATCCTCGGCCTGGACAGCATCTCGACATCCCCTCAACGGTTCGATGCCCGCAAGTGTACGAGGATCCGCGGCTCGAGGGGACGGTCGCGCCAGGCGGCCGGCGGCGGCGGCGGGCGGCGGGCGGCGGCCGGGTAGGATGCGGCGCTCAGACCGGGGTGAAGCGCAGCGCGGCGCGAGCCTTGGCCTTCGCCGCCTCCTCGTCCCGGTTCTTGGGCGGCGCATGGGTCTCGAGCGAGGCGAGCACGAGACGGGAAGCGGCCGCGACTTGCTCGACCGCGAGCGCGAACGCGGTTTCGTTGGCCTTGGACGGCTTGGTGAAACCGCAGATCTTGCGCACGAATTGCAGCGAGGCGGCGTTGATCTCGGCCTCGGTCACCGGCGGCTCGAAGTTGAACAGCGTTCGGATGTTCCGGCACATGGCATCGTCCTCGCGGTTGATGCCGCTACCTTAGAGTCGGTCGCCGCCTTGTCAAGCCCACTGTCGGGCCACGGCCGCAGGCGGCCGCCCGGTCGACCGGAATCAACGCGGCAGCGTGCTGAACTCCACGAACGAAGGGTTGCGCGCGTCGTGCAGGATCCGGGTTCTGGCGATGTGCGGTTCGCTCTCCTGCGAGTTGCGGCCCCCGGAATTGAGATTGCGCTCATAGTTGGGAAAGTTGGTGCCCGCCACTTCGATGCGCAAACGGTGACCCGGCAGGAAATCGGCGGCGGTGACCATTCCGGTGATCTTGATCGGATAAGCCTTTCCGGGTTCCAGCGCAGATGCGGGGGTGTTGCCGTTCCGGTAGCGCAGGCGCTGGGCGGTGTCGCTCAGATTGTAGGCATGGCCCTGCGGATCGACATCGATCAGCTTGACCATGATGTCCGTATCGGGGGCGGACGAGCTCACCGAGAGGGCGACGCTCACATCGCCCACGATGCGGGTGGTTTCAGTGAACACGTCGCTCGAATAGACGAGCACGTCTTGGCGCGCCTCGATGCCCGATTGGTCGCGCGCCACTCGATCGGAGCAGCAGCTGCCGCCGAGCGACGGCACCGGATGCATGGGGTCATCGATGAACTCGTCGGAGGGAGCGCTCGATGCGGATTCCGTGCGCAGCAGTCTGCCGTCTCCCGACGCCCCATTCGCGTGGCCGCCGCTGGCCAGGTAGAGCCTCACCGGGCGTCCCCCGGGCGGAGGCCAGGTGTCGGCGGACTTCCATTCGCCGGAATTCAGCACGTAATACTGGACGGCGGGCGGCTCGGGAGCCGAGGAGTCGTCCTTCAGCCAGCGATCGAACCAGTGCGTCACCATCGCGACGTAGTCGAAGCGGCCGTCGCCCACCGTCCGGTCTCCGACCGAGGTTGCGGAGGTTTCGGTTCCC
The DNA here is from genome assembly GCA_963849895.1 of uncultured Alphaproteobacteria bacterium. Classification (GTDB taxonomy): domain Bacteria; phylum Pseudomonadota; class Alphaproteobacteria; order Micropepsales; family Micropepsaceae; genus Rhizomicrobium. The sequence goes on from CAWKIU010000011.1 coordinate 44,298, forward strand.
ATCTCGCAATGGGCGGTCGGGCCCATGACCAGGTGCTGATGGGGAGAGTTGCCCGACAGGTACTGAAACATCTTGACCGTCGGATAGGCCTCGATCTCGTCGTACCAGCTGTCGATGTGCAGGCCGGGAACTCGGGTCTTGTCGCCGTCGCGCACGAAGTCGAATGCCTTCCACTCGGGACTCGCCGGCGTGAGCTGAATGAGCCGGTCCCATTCCGTCATCGGAACTCCCGTCGCGCGAAGTATGGCCGCCGAGGGCAGATGGCTCGCGAGCGACAGGAAGTCGCCTTCGCCGAAATCGGGCTCCGGCGAAAAGCTGGCGGCGATCCGTTCCCGAGTCTCTTGTCCGGCCCGCGCCGGAAACACCGGCCGATCCTTGAGTCCGTAGCGGTGATACCACCAGGTCCACGCCAGATCGGCACTCCCCCGTGATAAAAGATCCCCTGATCGCGATAGCCGGGCAGAGTGCCCGCCGCGGTCGCGCCGGCCATCTCTACCATGGCCTTGTGTGCGGGATGGTTGAGGGTCGCGAGCGGCGGCTGGCTTTCGCCGCTCGATGAGCAGCCGAAGGTGCCTACCTTGCCGTCGGACCAGGGTTGCTGAATGATCCAATCCAGCGTGTCGCTGCCGTCCTGGTTCGCCCCCTTCAGCCATTGATAGCTGCCCTCCGACCACTGGGTGCCGCGATCGTTGACGATGACGACGGCGTAGCCATTACGCACCAGGTGAGGGAGGAGCTTGGAGGCCAGGGGTTCGGACACCTCGGCATCGGGCCGGTAGGGCGAGCGCAGCAGAATCACCGGTAATTTCCGGCCCGCCTGACTCTTCGGCAGAATGACGGTCGCCGACAGATGAATCCCGTCGCGCATCGGGACCGGCACCACCGGCTCGAGCTCGGCCTCGTCCTGAAGGCCGAGCACTTCCAGCGTGGACAGCGGACGCGCATCGTCCAGCTTCCGGCGCCATTCGAGCGCCGTTGAGCGATCGAGGGTGACCGTCACGTCGTCGGTACCGGCGGCCCGCAGCGGCTGCGCGGGCGCAGCGAGAGCCGTGAGAGCCGTGAGAGCGCCCAAGAGCGTGATCGCGAAGCGTGTATCGTTCGACATGGCGGTGCGCGAAAGCCGATCCCGCGGGGATTATCGCCGGCGGCCGTGCGCCGCGGTTAGGATTCCGGCGCGGGCAATGAGGACATCCGGCACATCATCCAGCGATGCCGGAGTGCCGCAGGCGCGCTTCGCTCGGCAGAAAGCCGAAGTGATCGCGGAATGCCGCCGTGAAGCTGGTCTGATGCTGGTAACCGACGTTTTCCGCGATCTGGCAAATGCTCATGGCGTTGCCCTGCAGAAGCTCGAGCGCGTGCCGCATCCGGCATTCCAGCCCGTACTCGAAGACGGTGACCCCGAAGTGCTCCTTGAAGGCCCGTTTCAACTTCGATTCGCTGACGCCGACGCGGCGCGCGAGATCGCAGATGTGCGGGATCGGCGCAAACTGGGTGCCCAGAATGCGCCGCACCGTGTCGATCTGGCGCACCAGCGTGGTGGTGGCGGTCACCCGTTCGATCTCCCCGGGCGGCGGACTCAGGACCTGGCACAGAATCTCGAGCGCCTTGGCTTCCGAGTGGAGCAGTCGAAACCCGTGTTGATAGGGACTTTGCAGCAGCCCGGCGGCGACATGATGAAGCGCCGCCGACAGCGGCCGAATCTCGTGCCAGACGCTGCTGCGCTCGTCGTACTCATGGACGCTGTCCAACAACGAGCAGCCGCGTATTCCATTCCGGTGCAACAGTCGGGCGAGATAGCTGGGCCGGCAGTACAGCGACAGTCCGGTGTAGCGGGTGCCGGCCTCCAGGCGTTCCGTCACATTTGCGCCGGCGGGCTGGTACAGCAACAACAGACAGGGTCCCTGTGCATCCAGCCGGCGCTGGGCGGTTTGCAGGCTCAAACGCCCGTGCAGGCAAATATGCACTTCGAGCAGCGCCTCGCCCGGCACCACCTCTTGGCGGACCGAATCGAACAGGCAGTCGATGGTCAATATGAATAGATCGGGATCGAGGCGGTAGAGCTCGTAGGTTCCATGGCCGTCGGTGCGATCGACCCGCAAACGGCTCGCCTCGGCATTGCGATCCGGATCCTCGCCGATGATCTCGCCGCGGGTGAGCTCTCGCAGGTTGCCGAACAGCTCGTGCAGCGTTCCCGCGGGCTTGTGTCCCACCAGCGCCGATCGCAGCAACCCCGGCGAGGGCACCGCGCCGGTCGCGTTCGATCCATCCCGATGGGTCCGAGATTGCATGCGGCCGAGTGTAGGCCGTGCCCGAGGATCTGGCCAATTTCCTCATCGGCAGGCCGCAGCGACTAAATGGCCGCCACCTTGCGGTGCTACCGTTTCGCAGACGCGGCGCAACGACCGCGGGACGGGCAGGGACCAGGCCCCGCATTGAACTGAAACGGGAGCTACAAATGCGAAACAGCCTTGCGATGTTCGTGCCCGCGGCCCCGCCCGTCTTGCTTGCGCTGGGTTGGGCGGCGGGTGCTTCGTGGGCGGTCGACGCTCGAGCGGACGCGCCGGCCGGGAACGACAACCTGGCGCTGCAGGAAATCGTGGTGAGCGCGGCGCGCGTCGGCGACGAGTCGGTGCAAAAGGTCCCCATGGCGATCACCGTGGTCTCTCCGGTCGCCCTCGATGCCAAGGGGCTGAGCGGGATCTCGGATTTCGTCGGTGAGCTGCCCTCGGTCAATCTGCAGTCCGTATCGCCGGGTGAGAACGTGGTGGACATGCGCGGACTCGTCACCAACGAAGTCAACCCGACCAACGCCCAGCAGCGCTCGCTGGTGGCGCTGTACCTGGACGATGCTTCGATCGGTCAGGAAGGATTCAATCCCGATCTGCACGTCTACGATCTGGAGCGCGTCGAGGTGATTCGCGGCCCGCAGGGCACGCTGTACGGCGCCGGGTCGATGGCCGGCACCATTCGATTGATCACCAAGAAACCGGACGCCACCTCGTTCTTCGGCGATGCGGATCTGTCGGTATCCGATACGCGGCACGGCGGCACCAACACCAGCATACGCGGCATGGTCAATCTGCCGCTCGTCGACGACAAGCTGGCCGCGCGTTTGGTGCTGTATCGGAGCGATGACTCCGGCTACATCGACAACCTCGAGCTCGGGCAACGCGACGCGAATCCGTCGTACGCCACGCAGGGACGTCTCGCGCTGCGCTGGCTGCCGAGCGACTCGTTCACCCTCGATGCGAGCGCCCTGTTCGCGAGGCTGAATGCCGAGGGACGCAACGCCGTGTACCCGCAACTCGGCGCCTATGCCTACGAGTCGCTGACGCCCGAGCAGTTGAGCGACGATTTCAAGCTGTACAACATCACCGCCGATTGGGATCTGTCGTTCGCGCATCTGATTTCCTCGAGCTCGTACACGCAGCGGCATCTCGCCCAGGACGAGAGCTTCGAGGCGCTGGATGAGAACCTCCTGACCCCGGGTGCGCATTTGGCGGCGGGCAACGTCAACGGCAACGATATTCACAAATTTCAGCAGGAGATCCGGCTCGCGTCGCGTCCCGACCAGGATCTACGCTGGGTCGCCGGCATCTACTACGAGCGCGACTCGCAGTTCTATCCGCAGAATCTGGTTTCGCCGGGTTTCGATGCCGCTTTCGGGGCGGAGATCGGCGATCCCAGCTTCGACTCGCAGACCGCGTACGGCACACCCGCTCCGGATACACCTTTCTACGGGACGATCAACGTGCTCGAGCGGCAATACGCGCTGTTCGGCGAAGCCACCTATCCCATCCTGCCGCGGCTCGACCTCACGCTGGGCGCGCGATATTTCGATTTCAAGGACGATTTCAACCTGTTCTTCACCGGTGTTGCCGGGGCGATCGCGCCCGGCGAGCCCGATACCGGCAGCGGCCAGCAGGCCTCGAAGGGCGTGAATCCGCGTGCGGTGCTCACCTTCAAGGTGAACGACCAGGTCATCGTCTATGGCGAAGCGGCACGCGGCTTCCGCTACGGAGGGGTGAACGAGCCGGCGCCGTCCATATTCTGCGCGGCCGACCTCGAGGCGATCGGACTCAAGGAGTCGCCTCAGTCGTTCGGGCCCGACCACCTGTGGAGCTACACCTTGGGCGAGAAGGGCACCTTTGCCGGGGGCCGCTGGAAGATGAACGTCGATGGGTTCTACATCGACTGGGACGACGTGCAGACCCTGCATAATCTGTCGTGCGGCTACAATTTCGCGCAGAACGCCGGCAAGATCACCAGCCAGGGAATCGAATGGGAGTCGCAGCTCCGGGCGACCGAAGCGCTCACGCTCGGCATCAGTGGTTCCTATACGGATGCGACCGCGAACGGTCCGATCCCCAATCTCGGCGCGACGGACGGCAATCGTGCACCCTTCTTTCCGCGCAACATCGTCGCGGTGAACGGGACCTACGATTTCCCGCTGCCGCAAGGGAAGATCGAGGTTGCGGCCGACTACACCTACCGAAGCCGCCAGTTCACCGATTTCAGTCCGACGGCTTTCGATTACGCCGTCATCCCGTCGTCGGTGCTGTTGAACGGATCGATCGGCTACCTGACCGATCGGTGGTCGGTGAGCGTGTACGGCACCAATCTCACCGGCAATCATCTGGTCAGCATCGTCGACGTGAACACCAACGGAATCTATCAGCCGGGCAACCTGGAGTACTGGGGCAGACCTCGAACCATCGGACTGCATGCGCACGTGAAGTTTTGATCGCGGGCCGTGCAGGGGGCCGCTAATATTGGGCATGCGACCGAGCCCGCCGGCATCTTGAGCAGCGATCTCCATACTCCCGATCCGGGCGTCGCGCGACGCTGGTACGTGCTCGTGGTGCTGACGCTGGTGTATGCGCTCAGCATCGCCGATCGCTTCATCATGTCGACGCTGATCGAGCCCATCAAAGCCGCTCTGGGTCTGTCCGATTCCTCCATGGGATTCCTCACCGGCTCGTCGCTGGCGTTCTTCTACGTGACGGCGGGATTGCCGCTGGCGACGCTCGCCGACCGGACCAATCGCCGCACCATGATTTCGTTGGCGCTCGGCGCCTGGTCGGTGATGACGACGCTCTGCGGCGTCGCCCAGAATTATTGGCAGCTGCTCCTCGCGCGTATCGGTGTGGGCGTGGGAGAGGCGGGCGGCACTCCGCCGTCGGCCTCGCTGCTCTCCGATTATTTCGTACCGCGCCGCCGGGCGCTGGCGCTGTCGGTCTACTCGGTGGGTGCCTCGCTCGGCTCCATGCTCGGATCGAGCGCCGGCTATGCCAGCGATGCCTGGGGATGGAGAGCCGCGTTCTACGTGCTCGGCGTGCCCGGTCTGCTGGTGGCCGTGTTGGTGGCGTTCAGCATCCGCGAGCCCGAGCGCGGCCGGCTGGACGATGCGCCGCCCGCCGATCGCAGCAGCCTCAAGGACACGCTGCGGTTCACCCGGGTTCAGCCGGCGCTGCTGCATACGTGGCTGGGTGCCGGCATCTACACGCTCTGGTCCTGGGGCCTGATGTGGTGGACACCGTCCTTCCTGGTGAGATCGCATCACCTGGCGCTGGGCGAGGCGGGCGGCGCCCTGTCGCTCATGCACGGAATCGGCGGAACCGGCGTATTGCTGTTGACCATGGCGTTGATGGGGCCTCTCGGCAAGCGTGATCCGAGGTTGGTTCCCTGGTTCGTGGCCGCAAGCATCGTGGTCGGCACCATCCCGTCGATCGTTGCCTACAGCGTCTCGTCCACGCAGACCGCGCTCGTCATGATGTGGATATTCATCCCGCTGTCCTATGCGCCCTTCGGTCCGACGTTCGCGCTCTTGCAGAATCTCGTGCCGCCCACCATGCGCGCGCAAGCGGTGGCCGTGATGCTGTTCTGCGCCAACATCGCCAATCTGGTGTTGGCTCCGCAGTTGGTCGGCTTCGCGAGCGATCGACTTCGCCCTCTGTACGGCGCCGATTCGCTGCGTCATGCGCTGATCCCGCTGGCGTTCACCGGCTTCTGGGCGGCGTGGCACTACTGGCGCTGCGCCAGGACCATGCGTTGACGCCCCGCGGCTGAATCGGACTTCGAACGGCCGCCCGTCTTCCCTAACTTCTTGCTCTGTATTCCTCAGCCTGAGCGCGGCGCACTGCGGATAATTCGCGCATGAAAACTCATGCCCGCGTGGCCGTCATCGGCGGAGGCGTCGTCGGCGCCAGCGTTCTATACCATCTCACCAAGCTCGGCTGGCGCGACGTGGTGCTGCTCGAACGCTCGGAGCTGACGGCGGGCTCGACCTGGCACGCGGCGGGCGGCGTGCACACCTTGAATGGCGACTCCAATGTGGCCGCGCTGCAGGCTTATACCATCGAGCTCTATCGGGAGATCGAGAAGGTGTCCGGTGTGTCCTGCGGACTCCATCGCACCGGGTGCATCTATCTCGCCGTCACCGAGAACGAGGCGCGGTTCTTCGAATCGGAGGATGCCAAGGCGCGGCATCTGAACGTCGGACTGCATTTCATCGACATGCAGGAGGTGCGCGAGCGCAATCCGCTGATCGACACGTCGCATTATCGCTCCGCCATGTTCGACCCCAACGATGGCCACGTCGATCCGAGCGGCGTGACGAATGCCTATGCCAAGGCGGCTCGCGATGCCGGCGCCGAGATCTACCGGCAAACGCCGGTCACGGCGATTCGCCGCCTGCCGGGTGGCGAATGGGAACTGCGGACGCCCGCGGGCGTGCTACGCGCCGAATACATCGTCAACGCCGCGGGCCTCTGGACGCGGGAGGTGGGGCGCCTCATCGGGGCCAACCTCCCGGTCGTACCGATGGAGCATCAATATCTGGTCACGAACGAGATTGCCGAGCTCGCCGCGCTTGGCCGGGAGATCCCCGCGGCGGTCGACTTCGACGGCGCCGTGTACCTGCGCCAGGAAGGCAAGGGCCTCCTGGTCGGCACCTACGAGCAGGACTGCCGTCACTGGGCGGTGAACGGCACGCCCCTGGATTTCGGCATCGAGCTCCTGCCCCCCGATATCGAACGTGTTGCCGGTCCGCTCGAGAAAATGATGCAGCGCATGCCCGTGATGCGCGGCGCGGGCATCAAACGCATCGTCAACGGCGGCATGGTGTTCACTCCGGACGGCAATCCGCTCATCGGTCCATTGCCCGGTTTCGAAACGGCCTTCGTCGCGGCAGGCTGCATGGCCGGCTTCTCGCAAAGCGGAGGCATCGGCCTCGCGGTGGCGCGATGGATCGTCGACGGCGAAGCCGGCATGGACGTGTTCGCGATGGATGTCGCCCGCTTCGGGGATTTCGCCAATCCGGCGTACGTGCGCGTCAAGACCCGGGAGAATTACCAAAGGCGATTCATTCTCCCCTGCTGGAACGAGGAGTTGCCCGCCGGCCGCCCGCTGCGCACCTCGCCGATTCATGACCGCTTGGCGGCGGCGGGCGCCGTGTTCGGCGTCAGCGCCGCCCATGAGGTACCGCTGTGGTTCGCCGGTTCGCCCGAAAAGGCGCACGAAGAGCCTTCGTTCCATCGTTCGGCCGCCTTCGCCGCGATGGCCGAGGAATGTCGGGCGGTGCGCGAGGCCGTGGGAATCTGGGATACGTCGTCCTACTGCAAATTGGAGGTGTCGGGCGCCGACGCGGTGTCCTGGCTCGACGGGATCCTGTCGAATCGTCTGCCCGCCGCGGGCCGCGTCGTCTTGAGTCCGATGCTGAGCGCGCGTGGGCGGATTTTGGGCGAGGTCACCGTGGCGTGCCTCGAGCCGCAGCGATTCTTGTTGTTCGGGTCACCCAGCGCGGAGACTTTGTACCTGCGTTGGCTGCGGCGGTGTTTGCCGTCCGGCATGGAGGTCTCGATTCGCAGCCGCACGCGCGAGTTGTGCGGCTTGAGCGTGACCGGTCCGCGGGCGCGTGAATTGCTGGCTCGGGTCGCAGCGGAGGACGTCTCGGGCGCAGCGCTGCCGTTTCTCGGTGCGCGCCCGCTCATCGTCGGCCTCGCCGGTACGCTGGTGCTTCGCCTATCCTTCACCGGCGAGCTCGGCTACGAGATCTATATGGCCGCCGATGAGCAACGCCATGTGTTCGAACGGCTGTGGGAGGCGGGCGCCTCACTGGGACTGCGCAACTTCGGCCTGCGGGCGCTCAATGCGCTGCGGCTGGAGAAGAACTATGGCGTCTGGGGGCGTGAGTATTGCGCCGATGTGACGGCCGACGAGGCCGGTCTGTCGCGCTTCGTCGCCGTCGACAAGGACCGTTTCGTGGGGCGCGACGCGGTGCTCGAAGCGCGTGCCCGGCCGCCGCAGCGGCGGCTGACACTGCTCGAGATCGACTCGTCGGATCCCGATCCGGTCGGCGGCGAGCCGGTATTCCTCGCGAAAAATGCCGTGGCACGTTTGACATCCGCGGCCTTCGTGCCGCGCCTGGGCCGGGCGCTCGGCTTTGCCTATTTGCCGGCCGATCTTGCGCCGCGCACCGAGCTCGAGGTGCAAGTGCTGTCGCACCGCCTGCCGGCGCGTATCTTGTCGGAGGCGCCGTATGATCCGCGCGGCTTGAAGTTGAGGAGCTGAGCATGCAAGACGACGACCATCGCTTGAGCCGGCGCCAAGTCTTGGCGGGGATGAACGCCGCGCTGGTCGCCGCCGGCACCGGCACGACTTTCAAGGTGATCGGCGCGGGCTCCGGGGTGGATGTGCCCGGGCCCGGGGTGCGAGCTGACGGCTTGGGGCCGCAGGCGGTGCGGGAGATCGAGAACACCTGGATCGTGATGCCCGACGGCGTGAAGCTGGCCGCCCGCATCTGGCTGCCGCAGGGCGCGGAGAAGCGGCCCGCGCCCGCGATTCTGAATTATTGCCCGTACTTCGCCCGGCTGCTGACCCGTCCGGACGACGACGCACGGTTTCCCTACTTCGCCAGCCATGGATACGCCTGCGTGCGCGTCGACATCCGTGGCTCGGGCGATTCGCAGGGTGTGCCGATGGACGAGTATGTCCGCAAAGAGCAGGACGATGGCGTCGAGATCATTCGCTGGATCGCCGCGCAACCCTGGTGCTCCGGCTCGGTCGGCATGGAAGGCATCTCCTGGAGCGGCTTCAATTCCCTGCAGGTCGCGGCGCGCCGTCCGCCCGCGCTCAAGGCCATCATCACCCACTGCTCGACCGACGATCGGTACACGGACGACGCCCACTACAAGGGCGGTTGCATCCTCGAGGACATGTTCGACTGGGGCACCGCGTTCCTGGCCATTCAAGGGCAGCCCTCGGATCCCGAGATCACGGGCCGCGACGGCTGGCGAGCCGCATGGCTCGAGCGTCTGAACGCCGTGCAATTCAATCTCGATCATTGGCTCGATCATCCGTTTCGCGACGAATTCTGGAAGCACGGTTCGGTGATCGAGGATTACGCCGCCATCCAATGTCCGGTCTACGCCATCGGGGGATGGGTCGATGCCTACAAGAATGCGGTATTCCGCCTGCTCAAGGGCCTCAAAGTGCCGCGCAAGGGATTCGTGGGGCCGTGGACGCACACTTATCCTCATCAGGGCGCACCCGGTCCGGCGATCGGCTTCCTGGCCGAGGCCCTGCGCTGGTGGGATCACTGGCTGAAGGGGGCAGACACCGGCATCATGAAGGAGCCGATGCTGCGGGTGTGGATGCAATACGAGTCGGCGCAGCCGGGACAGCCGCAGGTTCCGGGCTATTGGGCCGCCGAGGATTCTTGGCCGTCCCCGCGCCTCGAGGAGCGCCGCTATTTCCTGAACGAGCGGGGAGCGCTGGGCACGAGTCCCGGGGCGGGCGAACCGGTCCGTCTCGATCCCGTGCAGACCGTCGGCGTCCAGGGAGGCAAATGGTGTCCGTCGGGTGCCGGCGGGATCGAGGACCTGGATACCGAGCTGCCGTTCGATCAGCGCATCGACGACGCCCGATCCTTGACGTTCGATTCGCCGCCGCTCGAGGAAGCGTTCGAAATGTTGGGTGCGGCCACGTTGAGCTTGGAGCTCTCCGTGGACAGGCCGGTGGCTTTCATCGCTGCGCGCCTCAACGAGGTGCGGGCGACCGGAGAATCGAGTCGCGTCACGTATGGCATCTTGAACCTCTGCCATCGCGAGAGCGATGCGGCGCCGACCGAGTTGGTGCCCGGACAGCGCTACACCGTGAAGCTGGCGCTCGACCATGCCGCACATCGCTTCAAGCCGGGAAATCGCATCCGGGTATCGCTGTCGACCGCCTATTGGCCGTTGATCCTGCCGGCGCCCGAACCGGTTCGGCTCACCGTATACACCGGCGCGGGCACGGTCTCGATTCCGGTACGGCCGCTGCGGGCCGCCGATTCGAAGCTCCAGCCCTTCGGGCCGCCGTTCGTGCCCGCGCTGCCGCTTCGATCGATCGCATCGAAGCCGGGAATCCATCGGGTTGAATGGGACGCCGTGGATCGCAAACAGCTGATCCGTCACGAGGTCGGCGACGGCACCGTGCTGTTGACCGCCATCGACACCGAGATCGTCGGCAAGTCGACCGCCCGCTGCGAGATCGCCGACGACGACACCGTGGGATCGATCGAGACCCGCTACACCATCGGCTGGCAGCGCGGCCAGTGGCGGCCGCGCGTGATCGCGACTTCGAAGATCGCCACCTCGAAAACCGATTTCCTGTTGGAGGGCGAAATGACCGCTTACGACGGAGAAGAGAAGGTGTTGGTGCGCTCCTGGGCACGGAAGATCCCACGGCGCTTCGTATGAACCCGCACTCCGCGCCGCACCGGGTGCGCGAGATCGAGAACACCTGGATCGCGATGCCGGACGGCGTGAAGCTCGCGGCGCGGATCTGGCTTCCGGAGGGCGCGGAGCGGCACCCCGTTCCCGCCATTCTGAATTATTGCCCGTACTTCGCCCGGCTCTTCACCCGCCCCGGCGACGATACGCGCTACCCGTACTATGCGAGCCATGGCTATGCGTGCGTGCGCGTCGACATCCGCGGCTCCGGAGATTCGCAGGGCTTGCCCATGGACGAATACGTCCTGCAGGAGCAGGACGACGGCGTGGAGATCATCCGCTGGATCGCCGCGCAGTCCTGGTGTTCGGGCTCGGTCGGCATGGAAGGCAAGTCCTGGAGCGGATTCAATTCGCTGCAACTGGCCGCGCGGCGCCCACCGGCGCTGAAAGCCATCATCACGCACTGTTCGACCGACGATCGCTACGCCGACGATGCGCACTACAAGGGCGGCTGCATCGTGAACGACATGTTGGGCTGGGGCACCGTGTTCCTGGCCATCCAGGGTCAGCCCTCCGATCCGGACATCACCGGCCAGGAACGATGGCGCGAGCATTGGCTCGAACGCCTGAACGCGGTTCCCTACAATCTCGATCATTGGTTCGATCATCCGAATCGTGACGCATTCTGGAAGCATGGGTCGGTCATCGAGGACTACGGTCGGATCGCCTGCCCCGTCTATGCGATCGGCGGCTGGGTCGACGGATACAAGAATGCGGTGTTCCGATTGCTCGCGGGCCTCGAGGTTCCACGCAAGGGTCTCATCGGCCCCTGGACTCATGTGTATCCCCATCTGGGCATGCCCGGGCCGGCGATCGGTTACCTCGACGAAGCGCTGCGCTGGTGGGATCACTGGTTGAAGGACGAGCCCACCGGCATCATGGATGAGCCGATGTTGCGCGTCTGGATGCAGGACCAATCGGCGACACCGGGGGTGGCGAGCGTGCCCGGTTATTGGGCCGCGGAGGACGCGTGGCCGAGTCGGCGGATCGGAGAGCGGACGTATTACCTCGGCGCCGATCGGCAGCTCCTGGAATCCGCAAGCGGCTCCGCCGAGCTGCGTCTCGATCCCGTGCAGACGATCGGCAGCGCGAGCGGCGCCTGGTGTCCGTCGGGCGCCGGTGCCGCGCAGGATCTTGCCACCGAGCTGCCGTCCGACCAGCGCATGGACGACGGCCGATCGCTTACCTTCGATTCCGCGCCGCTCGAGCGCTCCTTCGAGATCTTGGGATCGGCGTCGCTTACGCTGGAGGTCGCGGTCGACAAGCCGGTTGCGTTCCTGGCGGTGCGCTTGAACGAGGTGTCGCCCGGCGGAGAATCGGCCCGGGTCACTTACGGAATCCAGAACTTGTGCCATCGCGAGAGCGATGCCGAGCCGACGCCGCTCGTTCCGGGGCAACGCTACACCGTGCGGATCCCGTTGGATCATGCCGCCCGCCGCTTCCATGCCGGCAGCCGCCTGCGCGTGGCGATTTCCACGGCGTATTGGCCGCTCATATTGCCGTCGCCCGAGCCGGTGCGATTGACGGTGTTCACCGGGTCGAGCCGGCTCACGCTGCCGACGAGGCCGGCGCGCGCGGCCGATTCGAGTCTGAAACCTTTCGGCGTCCCCTTCGTGCCGCAGGCGGCCGTCGAACCCGTGACCTCGAACCCCGGCCTGCATCGAGTCGAATGGGATGCCGTCGCCAAGCGGCAGGTCATCCGCCACGAGGTGGGCGACGGCACGACTTTGCTCGAGGCGGTGAACACGGAACTCCTCGGCAAGGCGACCGTGCGCAGCGAGATCGGCGAGACCGACACGGCGGGGACGATCGCGACCCAGTATCTGATCGGCTGGCAGCGTGATCGATGGCGGCCGCGGGTCACCGGATCCTCGAAGATCACCACGCTGAAAACCGACTTCGTGCTGTGGGGCGAATTGGTCGCCTACGACGGCGAGGAGAAGATTTTCAGCCGTACCTGGGAGCGGAAAATTCCGCGGCGGTTCGTGTAGCCTCGGGCGAGCGCGCGGCCCCTCAGGACACCGGTGCCGCGCCCCCCTCGGCCTTGCGGCGTTCCACGAAGGCGGCCAGCGACTCGACGACGGCAGGGTCGCGGGGCGGTGCCTGGAACCGATCGAGGGTCTCGTGCCAGACGGTGTTCGCGCGCTGCGTCACCGTCCGCGCGCCATCCTCGTGCCATTGGCCGTAGTTGCGCCAATCGGAAACGAGCGGCGAATAGAACGCGCTCTTGTAGCGTTGCATGGTGTGCGCGGTCGAGAAGAAGTGGCCGCCCGGTGCGACTTCGGAGATCGCATCGAGGCCGATCTCATCGGCATTCGTCACCAGCGGCCGGAAAATCTCCGCGAACATCTGCAGCATTTCAACGTCGATGATGAACTTCTCGTAGGACGCGCAAAGGCCGCCCTCGAGCCATCCGGCACCGTGCACGAGCAGGTTGCAGCCGCCGAGCAGCGCTCCCCAAAGACTCATCTGCGATTCGTAAACGGCCTGACCATCGGCGACGCTGGAAGCGGTGGCGTTCGAGGACCTCCAGGGAAGCTTCAAGTGGCGCGCCAGCTGTCCGGTGCCGAAGCTGGCCTTGACGTATTCCGGCGTCCCGAACGCCGGCGATCCCGATTTCATGTCGACATTCGACGTGAACCCTCCGTACACCACCGGAGTTCCGGGCCGCGTGATCTGCGCGAGTGCGATGCCGGCCATCGCCTCGGCGTGGGCCAACGCGAGCGCGCCGACCACGGTGATCGGCGCCATCGCACCCGCCAGCGTGAAGGGCGTGACGATCAGCAGCTGTCCGGCGGATGCGAAATCGAGAATCCCCTGTGCCATCGGGATATCGAGCTGTCGCGGGGAGTTGGTGTTGATGTTGGTGTAGGTGTACACCGCGCTGCGGAAAGCTTCCTCCGACAAGCCGTGGGCCGCGCGGATCATGGCGAAGCAATCCTCGACCTGAGACCTGCCGCGACTGTAGACGAACGGGATCTTGTCGCTCAGCGTCAATTGGGCAAGCGTCGATTCCAAATGACGGAACGGCGGCGGGACGTCTTGCGGCTCGACCGAGGGACCGAGCAGATGGATCACATCGAAGGATTGCGCCAGCTTCACCAACTCCTGCAGATCCCTGAGCGTGCCGGGACGCCGCCCGCGGTCGAGGTCGCCGGCATTCGGCGGTCCGGACACGGGCACCACCGCGACGCTCCGGCCGCCCAAGACCACGTTGCGATCCGGATTCGGCGCCGTCATTGCGACGCTCGACGGCGCGCTCGACAGCGCGGATGCGATCAGCGACCGGTCGAGACGGACCGTCTCGGACGCCTCGTCGACCTGGGCGCCGGCGGCGGCGAATCGCGCGCGGGCTTCGGGCAAGAGCACGCGCATGCCGTCCCTTTCCAGGATCGACAGCGCGGAGTCGTGAATATGACCCACCTCGTCCTCCGACAGCACCTTGAGCGGCTCGAAGGGATTGATCCAGCGCCGATAATCAGGGGGTGAGGGGGCTTTCGAAGGTTCGGCGGCGCCAGGCCCGCTGCGCCGGCGGCTTGGACGGCGCGAACGGCTCTGTTCTGAATCCATGGGCTATTCCAAAAATTGGGTGCGTCGAGCATGCGCGCCGCGGACGGCCGACGCTGAAGCGATTGGACCTTCGATCGAGGCATTCGTCTCAAATATTCGCCCCGACTTCTCCGGCGGCCTTGTACGTTCTGAGCGAGAGGCAAGTCACCACGTCGCGAATGGTCGGGAGTTTGAGCAAGGTGTCGAGCGCCAAATGGGTGAGGTCGGCCACGTCTTTCACCGCGACTTCCAGGATCAGGTCGTATTCGCCCGTGACCGCGGCGCAGGTGATGATGCGATCGTCGGCCCGCAACACGTCCAGAAAGGCCTTCTCGTCGGCGGCGCCACGCTGGTCCATGTTCACCAGCATGTAGGCGGACAGCACCTTGCCGAGCGCGAGCGGGTTGACGGTGGCGCGGTAGCGCGGATAGGACTTTCAAACTCCCTGCCCTCGCGCTGTTTGCGGAGGAGGGCCGCCTGCATTGCCCCCTTCCGGGCCTTCCGGCGCTGTCCCAGTTCCAGTCCACCAGTTCCAGACTCCTGGCTCCCGATCTGCCCGACACCACCACCCCGCCTGAATCCCCTGCCCTTTGCGCACACCCTGTTCCGGCACGAACCGGCCCGAGCCCGCCGCTGGGTCGCCGCAGGTGGTGAGCAATCTCCTCGCCAGGTGTCACATCAATCGCGCCTGGGTCGGCGGTGCCCGTGCCTCGAGGGGCAGCTCGGCCGGAGGGTCAATCACTGCCCGACTACGTGCAGCAGGAAGCTACGCCGACCGTCGGCAGCTTCTGAATGTTCAAAGGCCTGCGTTTACCCAGATATGCCGTGTTAGACCCATATCCACCTGGAATCCCCACCCTGCATGGGGATGCGCAACGACGCACAATGAAGCGCGGCGACCCCTCACTCCCACTCAATTGTCTCCGGCACTTATAAGCGCCTGACACTATTAGTCTTTTTCTAAGCGTACAACGAACTTACCGTCAGATCTACCGCCAAAACATTCCGCTTGAGGGCGATAGACGGCGATAGATGCCGAAAGGGTTGAGCTGTAATTGAATCTCGAGGTTCTCGTTCACGACACTAGCGTCGACAGCAGCGCACCGGCGATTGCTCCGATGATGACGACGACGATTGGTGGTGTTCGCCACGCCGTCGACAGCACAAAGCCCACTATGGCCACACTCACGTCGGATGAAGTGTGTACGGAGCTTGTCCATACCGGCGAATAGAGGGCAGCGCCTAACAATCCAACAACCGCGGCATTGATGCCGCGCATGGCGGCCTGGGCGCCGATCCGGGAGCGGAAGGTGTCCCAGAATGGCAGAGTCCCGATCAGGATCAGAATGCCCGGAAGGAAGATGCCGACGAGCGCCAACGTGGCTCCAACGACTCCGTTCGGTTGCGGTGCCACCACCGCCCCCAGATAGGCGGCGAACGTGAACAGGGGACCTGGGATCGCTTGCGCGGCCCCGTAACCAGCGAGAAAAGAATTGTCGTTCACCCAGCCAGGCGCGACGACCGCATCACGCAGCAGGGGCAGCACGACATGGCCACCGCCGAACACAAGCGCGCCGGTGCGGTAGAACGCGTCAAATAGCGCACACCCCTGCCCGGAGCCGAGGCGGACGAGAAGCGGCAAGCCAACCAACAGACCGAAGAACAACGTTAACGAGACAATGCCGACGCCACGCGAGACGGGCGCTCCAAGCGTACCGATGGGTGCGGCTGACTGCGTTCGGCACAGCCACAACCCAAGGGCGCCGCCCAAACCGATTGCAACAAGCTGAATGAGCGACGAGCTGCCGGATAAGATCAGGACGGCGGCGATCGCAGCGATCGCTGCCCGTTGCCGATCCGGGCACAGCGTACGGGCCATGCCCCACACCGCTTGAGCGACAATGGCAACGGCTACGAGCTTCAGTCCATGCAATAGGCCTGCGCCAATCGGGCCACTGATTGCGCTTGCTCCGAACGCAAATACCACCATCACAATAGCCGACGGCAGCGTGAATCCCGCCCAGGCCGCGAGCCCGCCCCAGTACCCCGCTCGGATCAGCCCCAATGCGAAGCCGACCTGACTGCTTGCCGGACCCGGCAAGAACTGACAAAGGGCAACCAGATCCGTGTACGCGGCATCGTCGACCCAGCGGCGCCGTGCGACGATTTCCTCTCGGAAAAACCCGATGTGGGCAACGGGTCCGCCAAATGAAGTCACGCCGAGCTTGAGGAACGTCAGAAGAACTTCAAGAGCGGACCGCTCACGCATACTTGAACAGAGCCATGAATCCAAAGTCCATGTGCAATTGTTGATGGCAGTGAAACAGTGTCAAACCCGGATTGTCCGCAACGAAGTCGACGCTCAGCTCCTGAAAACCGCCGAGCATCACGACATCCTTGACGACACCGGCCGTGGCTTTCCCGGCAATCTGCGTCAATTCGAAGCTATGGCCATGCAGGTGCAGTGGGTGAATGTAATCGCTCGCATTGCGGAACTTCAAGCGATAACGCTTCCCTTCGTGCAGCGTATACGCCGGACGCATGTTCTCCATCGAAAATGCTTCACCGTTCAGCGTCCATTGATTGAACCCATCGACCGCCGCGTTACGCTTGACGATCAGCATCTCGAATGTCTCGTCCGGCTGAGCGGGCTGGCGATTGGCGTTGCCGAATTGGGTGTAATCCCAATCGAACGGCTTGGGATCGACCCATTGGGCCTTGCCTTTCCGCCCGGCGTACTCGACCACAATACCCATACCGTGTCGGCGGTCGTCATGATCGAGGTCGCCCATGACCCATACTCCCGGGTGAGTCATATGTACGATCGCTGAAATTCTCTCGGCCGTACCCAGCCAAAGTACGGGTACATCGGACGGCGTCGGCACGGGATTGCCATCGAGTGCCACGACCCGAAACACGTGACCTGGGAGCGCGAGGCTGCGGATCTCTCCGGCACTCGCGTTCAGAACGTGAAACAGGACTCGCTCGCCTTGCTTGACGCGAATCGGTTCTCCAGAACCGAGCATCTTGCCGTTGATGGCGAAACGTTCGTAGCCGACTTCAAAGCCCTTGGCCTTTTCCTTCGCTTCGTGTCCGCGCGCTTGCCCAGCTGCTGCAGCTCGGGAATCGCGTCTCCTGCCAGGAAATCACTATGCGGGCGCCAAAGTTTCCGGCACCACCGACCACCACAACGCGCATTTCGGAGGTTGCGCTCATCGATTCGGAAGCAGCCCAGGAAACCTCTTCACGCGCAGTTCCGCGATAGCCTCATCGCTCGACTTCCACGTGTTCACCCTTGAGTCTCATTATGAGCCGCGTCCAGACGGCATTGAATGCCTCAACGGCGTCTGATTCGCCGTATCGCACGCCCGTGGGCAGCAGCGGCGCGATATCTTCTATGAGGCTGGCCGTCAGCTTCTGCAGCATTCGCTGTTCAGCAATAGCGCGGGTGATTTGTTGGCCTTCCAATTTCAGGTAATGATCGAAGCACGCCACAAGGTCGGCGTCATCTATTTCGAGGGTTTCAAGGCCGTAGTGTAGGTCGAACATGTCGCGATTCTTCCTTCGTTGCAGAAGGGCGCGCAGTTTGGTTCCGAAAATCTCCTCGGGCGTAAACGATACAATTTCTGACTTCGCCTGATACCAATCATTTTCGACCTCAAACGCGTACGATTTCAGGCCTTGCAGACTAGCGTGTTCCCGAGTATTGACTTCTACCTTGAGTTTCAGGGTCGCTTGCGGATCGATTTCAGGCGCGAACTTGAACACGAGATGCATTGAGTGTCCGGCTTGCGCGCGGTTGCATTTCCCGAGCCAAGATAGAGCATCGCGTATGGCATCGACAGTCGCCCCGATGGGCTCGGCGCGCGTTTGCACCAGGTCAATGTCTTCGGAATACCGCAGCGGTCGCTCGAACAGCAGTTTGTGAATCGCGGTGCCGCCGCGAAAAGCGATTCTTCCTTTCAAAGCAGGTGCGTTGAACAGATCACAGAGCGCGCGGGAGATGATGAGATCCTGTTCTATCTGCCGCAAATCCGGCCACGGTGCCCTCGTACTCCACGCCTGAATATAAGCCCGAGGAATCAAGAGTCTACTTCCACCGGCTCGTTGATCAGCAGCTTCCACTTGGAGTTGCGCTCACCAGGCTCGGCGAGAGATGCAATTACCGGCTTCGATGCAGGATTCAACGGAACGAGGGTCTTCGCCTTCTTGGCGAATGGCTCCAGCGACTTGGCCTGACGCGAGTGATTTGCGAGATCGAGCACATAGCCAAGGCGGCGCACGGCAGAGTTCTCGTAGTCTTCAGCCGCATCAGCCAGAGCGTACGCATTCGCTTTGCCACCGATGTCCTTGGCGATCTGCGCAATACCGTTGATACCACCGGCCTTGTGAAAGTAACGCGCACAGTCGAGCAGCGTCAGCTCGACACCCGCCACTTGCGCAAAACCTTCATCGCTCTTCATCTGATCGAGTCGAGTCGGCAGATTGACGTGTGCAAAGGCTCCGTGCGCCTGGTAAAGGAATTGGAGGCGGTGCCTGCCGATCTCAAAGTCGCGCAACTGTTTGGGAACGATGACTTGGAAGACCATCGCCGCCTGATGCGATGAGCCATGGAACGCTGCGGCTCGTAACAGTGATACCCGGTAGGCAAGCCCCTGGTGTTTCATCAAAGGATCGATCCATCGCACTCGGATCGGGAGCGCCGGCAATCCGGTCTTCGGGGCGTAGGATGAGAAAGAAACCGTGGCGAGGATTCGCCAAGCGTCCCTTGTTGATCAGCCTCGTGACTGCGGCGGCAAAATTGCGCTGCGAGAAACCTAGCGCGGAGCGAGCCTCATTGCCCACAAAGTAACTCCGCCCGTGGACAAGGCGTTCATCGAGATACTTCCCCAGCGAAGCCATGGCCAATCATACGCAAAACTCTACACAAATAACAAGAGTTTTGCATATGAAATGGGTCACTCCCACTCAATCGTCTGCCGGCGCACATAAGCAATTGAAAGTACTTAAGTATTTTTCAGGGTGCGCCGGATTTACCGTCAGATCTACCGCCAAAGATTTCGTTTGAGAGCGATAGACGGCGATAGATGCCGAATGGGCCGGCATCTTGAGGAGCCTGCCGCCGCGGAGTTGGCGCACGCGTCGGCCAACGGTATAATAAATATACCTTAAATATACCGGTCGCCGCATTGGAAAAGCATTATGGATTTCGAATACGACCCGGACAAGAGCGCCGAGAACAAGCGCAAACACGGCATTGACTTTGAGGCAGCTCAGAGACTTTGGGCCGACGCCGGTCTGGTGGAAGTCCCCGCTCGCACCACTGATGAACCCCGTTGGTTGCTTATCGGGAAGATAGACGAAAAGCATTGGTCCGCGATAATCACTCGGCGCGGCGGAAGGACCACATCGCCACTGCCTTGCGTGACGGCCCCAAGACCATTCCTGAAATCGCAGAGCTGCTGGGCGCACCCAGCCCAGAAGTCACACAATGGGTGATGGCGATGCGGCGCTTCGGCAAGCTCGAAGAGATGCCCAAACCCAAGGCGGATGACTACTTCCAGTACAAGCTCACGGAAGGACTATAGAATGGTGTCGCGCGTTAATCCGGGGCTCCGTCGCGAGATCGCCGAACTCGGCGACAAAGATCTTGACGAAGGATTCAACGCCGAGGCGTGCTTCCATTGCGGTACATGCACGGCGCTCTGTCCGTTGGGATACAAAATAGTTCCCCGCAAATTGTTCCACGACGTGATGTTCGGACTTGAAGACAATGTCCGCGCCAATATCCCGCAGATTTTCTCCTGTCTGCTGTGCCGCATGTGCGAAGTGAACTGTCCGCAGGGCGTCCATATCACGGAGAACATGCGCGTCCTGCGTCACCTGATCAACCGGCAAGAGTTTGACCTGAAGTAGGAAGATACTATGCCGTTACCGATTGCACCCATTCTGGGGATTTTCGCGGATAACTCGCGCAAGCGCGGCAGTGTCCTGCCGCTGTCGAAGCGGACGGCGACGGGCTGGGCCCGCGGGCTCAATCTGCCGCGCGGCGGCAAGACGGTTCTCTACACCGGGCAGACCTATCAAATGGTGCCCGCTATCGACGCCATGACTTTTCAGCTGGCCTTGCTCGAAAACTCGTTCTTGACCCGGTTCTTCGGCTTAGGCCGCCTGGTCAATAAGTTGATAAACCTGTCCTTCTTCATGGGCCTTACCGCCTCGTCGAAAAAAATGCGCCATTCCAATCAGGTGTTGCGCGATATCGTCGAGCTGCTTCGCGGCGCGGGGGTCGAGTTCGGCTACCTGTATGAAGATGAGTTCTACGCCGGCGCTCTGCTTTATGACGACGGGCTGGATGATGCCTTCGGCGAACACGCCCGCCGTGTGACGGCACATCTGAAGAAGCTGGGGGTTCGGCGCCTGATCACCGTGGACCCTCACACCACCAAGATGTTTCGTCAGGCGTATCCGCATTTTGTCAAAGACTTCGATATCGAAGTTGTGAACTACCTGGAAGTGCTGGCTGAGGCGCATCCAGAGGCCACCGCGCCGGTAAACGGGGAAGTCGTGGTGCACGATTCCTGTGTCTATGCGCGCTATGTGGATATTTGTGACCAACCACGTGAACTGTTGCGGGCGGCGGGATTGGCCGTGCGGGAACCCGAACAATCAGGAAAGTCGACGCACTGCTGCGGTGGACCGTTGGAGTCGCTTTTCCCGGCCGAGGCGCATCGAATATCCGCAAATCGCGTGGATCAACTCGAAGCGGAGGGGAAAAACGTTGTTACCATGTGCCCGTTCTGCTGGGTGAACCTCAGTAAGGCCGCGGGCAAGAGGCTTGTCATCAACGACATCGCCAGCACGCTGGCCGCCAGCCGTCGGCAAGCATTGTCGCACACCACTTCGGTATATGTTCCCCAAGACAACGCACTTCAAGCTATAGGCGCGGACTAGGATTCGCTGTTCGTGCGAACTCGGCCGATATCACGTTCGGGAGAAGACGATGGATAAGACGGAAAATGCCCAACCGGAACCCGTAATGGAAGCACCGGCAGTGGTAAACGACGGAAAAACGCTCCTGCTCTTTTCCGACGACATGGACAGGGCGTTTGCCGCGCTTGTCATCGCCAACGGGGCTTTGGCAATGGACTGCCCCGTCACCTTATTTTTTGCTTTTTGGGGATTGAACATTCTGCGCAAGCCCGCGAGTTCGAAAGGCAAAGACCTGCTGTCCAAGATGTTCGGGTTCATGATGCCGACAGGCCCGGACCAGCTGAAGCTCTCGCGGATGAATATGATGGGCATGGGCTCCAGCATGATGAAGTACATCATGCGGAAGAAAAAAGTCATGTTCCTTCCGGAACTGATCGCAAGCGCAAAGGAGCAGGGCGTACGGCTTATAGCTTGTTCGATGTCGATGGACGTCATGGGAATCAGGAAGGACGAGTTGATAGACGGAGTCGAGGTGGGCGGCGTCGTCACCTTTCTCTCCGCTGCGGAAAAATCCAACATGACCTTGTTTATCTGAGGAACGCTGCTTTCGGTCTGAATACCGCATTCTGTTCAGTGTACTTAGTCAGTGCACCAGTTCGATGGGGTGATATTCGCCATGCCGGTTGAGCAACCCACAAGGATCATCACAACGACGCTTGGGCATCCTGAAGTCGCCGAGGCGACTGTCAGTGTTGTATTTGCCCATGTCCTGCGACAGTTCACGCTCGACGAAGCGCTGGCCGAGCTTGACTTCAACCGCGATGCAATTGCGACACAGGCCGTCGCGACTGCGCGCTATAGTATTCCATCGCACATCGGCGGTTGGGTAGAGACATTTACGCTGTCGCCCATAGAGGGGCTTTCGCTTACAGCGTTCAGCGGACCTGACATCGCCGCGTATTTCACACAGCTTCTGGGCGAACCCTGTATTGTAATCGAGAATTCACCTACCAATCTTGTGAGCTTTACCCATCTCCTCAAACAAGGCGGTGGCGTTGCGGTAGGTGCGTATGCCGGGCTTCATGCGGCCACTAGTCCGTTGTTGATTTTAACGGTAACGCTCGGCATCGTCATCGTGGGAGCGGCCGCAGGAGTTTGTGACGCATTAGAGGCAGGACTGCGCGAGCGCATTGTGCAATTTATTCTGGGCACAACGAAGCATAGTTCCTCCCGGCTCCCGAGGAACAGCGATCAAACTAACTAGGTTCAGGACCTATTAATTCTCTTGCGGCTTGGGGGAATGATTGATTCATTGATGGCACCGGGAGGTGCTTCGATGAGTGATTTGTATTGGCTTTCGCGTGCGCAGATGCGCCGGATCGAGCCGTATTTTCCGCTGTCGCATGGTGTTGCCCGCGTTGACGACCGGCGCGTCATCAGCGGGATCATCTTCGTGATCAGGAATGGTCTGCGCTGGCGCGATGCGCCGAAGGATTATGGGCCGCACAAGACGATCTACAATCGCTTCATCCGCTGGAGCCGTCTGGGGATGTTCAATCGCATCTTCTGCGAACTGGCGGGCAAAGGCCCTACGGTTTTTCTTGTATCAACCTGAAGGAGGCTACTGCATCTGCGATGTGCCATCTAGATGGGACGTCAGTGGCGCATAAATTCGCGGTTCCGGTCGGCGGACGGTGTTGTCGTGCATAGCCGCGCCGCGCTTTATTCTCGGCCTAATGCTCGTGCACTTGTCCGACGAACACGGCTTCCGGGACGCTGAGCTTTGATGGCGTCGGCTGCAGACGCCCGTCTTGCGCGATCGCGAGGATCGCCACATCGCCGGATCGCTCGTTGGCGACGATCAGGCGGTGGTGCTCCTCGACAAGCAGAAAGAAGCGCGGCCAGTTGCCGAGCGTCGGGGCGTGCTGCATCAGCGTAGCTTGTCCGCTCTTGCCAAGGGCAAAGACGGCAATGCTGTTATGCCCGCGGTTCGAAACATAGAGCCGCGTGCCCGCGCGATTGATCGCGATATGCGCCGTCTGGTTATGCTCCTTGAAATCCGGCGGCAGCGTGGAGAGCGCCTGCGTCTGCTCCAACCGGCCGTCGGATAGTCGATGCAGCACCGTCAGACTGTTGGCGAGTTCGCTGGCCAGATAGGCCACCGGCAGATGCGGATGAAACAGGATATGGCGCGGCCCCGTTCCGGGTGTCGCCTTGAACGCGATGAACGCTTGGCCGACGCGGGACCGCCGCGCATCGAAGGCATAGCCCAGCACCCGATCGGCCCCCAGGTCCGTGGAATAGAGGAAGCGTTGGTCGGGACTGAAGCGGGCGCAATGCGCGTGCGGGCCGGCCTGACGGTCGGCGTTCGGACCGTGCCCGCTGTCCTGGCGGATATCGGGCTCCGACGGCAATCCGCTGGCGGGATCGAGCCGATAGATCGCCAGGTTTCCGCTGTTGTAATTGGCAACCACCATACAACGCTCCGCCCTATCCAGCGTAACAAAGCAAGGCGAACTGCCCTTGGTGGAAGCCTCGCCGACGCGCGTCCAATCGGCGCCCCTATTTGTGGCGCGGTAAGCGCCGACCTGACCGTCATCCTGTTCGTCCAGCAGATAATAGAGGCCAAACCTTTTGCTGTAGGCGCCGAACGAGGCGTTCTGGATGGACGGCACGGGCGTGCCCAGGGACAACGCGTCCGTAGAAGGACGATATAGCAGCGGAACCAGTCCGTTGCTCTTGTCGTATGTTCCGATAAAGAACGACAGTTCATGCACGGCGCCAAAAGCCCGGCCGGCGGGCATGACCATGAGCGATCCCATGCCCTGCAACAGGCGGCGGCGGGTCGCCGTACCGATACAAAAGCCGTCTCGCTCGTCCTTCATAGCGTTCGCCCTTTTTGGTATTGCCTTCCGCATAACTCAGATTACGGCATTCAGCATCAAAACAAAGATCAAACCCAGAATGCCGACCAGTGTTTCCATCAGGGACCATGATCGAAACGTGTCCCACAGGCTGACGTTGAAATACTCCTTGAACATCCAGAAGCCGGAATCGTTGACGTGCGAACACATCAGGCTGCCCGCTCCGATCGCAAGGACCATCAGGTTCTTGTCGACCCCTGTCGCGGCAATGAGCGGATGCACGATGCTCGCGGCCGTAAGCCCGGCGACGGTGGCAGAGCCAAGCGCGATGCGAATTACCATCGCCATCAACCAGCCGAGCACCAGCGGAGGAACCGGCACACCCCCCAATAGCGCGCCGAGCTCCGCATCGACACCGCTATCGACGAAGACCTGCTTCAGCGCGCCGGCGCCCGCCACGATCAGCAGGATGGTTGCGATGTCCTTGACCGCCTGACCATAGCTGTCCATCAAGCCTTTGGACGGCATGCCGCGCATCAGGCCGAGCGCGACGGTTCCCACGGCCAGCGAGATCAGCATCACCAGCATCGGATTGCCGACGAAGCCAATAACGGCGCGGGAATTCGGGTCAATTCCCGGCATGCTGGACAACGCTGTCGCCACGGCAATGAGGATGACGGGCAGCAGCGCGCAGGCGAAGCTGATGAAGACGCCCGGCAACCGATCTTCCGCCAGCTCTGCCGGCTTGAACAGGTCGGTTGGGCCTACCCTAATGTTCTTCATCGTAAGTGCGGCGAGCGGCCCCGCTATCAACAGCGTCGGGGCGCCGATAATAATGCCGTAGATGAGCGTCATCCCCATGTCCGCACCGAACTGGGCTACCAGTGCGGTGGGCGAGGGATGCGGTGGCAGGAATCCGTGGGCGATGGACAAGCCCGCCAGCAACGGTATCCCCAGATAAACCACCGGCAGCTTGGTGCGGTAGGCTACCGAGAAGATCAAGGGCACCATAAGAACGAACCCGACATTGTAGAAAAGCGGCACACCCACGATGAAGCCGGTGAGCGCCATGGCCAGAACAATCAACCGCAGTCCGAACAACTTGGTCAGCACGCCCGCGATCTGTTGCGCCGCGCCGCTATCGGCGATCAGTTTGCCGAACATTGCGCCCAGACAAATGATGATCGCCAGAGATCCCAGCATGTCGCCGATACCATGTTCGATGCTTGCCGGAATCCCGGCGAGCGGCATGTGGCGCAGGAGCGCGGCCGCCAGGGCGGCGATGATGAACGCAACGAAGGGCTGAACCTTCGCCGCTGCGATCAAGACGATCAGAATACCTACAGCGATGACGACTGGCAGAAGTGTCACGCATTCCCCATTGTATGAATATTGCGCCAAGACGAAGGAGCGGGCAGTGCCCCGGCGGCTCACCGGTCCGTGTAGGCTATCTCGACTGGGGCCAGTTGCGAGGTCAAGTCGATTCCATTGAGCGGGTGCTGGAATCCGACGTGGGATGCACGGAGGTCATGCGTCTATTGACACCGGCCCGAGGCGCGATCAACGGCATCATGGCCGAAGTGGTCGAGGATCATAAGCCCGCCTCGCGCCAGACTTGGACGTTCAATCTCCTTCAGGCGCCAGCGTCGCTCAGTGGGACGGGAAGCCATTGTGAGCTGGTAGCGAGAGATTCACATGCACGGCGCAAGCCATTGAATTGCAATAACCTATTGTCGGTACAGTATTTTAAATTGACGACTGTCAAGTTTTTGCAAGGCTGGGTTTACCATGCGCCGACCGAAGGCATTGCGCCAAAGGATTGAGGACCGGATCGCCCGCAGGGCAGGCGAGGATGTTTTCCTCCCGCGCGAATTCGCCGATCTCAGCGGCGAAACTCAGATCGTGCGCGCGTTGCACGGTCTCGTGCACGACGGCAAGCTCGTTCGTCTGGGCTACGGCGTCTATGGTCGCGCGATCATATCGCGGCTTTCGGGCAAACCCATTCTTTTCAGCGCAAACGGCCTTGCGGGCGCCGCGCGGCAGGCGCTCGACAAGCTGGGCGTCAAATGGGAGCCGACGGAATGGGAGCGGGCTTACAACGAAGATCGCTCGACGCAGGTTCCCGTGCGTCCTGTGCTGCGCGTGAAGGGCCGGTTCTCGCGGCGCCTCAGCGACGGGAATACGGAGCTCGTCCTTGAACGCTAACCCGACCCTCGAAGAACTCGTCGATGTACAGCAATTCTTCAAGCTGCAAGCGCCATCCCTTGTCGAAAAAGACTGGTTCGTCGTCAAGGCGCTGGCCGCAATCATTGCTGCGGACAGCGGCCCGTTTCAACTCGTGTTCCAGGGAGGCACGGCGCTCGCCCGCGCGCACCGCATTACCCAGAGAATGTCCGAGGATATCGATCTCAAGATTGTCTCTGCGCAAGAGCATTCGCGAGGGACCTACAAGCGGCTGCGCGATAGCATCTCCACAGCGCTTCTCGAAGCCGGGTTTGAATTCGATCCGGCGAACAAAGAGCATCGCAAGACGATGTGGGAAGGTGAATACGTCGTCTACCGCCTGCCGTACATGAGCGTGACGGCGCCCAATGCCGAATTGCGACCGTCCATAAAGATCGAAATCTCAGCCTGGCCGCAACGGCGCGAGCCGGTAGAGCGGGCCGTCGCCTCCTTCGTGACCGAGGCATTCAAACGACCGCCGGAGATACCGGCGATCGCGACCTCGGACCTCGCCGAAAACGCGGCTGAGAAATTCGTGGCCTTGACGCGCCGCGCTGGCGCCCAACTCGCGGGTTTGCGGGAAAAGCGGGATCCAACGCTGGTGCGCCACATCTACGACCTTTATTTACTCGAAAAGCACCTTGATCCCGCGGACGTGGCGAGCCTGATCGCCGTTATCATGCAGGATGACGCCGAGACGCGCGGCAATCTGTTTCCGGCCTACCAGCAAGACCCACGCCGCGAAACATTGCGCGCGGTCGAAGGCAAGCTTAGAAACAGCCTGCCGGAGCGGAGATGTGCAAATACTAGAGACGACTTGCCGTTCGACAAGAAACACCTTCCACAAGCCGCTGCTGCGCAGTAGAATCAGAGTTGCGACGCGGTCATTCGTGGCCGTTCGCACTCGAACCCTGGCAGCCGCTTAAATTTTATGTCTGGGTACTGTCTGGGTACTGTCTGGGTACTGTCTGGGTACTGTCTGGGTACTGTCTGGGTACACGAAATTTTGGAATTCTAGAGTCCTTGGTTTTAATGGGTCATATGGGTAACTTCGAGTCCTCTTCTGGGCACCAGAATATATTCCTATTATTAAGATCAATTACTCTTTCGCTTCCCACGCTTCTGCTGGGTGGAACTCTAATGTCCCAACCCCGGCTTGCCGTTGCCTCGGCGCGGCGGCTTGGGCGCGATCCAGACGAAAGCTGCGGTGGCCAGCAAGAGGATGCCGACGATCAGGAATGTCCGATTGGTCGCCAGCATCACGCTTTGGCCTTGCACCATGAGATAGAGCAGGCTGAGCGCCTTGTCGTGGCCGATGCCGCTCGCTGCCGCGGCGCCGAGCAAGGTCTGGGTGTGCTGCAACTCGCCAGCCAGGGCCGCTCCGCTGGCCGAGATCTGATTGTTCCACAGGGCAATGATCGCGGCAGTGGAAAGGGCACTCGCCAATGTTCGGATGAAATTGAATTGGCCCGCTCCCGCTGCGGTGTCCTTCGCAGGCAGCGAACTGACCGACATGTCCATCAACGGAATCATGACAAGGACCAAGCCCAGGCCCATCAGCAGCTGCGGCCACATCAACTGCCAAAAGGTAATCTGGTCGTTATAGCCGACGCGCATCAGGCATGACGCGGCAGTGAAGACGAGGCCCATCGAGACGATGGCCCTGTGGTCGATGCGCGTCATCAGGAAAGAGGTGATAGGCGCCGCGGCGACGCAGGCCACACCCATGAGCGCGGCATTGTAGCCCGCCCAGGTGGAGGTGTAGCCCATGTCGGTTTGCAGCCATAGCGGCACCAGCACGAATGCGCCGAATTGCAAGCCGAAGACCAGCGCAATCACGACCATCGACACGGAAAATGCGCGGTCGCCGAAGATGCGTAAGTTCACAATGGGTTTTTTGTCAGTCACTTCCCAGATGACAAAGGCGATGAAGCCGGTGACGACGACCACCAGAAGCATGATGATGACGTCGGAATTGAACCAGTCCTGGTCCTGGCCGTTGCCGAGCATGATCTGCAACGAGGCGACCCAAACGACCAGAAGCACCAGCCCGATATAATCCACCGGAGCCTTGGTGGTGGGAAGTTCGTGTGGCGTCAGAATTTTCCAGGCGCCGAAGGCGATGGCCAAAGCCAGCGGCACTTTGAAATAGAAGGCCCATGGCCAGCTCCAATTGTCGCCGATCACGCCACCGATCACGGGCCCCATGACGGGGGCTAGAATTGTCGTCAACGCCCATGCGGCCAGCGCGACATTGGCGTGGCGTTCCGGCACGAGCTTCAACAACAAGGTCTGCGATATCGGAATGAGCGGCCCGCCGCAGAGACCGAGCGCAACGCGGAAGACGATCAACATGGGAAGCGTTGTCGCCATTCCGCATAAAAGCGAGAAAATTCCGAACCCGACGAGCGCGATCACAAACACTTTGACCGGCCCGAAGCGCTCAGCCAGCCACCCGGTCAAGGGAACCATGATCGCTTCGGCGACACCGTAGCCGGTAATCACCCAGGTGCCGTTGCTTGGCGAAGCGGCGAGGCTGCCCGCGATGTG
The DNA here is from genome assembly GCA_963849895.1 of uncultured Alphaproteobacteria bacterium. Lineage (GTDB taxonomy): Bacteria > Pseudomonadota > Alphaproteobacteria > Micropepsales > Micropepsaceae > Rhizomicrobium. The sequence continues at coordinate 73,189 of CAWKIU010000011.1, forward strand.
CGGTACCAGCACGCTGGCGATGGTGAGGTCGAGAATGGCCAGGAAGTTGCCCATCGCCAGAATCAGGACGATGGCGACAAGCACGATGCCCTTCGGCTCCCATTTTCCGGGCACGGACGGGCTGGCTGCGATACTCGACATGCGAGCTTGTTCCGCTATTTGGACACATCAATCGTGGCGTTCATCGAAAGGCCGACGCGTAAGGGATGCTCCTTCAACTCGTTAGGATCGAGCGCGATGCGCACGGCGATGCGCTGCACGACCTTGATCCAATTGCCGGTGGCGTTCTGGGCCGGAATGATGGCGAAGGCCGAACCGGTGCCGCCGCCGATACCTATGACGCGGCCGTGGAACTTCACCGACGAGCCGTAAAGATCGGAGGTCAGTTCCACCGGCTGACCAGGGCGCACCTTGCCGAGTTGGTCTTCCTTGAAGTTCGCATCGACATAGACCTGCGAAATCGGAACGATGGCCATCACCGGCATGCCGGCCTGCACACGCTGACCGATCTGAACCTGGCGCTGCGCCACCACGCCATCGACCGGCGCGCGGATCACGGTGCGTTCGAGATTAACCCTGGCGGTATCGAGCGCCGCTTTCGCTGCCAGAACTTCAGGGTGGTTCATCACGCTGGTGCCCTGGGTGAGTGCGAGCGCCGCATCGAGCGCCGCCTTGGCGGACTGGAAATTGTTCGTCACGGCCGTCAGTTCCTCGGCCGAGACCGCACCGGACTTCACCAGATTTACGCGCCGGTCGTAATCGAGCTTTGTGCGGGCGTAATCGGCCCGACGCACCGCTACGGCGGCGAAATAGGTCTGCACTTTGCGGATGGTCATGCCGTAAGCAGCGTCGGCCTGGGCATACAGCAGCTTGGCGTCTTGCGGATCAATCACCAGCAGCACGTCGCCGCGCTTGACCATCTGTGTGTCGTGTACCGGAACGCTCAAGGCGGCGCCGCTGGTGAGCGGCGTCACCTCTGCCGACGAGACGTTCACATAGGCGTTGTCGGTGCTGGCGTAGTTCGAGGAGTCAAAATACCACCACGCGGCAGCCACAACCGCGACGACGACGATCACCGAAAACAGCACCACGAATAACCGCTGGCGCATCTGCTTCTTGCGGTCGTCCGGCGGCAGAAGCTGCAAATCCTCGCCCTTGAGCCAGTTTATCGGCTTAAATGCGGCCATGAAAAACTCCTGTACGTCGTGTGAATGTCAGTTCTTGACGGTGTAGCCGCCGCCCAAGGCGCGCACCAAGGCGATGTCGTAGGCGAAGGCCTGGGCTTCCAAGTCCGCAACGGCGGTGCGCTGCACGAGCAGCAGATTCTCGACCGCCAGCACATCGAGGTATCGGGCCAGACCCGCGTCGTAGCGCACGCGGATGACGCGATAGGCATTCTCGCTTTCGGCCAGCGAGGCGTGTGCGTGGGTTAGCTCGCCTTCCAGCGCCCGGCGGTTGGTATAGGCGTCCGCCACGTCTCGAAGCGCGTTGGCCAGTGTCTTGTCGTAGAGCGCGACGGCGGCGTCGTATTTGGCGCGACTGGCGCGATAGATGCCGGTGTTCCTGCCGTAGTCGAAAATCGGCAGATGGATCGCAGGGCCGAAGCCCGCGACTATTGACGAACTTTTGAGAAGGAGTTTCGCATCCAGTGTTCCGAGGCCGTAGAGGCCCGTCAGATCGATATTGGGATAGAAATTCGCGTTGGCTTCCTTGATGCCCTCGGCGGCGGCTTCGGCGTTGCGGCGCGCGGCGACGATGTCCGGCCGGCGCCCGATAAGGTCGGCGGCTAGCGAGATGGGCAGACCGGCCGAACGCAGCGGATGCGCCTCGGCCGCAACGATGGAAAGTCCATAGTCCGGTCCCTTGCCCAATAGCGCGGCGAGGCCGTGGCGCGTCCTTGCGATCAGTGCGTCGATGATCTGGGCCTGGACCTTGGCTCCCTCGAGCTGGGCGCGCGCCTGGCTGAGCGAGGCTTCGTTTTCCAGGCCTGCCTTGAAGCGCTGGTCGACCAGATCGGCGCTCTGCTGGCGGACATGCACCGCGTCATCGGCCATCGTCTTGTCGACGAAAAGCTGCATCAGCACGGCATAGGTCGTCGCCACGCCGGTTGAGATTTGCAGACTGGCCTCGGACTGTTCGGCTTTCGCTGCTTCCGCCGTGGAAAGAGCTGCGTCAAACGCAGCACGGTTTTTCCCGAACAGATCGAGCTCGTATTGGACGCTTGCAGTCACCAAGGCGGCATTGTGGGTGCCCTTGGGCATGTAGGCACTGAAGGCGGGCGGGAAACCGAGATTCTCGGGCACCTTCACTTCCATCGCGGTGGCGTCGCCCACGACCGTCGGCCACAGCATCGCCTCCGATATGTCGGACATTGCTTCGGCCGCGCGCACGCGTGCCGCCGCCATTTTGAGATCAGGCGAATCCTTCAGCGCTTCAACGATCAGCCCGTCGAGTTGGGGATCGCCATAATCCTTCCACCAGGCCTCCTGGGGCCACTCGGCGGCTGGGGCGACGAAGCTCTTTGCCGTGGCATAGCTGGCGGGCGTCTGGATTTTTGGCATCTCGCCCAGATCGGGCGCGCAGCCGGCAAGCGTCAGAAGGGCAAGGGCGGCCAGGCAGGCTGGGGGAAGCCCGCGCACGGCCTTTCGGCCACTGCCGCCCTTGCCAGTAACCTCGGGACGAAGGGTATCGATGTTACCCATTGGAATCTCATTATAATTATTTATGACCGTACCGTACGGTACTGTTGCATTGGCAGTGATTTACGGATAGCTTTGGACAAAGTCAATAGGAACCGTACCGTACAGTCGAAAGGTGGACAGGTGATGAGTCTTCATGCGACCGCCAAGCCGAGCCGCGACGACCGCCGCGCGGCCATTTTGGAGATCGCGCGCGCGGCATTCCTGCGCGACGGCTACGCCAACACGTCGATGTCGCAGATCGCAGCGCGCGTAGGCGGGTCGAAAGCGACGCTCTACAATTACTTTCCTTCCAAGAAAGACCTGCTCGTCGCGGTGGCCGATAACGAAGCCACGCAGATATTCGCGCCCTTATTCGATGTCAGCGAGATGAGCGGGGACGTCCGCACGGTTCTCGAGAAATTCGTTCGTCGATTCCTCGCTTTGTTGCTGTCCCATGATCTGATCGCTTTCTATCGGCTTGTCGTCGCGGAATCGTCGCGGTTTCCCGAAATCGGCTTTGCCGCCGACGAATTCGGCCTGAAACGCGGCCTCGAAGGCATAACCGGATATTTCGCCGGGGCGATGGAGAGAGGCGAGCTTCGGCGTGCGAACGCGTTAGTCGCTGCGGAGCAATTCCTGGATTTGTGCGCCGGACAGCTGCACAGGAAACGCTTGTGGGGCGTTGTTTGTGACATCAGCCAGGACGTCATCGAGGCCCAGGCCAAGCGTGTCGTGACGACGTTTCTCGCAGCCTACGGCAACGACGAACTTAGCCGGGCCGCGCGTGCAGGTATGGAGATGAGCTGACGAACAAATGCAAATTGTTGAGTCGGAGAAAGCTGCGCCGTCAGCGTTTCTCCTCTGCCAATGAGGGGTGCCATGAAGTTAATATCCGTCGTGTCCACAGCGCTGGTCGCTGCGTTAAGTATCTTCGCCGTGCCGGCGCATGCCGCGAGCGGACCCGAACCGGAAAAAGGCGCGTTCGGCATACTTTTTGAGAATGACTGGTTCGGCAATGCCGATCATGACTATACCAATGGCGTCGAGCTCACCTACACGACAGCGCCACAAGACACGCCCGACTGGCTGGTTGACGCCGCGCGCAAGCTGCCCTTTTTCAACGCGACAGGCGATGTGCGCACGCGTTATTCGCTCGGCCAGACCATGTTCACGCCGTTGGACAAGACCAGGACAAACCCGTCGCTGACGGATCGACCCTATGCCGGATTTCTGTTTGGCACGGCCGGGCTTGTCGGCGACAGCGGTACATATCTGGATCAGGTGCAGGTCACGCTCGGCGTGGTCGGGCCGATGTCGCTCGCCGGAGATGCGCAAAATTGGGTGCATGGGATTGTCGGTGATGCAAAAGCGAAAGGCTGGCACTATCAATTGCACAATGAGCCTGGGCTCATCATTCAGGAAGAGCGCAGCTTCAAGCTCATTCCGCCCAAATCCATTCTAGGCATGGTTTTCGATTTTGAACCGCATGTCGGCGCGGCGATCGGTAACGTCTATGACTTTGCCAATGCCGGCGCGATGGCGCGTTTGGGTTTCAACCTGCCGGGCGACTACGGTCCGATGCGGATCGATCCAAGCCTGCCCGGTTCGAACTTCTTCGAGCCGACCGGGGGATTTAGTGCTTATGTCTTCGGCGGCGTCGATGGGCGGGCGATCGCGCGCAATCTGTTTCTCGACGGCAATACGTGGGAGGACAGCCGCAGCGTAAGCAAAATGAATTTGGTCTACGATTACGATCTCGGCGCGGCGATCACGTTCCGCTCGATGCGGCTTGCTTACACCTATGTCATCCGCAGCCGCGAATACTCGATGCAGCCAAAAGAAAGTAAGTTCGGCGCAGTGGCGCTTTCGTTCCGGTTCTAGCTTCAAAAAATGAAAGGGCGAGCGGAGTCCAACCCCGCGCGCGTCTTCGACGATGCAGGTGGAAAGGATGTTCGTCGATTCCGGCATAGTGAAATATTCTGCTTCGTTGGCCGCCAAATCGGGAATACCGATGAACGCAATTGCGAGGTGGTCGGTTTGGGTGCCTGCCGGGATGTTCGCGATATTTGGGGCTGGAGAGGCGCGGGCTGCTTCGCCCCTTCCATTATACGAACTTGCCTATGACAAACCGGCCGCCGAATGGACCCAAGCCCTGCCGCTCGGCAACGGACGCATCGGTGCCATGGTGTTCGGCGGCGCCGCCGCCGGCGCTTTCAAATCAACGAGGACGCCTTGTAGGGCGGCGGACCGCTGGCAGAACTCAGGCGGTTGATCTTCGCCGGAAAAATCGATGAGGCCGAAGTCCTGACCTCAGCGACGCCGCTATTCAGAAAGGCTTTTCTCTACCCGGTCGCTTTGGAGATTTGTGAACTAGGATGCAAGCGGGGCAAGTGGCGGCGCTGTGGATTCTCGTACGATCAGATCGTGATTGAAGCATCTTTCCATGGATTCATGCTTGGAGCGCTTCCCTATCAACATCATGACGGCTGCGTCTGCCATCTCCTCGATCGGCTGGCGGCAAGTCGTGAGCCTTGGCCATACGACCTGGGAGACCTGAGAATCGTCGAAGCCGGCCACCGACAGCTCCTGCGGGATTTTAAGGTTGAAGCGCTGCGATATGGTGAGCACCGCCGCAGCCATATCATCGTTGCTGGCGAAGATCGCCGTCGGGCGCTTCTTGAGGGAGAGAAGGCGCTCACCCGCCTCCAATCCCGACTGATAAGTGAATAAGCCTTGCGCGCAAAGCTCTTCCATGATCGGCAATCCGGCTTGCATCAGCGCCTTGCGGTAACCGGCGAGCCGCGCATTGGCGTCGCCGTGATCAACCGGCCCTTTGATGAAACCGATCCTGCGGTGACCAAGCGCAATCAAATGGGCGGTCATGTCGTAAGCCGCTCTTTCGTCATCGATACGAACGTCGAACATTCCCGGCAGGGACTTCTCCGGCGCGATGCGCACAAACGGCGTGCCGGCGGACTTCAATGCTTCGATCAATGCGGGTGCATCGCACAATGGCGGGGTGAGAATGACGCCGTGCAAGCTCGATTGCGTGACGAGCGAATTCACGTTGCGGCCGAGATCGGGATTCTCCGCATCGAGAGATTCTATAATCAAATGGTAGCCGTCATTTCGACAACGCGCGAGCATTCCGAGTTGCAGAGCCGAAATATAACCGGACCCGGCCGCGGGCAGATCGCACAGAAGTCCGATCAGAAAGGATCGCTCGCTTGCCAGACTGCGCGCGAAGACGTTGGGCCGATAGGATAGGGCCTCCACAGCCGCCATCACACGTGCGCGCGTCGCTTCCTTGACGCCCGATAGCCCGTTGACGGCGCGCGACACCGTCTTGATCGAAACGCCCGCATGTTTTGCGACGTCGTAAATGCTGGCCGGTTTCTGCGTTTCGGAAGCAGCAATAGACCCCGGCATGATCTGGTTGTAGTTCATCGTGCTTCTCGGCGTACTCGCATCCGCCGCCCTAGTCTACGGTATCATAGTCAAATTTCGTGGGATTGCGCGCGGCCGGCCAAAACGACGGCGATAGCGGCCTTTCTGGAGTTTGACGCATCAGACTTCCGTCGCCTTCATCAGGGCCGCGCGACTGGGCAGCAATCGATCGTTGAACGGCAGGAGGGCGGCGCCGACGGCCGAGGCATCGGCGGCCATGGCGGCGCGCTGCACAGGTGGACATGACAATCGGCCCATGCAGTCTCAACTTATCCCGTCCGGTTGACGATATCTCTCACGGTATCTTGCGCGGTCCGTAAATTAATGATCTGAAATTGCAGGGAAATTTCTGCGGCGTGGTCGTTGTTCGGGGCACCACGCTAGCTTATCCAACGTCCATTGGCCTCGGCGCGCCGGCCGCATCCTTGCCCCACCAGCAAGCCTACGCGAATATCCGTTCGACTCACGGGAGGAAGCCTTGTCCGATCAAGCAACGACCCAACAACTGCCTCCGCCACTCTTCTACAAGAAGCCTGAGCTTCTGACGGCCGCGGCGCACGGCCAGCTCGCGCTGAGCGACAAAGCGAATTACGCCTTCGCCGCGAAGGCTATTTCCATTCCGCTGAACGTGGTGGAGGTGCCGGTAGCGCGCTCATATCCGATCGTGTTCGCCAATGTCGCCCCTTACATCCCGTTGGCCGTGGTGGGTGTGCGGAAAGATGAGAATCTTTTCGTCGATGCAAAAGGCGCGTGGGATCCGGCCGCCTATATCCCCTCTTATGTGCGCCGCCATCCCTTCGTGCTGGCGCAAAGCGACGTCAAGGATCAATTTGCCCTCTGTATCGACGCCGAATCCGCGCGTCTGGGAAAGAAGGGCGCACCGCTGTTCAAAGACGGCAAGCCCACGGATCTGGTGCACCAGGCATCGAATTTCTGCGTTGCGTTCAAGGCGGAGGCCGATACCACGCGCAGCGTGATGGAAACGATCCACGCCATGGGGCTGTTGATACCCAACAATGCGACGATAACGCTTCAGTCGGGCGCAGAGCGCATCGCGCTTACCGATTTTTTCGTCACGGACGAGAAAAAGTTGGGCGAACTTTCGGACGAGGATTTCTTGAAGCTGCGCCGCGCGAGTGCGCTGGGCATCCTTTATGCGCAGATGGCTTCCAGGCTGGCCTGGGGCGATCTCATCCGCCGCATGGAAGCGCGCAGTAAGGCGTGACACAAAGCGCCTGCGATCCGCCAATTTGAATAACGTCCGAGCGGTTGCCCCCGTGTCGGCTTTTGCCGCGATCTTTATTGCCACCTGTACTAGATATTATATTGTACTGCAACTTATGATATATGCCAGCATGACGAACGTGCAACGGGGAAGGGTATGGAAACCACGACGGATGTCGGTCTGGTGTTCGAGGATTTCAAGGATCGCGTCGGCAGCGCGTTCATGGTGTTGGATCAGGGACGTCCAGTGATCTCGCTCACGCTGGAGGAGGCGACACTCCTGCCGGTGCGCAATGGACCCGCAGCCAAGCGCCCGCCATTCTCGCTGATCTTCATCGGTGACGGCGAACAATTCCTGGGGCAGGAGCTATACGAGCTCCGTCACAAGATCATGGGGGACATCACGCTGTTCCTTGTTCCCGTCGGAATGGACGAACGCGGCATCCAATATCAGGCCCTGTTCAACTGACGGCTAGCGCGGCGGCGGCAGCCATTCCATTTCCAGATAGACGCCGTGATCGGCGACATCGGCGAAGCCGAGGCGGCGATAGAGCCGGAGCGCGGGATTGAACTTTTCGACCATAATGTCGACCGCCGTCCCCTGCGCGCGACCGGCATCCTGTAAGGCCTTGATAATCGCGCCGCCGAGACCCTTGCCCCGCCATTCGGACAGCAGCGCGATATCGACGATATGCAGGCGCGTGAGACGGTCCTGGAGGTAGAGGCGGCCGATGGGTTCGCCGCGGCGTTCCAGGACGTCGAACCGGCAGTTCTCGATGGTCTCGTAATAGTACTTACGTTGGGCGCCGAATTGCTGGGCCAGGAACGCCTGTTTCTGCGCCGGCGGCCAGGGCGCCTGTGCCAGCTCCTCTTCGCGCGTTGAGGCGTAGAGGCGCATGAGGAACGCAATATCGTCTTCGGTCTCGGGCCGAAGCGCATAGCCTTGTGAACTCAACGCCGCCGGCACTTCGAATGCCGGCGGCGCGTTGGATGCGATCGCCAAAACCCCGCCTCAGCCGCGCGGCGGGAACATGCCGTTCGCCGCGATGCAAAAATTCAGCGCGAGATAAGGCTGCATGTTGTCGTGCGGCCCGGAGGCGCCCATGAGGCCGATGGCTTGGCTGGCCAACTGCGCATTGGCCGAACCGGTGGAATAGCAGGAACCCGGAGCACTTGTTCCAAGCCAAGCCTGTGCCGAGGGGACACCCGTGAATTCACCGGTGCCTGATCCGGTCCCGCCTATCGCGCCATTCACCTTGTGGTCATGCGACGGAATTTGCGAGGTCAGCAGCGTGACACTGGACTCCCCGAGCTCCTCACCAAGAACGCGCGTGGTCAGGCCTGCGCCATGGCCCTGTTCCATCGGGGCTTGACCGGGGAAATTGGGCAAGCCGAAAGTGGACCTGCCGTCTCCGCCGAACGTAGTGCCGAGGATGGAAAATAGCGTGGTGTACTGTTGGATGGCCAGAAGCTGGCCGTTGCACATGATCCAGTCGCGCGGCGCAAAATTGCACGCCCAGACGCGGATTTCACCGATGAATTGATTTGACATTGTGGTCCCCTCAGTTGCGGCTCGGATAAATGCCAAAAAGCGCAATAATGAAGCTCACGACCAAAGACGGCATCATATTGTCGTGTAGCTGGTTGCCGCCGGTTTTTGTGGCAGCACCGGTCGCCAACTCCTTTACCGCAGGCGGGTTATCCCCCGCCTTGGGAATTGTGTAGAAATGGGAACCGGCTTGCGTTGACGTGTTCGCCGGCACGTTGCCGGTCACATTCGGCGAGCCCGCATTCGAAGTTGATGCGGTGAGCGAATGCGAATGGCTCGGCAACATGGTTGTGTCCAAGGTCACCGTTTCGCTCCCAGCCTTTTCTCCCAAATTCCGATTGGTGAGGTTGGGGCCCTGGCCCTGGCCAACGGGAATGCGGCACTGCAAATCGGGTAGCGCGAAAGTGGTTTGGCCGTCACCGCCATAGCTCGTGCCGAGCAGAGAGAACAATGCGTCGTATTGCGAAATTGAAAGCAGTTGACCATTGCAGAATGCCCACTGCGCGGGGGCGTAGTTGCCGCCGAACATGCGGATCTCGCCGAGAAAAGGTTGAGACATCGTGATTGTCCTTTCGTTCGCCTTTACCAGTACCGTCCATCAATTGCGCGTTGGGTACAGGCCCTGGGTGGCGATGCAGTAGTTCAGTACCAAATAGGGCTGCATGTTGTTGTGCGGCTGGTTTCCACCGGTCACGTCGACGCTCGTGGGCTGAAGTGCCACCAACGCGGTCGCTGCCCCATAGAAATTTGCGCCGCCGGAATTGTTGGCCAGCAGATGGCCGGCCGGCCCAACAATGGTGCCCGCCGCTGCGACGGCATTGAACATATGGTTATGCTGCGGCATTTCATTGACGTTCAGCGTCACCGTTTCCGAGCCGGACAAGGCGCCCTGCCGAATGGTGTTGCTGGGGTGGATTGGCGTCCGGCCGCGAAGGTCGGGCAACCCGAAATTCAACCTGCCATCACCCCCATAGGTCGTTCCGAGGAGCGAAAACAGTGCTTGATTCTGCACGATCGACAGAAGCGCGCCATTGCAGAGCGCCCACCCCTTGGGCGCCCAATTCCAAGGAAACAATCTGATCTCACTAATGTATTGGTCCATGCCAGCCCTCCCTTCAGATCGAAAAATGCAACGTCAGGTTCTAATCAGTACTTAACTATTACTACAAGTTGCAATTCATGCAACAGGTTCTTCGAAATTGCCGTGAAGGAAGCCAAAAAAATGATGAACGGTGACGGCTGCCCCTAGGGGGTACGTCTGAAATTGCATGGCAATGTCAGCGAGGGCGAGGCACGCCAGTGCCCGGGCGCGCCTGCCAATCACATCGAATTCTTCCCGAACGGCAAGGGCGAGTTCGACGCCTCGCTTGTCGTGAAAGGGCCTGGAAAAGTCCTGAGCGCAATCAATGGGGAAATCTGAAACGGGAAAATGCGCGAGCCCAAGACGTTGCCCATGCGCTCCATGTCGCGTGGGCTCACGCTGGCGCCGTCGAACCGCAGAATGCCTTAGATTGCGCTCATACGAAGCAAGCAATCTCGGCGAGGTTGGGCGCCACAGGATAGCCCGTCACTTCCACCCCCGCCGCGTCGAGCCAAGCATGGGCATTGAGCGGCTTGTCGGTGCCTTTGCCAGCGCCGAAATGCATGACGCTGGTGATACCCCGGCGCCGCAGCATGAACTGCGCGGCCATTGCCTGCGGCAAGCACACAGCCTTGAACGGAACGTAGCGCGCCGAGCGCGTCACCGCCCAACCAGCCAGCTGCGCCAGTTCGGCTTGTTCGGGCGATCCATTTGCTGGAGTTCGCGATGCGCGCGGATCGCTCGGCGGCACAAAGGTGCCGAGCCATCCCGCCAGCCGCGGGAACGGAATCAGGATCAGCGCAAGCCGCGCCGCCAGCAGGCAGACAACCGCTTCCACCACCAGCAGGCGGCGGCGGTTATCGACCTGCGCAAATCTACGCAGCGGGCGGCGGATCGAGCGCGGCAGCGCCATGTTTCACCAATTCGTTGAGGAATGCCTCGACCTCGGCGCGGCAGACATCCGGCGTCACGTCGAACTCTTTTTCCAATTGGGCGCAGAGGGCACCGAAGTCTTGCGGCGTCTCGATCAATTCCCACACCCGCGTGCCCACTTCGCTGAGGCCGATATAGTTTCCCTTTTCGGCGCTCATCATCACCAGTTCCTCGCCGACCTTCGCGGCCAGCCAATCGCCTTGCTTCTTCACGATCATTTCAACGCCTCCTAGCCCGCGCGAACCAGCACGGGCGCACACGATAATTCATACCTCAGACGCCGCATCATCGGTGCATGCGCGGCTTCGATGCGTGCCACTTGTTCTGCGGTCAACTCGTCGCGCCAGGAGCCGGATTGGCCTTTGCGGAAGAAGTTGCCGCCCGGTCTCGCGCGCGGAGCTTCGCGAAACCCGCGCTCTTGCTCTTGCTGCCGCAATTGGGAGAAGTCCGCCAAGGCGACGGCTTGGTCTATCCGATCCGCTGGCGCGGGATGACCGGCAAATGCCAGCGCGCGCGTCAAGACACCGGCCGCATCGGCCTTCATATCTTCGTAGCGGACGAGGTGAACGGGAATATCGGTCTGGTCAAGCCAGGTCGCGATATGCCCGCTCCATCCCGGGAGTTGCTGCCGCAATTGATTATGCAGCTTCTTCGGCTTCGAGCACAAGGCAGCCCCGGCATCGTTCATGAACGCGATGGCATCGTCGATACTCGTGGCGTTGTGGTTCGCCAGCGACGGCGCCACGTCGCGCGGATCGCGCACGATGACGATGGCGCCCTGCGCGCCACGCAGCCCCGCCAGAAGCGGCTCGCCATTCTGCGTCACCGTATAGGCGTCATGTACCTTTACAAGGCGAACCGGCTGAGCTTCCTCGGGCGCGTCGTATTCGTCGTCCGGCGCGCCACCTGCCAGTTCCTCGTAGATGCGCGGCCGCAGATTATCGACCTCGTCATAAGTCAGCAGGCCGGAATCGATCAGCGTGAGATAATCGAACGGTCCGCGCGCACTCGCGATGCCGCCGCGCTCCGGCAGATCGTTGATATCGACCGGCTTGCCGTCTTCCGCCGACAAGTTCGCCACCAGCATCCGAAACCAGGTGTTGCCGGATTTGGGATAGGAGGCGAGCCAGATCGTGCGTGTCACGTCGGCACCTTTTCGCCAAGGCCGATCTCATCCCAGTGATGCTTCAGCCCGGATATGACGTTCGGCATCTCGGTGAAGTTGAGCACCCTGGTCAGATGGAAAATACCGGCCGTATTCGCAATCGCGGCCGCGGCATGAAAGTAATCTGCCTTTTGCCCCAAGCGGCGCACCAGCAGTGGACGATAGGCGTTGCGCCTGAGGAGCAATGCGGCATCCACCACATTGGGCCGTTCGATACCGGGCACATGCGGCGGGCGCGCCTCGCGAAGCGCATAGACCGCGCCGAGCGGCAAGGGATCGGCGGATGCGTCGCCCGGCTCGACGTAGAATTTCTCCAGCTTTTCGCGCACCGCGGTGCCGCGTTTTTCGGCTAATTCGAGATTCTCGATGGCATGGGACCACAATTTCAGGAAGCGTCCGTCCGGCTGCACCGTGATGCGGCCGGGGTTGCTCAAATCGATCGCGCACACATCGTCGGTCACCAGCGGAAAGCCGTGCTTCCCAAGCGCCGCCGCAATGGTGGATTTGCCAGCGCCCGATGCCCCGCAGAACAGCACGGCCTTGCCGCCCACGCGCACCGCGCTGGCGTGCAGCACGATCCGCTGGCGCAGATGCAGCAGGATTCCGAACACCGTCCCAACCAGGAAAATCGCGACTTCGCTCTGCGCCGAACCATCCTCGATCTCGAACGCGATGTCGCGCCCGCCATGGAGCAGAAAACGCGCAATGCCCGGAATGCGTATCAGGAAGCTATCGTCGGCCATTTGCCAGGTCGGGCCGAGTACACTGGCTTCGTCGAGCGCCATTGGCACCGGCGCCTCACGAATGGTCACGTCGGCCGCAGCGGAGCGACGCGGGTTTGCGATGAGCCCGGGCAAGGTTATCTCGCTCAGAACCGACAGTCCGCACACCACATAGGAATTCACGTCATTAGCCCCGCATCGAACACAGAACCGAATGCCCATAACATATTGGAATGCTGTAGGCTTCAGCCATTCTAAACTGTGGTAAAACCCTTGAATAGGTGAGGGAGCAAGTCAGGGCGAGGCGCCAAGGCGCATGGCTTCAAGCCGGCGGTAAATGGCGCCGATATGCCGTTCGGCGGCAGGCCGGGCGGTCTCCAGGCTCGCTTGACGCGCTGGGTCGGCGGAAAATTCCACGCCGGGCGCCTTTGCGTCGTAACGCGCCTTTTCGGCCATGATTTCACGGCCCTGGACACTGCAGTCCACGCCGAAATGCGGCAGGATCGTCGTCCACAACGCTTGCGGAAGCTGACTGTAATTGATCAGCAATCCGCCGCCTTCGGAATAGGGCTGCACAACCGCTTCGCAGGTCCGGGACAAAACCCGCGCGCAATAGTCTTCCGGCGGCAAATAGTCTTGCGGGGTCAGGCCAAATAGCGCGGGCGGGAGATATTCCGGCACGGTTTGTATCCCGCGCTCGCGAAGTTGCGAGGCGAGGACCGCGCTCGGTTCGCGGTACAGAAAAATCCACGGCACCGATGGAAACGCCAGGCGGAACAGCGGCAAGGCGATGGTGTGCCAGCTATCCAGCTTGATGAAATAGCGGCACTGGGATGGGGCCCGTTTACGGCCGAGCGCGCCGATCACCGCAGCGAGCAGCGCCGCGTGGTCGTCCATGGAACCGGCTGGCGCGGCCGCGATCTGAACCGCCGTGTCGATCACGCTCGCTTCGGAAACCACGATATTGCGCGGATCGGCCGCCAGCATCTGCGATACCAGCGTCGAACCGCAGCGCGACATATGAAAGATGAAACCGTTTGGCCGAAGTCCGGGTTGGCGCTCCACCCATCGCGGCAGTTCGGCGAGCGGCGTGCGCAATCGCACCAACCGATTGAGCGGGCGGCGCAGCGCGCGACGGACCGAAGCCTCGAAGAACGATTCGGTTAACGCCTCTTCGCCGAAATAGGCCCAGTCGAGATGAGCCACGCCCTGTTGCCAGCCGATATGCAGCGGCAGCCAGCCAGGTTGCGGCGATGCGCCGGATGTCACTTGCGCCTCGGACCAGCGCGCGAGACCGAGCGGATCGGCTCGCATCGCTCTTTTCATTTCGTCGGCGGACAATGAGAATCCGCGTTTGGCGGCGGCTTCCACGGCGCGTGCGGCGAATTCTTCGACGTCGTCTTCGGCCCGCAATTCTTCCTGCAACGCCGCGTCGCCCAGGACGGCGGCGCGAAATCCGTCAAGCGCGCTTTGTCCTGTCGCCATAGGCCTCCATCCGCGTGCAAGCAAAAATTCTTGCGCGTGTAAGTTGCACACAATAATGTAACGCAATGAAATTGCCAGACCGCTTGCGGCTGCCTTTTGCGTTCGATCCCGCGCTCTTGTTTCGCGACCTGGAGACCCTGTCGTCCGTCGCGTGGACCAGCCATTTCGTCACGCAAAACTACGACGGCGATTGGAGCGCGATTGCGCTGCGCGCCGCCGCCGGTGCGACCCACCCCATCATGATGATCTATTCGGACCCTGCCGCCACGGCGTTCGAAGATACGCCGATGCTGGGTGGCTGCTCCTATTTTCGCCAGGTTCTGCGCGCCTTCGCATGCCCACTGCGCAGCGTCCGCCTCATGCGCCTGGCGCCGGGCTCGACGATCAAGGAGCACCAGGACCACGATCTCGATGCGGCGTACGGCATGGCGCGCATTCACATCCCCATCACAACCAACCCGCACGTCGTGTTCGAATTGAACCGCTCGCGCGTGGTTATGGAGCCGGGTAGCGCCTGGTATCTGCGCCTCAGCGATCCGCATCGCGTGACAAACAATGGCGCCAGCGACCGCGTGCATATGGTTATCGATGCGGTGGTGGACGACTGGCTTGGAGTCTTGCTGGATCAGGCCGCCTGCGCCTTGGCGCAATAATCCGCACCCGCGCCGGGTTCCCAAAACCGGCGGAAAATGCAATCCAACCGGCCAGCACACAGGGACAGCCATGGCCGCGCCGCTTTTGACGCTTCAAGACATCCGCCTGACCATCGGCACCACGCCCTTGCTGAACGGCGCGGAATTGTTCGTCGAGGCTGGCGAGCGGCTGTGCATCGTCGGGCGCAACGGCTCGGGCAAATCCACGCTGTTGAAAATCGCCGCCGGCCTGACAGAGGCGGATAAGGGGCGGCGCTTCGCCCAGCCCGGCGCGACGATCCAGTATCTCTCGCAGGAGCCGGACTTGTCCGGCTATGCCGACACCCATTCCTATGTCGAAGCAGGGCTTGGCGCGGGCGACGATCCGGCGCGCGCTTATTATCTGCTCGGCCAATTGGGGCTGTCGGGCGCCGAGCCGATCGCGCATCTGTCGGGCGGTCAGGCGCGCCGGGCCGCGCTCGCCCGTGTGCTGGCGCCCAAGCCCGACATCTTGCTGTTGGACGAGCCGACCAATCATCTCGATCTGCCCGCGATCCTATGGCTGGAGCAAGAGCTGTCGCAGATGCGTGGCGCGCTGGTTCTCATCAGCCATGATCGTCGCTTCCTGCAGAACCTGTCGCGCGCGACGGTGTGGCTGGATCGCGGCCGCACCTTTCGCCTCGACCAGGGCTTTGCGGGTTATGAAACCTGGCGCGATCAACTCCTCGAAGAAGAAGAACGCGAGCGCCACAAACAGGATCGCAAAATCTCCGCCGAAGAACATTGGGTGCGCTACGGCGTATCGGGGCGGCGTAAGCGTAACGTGCGGCGCATGGCGCAGCTTGCCGATCTGCGCCGCGCCCGCCGCGAAGCGCGCCAGCAAATGGGGCAAGTCAAGATCACGGTGACCGAAGCGGGCAATGCGGGAACGCGCGTGATCGAGGCGAGAGGAATCTCCAAAGCCTATGGCGACAAGGTGGTGGTCCGCGATTTCTCGACCCGTATTCTGCGCGGCGACCGCATCGGTGTCGTCGGTCCCAATGGCGCAGGCAAGACGACGCTGATCAATCTGTTGACCGGGCGCCTGAAGCCGGACGCGGGCGAAGTGATCATCGGCACCAATGTCTCGCTTGCCACGCTCGACCAGACGCGCGTTCTGCTCGATCCCGAAACGACCTTGGCAAATGTTCTGACCGGCGACAGCGGCGACAAGGTCGAGGTCGGCGGACAGACCCGCCATGTCATCAGCTACATGAAGGATTTTCTCTTCATGCCGGAACAGGCCAAGACGCCCGTGCGCGTGCTGTCGGGCGGCGAGCGCGCACGCCTGCTGCTGGCCAAGGCGCTGGCGCGGCCGGGCAATCTTCTGGTGCTGGACGAACCGACCAACGATCTCGATCTGGAAACCCTCGACCTGTTGGAAGAGATGATCGATGATTATCCCGGTACGGTGCTTCTGGTCAGCCATGACCGCGATTTCTTGGATCGCACGGTGACGGCGGTTCTGCTGGCGGAGGAGGGCGGCCTCTTCACCGAATATGCCGGCGGGTACAACGATATGATGGCGCAGCGCGCCGCCGATCCGCAAACCAAGCCGGTAATCGAAAGCAAAGCGGTCGCGAAAGAACGAAAGAAAGCGACTGGACCGCGCCGCAAACTATCGTTCGCCGACAAGCACGCGCTGGAAACCCTGCCCGCCAAGATCGAAGCGCTGGAAAAGAACAATCGCGGCTTTGCAGAACGATTTATCCGACGCCAAGCTTTATGCGCGCGATCCCGCGAAATACCGCGATCTGTCCGCCAAGCTGACCGCCACTGAGGGCGAGCGCGCGGCCTGCGAAGACCGCTGGCTCGAATTGGAAATGCTGAAGGAAGAAGTCGAAGGACGCTGATGGTTAACAAAGCTGCGTAAAACTACTCAGCCGGACATCGCGTCCACTTGAGTAGATTACCGCGTTGCTTCATGTGCCGCCCGATGAAAGACTCAGCATTGTCTTGATCGGCAGGTGCCCAATGACACCAAACATTTGCTTCATGGTTCGCGAGCCGGGAAGGCTTGCCTACATCCGTTCGCTGGTAGCGCGCAGCGGCATGACCGTGTGGACATCGTCCTCGGCGAATATGTTTTGCGCCGAGCCACGTTATAAGTTCACGGCCTGCCTCGTCATCGATATGCCCGGCATCGCGGGCCTGGAAGAACTCGAGGCGTTGCGAAGCTTCGGCGTCAGCACGCCAACGATCCTGCTCGCCGACGCCGGCGAGCATCTCCCCGCCGACCGCCTCAAGACCGCCTGCGCGCTCGATGTGCTGGAGCGGCCGTTGCAACCGCGCAAGTTGCTTTCCTGGATCGAGGGAATATTGGCCGCGCTCGCTTTGCTGGTCGCGGAACGCGAGCGCAAGGGGCATCCGGCGCGCCGCGCCGCTTAGCAAAGCCCGGTTTATCTCGCCGGAATTTGACATTTTCCAACACGCATCAAAGCCGATTGCGCGACACTTAACGCCAATACGGCGAGGTGCGCGGATTTGTATACAAAGCTACTGGTCGTCAACGGCCACCCCGATCCGAGGCCCCAGCGCTATTGCCATGCGCTGTGCGACGCCTATCGCCAAGGCGCGCAGTCCGGCGGCGTGAATGCGCGATTTCTGAATGTGGGGAGCTTGAATCATCCCTTCGCCGCCAGCCCGAATTCATCGTCAGACGATCTGGCGCACGCGATCCAGGCGATCCGCTGGGCGACGCAGCTCGCGATTGTCTTTCCGCTCTGGCTCGATGCGCCGCCCCAGGCTTTATATGATCTCTTCGATCTTGCCGAACGTAGCGGCGCGATGTTCGGCGATAAGGCCCCCCAGCGCGCCGCGCACATCGTGGTGACGATGGATCTTCCGGCCTTTATGCATCGCTCGAAATTCGCGCCGAACGAGAATGGCGCTATAGTGCTGCCCGGCGTCGAAACTTTCGAAACCAGCCTGATTGGCAGCGTCAATAGAATTTCAAATGAGCGGCGCTTGCGCTGGCTTGAAACAATGTGCGCCTTCGGCGCGCGCATCGATCAAATCCACGATCCCCGTCCGTCGCTGCATGCGCGCTTTGCCATTCCGCCCTTGGTCTGGCGCAGCGAACCGCTTTACCAGCACTAGCCGGTTATCAATTGGCGAATTTCGTGCGTTCGCTCAGCCCCGCCTGGAAACGCTCCAGATCGGTGAAATCCTTGAAGCTCACCATCGTCGCCCCATCGGGCAGTCGCGACATGGAAAGTGACACGATCCGCCCATCGGCGCGTTCGACTCTGCTCCAATCGCCATAGCGTTCCGGTTCGCTCGCGTTCACGCTGGCCGCTACGATATCCCAAAGACTGTCGCGACCGACCCGCGAGGCGGCAAGACGGGCGACGGTCTTCAGATGCGGCTTGCCCGCCAAGTCGCTTTCCTGGAGCCGCCATAGCTTGGCGAAGGCGCTGTTGTGCAGCTTCAAAAGCCCATCGGACCCGAAGATCGCAATGCCGTCTTCCAGCGTATCCAGCGTCGCCTGCTGGACTTGTGCGTCCATCGCCAGCGAGGTTTCCAGGCGCAGCCTTTCGCTGATGTCGTCGAACAGCAGATAAACACCGCCGAGCAGGTTCGGCCGCGCGATGACGCGCAGGCTTTGGCCGTCCGGCAGATGCCAGAATTCGTCGATCTTGTGCTCGCCGCCTTCGTACAATTGCAGATGCGCGTGTTTCCAGGCGGAGAAGTCGGGTTGTTCGGGCAGGCGGCGCGTTTCGCGCAGACGGTCGAAGATTTCGCCTTGCGTGGGTTTTTCCGCAAGCCATTCCTCGGACAGGCCCCACAGTATGCGGCAGGCACGATTGCAGCGCACGAGATGCTGATCCGCACCGAATAGGGCCACGGCCATGGACAATTGGTCCGCCATTTCCGCGTCGGCTTCGCCATTGAGGACGAGTTGCGCTTCGGCAAGTGCGGCGCTGGTGACATCGACGGCCGTGCCGATAACGCCCGAACCGGCAAGGCGCTGCACGCTGAGTTCGAGCGCCCGGCGCTTGCCGCCGACCACCGCGAACCGCCGTGCGTCGAAGGTTTCGTTCCCTTCGAGGGCGGAGCGCGCCAGATCGAGTTCGGAGCGGTCGAGCGCGGTATCCGTCGCCAGCGCCTGGTCCAAGCTTCGCGTGCCGGTCGCGGCCAGGAAGGCCAGATTGGCCCATTGCAGCGCAAGATCGCGCCCGCGAATCCAAGCCGCAAAGGGCAGGGTATCCAGCGCGGCGCGGAAATTGGGATCGGAATCCAGCATGCCTTCCTCGATGCGGAAGAAAACCACCGCCCGGCTGCCGATGGGCTGGCCGCGCACCGTGATGACCGGATGGCCCGCCGTGCGTACGGTCAAGGCAAACGCGATGCCGCGCTCGATCAGCGCGGTCGTCTTGATGGCCAGTGGTACGGCGTTGGGACCGTGAAGGCAGGCTTCCAGCAGGGCGCTGCCGCCGCGATAGGAAAGCGGCGCCGACATGTCGTCGCCGAGCACCGCGATGGCTTCGGGGCAGGCGGAGATCATCGCTTCGCGAAAGCGGATCTGGCATTGCGCGTTTTCCAATGCCTGCCGCGCGGCTTCGCGGTGCGCGACGGCGCGCAAGCGCTCGGCCACCGCCCAGGCGCAGCAGCCCAGCGCGACGATGCAGGAGGTAATGACAATGGCGGTCATCGTGTAATCGCTCGTCGCGGGACCGCGGTTGGCGGTCAGCGTCGATGTCAATGCAGTTGTCCCAAGGCCAATGTGATGGAGCGAAACAACGATGGCATAAAGAAACGCATGCATAGTTTAAGCTGCTTAGTCAGCAATCATCCGGTCGGGCGGAAGTGCCCGGCGGCTTCGTCGCTGCCATTCGCCAGCGCGCGCAATTTTTCGATATCGTTCAAAATGAGCTGATGCGTGTTGGGCACCGTCACCAAACCATCGCTCTTGAGCGTGGCGATGGCGCGGCATACGGATTCGATCGTCAGGCCCAGGTGATCGGCGATGTCCTGGCGTCCCATGGCAAGGTCCAGCCGGTCGCCGCGCCCGACATCGGTGCGCTCCGCCAGACGCAGGAGAAACTCGGCAAAGCGCTCTTTCGCGTTGCGGCAGCTCAGAACGAACAAATGCTGCTGGGCCGCCAGAAGGCTCGCCGACAGATGCGACAGCACGCGCAGGCGGATTTCCGGGTCGGTTGCACTCAGCCTTTCAAGCTGATTGCGCGGATAGGAACACAAGGTCGCCTCGGTGACGGCCTCGGCGCTGTAGGGATGCGCGGAAAATTCCACAAAGCCCACCAGATCGCCGGGCAAGTAAAAATCGGCGATGTGGCGCTTGCCGTCTGGCGAATGCCTGCAAAGCCGCACCGTTCCGCTGATGATCTTGTAGAAGCGGTCGGCGCGTTCGCCTTCGCTGAAGATCGTCTCATTGCGCGCGAAGTGCTGCTGCGTGCTGAATTGGTGAAGAACACGCAAGTGATGATTAAGAGAACCGGGGGCCTGAACAATATTGTCAGACAAAGCAATGTTTGAATGAAACAGACCAGACTGGCCACGTAGACCAGTGTCGGAATGCGCCAAGCGAAGAGACATCGGCATGAAGTTCACCCTCGAATTTCCCAAGACCAATTGGGCCTCGATGGGGTCATCATCATTAATTGCTAAACGAATCACTAGATGGGAGAATCACTCAAGGGCACAATTGAAATACAAGCCCGTAGATACACTTATTAACCATAATGATTGCAAGGAATTGGTGAAAGCTAAGTATATTCCGATGCTGCAGGCATCGAATACTTCACGCTCAACTTAAGTTGGTTAACAAAATATGAATATATGGCACGCTATGCCAGAGTACGAAGGGCAGAGGCGTGTCGATGTCTTGGATCATTATCCAACGCAAGGAACGGTGTTGGTCTCTCTCGTTGTTGTCGCCGCAGCGCTCCGCGTCATTGGAGCAGATGTGTTGCTTTACATGGGGCGAACTATCCTAACTTGATACCGCTACCATTATTGGCGAGGCCGGAGATGTTGCCGCCTCATTTACAATGTATATTGACAGCGTGAATTTACATCGTATATTAAACGAGAATTCCGGCGGATAAGGGCGTATGGCTGCATCTATAGCCTCGCCGCGATGCATCCACTGGGTGAGCCAACAGGAGTTTTCGATGTCTGGAGGGGTAAGGGCTGGCGAACCGCAGGCCGGGCCGGTCGTGCGGCTAAGCAATGTGGTGAAGACTTATGACGATGACGGGCTGAAAGTTTCCGCCCTTGGCGGCATCAGCTTCGACATCGGGCGTCAGCGCTTCACCATGATCGTGGGGCCTTCGGGCAGCGGCAAGACGACCTTGCTGAACCTGATCGGCTGCATCGACGTGCCGACGACGGGGCGGGTCGAGGTCGTGGGCCAGGACATCGCCAAACTATCGGACAACAAGCTCACCGACTTCCGCGCCCGCAACATCGCGTTCGTCTTCCAGAACTTCAATTTGTTTCCCGTCCTGACCGCCTATGAGAACGTCGAGTACCCGCTGCTGCTGATCGGCATGCCGCAGAAGGAGCGCAGTGCCCGCACCTTGGCCATGCTGGAAGCCGTCGGTCTGGCGGACCAGCGCCGCCATCGCCCCAATCAGCTCAGCGGTGGTCAGAAGCAGCGCGTCGCTATTGCGCGCGCCCTGGTGAAGCATCCCGAGATCGTGCTGGCCGACGAACCGACCGCCAATCTCGACAGTCACACCGGCGAGCAGATCATCGAGCTGATGCACAAGATGCAGCGCGAGCAGAATGTCAGCTTCATCTTCTCCTCGCACGATCCGCAGCTTATATCGCGCGCCGAGGACACCTTCGTCATCCGCGACGGATTGTTGGTCGAGCAACACGCGGGAGAAGGCCAATGATGTTGTTCAAGATCGCCTTCCGCAATATCCTGCGCAATGCGCGCCGCTCGCTGATGACCGCTTCGGCCATCGCGGTGGGCGCGGTCGCCATGATCCTGTTCGGCGAGTATGTCGCCTTCATCATGGTCGGGCTGGAAACCGGCGCCGTGGAAAACGGCGGCCACCTCACCGTGTACCATCAGGGTTACTTCGATTTCGGCTCCGGCAATCCCTCGGCCTACAGTATCGCCGACTACCAATCCGTCATCCATCTGATCGAGAACGATCCGGTGCTGAAGCCGGAGACCACTGTCGTGACGCCCACCGTGACGCTGTTCGGCATCGCGGGGAATTTCGCCATCGATTCCTCCAAGACGTTTTTCGGTTCCGGCTTCGTGGCTGCGGATCGCATAAAAATGCGCAAATGGAACGAATACGGCATTCTGCGTTTGAGCAGACCGGAAGACCTCGGGGTGCGCGACGATGACGAGACCCACGGCTATGTCGGCCTCGGATTGGCCCGCGTGCTCGGTCTTTGCGAGCCTTTGAAGATCGCCGATTGCCCGACGCTGCCGAAGACCAAGCAGGTGGCGGTCGCCGCGCCGCCGCCGGATGTCAATCTGGCCGAACTGGCCTCGCGCGATCTGGACACCGCTCATCCCGCGCCCGTCGACAAAGCGCCGCGCATCGACTTGCTCGGTGCAACGGCGGAAGGCGCGCCCAATGTCGTCAATTTCTTCGTCAACAAGGCCCAGAACATGGGCTTCAAGGAATTGGATGACAGTTATGTCGGCATGAATATCAAGCTGGCGCAGCAGCTCCTCTACGGACGGGGCGAGCACAAAGCCGTCAGCATCGAGATCCAGCTCCACCGCACCGAAGACATGCCCGCCGCCCGGGCCCGGCTTGAGACCTTGTTCGCGAAGAACCACCTCGCGCTGGAAATTCACGATTTCAAGGAGCTGACGCCTCAGTACACGCAGATCATCAGTTTCATGAGCGCGATCTTCACCTTTATCTCCGTCATCATGGGCGTGATCGTACTGTTCACCATCGTCAACACCATGAGCATGAGCGTGATGGAGCGCACCAACGAGATCGGCACGGCCCGCGCCATGGGCGTGCGGCGCAGCGGCATCCGCCGCCAATTCCTGATCGAGGGCTGGATGCTGGGCGCCATCGGGGCCACCGCGGGCATCATCCTGGCGACCTTGATCGCCAATTGGTTCAACCACACCGGCATAATGTACACGCCGCCGGGGCAGGCGCATCCCGTTCCGCTCTTGCTGCTGACCGTGGGCGTCGGCAAGCTGTTGTTCTCGGTGTGGTTCGGATTGATGGTGATGGCGACGATTGCCGCGATCATTCCCGCCAGCCGGGCCGCGCGCATGAAGGTTGTCGATGCGCTGCGCCATGTTTGAGGTGCGTTCGATGAAGAACTTGTTGATTGGCCTCGCCATCGCGACATTTGTCGTTGTCGGCGCGCATGCGCAGACCGCGCCGATGAGCGCGCAGGACATGGTCGCCGCCGCCGACAAGGTGCGCAATCCCGGCCAGTCCTTCCGGCTGACCAACACGCTGGTCGAATATATCGGCGGCCAGCCGAGCGACCGCACCGTACTGGTGGTCTATGCCAAGGAAAATCTTGGCACCCATCAGTTCAGCAATCTGGTGCGCTATGTCGAACCGGAGCGCGATATCGGCAAGATGGTGCTGATGAACGGCTCCAACATGTGGTTCTACGATCCCTCCTCGAAAGCCAGTGTGCGGATTTCGCCGCAGCAAAGATTGATGGGGCAGGCGTCGGACGGCGATGTGGTGACGGCCAATTTCGCCAAGGATTACACCGCCAAGCTTATCGGCCCGGAAGCGCTGCTCGATGCCGACCATGTCAACCGCGATTGCTGGCATCTCGACATGACCGCGTCCTCGGACGAGGCGGTTTACAGCCGCGTCGAATATTGGATCGAGAAGAGCACCTATCGCCCGATGAAGGGCAAGTTCTATTCCGACAGCGGACGGCTTCTGAAGATCGCCTATTATCACAAATACCTGCCGGTCCTCGGCGGCGTGCGCCCGACCGAGACCATCATCA
Organism: uncultured Alphaproteobacteria bacterium; assembly: GCA_963849895.1. Taxonomy (GTDB): domain Bacteria; phylum Pseudomonadota; class Alphaproteobacteria; order Micropepsales; family Micropepsaceae; genus Rhizomicrobium. The sequence goes on from CAWKIU010000011.1 coordinate 97,084, forward strand.
TCGATGCGGTCAATCAGAACCTTGTCACCACCATGTCGAATGCCGATTTCCGCGCCCAGGATATTCCCGACGCCTGGTTCCAGCGTGAGTATCTGCCGCGTCTCAAGGTCGATTGATGCGTGCTGTTGCGGTTCTTGTCTGCGCCTTCTGCATGGCGGCGCCCGCTTTGGCGCAGGAGAACGGCGATCTCGACCGCATTCCGCAGGCCATTCAGAACGAACCGTCCGCGCCCGTCGCCATCGCGCCGCCGCCCGCTGCGCATGGCAAGTATTATGTCGAAAACGACTTCGCGCTGTCGTCCACGCGCGACAACCTTGTGGTCGCCACGCCATTGCCGCCGTCATCCGATTGGGCGAACCGCACCAGCCTGGATGCCTTCGACCAATGGAACATGGGCGCGGGGCTGACCTTCAACTTCAGCGACCGTTTCAGCCTGACCGAAGACGACGGCATGATCTTCCCCGCCAAGTCGATGCGCAACGCTCTGCGCGAGGCATATTTTTCTTGGGAACCGGTGACAGCGACCTTTGTGGAATTCGGCCGCATCAATCTCAAGAATGGTGTCGCGCTGGGGTTCAATCCGACCGACTTCTTCAAGGCGAACACCGCAGTCAGTCAGGCGTCTGCCGATCCTTCGGCGCTGCGCGGCGACCGGCTGGGCACGCTGATGCTGCGCACGCAAACCATTTGGGACGGCGGCTCGGCCACTTTTGTTTATGCGCCCAAGGTCCATAAGCCCCGCGCGCTCGATGCCGCCGCGCCGAACGCGCTCGATCCCAGTTTCGACCAGACCAACGCCGCAGACCGTTTCATGCTCGCCGTCAATCTGGAATTCGCCGATCTCAGCCCGCAGGCGCTTCTCTATAGCGAAGCCGGGCGCACCAAGGCGGGGCTCAATCTCTCTTATCCCATTGGTCAAAGCGTCATCGCTTACGGCGAATGGGCCGGCGGCCGCGCGCCCGATCTGATTGCCGAGGCCATCGCGTTCGGCAAGGCGACCGGAACGCTGCCCGATTTTGCGCCTGTCGTTCCGCCCACCGACACGTCGCGCAAATTCCAGAACGATCTCGCCATCGGCGCGTCTTGGACGAGCATTGAGAAAGTCACGCTCAATCTCGAATATCATTTCCATCAGGGCGGCTTGTCCGGCGCGGATTGGCGAAACTGGTTCGCCATCGGCGGCGCGAACCCCACGCTCGCGCCCGAGCTTTGGTATGTGCGCGACTACGCTTCGGTGCAGCAGCAGCCGATGAGCCAGCACCAGATCTTCATGCGCGCCGATTGGCAGGATGCCTTCGTGCAGAACCTCGAAATCTCGGGCATCTCCTTCGTCAATCTGACGGACGGTTCGGGCATGGTTCAGCTCGCCGCCAACTACAATCTGTCGGACGCCTGGAGCCTGGGCGCCTATGCCGGCGGCACCTTCGGCGGCAAGCGCAGCGAATGGGGCAGCCTGCCCAATGCCGCCAGCGCAATCTTCCAAGTGCAGCGGTATTTCTAAGAAGAATTTCGACCCTCCCCTTGAGGGAGGGTCGAAGCACGAAGTGCTTCGGGGAGGGGTCCTGAGCAGCGGCCTCACCCCTCCCCGAAAAATCCTTCGCTGCGCTCGAATTTTTCGACCCTCCCTCAAGGGGAGGGTGAGGACTATTGCGCAAGGCTAAATGGGGTTCCGCCATTGGGGTCGCTTAGAGATAGAGGTATCATCGCCTATTCAAGCTGGACAGGAACAAGGCCATGCTGCGAACCTCAACCATGTTGCTATGTGCCGCCGGGGCCGTTGCCTTTCCAAACCCGCACCCGCATGTCTTGCTGGATTCCCAAGACGCAATAGCGACGGCGTGCGATGATTGGACCGCCAAGTACCCCGACCAGCAGGGCATATGCGAAGATTGGAAGGAGCTTTATTCAGCAAAACTCGTCGATGGCGTATGGGTTCTTACGCCAAGCGTCCCAGGAGGACATCCCGGGCAGGGCACCTTTATCAAAGTTGACGCAAAAAACGGGAACATCGTGTCAGTAGTGTCGATTGACTGACTTTCAGACTATGAGACCGCCCCTCATTAGTCGCGTTGCCTGCCGGAGCGGACTGGCTTAGGTTCTGCCGCGCACGCCGATATGGACAAACCCGCTTGAAAATCAAACTCCACAAGAATGATCTGCCCGATGGGCTGAAGCTTGGGCCCATCGTGGCCGTCGATAGCGAGACGCTTGGTCTCAATCCGCTGCGTGATCGGCTCTGTCTGGTGCAGCTTTCCGACGGCGACGGCACTTGCCATGCCGTCCAGTTCGACGCGGGCGCCTATGCGGCCCCCAATCTCAAGCGCCTGTTCGCCGACAAGGCGACGCTGAAGCTGTTTCACTATGCGCGCTTCGACGTCGCGATGTTTCAGCGCTGGCTGGGCGTTGCCACCACGCCGATCTATTGCACCAAGATCGCCTCCAAGCTGGTTCGGACGTACACGGACAAACACGGGCTGAAGGATCTGGTACGCGAACTGCTCTGCGTCGAAATCTCCAAGGAGCAGCAAAGCTCCGATTGGGGCGCGACCGAACTCTCCGAGCGCCAGCTCGCCTATGCGGCGAACGACGTCGCCTTCCTGCACCGCCTGAAGGACGCGCTGGACGCCATGCTGGCGCGCGAGGGGCGCACGGCGCTGGCCCAGGCTTGCTTCGACTTCCTGCCCACGCGCGTGGCTCTGGACCTCGCCGGCTGGCCCGATATCGACATCTTTGCGCACTGAATTTGCTGCCGGAAACGTGACGATTCGTCATGAATCCGGCCGTCCTAAGCGCTTTCACTTACATCCAATTTACCTCCCGTCGCATAAGCTCGCTTGAACAGAGCCGGGCTTTTGGTCACACTTGGCATGAATTTCGCTTAAGCGCCGCGCCCGACGGGCTATACCGTGGCGTGTCAATGTCTTAGGTGCCTGCTGGGTTCGTGGGGAAGCCAGGCAAGCTGCAATAAACAGGTGTCTCTATGTCTTCCGCGACCATCAAGGCGGTCACCAAGTCACGCTCGCCCGCACAGGGCGATCTCGCCGCCGCGCAGCGCGTGTTCGACTATGCCGACGAGGCGATCAAAGCGCTGGCCAATGCGATCGGGCCGGAATTCTCGCGCGCGGTCGAAACGCTGTTTGCTGCCAAGGGGCGGGTGATCGTCGGCGGCATCGGCAAGAGCGGCTTGGTCGGGCGCAAGATCGCGGCCACGCTGGCCTCCACCGGCACGCCGGCGCATTTCGTCCATCCCGCCGAGGCCAGCCATGGCGATCTGGGCGAAGTCACGCGGCACGACGCGCTCTTGCTGCTCTCCTGGAGCGGCGAGACCGTGGAGCTGTTCAACTTCATCGCTTACGCCAAGCGCTTTCATATTCCGGTGATCGGCATGGGCAGCAATCCCGCGTCCACGCTGTTACAGGCAGCCGACGTCGCGCTGGCGCTTCCGCCGGTGCGCGAGGCTTGCTCCATGGGTCTTGCGCCCACCACATCGACCACGCTGATGATGGTGCTTGGCGACGCGCTGGCCGTGGCGCTGATGGAGCGTCGCGGCTTTTCCGCCGACCAATACCGCGATCTGCATCCCGGCGGCAGTCTGGGGCGGGCGCTGATCCGCGTCTCGGACCTGATGCACCGCGCGGGCGAATTGCCGCTCGCCGACGAGAACGCGACCATGCGCGAGGCGATGGCGCAGATGGAAAAGCGCCATTTCGGCTGCGTCGGGGTGACCGACAAGAAGGGCACGCTGATTGGCATCATCACCGACGGCGATCTGCGCCGCCACTGGGACCGCGATCTGCGCGCCTGCAAGGCAAGCGAGGTGATGACGCGAAGCCCCAAGATCGCGCAGCCGGGCCAGCTCGCCGCCGAAGCGCTCGCCTTTATGAACGAGAACAAGATCACCCAGCTTTTCGTGGTGGACGCCAAGGACAAGGCCAAGAAGCCGGTCGGCATCCTGCATATCCACGATTGCCTGCGCGCGGGGCTGCAATAGATGGCGCGCAAGGACATTGGGCGCGAAGCGGTGGCCGAGCCGTTGACCAAGCCTTCGGCTGTCACGCAATACGGGCATACGGCGCATGATTGGGCGGCGCGCACCCGCAACACGGCGCTCGACGCGCTGCGCTACACCCGCTTTGTGACCGTAATGAAGGGCATTCTGCCGGCGGCGGCGGCGATTCTGGTCTTGGCGATCGTCTACTACCTCATTCCGCACCACAACAATGGCGTCGCGCTGAGCTATCAGCGCCTGGGCTCCATCCGCAACGATCTGGCGATGACCAAGCCGCGGCTGACGGGAACGGACGACAGCGGCAATCCGTTCACCGTGACCGCGTCGGCGGCGATCCAGGACCCCAAGCACCCCCATCGCGCCGAACTGAAGAACGTCCAGGCTGACATGCAGTTCAATGGCGGCACCTGGATGAACGCTTCGGCGGGAAACGGCTTCTTCGACATGGATGTGGGATCGCTGAAGCTGGGCGGCGGCATATCGCTGTTCACCGACAGCGGCTACGAGCTGCACACCGACAGCGCCCATGTCGATCTCAAGAAAAATGTCTTCAGCGGCGAGCACAAAGTGACCGGGCAGGGGCCGCTCGGTTCGCTCAGCGCGGACAGCTTTCGTGTCGATCGCCTGAAGAAAACAATCAATCTTGACGGACATGTACGCATGAAAATGTATCCGAAGAAGGTGAAACGCTGATGCGCGCCGCCGCGATTTTGGCGCTCGCCTGCTGGGTGTGCGCGGGGGCAGCCACGGCCCAGATTATGCCGGGGCAGAGTTTGGGCATGAAAAACCCCAACGCGCCGATCGAATGGTCGGCGGATCATTTCGCCGCCGATGCCAATGCCAAGACCGGCATCTATTCCGGCAATGTGATGATCCGCCAGGGCGAGGTGCGTATGCGCGCGGACTTCGTGCGCTTTCACATCGTCGACAACAAACCGGACAAGATTTACGCGCAGGGCCATGTGGTGGTCGATGCCCGTCGGGTACGGCGACGGGCGACAGCGCGGTCTACGACGTCAATCCGCGTGTGGTGACGATGAACGGGCATGTCGTGCTGGTCAAAGACAAGGACGTGATGAGCGGCGAGGCGTTGACCGTCAATCTCATCACCGGCGTGGCGCAGTTCGGCGGCGGGGCGAAGCCGGGCGGACGCATTCACGGCTCGTTTACACCTCAGTCCGACGCGAAGCAGAATCATTAGGTTTCACAGTTCCTTAAGCACAAACAGGCACAGTTCTTGCCATGACGGAGACGAAAATTCAGACCGGCGAAACGACACAATCTGCAGGCCTTCGTCCGCGCGTGGTGGAGGGCGGCAAAGGGCTTGTGGCGACGCGCATCACCAAAAGCTTTAACAAGCGCCCGGTTGTGCGTTCCGTCAGCCTGTCGGTGAAACGCGGCGAGGTCGTCGGCCTGCTCGGTCCCAACGGCGCGGGCAAGACGACATGCTTCTATATGATCACCGGCCTGATCCCCGTCGATGCGGGAACCATCGAGGTTGACGGTTACGATGCGACGCGCCTGCCGATGTACCGCCGTGCGCGGCTCGGCATAGGCTATTTGCCGCAGGAGGCGTCGATCTTCCGCGGCCTCACGGCGGAACAGAACATTCGTGCCACCGCCGAACTGGTGGAACCAGATCCCGGACGCCTCGAAGCGGCCGTCGAGGATCTGCTGGCGGAATTCGGCATCACCCATGTGCGTCATACGCCATCGATCGCCCTGTCGGGCGGCGAGCGCCGCCGGGTGGAAATCGCCCGCGCGCTGGCGACCCATCCCTCTTATATCCTGCTCGACGAACCGCTGGCGGGCATCGATCCCATCGCGGTGAACGAAATCCGCGAGCTGGTGAAGCATCTCAAGAATCGCGGCGTCGGCGTTTTGATCACCGATCACAATGTGCGCGACGCGCTCGACATCATCGACCGCGCCTACATTCTGTATGACGGCCAAGTCATCAAGGAAGGCACGTCCGAGGACATCGTGAGCGACCGCGATGTGCGGCGGGTCTATTTGGGCGAGCGGTTTTCGCTATGAGTGACCTGGGGCACATCCTTTCCTGTGTGGGGCGGGGGCGCTAGCCATGGCACTCGGCCAACGCCTCGAAATGCGTCAGGGCCAGTCGCTGGTCATGACGCCGCAATTGCAGCAGGCGATCAAGCTTCTGCAATTGTCGAATGTCGAGCTTGCCGAGTACTGCGAATCCGAACTTGAAAAGAATCCGCTGCTGGAGCGCGACGAACGCGCGCCCGCCGCCGAAGCCGAACGCGATCCCGTCGCCGAACCTGAATCCCGCGACGAACCGCTTGAGGCATCGCTGGCGCGCGAGGATTTTTCCAAATGCGAGGAAATGGATACCTCGCATGACAATCTCTACGACAATGACGAGCGGCCGAATGTTCCCGAATCCGCGCCCTCCACACCGCTCACCGACTGGACCACGGTCAAATCCTCGCAGCGCTTTGAGGGCGACGAGGACATGCTGGAATCCACGGTCGCCGATGGCGGTACGCTCAAGGATCATTTGCTGGACCAGCTATCCATCGCCGCGCTCGGCCCCGAACAGCGCCTGATCTGCGTATCGCTGATCGACGGTGTCGACGAAGCCGGTTATCTGCGCGCCGATCTGGACGAGGTTGCCGCAAGGCTGGGTGCGGCGCGGGAACTTGTCGAACAAACGCTTGGCGTGCTGCACGGTTTCGATCCGGTCGGCGTCGGCGCGCGCACGCTGGCCGAATGCCTTGGCCTGCAATTGAAAGACAAGGACCGCCTCGATCCCGCGATGCTGGCGATGCTGGCCCATCTGGAACTTGTCGCGCGGCGCGACACGGCGCAGCTCATGCAGCTTTGCGGCGTCGATGCCGCCGACATCGCGGACATGATTGCGGAAATTCGCGATCTCTCGCCCAAGCCCGGCCTCAGCTTCGGCAACGAACCAGTGCAGCCGGTGGTGCCCGACGTCATCGTGCGCGAGGGACCGGACGGCAGCTGGCTGATCGAACTCAACTCCGACACCTTGCCGCGCCTGTTGGTCAATGCGCGCTATTTCGCCAAAGTTTCGGCCGGCGCGCGCGACAAGGATTCGAAGAATTACCTCACCGAATGCCTGAACAGCGCCAATTGGCTGGTGAAGAGCCTGGATCAGCGCGCCCGCACCATCATGAAGGTGGCCAGCGAAATCGTGCGCCAGCAGGACGGCTTCCTCACCTACGGCGTGCGCCATCTCAGGCCGCTCAACCTGCGCACCATCGCCGATGCTATCGGCATGCACGAATCGACCGTCAGCCGCGTGACATCCAACAAATATATTTCCACGCCGCGCGGGTTGTTCGAACTGAAATATTTCTTCACCGCGGCCATCCAATCGATGAACGGCGCCGAATCGCACTCCGCCGAAGCGGTGCGCGACCGCATCCGCGAGATGATCGAACGCGAGGGCCAGGCGGAAATTCTATCGGACGACCGCATCGTTTCGCTGCTCACGGCCGACGGCGTCAGCATCGCGCGCCGCACCGTGGCGAAGTATCGCGAGGCCATGCGCATACCTTCTTCCGTGGAGCGGCGCAGACTCAAAGGCGGGGAATCCGCGGTAGCCATGCATCCGTGAATTTCAAGCGTTGACTTTGGGAAATGCGGAGACTATGTGTCCGCGCCCCTCGAATGAGGCCCAGCAAATGCGGAACTTTTGTGAAGCAAAATGCGACGTGCCGGGACGGGGAAAAAGTGCGATACGAGCGACTCGCGGTATAAAAGTTTGGTCGGGCTTCTAGCGCGATCCCAGCAATAGGGCCGTCATGCAGATTGCAGATTTGCTTAGCCCAGATGGCGTTGTCGCGGCGCTGAAGGCAAACGGCAAAAAGCAGCTCCTACAGGAATTGTCTGCGCGCGCCGCATCCCTTATCCGCCTGCCCGAACGGCGCGTCTATGAGACGCTGAACGAGCGCGAGCGGCTGGGCACCACGGGCGTGGGGCAGGGCATCGCCGTGCCGCATGGCAGGCTTGCGGATATCGATAAGATCACCGGCGTTTTCGCGCGGCTGGAAACGCCGATCGAATACGAAGCGGTCGATGGCCAGCCGGTCGATCTTGTGTTCATGCTCTTGGCCCCCGAAGGGGCGGGCGCCGATCATTTGAAAGCATTGGCGCGGGTTTCGCGTCTGCTGCGCAACCAGTCGGTTTGCGAAAAATTGCGCGCGGCCAAATCCGCCGAAGCGCTCTACGCCATCCTCACCGAACCCTCGGTCAGCGCGAAATCCGCCGCAGCCTAGTCTCTTTGACCGCGTTTCTCACGCGGCAGGGGAGGGAAAATACCCTTCTCCCCTGATATATTCGCCATCATGGCAAGTTCCGGAAAACGCGGCCGTCCGCCCCATGATGACGTTCTAACGCCGGCGGAATGGCGGGTGGTGGAAGCAGTGCGTCACGGCATGACCAGCCGCGAGATCGCCGCGCGGCGGCGCATCAGCATCGATGCCGTCAAATATCACGTCGCGAACGCATTACAGAAACTCGGCTTGTCTAACCGCACGGAACTTCGCCGCTGGGACGGCGTGGCACGCGGCAGCGCTTTATCGCAGAGGAATACGACCATGGAAGAAAAGCTCGGCCCGCTCGGCCAGATCGCCCGTTCGGTGAACGACATCGAAGCCGCGCGGAGATGGTATGGCGAGGTGCTGGGCCTGACGCACCTTTATTCCTTCGGCAATCTCGCCTTCTACGACTGCGGCGGGGTGCGGCTGATGCTCTCGGCGGGCGAAGGCAAGGCCGATTCGATTCTCTATTTCCGCATCGGCGACATTCACACCGCTTGCAAGGCGCTCGAGGCCAAGGGCGTCGTCTTCGTCAGCGCCCCGCACATGATCCATCGCCACGAGGACGGTACGGAGGAGTGGACGGCGTTCTTCAAAGACAACGAAGAACGCCCACTCGCTATTATGGCGCAGGTTAAGGCTTGACGCGCAGCGTCAGTGCACGCTCATCGGCACGAATTCGTTCTGCACCGCCACGCCATACGCGGCGGCATAGCCGTCCGAGAAGCCCAGCACGCTGCCGTCGCTGGCATGCAGCACATAGAGCTTGGCGTCCGGCGGCAGTTCGATGCCCGGCGGAATGATGCCCAGCCGGTGCGCTTCCGCGCTGCCGGTCGGCTTGATGTAGGCCACACGGATGGCGTTGAAAACCTCTGGAAGCACGTTCGTCTTGTTGGTCATGATACAGACCTCTTACCTTCCACACGCCCCGTCTTGATTTCTATTGTACGCACGATTGTGTCGGCCTTGGGGCGCGTCAGCGACACGGTTAGCAAACCGTTTTCCAATGCCGCGCCGGAAACCTCGATACCCTCGGCCAGGACGAAGGCGCGCTGGAACTGGCGTGCCGCAATCCCGCGATGCAGAAAATTGCTGTCTGCCGCATCGACTTGCTTGCCGCGAATGACGAGTTGGCGGTCTTCGACCGTCACATTCAATTCTTCGCGCGAGAAGCCCGCCACCGCTAGAGTGATGCGTAGACTTTCCTCGCCGGTCTGTTCGATGTTGTAAGGAGGGTATCCGTCGCCGGCGCTTTTCGCCGTGCGCTCCAGGAGCCTCTCCAGATGCTCGAAGCCCAAAAGAAATGGGCTGTTAAAGTAAACGGTCCGGTTCATAACCAAGCCCTCCTTGAGCGGCTTTGCCGGGGCCGTGAGGCCCCCGTTCGTCGGTGTGCGGCCCAACCTGGCACCGCCTATGAACAGCATGTGGGGTCCGCGCGCGCGAAATCAAGGTGATTTCGTGTTAACCAGCGCCAGCGTTGCTCCGGGCGGGTTGGCAGGGCACAAGAAGCCAATGAAGCCGCGCATTATCCTTGATGACGCCGTAACCGGCCGCCTGTCGATTTTTTCGCGCGCGCTCGGCACGATCCGGGCGGATACCCCTAGCGAGGTTCCCGAAGCCCTCGCGGCCATCGAAACCGCGCGCCGGGCAGGGCGCCATGTCGCGGGCTATTTCTCCTATGAGCTGGGCTATGCGCTGGAACGCCGGCTTGCGCCGCTGATGCCGCCGGACCGCGCGGTGCCACTGCTGTGGTTCGGGATTTTCGACACGCCCGAGACGGCCCAAGGCGCGGGCGTGGATGCCGCGTTCGATGCGTGGTGCGAGGGGCGCGGCTATGGCGGTCCGCTGGCGCATGACTGGAACGCGCAGGAATACCGCCAGCGTTTTGACCAGGTGCGCGCGTTGATCGCGGCGGGCGATCTCTATCAGGCCAATCTCAGTTTCCGTTCGCGCTTTGCGTTCCTGGGGGATCCGCTGACGTTCTATCGCGGCCTTCGCGCCGCCTCCGCCGCGCGACATGGCGCTTATATCGATGACGGCGAGCGCCACATCCTCAGCCTCTCGCCGGAATTGTTCTTCGAGCTTTCGCCGGATGGCGCGATCCGCGCCCGCCCGATGAAGGGCACGGCGGCGCGCGGCGGCGATCCGCAAGCGGACGCGGCGGCGCGCGCCCGGCTTGCCGCCAGCCCCAAGGACCGCGCCGAAAATCTGATGATCGTCGATCTCCTGCGCAACGATCTAGGCCGCGTGGCGCAAATCGGCAGCGTCGAAGTCGGCGATCTCTTCGCGGTGGAGAGCTATCCCACCGTGCATCAGATGGTCTCCAGCATCACCGCGCGCCTGGTGCCCGGCACCGATGTGGCGGGGATCGTGCGCGCGCTGTTTCCCTGCGGCTCGGTCACCGGCGCGCCGAAAATCCGCGCCATGGAGGTGATCGCCGATCTGGAGACCAGCCCGCGCGGCGTCTATTGCGGCGCCATCGGCGTCTTCGCGCCGGACGGGGCGGCACGCTTCAATGTCGCGATCCGTACACTGACGATTACGGGCACCCACGGCGAACTTGGCATCGGCGGGGCGGTGGTGCAGGATTCGCTCGCCGAAAGCGAATATGCCGAATGCCTGCTCAAGGCGCGCCACTATGAAGCGCCGCGCCGGTCCATCGAACTGATCGAGACGCTGAAATTCTCGCCCGCCGAAGGCTTCGTGCGACTTCCTCTGCATCTGGACCGCGTGGCGCGCAGCGCCGCCGCATTCGGCATAAAATTCAATATCGAATCTGCGCGTCAGGCTCTCGACTGCGTATTGCCTCATGCGGATGCCTTGCGCATCCGCCTCACGCTGAACGAATCCGGCGCATTCGCCTGTACCGCCGCGCCGCTTGCGCCGAACCCCGCGCATTGGACTTATGCCATCTCGCCGCATCGCGTGTCCGGCGGCGACGTGCTCGCCCGCTACAAGACGAACTGGCGCGAACTTTATGAAAGCGAATACGCCCGCCTCGGCCGCGACGAAGTCGTGTTCCTCAATGAGCGCGGCGAGGTGGTGGAGGGCAGCCGCAGCAACATCTTCGTCGCGCGCGATGGAATACTTCTCACCCCACCGCTGACGTCCGGCGCACTCGACGGCTGCCTGCGCCGCGCACTGATCGAAGAGGGCCGGTGTATCGAAGCAACCCTACTGCCCGAAGACCTCGCGGGCGAAACTTATTTCGGAAATTCCCTGCGCGGCCTGATCCGCGCCATGCTGACCGCCTAACCCGCCGTCGCCGCCAGCGCACAAAGCAGGCCGAGCGTTTGCGGGATCACCCAGCCTTTGGCTTCGATCACCCGCCCGTCTCGGGCGTCGGCGACCGTAACTTCGGCCAGCGTCGCATGGGCCAGCCGTCCGCGCACATCTTGCGCAACCTTTTTGGCATCGAAGTCGTCGAAGGTGGGCAGCACCGCCTCGCCCAATTGCGCGTCGCCGTCGCGGTTGTCGAGCAGCGCCAGCAGATCGTCATAGGGGCTTGGCGCATAGCGCTTGCGCAGCAGGTAATGCCCGCCCACACCGGCGGCGACCACCACCGCCGCGCCGCCCGCGCCGATCACAACATTGCGCCGCGTGAAAAGCGTCTTCATCGCAGAACGCCCTTCAGATGATCGGCCAGCCGCAGCGTCAGCGCCACCAGATTCATCGTCGGGTTCGCGGCGCTATAGGTCGGATAGACCGAACTTCCCGCCACATACAGATTGGACACGCCATGGACTTGCAGATTGGCGTCCACCACGCCTTTGCGCGGATCGGCATGCATGCGCGTTGTGCCCATGTGATGATTGCCCCAATCCAGCCCGTCGAGCCATTCGCCGCGCTCCTTATGGTTGAGGCGCAGCATGCCGGTGCGCGAGGCAAGCAGCTGACGGCCCAATTCTTTCAGCGTCTGGCGGAAATGGGCGAAATCGGCATCGGCGATGCGCATATGCAGTTTGAGGCGTGGCATACCCAGCGCGTCGCGTTCGCTGTCCAGCGTGAAGCGCCGGTTGGGATCGGGCGTCACTTCCATGCCGCAGCCCAGCGAATAGGCCTGCGCGCCCGAGGCATCGACGCCCAGCGCGGCAGCCGTCGCCGCCACCGCGGCTTTGCCCAGTTCGTCGAGGTCGATGTTGTTCTCGATGGTAGTCGAGGAATCCATCACCGCGTTTTTGCGGCGATAATCCTCGCTGGGAAACAGCCCCGCGCGCATCACGGCGCCATGGATATCCTGGACGTTCTGGTAAAACGGCGCCAGCGTGCCGTTAAACAGAACCAAGGTTGCGGTATCGCGCGGAATGGGATGATCGGCGAAGAAGCGCCCGACCAGATCATGCCCATTGCCCACACCCGCGGGCGCCACATCGTTGGAGGCGAGCATCAGCCGCGCGATCTCGATGGCGCCCATCGCCAGCACAGTGACCTTCGGCTTGACGGTGAATTTGTGGCCGCTGAGCGTCGCCATATCGATCTGGTTGATCTTGGCGCCCGATGCGTCCAGTCCCAAACGGGTGGCATTGGCATGCAGATAAACGCTCAGCCGCTTAATGTGCTTCAGGTCGTCGCCATAGCGCTCGCCGAAATGGGTCGGCAGCACGCTGCCGCGCATCTTGCTGAATTGAAACCAGCGCGTCGTGACCCCGCCGTCGCCCAGCGCGAGGGCCTGTTCCTTTTCATGGGACCATTTTTCGGCCCTGTCATAGAGCCACGGTCCGGCCTCGCACAGCGCCTGGGCGCGCGGGTAATAGCGTTCCAGCGCCGCGCGCCCGAACGGCCATCCCGAATAGGGCATCCAGGGGCGCTCTTCGAAATCGAGTCTGTCCATCGGGCGGGTCCAGCCGCCCCAATGGTTCGTGCTGCCGCCGAGAAAGCGCAGGCGCGTCGCATCCAGCGCCTGATAGGGCGCACCGACCTGCGAGCCCTCGTATAATTTCTGCGTCTTGGGCTCGAATGTCATCCCGCCGCTTTCCAGCAGCACGGTGCGGATGGGCGAGGCGGCGAGCGCCATCGCCAGCGAGATCCCGGCGGGGCCGCCGCCGATGATCGCCAGATCGGGTTGCAAGACTGTGCCCGAAGGAACCGAGCGTGCGTCGATGAATGCGCTCAATGCGCTGGCCTTTCCAGAAACATTCGCAATAGCGGACGGCCGATGTTATGGGCGCCTGCGCGGCCCTGTCTTGTCGGAATTGTCGCAGCGGCACAAGCCGGAATTTCGTGGGGCGTTGCGGGATGCAGTCATCTTAGTCTGAGAATTCCTGATATTCCGAGAAGTCCACCCTACGCTGAATGCGGGCAGGATAGCCTGCCACCCGAAGCTGCGAAGCAGCGTAGGGTGGTGGAGCCAAGCGGGATCGAACCGCTGACCTCCTGCATGCCATGCAGGCGCTCTCCCAGCTGAGCTATGGCCCCATTCGCGTTCCGGTTTGGGAACCGGAAGCGGAAATTCTAACGCTCGTCCTTTTCGATGCCAGTGTCGATAATGCCGCTGACATCGTCTTCGTCTTCTTCGACGGCTTCGAGAAGGCCGTCATCATCGTCTTCGTCGTCGTCCTCGACCTCGTCGCCGGCGATCTCTTCGATCGCGGCGTCTTCGCCCTCGACCACGGAAATCCCGACAGCGGGTTCGGGCTCTTCGGCCGGGGCCTCTTCTTCGTCGTCGTCATCATCGCTGGGAACAATCAGCGGCGCTTCGCCCTCGATCGGCTCGACGATGGGAGCTTCTTCTTCGCTCTCCTCGACTTCTTCTTCCTCTTCGTCCTCGGCTTCCGCGGCGGGTTGCACGGCGGCAACGGGCTCGGGCTGGCGCGGACGGCGCTGCTTGTAGAGCGAGTCAGGCTCGAACGCGAAGGCGCATTTCGGGCATTCGATGGGCCGTTTGGTGAGATCGTAGAAGCGTGCGCCGCAACTGGGGCAAACACGTTTCGTTCCAAGATCCGTCTTTATCAAAGCTTTGTATCCCGCGTGTCGATCGATTCCGGAGGCCGCGTCGTTTGCCACGGTTGAACCTGTCTGTCAAAGACCTTGACGGAAGCGGCGGTTCGGTTAGGCATTTCGCGCCGCAGGGGAATTATCATGTCCGCCACCGCCCGTCCGCTCAAAGCGCGCCAATCCCCGCCCCTAAAGGGGACGGCCAGCGTTCCAGGCGACAAATCGATTTCCCACCGGGCCTTGATCCTGGGGGCGCTGGCGCTGGGCGAAACCCGCATTTCCGGCCTTTTGGAGGCGGAAGACGTGCTGAACACCGCCAAGGCGATGCGCGCCTTTGGCGCACGGCCCGAGCGTGTGGGCCCGGGCGCCTGGAAGGTTTGGGGCACCGGCGTCGGCGGCTGGGCAGAGCCCGGCGACGTGCTCGATTTCGGCAATTCCGGCACCGGCTCGCGTTTGGTGATGGGGGCCATGGCGACCACGCCGATCACCGCCGTGTTCACGGGCGACGGCTCGCTGCGTAAGCGCCCGATGGGGCGGGTGCTTGAACCGCTGACGCTGTTCGGCGCGGAATATGAAGCGCGCGCGGGCGGGATGATGCCCATTACCTTGAAAGGCGCGGGCCAGCCGATCTGCGTCGATCACAAAGTGGGCGTCGCCTCGGCGCAGGTGAAATCGGCGATGCTGCTGGCGGCGCTCAACGCGCCGGGCCGCTCGCACATCTCGCAAGGCAGCCTGACCCGCGACCATACCGAGCGCATGCTGACCGCCTTCGGCGCCGACCTCAGCGTCGAAGCCATTGCCCGAAGGCGGCGAAGTCATCTCGCTGATGGGCGAGGCAGAGCTGAAAGCGGTGACGGTGGAGGTTCCGCGCGATCCATCCTCCGCCGCCTTCGCCATTGTCGCAGGGCTGATCGTTCCGGGCTCGGAAATCCGCTTGCCGGGAATTCTGCTCAATCCGCGCCGCACCGGCTTGATCGACACGCTGCTGGAAATGGGTGCCGACATCGCGGTGTCGAACGAGCGCGAAAGCGGCGGCGAGAAGATCGGCGATCTTCTGGTGCGCGGCTCCGCGCTCAAGGGCGTGGAAGTGCCGCCCGGCCGCGCGCCCGCGATGATCGACGAATATCCCGTTCTCTCCGTCGCCGCCGCCTTCGCCGAGGGCCGCACCGTGATGCGCGGACTTGAAGAATTGCGCGTCAAGGAAAGCGACCGGCTCGCCGCCATCATTGCGGGACTGCGCGCCGGCGGCGTTACGGTCGGCGAGTTGGAAGACGGCTTGATCGTCGATGGGCGTGGCGGCGAAGTTCCCGGCGGCGGCCATGTCGCCACGCACCTTGATCACCGCATCGCCATGGCGTTCCTGGTGATGGGGCTCGGCGCGCGCGAGCCGATGAGTGTGGACGACGTCACAATGATCTCCACCAGCTTCCCCGAATTCGAACTCCTGATGACCGCGCTCGGCGCAAAGTTCGAACCGGTGGCGGAATAAACATCGTCGAAGGCCAGCATTGTCTTTGATGTGATGGTGATCCGGAGCCTCGGAATAAGGGGCAGGAGATATTTCATGAAGCTCGATTTTGGCCAGAAGGCGATGGACATCGGAACACCCGCATTCAATTTCGTGCGGACGCTGATGGTCGCAGGGACGGGAGGGGCCGAACTCAACGAATGCCTCCTTGCGGCGGACCGGATCAAGCGGAACGATGACGAAAGCTGGATTCGAGAATGGGCAAGCATCGCGGACAGCGTATCTCGGATTGCCGATGAAGCGATGCGGATGGGGCAGATCGTAACAGGCCGCCAGGCCTATCTGCGCGCAAGCACCTATTACCGGGCCGCGATGTTCTCATTGCCTCACACGGACGCCCGTCTCGACAGATACCTCACGTCAAGCCGCGAATGTTTTTATAAGGCGGCGAAACTGTTCTCGCCGCAGATCGAAGTCATAGATGTTCCATTCGGTGATGCTCGCTTGCCGGGATATTTTCTGTCCGCAGGTAAACCCCACAGCCCGACATTGCTCGTTCTGAATGGCGGCGACTCGACCAATGAGGAAATGGTTCATTGGCTGGGGTTCGCGGCGGTGGCACGCGGCTGGAACTGCGTGACATTCGAGGGTCCGGGACAGTGGAGTGCCCTCCAATTGAACCCAGGATTGGTGATGCGACCCGATTTTGAGGTGCCGGTGAAGGCCGTCGTGGATTATCTCGTGCAGCGGGAGGACGTGGCTTCCGACCAGATCGCATTGTTTGGACCCTCGTTGGGAGCCCTCTTGGCGGCGCGCACGGTCGCGTTCGAGGACCGCCTGTGCGCCTGCATCTGCGACGGTCTTGTCGTGGATGTATACGAAGCTTGGCACGCCGTTTGGCCCCGCCTGCTGCAGAAAGCCCCGCCACGCCTATTCGATATGGTGTTTTCCTTTCTGGAAAAGATAAGTCCGCAATTGCGCGGGCTTACCAACCGCTTCCGTTGGATGTTGGGTGTTTCCAAACCTCACGAGATTATCGAAGCGTGGCGGCCGTATAATATCACGGACCTCGCGCCGAAGATTCGCTGCCCGCTCTTAATATTGTACGGAGAGGCGGAACTCGCGCAAAGTGACATGCGTGTGGCACTGAGCGCCCTTCGGTTCATCAAGAATCTCTCGTGCAATGTTGCGGTCCGCATGTTCGGTTTCGATCAGGGCTGGGCAGCGACGCACTGCCAAGTCGGGGCGCTGGCGCCAATGCAGGCCGTCGTTTTCGACTGGCTCGACAAGGCGGTGCGCGGAAAACAGCCTCTGCAGAGACACGACTATGGCACGACCCTTGACGTATTCATGCAATACGCGCGAAAGGGGAAATTACGAAGTCAGGTGGAAGAACTCGTGAACGGTATGCGTGCTAACGCGGTTGAGAGGGCGGAGCATTGATCGAGAAGCGCCTTGCATGACCATCACCGCGCTGGGCGCAAAGTTCGAACCGGTGGCGAAAGACTGAATCGGTCCGCATCGGCACCACCAGTCACTACTCCGGTCGACTATTCGTTTGTTGAACTCAACACGGGCACACCGCATGACGTTGCCGCCTGCGCCAGCGCGTGGTCGAGCGTGGCCAAAGGCAGGCCGGACCGCAGACTGAGTTCAAGATAACCGGCGTCATAGACGGTCAGCTTATGCGTGAGCGCCAGATCGTATGTCGCGTTCCAGGCGCGCGCCGAAGTTTGGTCGTCGATTTCGACGGGGAGGTTGTTGTAAAAGGTGATGGCGCTTGTGCGCTCGGCGGTCGTGATCTGTTTGCGCCGTTCGTAGATCAGCAGAACATTCGCGACTTCGATGGGCCACAAGGTCGTGGTGAGTGCGCCATACTCCGTCGTTTCGACCAGGAGCGCTTTTGTTCGTTCTGTCTGCTGGCGCGGAAGTGCCCACGCGAGCGTGACCGAGCTATCGAGGACGAATGCCGGCATCAGCGCCGTCCTTCATCCCGCATCTGCTTGATCTCATCCCATGTCAGAGGGGGCCCCTTGAGCGAGGCTTGTAGCTTCATGAGCCCTTCCGCCGCCGCACGAGCCTTTTTGCGATCAAAGCCCGAATTTGTGGGAACGAGCTTCGCCACGGGCGTTCCCCGGCGGGTAATCACGATCTCCTCGCCCTTCTCGACCCGGTCGAGCAGGGAGCCCAGGGTATTCTTGGCCTCAAAAGCCCCGATTTCTGACATGCCGAACCTCACTAAGCTAGACTGTAAGCTAGCTTACAACAGGAATGTTCTACAATCCAGTCCATAGTTGCCGCCGGACGCGCATTGTCATCCCCGGCGAGAACTCGCCGCTAACGCACGCGGTCGAGGCTCACCAGGATCACATCGTTTGTCCGCAGCGCAATTTTGCGGTGGAAGATGCCATTCGCGCCCACTTTGACCGCCGCGTTCATCACCGGCTTGTCGGCGGAAAGCTTTTGCAGTTCGGCGATTTGCGTCGCGGTCAGATCCTTCGGCATGCCCCACGCGATATAGCGCGAATAGGCATCGTTGGCGTGGAACCCGGTGCGATGCAGGGTCAGCCGATAGGTGCCCGGCTTCAGCGACGTCACTTTCAGATCGATGGGCGCCAGCGGCGTGGCCGGATGCAGCTTGCGGAAATAGGGGCGGTCGCTCTCTTTCATATCCGGCGTCGTGTAATTCCAGATCAATCCGGCGAAGTTCTCGCCGTCGCGCGTCAGCCACGACTCCGCGTCCGTGTCGCGCAAGTCCTGCGGCCCCAATTCATTGAGATATTTGTAGGCGAAGAACGACGCCTTGCGGATGCCCTCGCGATTGAGCAACCCGAAGCCGCCATGGAACGACGCGGGCGGCGGTCCGGCTTCCTCGAACAAATCGGTATAGGTCCAATAGCTCATCGATTGGACCAGGCCTTCCGTCCGTTTCAGCTTTTCGAGAATGAAGGGGGCGCCGAGATAGGCGTCGTGAATCGGATCGCGTGGATTGTAGCTGGTACTCCATTCGGTGAAGTGAACCGGCAGGTCCGGCATGGGTGACGCGTTCACCTGTTCGCGCACCCGGCGAACATCGCCGACGATGGAATCAGGATCGGGCACGAGCTTGTTGTCGCTCTGCCCCTTTTCGTCGAAGAAGCCGCCGCTGACGCCATAGGTGTGAGTGCTGATGAAATCGATCGGCACGCCGGCCTCTTTGGCGTGCGCGATGAAGTCCGGCACCCAGGCAGCGCCCGCCGTGGCCGGTCCGCCGACCTGCAAGGCGGGGTCCACCGCCTTGATGGCCTTCGCGGTCACATCATACAGCTGGAAATAGGCTTTCTGGTCTCCATCGGTCCAGAACCCGTCGAGATTGGGTTCGTTCCAGACCTCGAATTTCCAGCTCGCCACTTCGGCCTTGCCGTAGCGCGCTTCGATATGGCGTGTGAAGGCGGTGATGAAATCCGCCCATTTGCCATAATCCTTCGGCGGCGAACCATTGGCCTTCCAATAGAAGATGGGTTTGTCGTGCGCCGCCAGATCGTGCGGCATGAAACCGAGCTCGACAAACGGCTTCATGCCGGTTTGCACAATCGCATCATAGACCGCGTCGATCTTATCGAAATTGTAGACCGGCGCGCCGTTCACCTCATGATAGGCGTCCATGTCGTCGGCGAAGATGCCGTGGAAGCGGATATATTTGAACCCGATCTCGCGATGGGTGAGCTGCAGCTGCTCGACATTGGCCGGGCGCAGCAGAAGCCCCGCGTGACCCGCGCCGACGCACAACTGCCAGAACATATCGCGCGGGCCCTTCACCTGTGCCATGTCGGCAGTAATCGCGCGCGGCTGCGCAGTGGCAGGCGCCAACAAGAAGGCGGTTGCCAATGCGGCGGCAATCGCAAATTTGGGTTTGGACATTGGGGGCCCCACTTCATGCAATCGTTGGCGGCGCGCATTGGTAGCGGATATTTAAGTTCAATTCGAGCGCAAGAGTTGGCAAACCTTATATTTCCTCGTCTCGGAGCAATTGCTCGACATCACGCCCGCCGTAAAAGACGCCGTGGATCGCAACGACCTTCGTTGCGGCATCGACCGAAAAGGCGATCGTTACACGCCGGGCGTAGCCCTTAGTGCGCAGATTTGGACGAACATCGTCGCGCTTCGCTCCGCGTTCCGGGAATGTCGAGAGGGCCACGCAATCCTCGACGATGCCGCCGACGAAGCTATCCGCGCGTGTTTCGCCGCTGTGATCGGCGATAAATGCATAAAGATTGTCGAGTTGGCGTTCGGCGCGGGGCGTAAAGACGACGGTGTAGTGCTTCGTCATTTCTTGCGTTTTGCCGTACGCTCCCGCTGCGTGGCGCGCAGGCGAGCCATGATCTTGTCAGCCGGAATGCCGGTGCTTGGATCGGCTGCGTGTTCATCGTAGCTTTTGGCGACTTCCTCCTGCAACCAGCGTTCGACGGCTGCGTCGCGAGCGAGAAGCGTGCGCAAGCCGTCGCGGATCACTTCGCTCTCGGTCGCGTATTCGCCGGAAGCGACCTTCGCCTTGACCATCGCCGCCATGTCGTGGGGCAGGGTGATGCTGATAGGGGACGTGCTGCGCATGGCTGAAATCTCCTGTGCCGGAGGAGTATAGCAGAGTGTACGATTAAATCATACACATTTATCATGAGCAATTGAGGTGGCGATTAATCAAAATGCTCTGTAACGCGCATCGATTTCCGATTGGACAGACGGTGCTCGTTGGAGGTAGAGTCTTTCTGCTCAACAAGGAGATTCCCGTGGTAGCTATCGAAGAGTGTTTTATCGGCCGTCGTGTGAGTTACACACTGAAACCTGACCAACCCCTTCCGGGTTGGGTCGTGGGCCGCAGGATGTACGGTCAAACAGAAGGCGATATGGACCCTGACGGGTGCGCTCATGATCGGGTCAAAATTCGTTTTGAAACGATTGGCGTCCCGCCGGAAGTTGTCAGCGTTTCGGGTTCTCCTGATAACGTCGAATTGCTTTGATTGGATGTCTATGTTCCACCCTCCCCTTGAGGGAGGGTCGAAGCGCGAAGCGCTTCGGGGAGGGGTAGCACCGCAGGTGCTATTCCACGGACCTCGCGGTTTCGCCGCGACCCCTCCCCGAAAAATCGTTCGCCGCTTCGCGCCGTTCGATTTTTCGACCCTACCCTCAAGGGGAGGGTGGGGGACTGAGATTAGAGACCGACCATCACCATCGCCGTTGACGGAACTGCCGCCTCGGGCAAGGGCACACTGGCGAAGAAGTTGGCGCGGCATTTCGGCTTCGCGCATTTGGATTCCGGCGCGCTTTATCGTCTCACCGCGCTGGGCGTGATCGAGTTCGGCGGCGATCCCACGAACGAGGCCGATGCCGTGGCCGCCGCCCGCGCCGTCGATCCTTCGCGCGCCGGCGATCCGGCAATCCGCACCGACCGCATCGGCGCCGCCTCTTCGCAGGTTGCCGCCATCTCCGCGGTGCGCGAGGCATTGAAGGATTTCCAGAAGAACTTCATCGCCCATCCCCCCGGCGGCGCGCCCGGCACCGTGGTGGACGGGCGCGACATCGGCACGGTCATTGCGCCGGAAGCCACCGCCAAATTGTTCGTCGAGGCGATGCCGCAAATCCGTGCCCATCGTCGCTGGCTGGAACTCAACGCCATGGGGATCGCGCGCGAGGAATCGGCGCTTTTGGCCGAAATCATCGCCCGCGACGCCGCCGATATGTCACGGGCTGTCTCGCCCCTGAAACGCGCCGCGGATGCCGCCTTGCTCGACACCACGCATCTCAACATCGAAGAGGCCTTCGCGAAGGCGCTCGCGCTGGTGGCCCCCAAGATAGAAGCAGCGCTCGCGAGTAAATCATGAGCGCGATCTTCGGGATTTTGCGCTTCGACGGTGCCGAGGCGAATCCGCGCGAGTTGGAGCGCATGGGAAACACGCTCGCCCATCGCGGACCGGATGGGCGCAAATTCATCGTGGACGGCCCGGTCGGCCTCGGCCATTGCCTGCTTCGGGTGAACAACGAGGATTTGTTCGAGGCCCAGCCGCTATCCGACCGCAAGGCGGGCCTCATGCTGGTCGCCGATGCCCGCATCGACAATCGCGAGGAACTGGCCGCCACCTTCGGATGGTCGCCGGAGGAATGCCGCGACCGGCCCGACAGCCAATTCATTCTCGAAGCCTACAAGATTTGGGGCGAGGAGGCTGCCGAGCATCTCTTGGGCGATTTCGTTTTCGCGATATGGGACGGACGGGCGCAAAAACTCGTGCTCGCCCGCGACCACATGGGGCAGCGCGGCCTTCTCTACCATCGCGGCGAGTTGTTTCTGGCCTTCGCCAGCGCGGAGAGAGCGCTGTGGGCCGTGGCCGATGTGCCGCGCGCGCTGTCGGAGCGGCATTGGATCAGCGCGCTGGTTCAAGATCA
This sequence comes from uncultured Alphaproteobacteria bacterium, assembly GCA_963849895.1. Lineage (GTDB taxonomy): Bacteria > Pseudomonadota > Alphaproteobacteria > Micropepsales > Micropepsaceae > Rhizomicrobium. The sequence goes on from CAWKIU010000011.1 coordinate 119,222, forward strand.
GAACCGCGAACCCGGATCGACCATCTTCGAGGGCATTCGCGGCCTCACCGGCGGCACGACGATGGCGGTGGATGCGTCCGCGAACGTCACGTCGCGGCGCTATTGGGAACCCCATGCCGATCCGGCCCATATGGGCCGCGATCTGGATTATTACGTCGCCGCTTATCGCCGCGTGCTGGAAGAGGCGGTGGCGTGCCGGTTGCGCCGGACAGCCCATCCCGCCGGACTGTTATTCAGCGGCGGCTTCGACAGTACCGCGATCGCCGGTCTCGCCGGGCCGATCATGCAGGCACAGAAGCGCAAGCTGCTGGCATTCTGCTCGGCCATGCCCGAAGGCCATGAACATGCGCAGAACAACGGGACGCCGCGCATTGATTGGTGCCGCCGCGACATGCCACATCTCGACATCCGCGTCCTGCCGCCGGACCTGAGCGTGCTCACCCAGGGCCTGGATAGCACCTTCGCCAACATCGAGCTGCCGGTCGCGCTCTCAGTGCTTCTAAGCTGCGTGGTTCTTGGCCATGCGGCTCGGGCCGGTGCGCGGTTCGTCATGGATGGTCATGGCGGCGATTCTACACTCAATCCGACCGGAGGAGGGGCGCTGACCTATTTCCTCAAGACCGGCCAGTTGCGCCGCTTCGTGACCGAGATGACCGCGTGGCGGCAGCGCCGCCACCGCTCCATAGCAAGGACGCTCCTTGTCGACGTCGTCCTTCGTATGACTTGGGCGTCGCTGGAGGGCGGGCTTCGCGCGCTACGCTATGGCATACCGCTGTTTAGGCCGCGACTGCCGGTGGCCAAACAGGTTATGCAAGAAGCGCGAACCAGAGGCCTAAGATGGGCCCGCGGTACCGATCTTGCCGTCCGTATCCCGAAGGCAGAGCGCTTTAGCACCAAGCTTGGCGCGCGACAGTATAACGCACGATTGGTTATCATCCCATCAGATTGCGCGCTCGACTATTCTCGCCCCTTTCATGACAAGCGCGTCGTCGAACTCGGCCTCGCCATTCCGGAGGATTTCGACGTCATCGACGGACGCGCCCGAGCGACTGGCCCGCCGCGCCCTTTCCGACATCTACCCAGCAGAGTTCGCCGGTGTGGAGAAGGGGCTGGACAGCACAACACCAGAGCTTGCACGCATGGTACAAGCGACGCTGCCAGACCTCGCCGCAGAGTTCGAGCGAATGGCATGCAATCCGCGCTTGTCTCGCGATTTCGATTTTCCGGCGATACGGCGGCTAATCAAAGTTGCCGCGAAGTGTGATTCAAAACGCGATCAGCCGATCTTTCGCGTCGCGCGCGTATTTCTTCTCGCACGCTATATTGAGTGGTTTGAAGGCAGCAACAGTCGATAAGCCGATTAAGCCCATAGCCTCCATTTTCCAGGGCGTCGTCAAACCCATCGATAACGAGGCCAACCGAAAAACTCGCTCTGCTGGAGCGCCTACTACGACCTAATATAAGTGTACCAGGACATGCTTTCGGTAGGATGAACTTCGGTGCAGCCAACTTTCGTCGCGGCGACAGCCATTGACGGCAAAATAATTGTCGGCGTCGCCCATTTGCGACGCGCGCGCCCGGAAAAATACACATCCTGCTCGGCCGCTCTGTTGGCCTCAACGGTCTCTGACATACTGCCCCCAAATACAATCTTGCCGTGTAATGTAGCATTTTCAATGTCGGCGGGCAACGCCGGACCTGGTGCCTGGATATCACGCAGGCTCCACCGCCCCCCGCCTTGCCCGACACCTCCGATTTGTCTATAGACGCGGCGTTCGCGGCAGCCCTCGCTCTGGTTGAACCCAGCATCGAGGAAGCGCTCAAGGCCCGCCAAGGGGGTTAGGAGACCCGGCGGCGCCTCTACCGAGCGGCGCGTCCTTCTTCAAAGCAACCAATCCGCCTTGCGGGCCCATGTCCTTTTGTCATGGCCCGTTTGGAAGTCCGCCGTTCAACCGGTCGGCACGCTCAATGAAACTTAGAGGTTCCATGCCCCGTCATCAGACCACCACCAAAATCCATGATGAATCCCTTGCCAGTCCCAGCCGCGACGATTTCGCGGCCATGCTGGAAGAGAGCTTCATCACCCAATCGCCCGCCGAAGGCTCGGTCATCAAAGGCAAGATCGTTTCCATCGAGAACGATTTCGCCATCGTCGATGTCGGCTTGAAGACGGAGGGGCGCGTCAGCCTCAAGGAATTCTCGATGCCCGGCATGCCGGTCACCGTGAAGGTCGGCGACGATGTGGAGGTCTATCTGGAGCGCGTCGAGAACGCGCTGGGCGAAGCAGTGCTGTCGCGCGACAAGGCGCGGCGCGAGGAAAGCTGGATCAAGCTGGAGCGCGCCTTCAATGAGCAGACCCGCGTCACCGGCGTGATCTTCGGCCGCGTCAAGGGCGGCTTCACCGTCGATCTCGACGGCGCCGTGGCGTTCCTGCCCGGCAGCCAAGTCGATGTGCGCCCGATGCGCGATGTCGGCCCGCTGATGAACCAGCCCCAGCCGTTCCAGATTTTGAAAATGGATCGCCGCCGCGGCAACATCGTGGTGTCGCGCCGCGCCGTGCTGGAAGAGCGCCGCGCCGAGGAGCGTTCCTCGCTCGTCGCCAGCTTGCAGGAAAAGCAGGTTGTCGAAGGCATGGTCAAGAACATCACCGATTACGGCGCCTTCGTGGATCTGGGCGGCGTGGACGGCTTGTTGCACGTCACCGATATCGCTTGGCGCCGCGTCAGCCATCCCACCGAAGTGCTCAGCGTCGGCCAGACCGTCACCGTGCAGATCATCAAGATCAATCACGAGACGCAGCGCATCAGCCTGGGCATGAAGCAATTGCAGACCGATCCGTGGGAAGGTGTCGCCGCGAAATATCCGCCGGGCGCCAAGTTCCAGGGCAAAGTCACCAACGTCACCGATTACGGCGCCTTTGTGGAGTTGGAGCCGGGCGTCGAAGGCCTCGTCCATGTCAGCGAAATGTCATGGGTGAAGAAGAACGTCGCCCCGTCCAAGATCGTCATTCCGGGAACCGAAGTCGAAGTTCAGGTGCTGGAAGTCGATTCCAACAAGCGGCGCATTTCGCTCGGCCTCAAGCAGACCCAGGACAATCCCTGGCAGGCATTTGCCGCCTCGCATCCCGCTGGCACGATTGTCGAAGGCGAGATCAAGTCGATCACCGAGTTCGGCCTGTTCGTGGCCGTGGCCGAGGATATCGACGGCATGGTGCATCTGTCCGATCTCAGCTGGGACAAGCAGGGCGACGCGGCCGTGGCCGATTACACCAAGGGCCAGATCGTCAAGGCCAAGGTGCTCGACGTCGACGTGGAGAAGGAACGCATCTCGCTCGGCATCAAGCAGCTTGGCGCCGATCCCATCGAGAAGGCTGGCCCGTTGAAGAAGGGCTCGGTCGTCACCGGCACGGTCACCGAAGTGAACGACGGCGGCATCGAAGTGCAACTCGATGGCGGCGCGAAATCCTTCATCCGCCGCAACGATCTGGCGCGCGACCGCGCCGATTGCCGCCCGGAACGCTTCGGCAAGGGCGACAAGGTCGACGCGCTGGTCACCAGCATCGACAAAGCCAGCCGCAAGATCGGCCTGTCGATCAAGGCGCGTGAAATCTCCGAGGAAAAGGAAGCCGTGGCGCAATACGGCTCGTCGGACAGCGGTGCATCGCTCGGCGACATCCTCGGCGCGGCCCTCAAGAAGCGCACCAAGAAGGGCGCCAAGGCCGATAAGGAAGAAGAAAAAGAAGACGACGAAGAACACGCCGACGCGGAAGACGACGACGGCGAGGCGTAGAACCCGCAGCGTCCCTTTCTGCCCCCGCGAAGCGGGGGAAGTGGCGAACCGCTTTTGCGGTGAGCCGAAGGGGGCGATGCCTCTAAGTATGAAAAGGCGCGGCTCATCCCGCGCCTTTTTCTTGTTGACACTTCTTTTTTATAGACTATAAATTTATAATCTATAAATTACTGTTCCTCCGCCATGCTGTCCGTCTATGCAGGGTGTATAAAATCTAACTATCTGGAAACACAATGAAAATCGCTATTTTGGCGCTTCTATTTTATAGACTATAAAAATGAAACCGCCCACCACTCCGCCGGATCACGACAAATTAGTTCTCGGCTTGTCGTCCGATATGACCAAAATGGGTGCGTTCTGGAACATTGCGAAGGCCGGTCCCGACACTCGCGCTTACGATCATTGGGAGAAGGTCCGGTTCCGTAAGCCGCCGCCGCCGCTGAACAGCGCCGAAATGTGGGCTGCGATGAAGTTCGCGCGAAGTTCGGCGAGCAAATATCTGCCGTTGCTCAATAAAAAAACGGAACGTTTCCATTACGTTTTAGTTTCTAATTTTCTGCGCGCCCTGCATGAAATCGACAGCAATGCGCGAGGCATCATAGGCATGCCGGGAAATGCGGCATCGACCGAAGGGCGCGACATCTATCTGCAGAAATCCCTTGTCGAGGAACCCTTTGCGAGTTCGGCGCTGGAAGGCGCCGCAACGACGCGGGAAATCGCCAAGAAAATGATCGAGGAGGGCCGCCGCCCCAAAAACCTCGATGAAAAGATGGTGCTCAACAATTATCGCGCAATGAGCTTTATCCGCGAGCATCATAGCGAAGCGCTAACGCCCGCGATGATTCTCGAACTTCATCGCATCCTGACGGTCGATACGCTTGAACGCCCCGAGAAAGTTGGCGTGCTGAGATCGCCAGACGACGACGTTCGTGTGGTCGAAAGCGTGACCGGCGAAACCCTGCACATGCCGCCGTCGGCAGCAGACCTTCCCAAGCGCCTCGAAGCACTATGCGAATTTGCCAACGGACCATCCAATGGCAAAGATGGCTTTCTACATCCCGTCATCCGGGCGATCATCTTGCACTTCGCACTCGCCTACGATCACCCGTTCTGGGACGGCAACGGACGTTGTGCCCGCGCGCTGTTTTACTGGTGTGTGCTCAGGCATGGCTATTGGTTGCTCGAATATGTTTCGATTTCTTCGGTTATCCGGCGCGCGCCCACGAAATACGGCATGGCGTTCCTCTATAGCGAATCCGACGAGGGCGATCTGACCTATTTCATCCAGCATCAGCTTGATGTTGTGGAAACAGCGCTTGCCGATCTGCAGAAATATCTCGCCGATAAGGGGCGGGAGCTGGAAAAGCTCGGGCAAACGATGGGCGCGCTGGAGCGGCGCTTGAACAAGCGTCAGCTTCCTATCATTCAGGAGGCGCTCAAACGTGACACCGCGCGTTACACAATTGCCGAACAGGCCAAGCTTCACTCGGTCAGCTATTTGACGGCGAGGGCGGACTTGGAAGGTTTGGCGAATATGGGGCTTCTCAAGAAAACGAAAGAAGGTGTTCTATCCGTATTCCTCGTTCCGCGTGAGTTGAAGGAGCGACTGGAACGGCTCGGCAAGCGTTAGGGAGTAACTCCGCTCTCGATGCCGCGCTGCCGAACCGCGTCCCAGCCCCCTCCGCCCGAATCGGCCCCCCCAGCCATGAGTCGGGCGAGTGCTGCCCGCCCGCACCCCCAAATTCCGACCCCGGCATTGAGGGATTTGCGTCACATTCCCGGAAAATGCTGCCGTATCAGTGGCTTCCGGTTGACGGGCCGCCCGACCTCTGACAGGGTTAACTCTGCCGGGACGGCAATTGGGACGTTAGTTTCAAGCCGTCCTCTTCGGGGGCAATGGATGATCAAGTCCGAACTCGTTGCACGTCTAACCGCTCGTTATCCGCATCTCTATCACCGGGATGTGGAGCGGATCGTTTCGACCGTGCTCGACAACATTACCAAGGCGCTGTCCGACGGCCATCGTGTGGAGCTTCGCGGCTTCGGCGCTTTTTCGGTCAAGGTGCGCCCGTCGCGCATGGGCCGCAATCCGCGCACCGGCGAGCCGGTCGAGGTTGAGGAAAAGCGCGCGCCATTCTTCCGCACGGGCAAGGAATTGCGCGAGCGGTTGAACGGCAACGGGAAGGCGTGAGGCCGCGGGCCTTCGCTTCACGCGCTAAGGTTGCATTTAATCCTTGTGAGAGTAAGGCGAAATGAACGCGCCACGTTTCGGCAATCCGGTTTTCGTCGCGCTCGATACGCCCGATCTGTCGCATGCGCTGGCGATTGCGCTAGCGGTGAAGCCTTATGTCGGCGGCTTCAAGGTCGGCCAGGAATTCATCACCGCGCTCGGCCCCGATGCCATACGCAAGATCGTCGAGCTCGGCTTGCCGGTTTTCGCCGATACCAAGTTTCATGACATTCCCAACACGGTCGCGGGCGCGGCGCGCTCGATCGCGATGCTTGGCGTTGCGATGTTCAACGTCCATGCCTCGGGCGGCGAGGCGATGATGCGCGCGGCGGCGGCGGCGATTGCCGATGTGCATCCAAGGCCATTGCTGGTCGCGGTGACGGTGCTTACCAGCCTGGATGATTCGGCGCTCGAATCGGTCGGCCAGCGCCCCCCGGCGGTGGCCCAGGTCGAGCGGCTGGCGGCTCTGACCAAGGCCAGCGGGCTGGACGGCGTGGTGTGCAGCGCCCATGAGCTGGCGGCGGTGCGCCGCAAGGCCGGGCCGGACTTCCTGACCGTCGTGCCCGGCATCCGCCCCGCCGGGGGCGAGCTTGGCGACCAGCGCCGGGTGACGACGCCGTCACAGGCCCTGGTCGCCGGGGCCGATATCCTGGTCATTGGCAGGCCCATCACAGGCGCCGCGGACCCCGCCAAAGCCGCCCAGGCCATCGCGGCGGAGCTAGCCGGAACAGGGGCTTAAGCAACCTGTCCGGGATTGCTTGATTTCCCAACCTGCGGAAGCCATAAGGCCCGCCTCATGTCCATTCTGGTTAAGATTTGCGGCATCAACAGCGCCGAGGCGGCCGATGCGGCCGTGCGCGCGGGCGCCGATTTCGGGGGGCTGGTGTTCCACCCCAAATCGCCGCGCCATGTTGGAATTGTGAATGGTTCCATTCTTAGGGGCCAATTGCATAGCAGGGTTAGGGTCGTGGCTCTCCTTGCTGATGCTGATGACGATTTTGTCCAGCAGGTTGCCGAGATTGTGCGTCCCGATTTTCTACAACTCCACGGTAACGAAACGCCGCAACGCGCGGCGGAACTGCGCGCGCGATTTCGGATTCCAATCATCAAGGCCATCGCCGTCGCCGATGCGAACGATTTGATCGCCGCCGCTTCTTATGAGCCCGTCGCCGACATGCTGCTGTTCGATGCCAAAGCGCCCGACGGCGCGGCGCGTCCCGGCGGTCATGGCGCGGCGTTCGATTGGCAGTTGCTGCGCGGACGCAAATTCGCAAAGCCTTGGCTGCTCGCGGGCGGTTTAACGCCGGCCAATGTCGCGCGTGCCATCGACAGTGCGCAGGCGCCGGGCGTCGATGTCTCTTCCGGTGTCGAAACCGCGCCCGGCGTCAAAAGCGCCGCGTTGATCGGCGAATTTATATCGGCCGCCCGCGGCCTGGCAGAGGCGCGCCCATGACCATGCCCAATTCCTTCCGCACCGGTCCCGATATGGGCGGCCATTTCGGCGCTTATGGCGGACGCTTCGTCGCCGAGACGTTGATGCCGCTGGTTCTCGATCTGGAGCGCGCTTACGAACTCGCCAAGCGCGATCCCGCGTTCCAGGTCGAACTCGACGGGTTGCTCAAACATTATGTCGGGCGCGAGAGCCCGCTCTATTTCGCCGAGCGGCTGACGCAGAAGATCGGCGGCCCGAAGATTTATCTCAAGCGCGAAGACCTCAACCACACCGGCGCGCACAAGATCAACAATTGCCTGGGCCAGATCCTGCTGGCGCGGCGCATGGGCAAGACGCGCATCATCGCCGAGACCGGCGCGGGCCAGCATGGCGTCGCCACCGCCACCGTCGCGGCGCGCTTCGGACTTCCTTGCGTCGTCTATATGGGCGAAGTCGATATCGAGCGCCAGAAGCCCAACGTCTTCCGCATGCGCTTGCTCGGTGCGGAAGTGCGTTCGGTGTCCTCGGGCTCGAAGACACTGAAAGACGCGATGAACGAGGCATTGCGCGATTGGGTCGCCAATGTCTCCGACACCTTCTACATCATCGGTTCGGCGGCGGGCCCGCATCCTTATCCGACGATGGTGCGCGATTTCCAGACCGTCATCGGCAACGAGACGCGCGCCCAGATGCTGGAGCGCGAGGGCCGTTTGCCCGATCTCATCGCGGCTTGTGTCGGCGGCGGCTCCAACGCCATCGGCATGTTCCATCCGTTCCTGGATGATCCCGATGTGGAAATTCACGGCGTCGAAGCGGCGGGCGATGGCGTGCAGACGCCGCGTCATGCCGCGACTTTGTCGAAAGGCTCACCAGGCGTGCTGCACGGCGCGCGCTCATATCTTCTGCAAGACCGCGACGGGCAGATCATGGAGGCCCATTCGATTTCGGCGGGCCTGGATTATCCCGGCGTCGGGCCGGAGCATTCCTGGCTGCGCGATCAAGGCCGCGTCAAATATTTCTCCATCACCGACAAGCAAGCGTTGGAAGCTTTCGTTGCGCTGTCGAAGTTGGAAGGCATTATCCCCGCGCTGGAATCGGCGCATGCGGTTGCCCATATCATGCGGGTGGCGCCGCAGATGGCGAAAGACAAGCTCGTCGCCATTTGCCTTTCGGGACGCGGCGACAAGGACGTGTTCTCCGTCGCCGCCGCGCTGGGAGAAGAGATATGAGCCGCATTTCCTCCCGCTTCGCCAAGCTGAAGCGCACCAACCGCGCCGCCTTCGTGCCGTTCATTACCGCGGGCGATCCCGATAGCGAGACCACGGCGGCGTTGCTGGAGAAGCTTCCCGCGGCGGGCGCGGACCTTATCGAACTGGGCATCCCGTTCTCCGACCCGATGGCCGATGGTCCGGCGATCCAGGCTTCGTCTTTGCGCGCGCTGCAAGCGGGCATGACGTTGCCGAAGGTGATCGAACTGGTGCGCCGCTTCCGCAAGACGGACAACTCCACGCCGATTATCCTGATGGGCTATTACAATCCGATCCACGCTTACGGCACCGCGCGCTTCGCGAAAGACGCCGCCGAAGCGGGCGTCGACGGCGTCATCACCGTCGATCTGCCGCCGGAGGAAGACAGCGTGCTGCGCATTCCGGCAACCGGCCATGGCATGGACATCGTGCGTCTTGCCACGCCCACCACCGACGACGAGCGCCTCAAATCCGTCGTCTCCGGCGCCAGCGGATTTCTCTATTATGTTTCGATTGCCGGCGTCACCGGAACCAAGAGTTTCGCCGAAGCCGAAGTGCGCGCTGCCGTCGCGCGCTTGAAGGCGGCGAGCGGGCTGCCCTGCGCCGTGGGCTTCGGCATCAAGACCCCCAAACAGGCCGCCGCCGTGGCGAGTTTCGCCGATGGCGCGGTGGTGGGCTCGGCCATTGTGGACCGCATCGCGGCGCTGAATGGCCGCAAAAAAGCCGAACTTGTAAGCGAAGTGCTGGAATTCTGCGCCGCACTCGCCCAATCCGTGCATGCGGCACGAACCCCGAGCGTGGTAGAGTAGAGCCATGAACTGGATTGCCAATTTTGTCCGCCCACGGATCAAGAGCCTGATCGGCGGGCGCGGTGCCGAAACGCCTGAGAACCTTTGGAAGAAATGTCCCGCCTGCGGCGAGATGATTTTCCACCGCGATCTTGTGGCGGCGCAGAATGTCTGCCCCAGCTGCGGCCACCACATGCGGCTCGGCCCGGCGGAGCGTTTCGCCGCGATCTTCGACGACGGCGCATTCGAAGAATTGATCCCACCCGAAGTTCCCGCCGATCCGCTGCGCTTCCGCGATGAGAAGCGCTACAGCGACCGGCTGAAGGATGCGCGCGCCAAGACCGGCCGCGTCGATGCGCTCAGTGCGGCGCGCGGCACGCTTGATGGTTTTCCGGTGATGGTCGCGGTGCAAGCCTTCGACTTCATGGGCGGATCGCTCGGCATGGGCGTCGGCGAGGCGCTGGTGCGCTCCATGCAAAGCGCGGTGGAGGAAAGCCGTCCCTATATTCTGTTTGTCGGCTCCGGCGGCGCGCGGATGCAGGAAGGCATTCTTTCGCTGATGCAGATGCCGCGCGTCACCATCGCAGTGGACATGCTGCGCGATGCGGGCTTGCCTTATCTCGTCGTGCTCACCGATCCGACGACTGGCGGCGTCAGCGCGTCCTATGCCATGCTGGGCGACGTGCATATCGCAGAGCCCGGCGCGCTCATCGGCTTTGCCGGACAGCGCGTCATTACGCAGACGATCCGCGAGCAATTGCCCGAGGGCTTCCAGCGCGCCGAATATCTTCTGGAACACGGCATGATCGACATGGTCGTGCATCGCCGCGATCTGCGCGACACGCTTTCGCGCCTGACGCATCTTTTTATGAAACGCGCCCGGCCCAAGCTGCGGCCCCATTCCCCACCGCTGATCGCGGCCACGGCCAACCATTCCGCCGCGCGCACCAACGGCGCCGGTACATGAAGCTGGTGGGGAGCGACGCGGTTCTCGAACGGCTTCTCGCGCTTCATCCCAAGAAAATCGATCTGGTGCTGGATCGGGTCTTGCGGCTGTTGGACGATCTCGGTCATCCCGAAAAAAATCTGCCGCCCGTCGTCCATGTCGCGGGCACCAATGGCAAGGGCTCGGTCTGCGCCTTCACCCGCGCCATGCTGGAAGCGGGTGGCCACCGCGTCCACGTCTATTCCTCGCCCCATCTTGTTCGCTTTCACGAGCGTATCCGTTTGCCCGGCGGCCCCATCGGCGAGGCGGAGCTGACCGCGCTGCTGGCCGAATGCGAAGAGGTCAACGCCGGCAAGCCGATCACGTTTTTTGAGATCACCACGGCGGCGGCGTTCCTCGCCTTCTCGCGCCATCCCGCCGATGCGCTGGTGCTGGAGGTCGGACTGGGCGGTAAATACGACGCAACCAACGTCATCGCGCGCCCGCGCACCACCATCGTCACGCCGGTCGGGCTCGACCATGCCGAGTTTCTCGGAACCTCGCTCGCCTCCATCGCCGCAGAGAAGGCGGGCATCATCAAAGCGGGGGTGCCGGTGATCGTCGGCCCGCAAGACGATACGCCGCGCGATGTGATCCTGCGCCGCGCCGATGCGCTGGGCGCGCCGGTCTCCATGTTCGGTCAGGATTTCTTCGCGCATCAGGAACATGGCCGCATGGTCTATCAAGACCTCGACGGCCTTCTCGATTTGCCGCTGCCGCGCCTTGTCGGGCGTCATCAAATCGAAAACGCGGCGGTGGCGATTGCGGGCCTGCGCCGCGCGGGCGGCGATTGGGCGCGCGACGATGCCATCGAGCGCGGCCTTCGCACCGTCGAATGGCCGGCGCGTCTGCAACGTCTGACGCAAGGCCCGCTGGTCGATATCGCACCGTCCGATGCCGAAGTGTGGCTCGACGGCGGGCACAATCCGCATGGCGCAATCGCGGTGGCGCGCGCCATGGCGGATTTGGAAGAGCGCACCGCCAAGCCGCTCTATCTCATCTGCGGCATGTTGCGGACAAAGGATGCGACGGGATTCCTCGCGGCGTTTCGCGGGCTGGCCCGTCACGTCGTCACCATCGCCATCGACGGCGAAGAGGCGAGCCTTGGCGCCGGCGAACTTTATGATCGCGCCCGCGCGGCGGGGATCGATGCCGCGCCCGGCGAGGATGTGGAAGACGCCATGATGCAAATCGCGGCGCGAACCTGCGCCTACCCCCGCGAACCCGCCCCCCGCATCCTCATCTGCGGCTCGCTCTATCTGGCAGGACAAGTGCTGGCGGAAAATTCCTGACGGCTGGTGGAAAACGCCTAACTGTCATCCCCGGCGAGCCGCGTCGAAGCTGCGAAGCAGCGAAGACGGGCGAGGGAAGGGGACCCAGGCGAATTGAACAGATCCGCTCTTGGAATGAGCGGCACTCCCTCACTTCGTCATGGCCGGGCTTGACCCGGCCATCCATCGAAACAAAAGAGTTCTTCCGGCGCGCGGACGCGCGCCGACTTGGATGGCCGCCTCAAGGGCGGCCATGACGAAAGTGGGAGTTCCGCGCCCCAAAAGATTATTTTCCAGAAATTAGGATTAACGCCCTTGACAACCTCAGGGTGCATTCCCACATCCCTTTGGATGTCTAGGGAAAGGGCCGATATGGCGGAACGGGAAAGTGCGGAAATCGATCTGGCGGCGGCGCAGCTCGCGGCCCAATTGGGCGAATGCCATGACGCTGTGATGGCCGTGTTCAAATTCGCGGCGGGCGCGCCGGATGCGTATGTGCAGATGAACGCGATGAAGACCGCGACGCGCATGATGCAGGCAAGCGCGGCGGCGGCCGCGTCCTTGAAGCGCCTCAAAAGCCAGGGCACCCATCACACGGTGACGGTCGTGCGCGAAGGGGAGG
>CAWKIU010000012.1:0-67045 GCA_963849895.1 uncultured Alphaproteobacteria bacterium
TGGTGCCGGAGGTGAGAATCGAACTCACGACCTACCCCTTACCAAGGGGTTGCGCTACCACTACGCTACTCCGGCAACCGGCGGACCGAGGCAAGCCCCAACCCGAAAGGACGGCTGCTATAGCCCAGGTTCGCCCGTCAGGGAAAGGGCTTGCGGGGTGGCAAATTCGGTCAAATCCGCCGCACAGCGCGAGAAGCTCGCGGCGGCACTGCGCGAGAACCTTAAGCGCCGCAAGGCGCGTGCCCGCGCCGCCGCCGATCAGGCCGCCGAGCCGGTCGCGGCGCCGCCTACGCCACACCCGGTTCCCCCTGCGGATGAGGCGGATCGGCGCGATTAACATGGGTCGCTTTTGAAGCTGTCGCAAAGGCCTCGCGCACGCTAAAACCGCCCCTCAGCAGATGCGGGCCACTGGCCCGCCCGAGGGGTTATGGACAGAATTAGAATAAAGGGCGGCGCTCGTCTGAAGGGCGAAATACCGATCAGCGGGGCGAAAAACGCGGCTCTGCCGCTGATGGCGGCGTGCTTGCTGACCGATGCGCCGCTGACGCTGACCAATGTTCCCAAATTGGCCGATGTCGCCTTCATGGCCGATCTGCTGCGTCTGTTCGGCGCGGACATAGAATGGACGCCGGGTGCGGCGCTGGGCGAGGGCGGTCGTTATCGCCTGCGCGCCGCGGACCTTCTGGGCACGACGGCGGATTACGACATCGTGCGCAAAATGCGCGCGAGTTTCCTGGTGCTGGGGCCGCTGCTGGCCCGCGTCGGTCATGCCAAGGTTTCGCTGCCCGGCGGCTGCGCCATCGGCGCGCGCCCGGTCGATCTGCATTTGAAAGCGATGGAGGCGCTTGGCGCCACCGTCGAGCTCTCCGAAGGTTATGTGATCGCCAGCGCTACGGGCGGCCTCAAAGGCGCGCCCATCGACTTTCCCGTCGTCTCGGTCGGCGCCACGGAGAATGCGCTGATGGCGGCCGTGCTGGCCGAGGGACGCACGGTCATGACGGGCGCGGCGCGCGAACCGGAGATCGACGATCTTGGCCGCTGCCTCATTGCCATGGGCGGCCGGATATCGGGGCTCGGCACCTCCACCATCATTGTCGATGGCGTGAGCGCGCTGCACGAAGCCCAGCATTCCGTTTTGCCCGACCGTATCGAGACCGGCACTTACGCTATGGCAGCCGCCATCGCGGGCGGCGAGGTCGAGCTCACCGGCACGCGGCTGGAATTGATCGGCGCGCTGGTCGACCTGCTTCGCGAAGCGGGCGCGCATGTCACCGAGACCAATCGCGGCTTGAGCGTGGCGCGCAATGGGGCGCGGACGATCTCGGTTTCCGCCGAGACTTCGCCGTTTCCGGGCTTTCCCACCGATCTTCAAGCGCAGTTCATGGCGCTTATGGCAACCGCCGAGGGGACATCCCATATAAAGGAGACCATTTTCGAGAATCGCTTCATGCATGTCCCCGAACTTTTGCGTATGGGCGCCGACATCAAGGTCGAAGGCGACACCGCCTCGGTCACCGGCGTCGCCAAGCTGAACGGCGCCCCGGTGATGGCGACAGACCTTCGCGCTTCGTCTTGCCTGGTTCTGGCGGGGCTGGCGGCGGAGGGCGAGACCATCGTCAATCGCGTCTATCATCTGGATCGCGGCTTTGAGCGGCTGGAAGAAAAACTCCGCGCCGTCGGGGCCGACGTCGAAAGGCTTCCGGCATGAGCGCGCCCGAACCGGTCTTGGCGGCGGAAGACGCCGAGGATTTGCAGATCATCTCCGCGCGCCTGCAAGACGCCGTGGCGAAGTTGGGCGATCTTGTCTATCTGCCCAAGAAACATCGCTTCGCGGGCCTCTTTAACCGCTTCAAATGGGAAAACGGCAAGCGCGAGAATTTGCGCGTCCGCGCCGGGCTGCATTTCGACAGCGTGCTCTCGGTCAAGTCGCAGAACCTCAAGCGGGGCGCGCCCGATGGGGTGATCGCGCTGCTGGCCATCCGCTACACACCCAACGCAGCAGACGATCCCGCGGGCACGGTGGAACTCGTCTTCGCCGATGGCGGCGCGATCATGCTGGAGGTGGAATGCCTCGACGCCGCGCTCAGCGATGTCAGCGGCGAATGGGCGGCGCTTGGTCGTCCCGCACACGATCTGAAAGACAGCTGATATGGCGCGCTGGCTCGACGCACGCGCTGGTGATTTCGCGCAGAGTTTTGCCGCGCTGCTCGCCATGTCACGCGAGGCCGACGAGGACGTCTCCGCCGCCGTCCGCACCATCATCGCCGATGTCCGCGCGCGCAGCGACACGGCGCTGATCGAACTGAGCGCGCGTTTCGACAAGGTAAACCTCACCAAAGAAACCTTGCGCTTGTCGGAAGCGGAGATCGACGCAGCCAAAAACGCTTGCGGGCGCGAAGCGCTGGCCGCGCTCGACGTAGCGGCCAAGCGGATCGAGGATTATCACCGCCGCCAGATTCCCAAAGACGAAAGCTATGTCGACGAGGCGGGCGTTAAGCTGGGTTGGCGTTGGACCGCGCTCGACAGTGTGGGTCTTTATGTGCCCGGCGGAACGGCAAGCTATCCCAGTTCCGTCTTGATGAATGCCATCCCGGCGGTGGTCGCGGGCGTGGGGCGCATCGTCATGGTGACACCTGCCAGCGGCGGCGCGATCAATCCCTTGTCGATCGAAGCGGCGCGCCGCTCGGGCGTGCGCGAGATTTATCGCATCGGCGGGGCGCAGGCGATTGCCGCGCTGGCCTATGGCACGCAAAGCATCGCGGCGGTGGACAAGATCGTCGGCCCCGGCAACGCTTATGTCGCCGCCGCCAAGCGCGAGGTGTTCGGCGCGGTCGGCATCGATTCCGTCGCCGGTCCATCGGAAATTCTCATCGTCGCCGACGGCGCGAACGATCCCGATTGGATCGCGGCCGATCTTCTCTCCCAGGCCGAGCACGACACCTCCGCCCAAAGCATTCTCATCACCGACGACGCGGCGTTCGCCAAGAAGGTTGAGGAAGCGGTGCTGCGCGCGCTCACGCTGTTGCCGCGCAAGGCGATTGCCGAAGCAAGCTGGTCGCACAATGGCGCGATCATCCTGGTCGAGAAAATCGCCGATGCCGCGCCGCTGGTCGACAAGATCGCGCCCGAACATTTGGAAATAGCCACCGCCGATCCCGAAGCGCTGCTCAAACGCGTGCGCCATGCCGGCGCCATCTTTCTTGGCCGCCACACGCCCGAGGCGATGGGCGATTACATCGCCGGGCCCAACCATGTGCTGCCCACGGCGCGCACCGCGCGATTTTCCTCCGGCTTGTCTGTGCTCGATTTCGTCAAGCGCACCACGTTGCTTTCCTGCACACCCGACGCCATCGCAATACTGGGGCCGGATGTCATCGCGCTGGCCGAAGCCGAAGGGCTTGATGCCCATGCGCGCTCCGTCGCCGCCCGGCTGAACGCCAAGCGATGACCGGCGCCTCGCCGTTCCGCTTGATCGGCGTGACGCTGGACGAAGCCGCGCCGCAACTTAAGCCCGGCGGCGAGCGCGCCATCGCGATCCACGATCTTCTGGCCGCCAACAGCTTCACGCCCATCGGTTCGCATGGCGGGCCCTACCGGCTTGTGCTCGGCATCGCGCAGAACAAGCTGGTGATGGATGTGCGCCTGGCCGACGGCGAACCGCACGGCAAGGTGATCTTGTCGCTGACGCCGTTCCGGCGCGTCATCAATGATTATTTCCAGCTTTGCGAAAGCTATTTGAAAGCGGTTCCCAACGAGCAGCATGGCCGGATCGAGGCGCTCGACATGGGCCGGCGCGGCCTGCACGATGAGGGCGCCCAGCTTCTGTGCGAACAACTCCAGGGCAAGATCGCGCTCGATTTCGACACCGCGCGGCGGCTCTTCACACTGATCGCCCTGCTGCATCCCGGCGGATAGCGGCAAACGGTGACCGAAATGCCCCAATCCCTTGCTTTTGGGCGATTTCAGTGCATTCTCCCGGCCGGATTTGCCTATTTACCTTAGAGGTCTGATGCCAAAGGAAGAACTACTCGAATTTGAAGGCACGGTCAGCGAACTTCTGCCCAACGCGACCTTCCGCGTGACGCTGCAGAACGGGCATGAGATCATCGCCCACACCGCCGGCAAGATGCGCAAGAACCGCATCCGCGTGCTGACGGGCGACAAGGTGATGATCGAGATGACGCCATATGACCTTACCAAAGGGCGTATCACCTATCGTTTCAAATGACCCTTCGGGCCGGCTCGGCCTGTTGCTCGCGAGCGAGAGCCCGCGGCGCAAGGCGCTTCTGGCGCAGGCGGGCATCGTGCCCGACATCATCCGCCCCGCTTCCATCGACGAGACGCCAAAGAAGGCCGAGCTGCCGCGCATCCATGCGCTGAGGCTGGCCTGCGAAAAGGCGCGCGCCATCGCGGATGAGCACAGCGGTCCCGCCATGCTGGTGCTGGCCGCCGACACGGTGGTGTCCTGCGGGCGGCGCATCCTGCCCAAGGCCGAGAATGCCGAGGCCGTGCGCGCCTGCCTGAAACTGCTCTCGGGCCGCCAGCATATGGTGACCACGGCGGTCGCCATCGCCGCACCCGGTCCAGAAAATCCGTACACGGATCGCCGCGACCCGCGTCGCCTTCCGCCGCCTGACGGAAGTCGAAATCGAAAAATATGTCGACAGCCGCGAAGGCGAGGGCAAGGCGGGCGGCTACGCCATCCAGGGCCGCGCCGAAATCTTCGTGCGCCACATCAACGGCTCCTACTCCAACGTCGTCGGCCTCCCCCTCAGCGAAACCGTCGCCCTGCTGCGCGGGCTGCGGCTACGCCTGCTGACAACTTCCGCGCTTGTCATCCCCGGCCGAGTGGGCAACGCGAGGGGAAGGGGACCCAGGTAGCTACACGTTCTCGGTGCAAGTGGTTTCGAACGACTTTCTGAGCTTGTGAATTACAGGATAGACTTCGATACCCGATCCACCTGGGTCCCCTTCCCTCGAACGGCGCTCGAGCGCCGTTCTCGCCGGGGATGACAATTAGGACCTAGCGCCCAACATCAGAACTGTAATGATGCGCCATTTCTGGACATTCGTCAGTCTTCTGTTGCCAGCGCTGTCTCGAGGGCTCGCAGGGCGCGTATCGGCGACGTGTTGTCAGGTCCGAAATGGCCGTATGTGTCAATGAAGCGTTTGCATCCTTCCAAGACCGCTACCGCGAAATTGCGTTGATCGCACTGGGCATCGAATAGCACCGCGCCCGTCGCATCCGGGAGCCTGCTGTAAATGTTTTGGAATTCGATGATGCGGACATAGAACCCCTCGCGCCAACTCTTCAATTCATCGTCCCAAACAGCGCCAGCGATCAATCGCCGCTCGATGGGTTCGCCGTCAAAACTAACCCTCGCAGTCCATGCACCCGTCGCAAGCATAAGCGCTGCCCGGAGAAGATTGCCGATGATGTCAGTCGTATAGGATTCGCCGTCGAGAGTGATCCTTGCGGTTCCGACGCGCAGATCGACATCTAACCATCCCGCTCCGGATTGCCTAAGCTCAATGAGGACATCTGGATCAGACACGCGTCTCCCCCTTCGTGTTGCAGTTGTTCGAGGTACGAGCTTACTACGGCTTGAACAGCGGGGCGACGAACGTCCATTTCTGGCGTGCGCCGTGACAAGGCGGCGCTTTCTGGTGGGTGAGAGGCCCACCCGGCAACCGCTCCAGCCGGAAGCAATCGGAGCAGTCATGGAGGTGACGAAGTGGCTGAAGCCTTCGATTAGCGTGTCACGAATTGGTGACAGCGCGGGTGTGCAGGCCGCAACGCGAGTGAACGCCGAGCAAGCCTCGAAAAGGACGATGTGCAGGCCGACCCGACTGCCATTTCGGGGAAGGCTGATATGGCTGGGATGAATGAGCGAAGAAGACGCCCAGCTGCTGCACCGGGGTACTGGCGGCAGCATGTACACAAGGAAAGCGTACGCAACACGGGAAGCCTCAAGGCGTGGTCAGGGATGACCAACTGGACGCCCGTGAGGGATGGGCCAGGCGCCGTGAGGTGGCGGAGAGGTTCGTAGTACCGCTGAAGCCGGGCAATTCCGGTGGAGGGAAGGGACCTCAGTTTAAGACAAGCGCAAGACGTGGTGAGGAACCAGGAGATTGGGCAACCTAACAACTCCGAAAAGCGTTCAGAAACTGCAGATGGCGTTACACGCGAAAGCGAAGGCTGAAGCCGGTTATCGCTTCTACGCGCTGTACGACAAGATCAGCCGTGAGGACATCCTGGCATACGCCTATGCCCAGTGCCGTTCGAACAAGGGCGCACCGGGCGTGGACGGTCAGGACTTTGCGGACATCGAGACGTATGGGGTGGAACGGTGGCTTGGCGAACTGGCGCTTGCGCTCAAGGAAAAGACTTACCAACCAGACCCCATCAGAAGAGTGTACATCCCAAAGGCCAACGGCAAACTGAGGCCGCTGGGTATCTCGACCGTGAAGGATCGGGTCTGCATGACGGCAGCGATGCTGGTGCTGGAACCGATCATCGAAGCTGACCTGCCATCGGAACAATACGCCTACCGCGCGGGGCGCAATGCCCAACAAGCGGTGGTCGAGGTGGAAGAGCAGCTGTTCCGTGATCACCCGGAAGTGGTTGACGCCGACCTCGCGGACTACTTCGGAAGCATCCCCCATAACGAACTCATGCAGTCGTTGGCGCGCCGGATCGTAGATCGGCACGTGCTGCATCTGATCAAGATGTGGCTGGAATGCCCCGTGGAAGAAACCGACGACAGAGGACGGAAGAAGCGCACGACCGAAGCACGGGACAAGAGACGAGGCATTCCGCAAGGCTCACCGATCTCACCTCTACTGGCGAATCTTTACATGCGCCGGTTTGTGCTGGGATGGAAGAAACTTGGATTGGAAATCAGCCTCGGCACGCGCATCGTGAACTATGCGGACGACCTGGTGATCCTGTGCAGAAAGGGCAACGCCGAAGAAGCGCTGCAGCGACTGCGCGAGATCATGGGAAAGCTGAAGTTGACGGTGAACGAGGAGAAGACACGAATCTGTAGGGTGCCGGAAGGAGAGTTCGACTTTCTGGGCTACACGTTCGGACGGATGTACTCGGCGAGAACCGGCCAGGCACGCCTGGGCTACCGGCCCTCGAAGAAAAGCATCAAGCGCATGGTGGAGACCATCCATGCGCTGACAGAACGAACGACGACATGGCAAGAGACCACAGAGCTGGTAGGCAAGATGAACCGTTCGTTACGCGGCTGGGCGAACTACTTCGACGTAGGGACCGTCAGCAAAGCGTATCGGACCGTCGATAGCTATGCAGCGATGCGGTTGCGCCGGTGGTTGCAGTTCAAACGAAAAGTCAGGGGAGGACGCAAGGGTGGGAGCTTTCCACTCTCTCACCTCTACGGGCACTTCGGTCTCGTACGCCTGACCAATCGTGGACGCGACATGCCGTGGGCGAAGGCGTGAGGTTTTATCCGAGAGCCGGATGCGGGAGATCTGCCTGTCCGGTTCGATGAGCGGGGTGTGGAAACGGAAGCCACGGCTGAACCAGTAAGGCACCGTCAGACGAAAGGGACGGAAACAGATATGTTCAGCCTACCGCAACCGCGCCACACCTCAACTCTACGCATTTGCGACCGGTTCTAAGCGTGTACAGTGCGCCGGTAAAAAGACATTCGATCAACGGGCAAGACACGCACGTCTCGCGTTCGCAGACCAAAATAATTCCGCCGCCACCCCTTGAAACTCTGCGAATGAATTCCCATCTCCCATCGGTGGAGTTTTCGAATGGAGGCCGCAAATAACGAAATTCTCGAAACTGGCCGAAGCGCTGTCGCTCAGGGCCGCCCAATGACGCTCAGCGCAGGTTCGCGCGGCGCGCCAATACGCCCTTTTTGTTTTAAGACCAAAGACTTGAACGGAAAAATCGGTAATTGAATTCAACTTTTTCTCTTTGGGGGGTGGCGGCCTAAAACCGAAATCGAATTGTGACGCCCCACTGAGAATCGCGCGATAGTCAGAGGTCCGATGTCCCAGGAAATTCTCATCAATGCGGGCGCGGCGGAAATCCGCATCGCGCTGGTCGAAGACGGCAGGCTCGAAGCGCTGCGCTGCGAGGCCGCCGATGACGATGCGCGCGACGGTCGCGTCGGCGATATTGTGCTGGGGCGCGTGGTCGGCGTGATGCCCGCGCTGCAAGCCGCTTTTGTCGAGGTCGGCCTCGACCGCGCGGGTTTCCTCGGCGCGCGCGAAGCGCGGTGTCTTTCCAGCGACGCCGATCCCGCCATCGGCGATCTGGTGCGCGAGGGCGAGGCGGTGCTGGTGCAGATCGTCAAGGATGCGGTCGGCGAAAAAGGCGCGCGCCTCTCCGCCGAGATCACGCTTCCGGGCCGCCTCTGCGTGCTGGCGCCGCTGCGCTCCGGTATCGCCGTGTCGCGGCGCATCGGCGATGAAGCCGAACGCGCGCGGTTGCTGTCGCTCGGCGAAACGCTGGCGGCGGAGGAGCGCGGCGATCTCATTCCCGGCGCCGGTTATATTTTCCGCACCGCCGCCATCGGCGCGTCGCTGGAAGAGTTTCGCGACGATGCGCGTCAGTTGGCGCAGGATTGGCGCGCCATCCTCGCCGCGCGCAAATCCGCCACGCCGCCCGTAACGCTGCATCGCGATCTTGGCCCGGTCGAGCGCGCGTTGCGCGACATGGCGAGCGAGGCGACCGCGCGCATCGTGATCGACGACGCCGCGACCGCCGAGGTCGCGCGCGCCTATTGCCGCCGCGCCATGGCGCAGATGGAAAGCCGGATCGAAGTTTACGCTGGTCCCGGCGCGCTGTTCGACGATCTCGAAGCCGATATCGATCTTCTGTCGCAAACGCGCGTGCCGCTTGTTTGCGGCGGTTGGATCACGTTGGAGCCGACCGAGGCGTTGACGGCGGTCGATGTCAATTCGGGAAGCTTCGCGCAATCCACCGCGCGAGAGGACACATCGCTGACCGTGAACCTCGAAGCGGCGCGCGAGATTGGCCGCCAGATCCGCCTGCGCGGCATCGGCGGGCTGATCGTCGCCGACTTTATCCATATGGCGGAGCCGCGGCATATGGACCTTGTGCTGGCGGCGCTCACCCAAAGCCTGGCGAGGGATGGCGCGCCCGCGGTGGTCTCGCCGATGTCTCAGGCCGGGCTGGTCGAGATCACCCGCAAGCGGGTTCGCGCGCCGTTGCACCTAGGGGAAAGTTGCGCCGCTTGCTCGGGCCAAGGTCGTTTGCGTGCGCCGGGCGATGTGGCGATGGACGTGCTGCGGCAAGTGGAAGCCGCCGCCCGCGCCGCGCCGGGAAAGCCCATCGCCGTTCGCGCGGCGCCCGAAATCGTGCGCTGGATCGAGGAACGCGGCGAAAAACTGCGAACGGCACTCGCCCGCAAGGGCGCGGCCAGGGTAAGCTTCGAAGCGGCTGATACAGGTTCGCGTGAGAGGTTCGATGTCGGGATCGTCGTCTGAAAGCGGTGCGCCAAAAGCGAGCAGCTGCCCTATCTGCAAGAAACTCGCAGTCGCACCATTTAGCCCGTTCTGCTCCAGGCGCTGCGCGGATCTTGACCTCGGCCGCTGGCTGAAAGGCGCTTATGCCATCCCCGCGACCGTCCAAGATGACGCTGAGGAAGATAGTGTTCCCCCGTCCGAATTGTCGCACGGGGATTAGTAACACCTGACTCTTTTGGTATGACTCCGCCTAACGGTACTTATAAAGATGGGGAGAAAACAATGCGCCGTTCCGCAATCACTCTTATTCTAACTTCGGGTTTGCTCGCATCGTCGGCCTATGCGACGGGCTTCGGCCTGCGCGACGTCAGCGCAAGCACATTGGGCACAAGCTATGCCGGCGCCGCCGCCAACGGCGATCACGCCTCGACACTGTTCTTCAATCCGGCCTTGGTGTCGGACGTGACGGACTGGGACGTTTCCGTCAGTTCGACCGGCGTGCTTCCGACTTCCAGCGGTAACTTCACTGCAGTCACGGCGGCGGGCACGCCGGTCTCGGGCAACGCAACGCCGGATCACATCGTCAATACGGCGCTCATTCCCTCGCTTTCGATCCGTGGGCGTCTCTCGGATCAATTCACCGTCGGTCTGACCGTCACCGTTCCTTGGGGAATGATCACCGATTACAACAGCGATTTCGTCGGGCGCTATTACGCGACGATGAGCAATGTGAAGTCCTACAACATCACCCCGATGATCGGCTATCAGGCGACGCCGGAATTGTCCTTCGGCGTGGGCCTGCAGGTGCAATACACCAAAGGCACCTTGGGCAAGGCCATCGACTTCGGCACCATCGGCGCGCTCTACCATTTCCCCGGCGCCGTGCCGGGCGGCATGGACGGCTCGGTGTTGCTGAAGGCGGACAATTGGGCCGAAGGCTATGTGCTGGGCGTGCAATGGAAGCCCAATGACAATCTGTCCTTGGGTCTGTCCTATCGTTCGGAAATCGATCACACCTTGTCGGGCAATGAGACCTTCACGCTGGATGCGGCGGGGATCGGCGCCACGCTAAAAGCCATGACCGGCATGTTCGCCGATTCGACGGCGAAGGCGGATTTCGCAACGCCATCCGTCGCCACGGCGGCGGTCCATTGGAAGATCAACGAACAGTGGACCACGATGGCCACGGTCGATTGGACCGGCTGGAACTCCTTCGACCAATTGCTGATCACGAGCGGCAATCCCGTTCAATCCGCCGATCTGACCGTGATGGATTGGAAGTCGAGCTGGTTCGGATCGGTCGGGGCGGAATACAAGCCCTGTGCCGATTGGACCTTGCGCGCCGGTACGGCCTATGACGAAACCCCGACCGGCAACCAATACCGCACGCCTGGCATTCCCGATTCAAGCCGCATCTGGCTGACGGGCGGCGTCGGCTATCGCTGGAACGAGCACCTGGACTTCGATGTTGCGCTCGCTCATCTGTTCGCCAGCAATGCCAATATCGCCTTGGCGGTAAGCGATCCCGGCAACGCGGCGCGCGGCTCGCTGAACGGGTCCGTGGCGCTTGGCGTGACGCTGGTCGGGCTGGAAGTGACCTATCACTGATTGGTGTTTCGCGGGACGGACGCCGCTATCCGGCGGCGGGGCAAAGTGGGACGGCAGGGGGACCGCTGGACAGCGGCTCCCTGCTTGCCTAAAAAGCCCGTCCTTCGGGGCGTGACCCCAAAGATGCCCAGGTAGCTCAGTTGGTAGAGCAGCGGATTGAAAATCCGCGTGTCGGTGGTTCAAATCCGCCCCTGGGCACCATTATTCTCTCACGCTGCCGGCCGGTGGCTGCGGAAGTTGTTCCAGCGCGGCACAAATTTCGTAAGTGTCTGTTTTACCGCAGCAAAATTCTGCATCGAGCGGATTGAAATGCCCTCATGGCGGTGCGTTTCGTTCAAATGTTGTTGACCTTGCGAATAACCGCCTCTGCAGACTTGTCATCGCTCGGCTTTGCAACCATATCTCCCTTCACAGTTCGTTTGCTGGGGTTTTCGCGCGCCCAGTGTTGACAGTGGTTGCGCACAGGTCAGCTATGCGCCGAATTTGCGGGACTTTATAATGCCTATAAATCGTGCAGAGACTTGGTTCGGACGGCATTTCGAGACGGTTTGGGGGCCAGTACGGCCTTACGCCACACGGCGAATGCGCTGGATGCTGGCGATCGTCGGCACGGCGCTGCTGCTCATCTTCGGCTACATAAAATTATCGCCCATCGTCAAATATCTGATGATGCCGAAAGGCGCATTCATTCAGGTTCAGTCGGTCTCCACGGTCCACCCACAACGCAGTGTCTGGCAAGATGAGCTACGCTCGGTGGGAACGCTCCATGCCGTCGAAGGCGCCGATCTGGCGTCGGAAATCGCGGGCCTGGTCACACGTATCGGCTTCCGCCCGGGCGACGATGTGCGCAAGGGGACGCTACTCGTCCAGCTGCGAGATGACAGCGACCGCGCGCAACTCGCCGCGCTGCAGGCTGCCGCCATGCTCGCGACACAGACCTATACGCGCGATGCGGCCCTCATCAAAAGCGCCGCGATCAGCCAGACCGAATATGACAGCGCCCTCGCCAATATGAAGGGCGCTCGCGCTCAAGCCGACGCGCAGGCCGCCATTGTCGAGAAAAAAGCGATCCGTGCGCCCTATGACGGTCGGGTGGGGATACGCCAAGTAGACGTCGGACAATATGTCGGCGCGGGTCAGGTGATCGTCACGCTTCAGCAACTCGATCCGATCCTGGTCGACTTTCAGGTTCCCCAACAGCAGTTGAGCATGCTCACGGTCGGCAGCAAAGTTGCGCTCACCAGCGATGCCGCCCCAGGCAAGACGTTTGCCGGCGAGGTCATCGCCTTCGATCCCAAAGTGGATCCCGATACGCGCACCGTGCATGTGCGCGCGTCCATCGCGAATCCGGGGAAGAACCTTCTGCCCGGCATGTTTGCGACGGTCATGACGAATGTCGGGCAGGCAAAAACATTGCTCACGTTGCCGCAGACCGCCGTGGTGTACAATCCTTATGGCGATACCGTCTATGTCGTCGCGAATACCAAGTCGGCGGATGGCGGGGATGAACAGCTTACCGCGCAGCAGCGCTTTGTGACCGTCGGAGATACGCGCGGCGATCAAATCGCGATTGTGAGCGGGATTACTGCCAAGGATGTGGTGGTTAGCGCCGGGCAGTTGAAGCTGAAGAACGGGGCGCTCGTCAAAGTCAACAACAGCATATCGCTACCGAACGATATCGCTCCCGCGCCGACAGACCAATAGGCCCGCGGCATGAACTTCACCGACCTATTCATTCGGCGTCCGGTTCTGTCGATTGTTATCTCGCTGACGATCCTGGTGATCGGCATCCGCGCCTTCACGGATTTGCCGGTCCGCCAATACCCCGTTACGCAGAATGCCGTCGTCACGGTTACGACGGCCTATTTCGGCGCCAGCCCGGACGTGATTGCCGGCTTTATTACTACGCCGCTTGAGAACGCCATCGCCCAGGCAAACGGCATCGACTACATGACGTCGAGCAGCGTCCAGGGCGTTTCCACCATCCAGGCCAATCTTCGCCTCAACTATGATGCCAGCAAGGCGCTCGCGGAAATCATCACGCAGGTCAATTCTGTCAAGAACCAGATGCCTGCCGATGCGCAGCAATCGGTCATCAAAATCGCCGTCGGCCAAAGCACCGATGCGATGTACATCTCGTTTAGCAGCAGCGTGTTGCCGCCCAACAAAATCACCGATTACCTGATCCGCGTGGTCCAGCCGCAATTGCAGGCGGTGGAGGGCGTGCAGCAAGCCGAAGTAATCGGCGGCAAGCGGTTTGCCGTTCGCGCCTGGCTGAAGCCCGACAAGCTTGCTGCTTATGGCCTGACCGCCGCTGATGTTGCCTCTGCACTCGGCACAAACGACTTCCTCTCGGCCGTCGGCGCGACGAAAGGGCAGATGGTCCAGGTCAATCTGACCGCGTCCACCAACCTCAAATCGCTGGACGAGTTCCGCAATCTGATCGTGAAAGAGAAGAATGGCGGGTACGTTCGGCTGTCCGACGTCGCCAATGTCACATTGGGTTCGGAGGACTACGAATCCCAAGTGAACTTTGACGGCAAGACCGGCGTCTTCATCGGCATCAAGGTGGCGCCCACCGCCAACGTCCTCGATGTTATCAAGGGCGTCCGCGCGGTGTTCCCCGGCATCATCTCGCAACTGCCGCAAGGATTGAATGCAGCCATCGCCTATGACTCCACCAAATTCATTCAGAGCGCCATCGACGAGGTGGTTTATACGCTAGGCGAAGCGATCCTGATCGTTATTTTCGTGATTTTCATTTTCCTTGGGTCGCCGCGCGCGGTGTCGATTCCCATCGTGACTATTCCGCTGTCGTTGATCGGCGCGGGCATTTTCATGATGATCTTCGGCTTCACCATCAACCTTCTTACCCTGCTCGCCTTGGTGCTGGCGATCGGCCTGGTAGTGGACGATGCGATCATCGTCGTGGAGAATGTCAGCCGCCATCTGGAGGAGGGGCGCACGCCGCTCGATGCAGCGTTTCTAGGTGCGCGCGAACTCGGCGGACCCATCATTGCCATGGCGCTGGTGCTTGTGGCGGTCTACGTGCCCATTGGGTTCATCGGCGGTCTGACGGGCGCTCTCTTCATCGAGTTCGCCTTCACGCTGGTCGGTACGGTCGTCATATCGGCCGTTGTCGCTTTGACGCTCTCGCCCATGATGGCGAGCCGGCTGTTGCACTCGCATGCAAAGACCACCTCGCATTTGGAACTGCGTATCGTCACCTATATCGACGAGAAATTCGACGCGCTGCGCACGCGATACCAAAAGCTACTGCACGCCAGTCTGAACGAATTGCCGGTCATAGTGGTTTTTGGCGCCATTGTGCTTGGCAGCATCTATCTCTTGTTCACGAATTCCAAGAGCGAGTTGTCGCCGCCGGAAGATCAGGGCTTTGCGATCGCGATATTGACGCCGCCGCCCACCGCGACGCTCGATCAATCCGTGATATGGCAAAAGCAGGTTTATAAGATGGCCCATAGCTACGCGGATGTGGATCACGTATTCCAGATCAGTGCGCCGGGGTTGAACCTTGCCGGCATGGTGATGAAGCCATGGAACAACCGTCAGGGAACAGCGACGGATCTTGCCACCTCCCTGCAGAAGGATCTCAGCACCATCGCTGGCGTGCGTGCTGCCGTGTTCCAACCACCGCCGCTGCCAGGCCCGGGCGGCTTCGGCGTTCAGTTTGTGATTCAGACGACGCAGTCCTTTCAGCAGTTGAACGACGTCGTCGACAATATCAAACAGGCCGCTCTCGATTCTCACAAGTTCGTCTACCTCGACTCGGATTTGAAATACGATCAGCCGCAGACGGAAATCGTTGTTGATCGGGATAAGGTCGCCAGTTTCGGCCTGACCATGCGCGATGTCGGCAGCGCGCTGACGTCGATGCTGGGGGGCGGTTATGTCAACTATTTCAGCTTGTCGGGCCGCGCATATGAGGTGATACCGCAGGTCGAGCAAAAATTCCGGCTCAATGCGGACCAGCTGAAAAACTACTATATCAACACATCCACCGGCAGCAGCATTCCGCTTGGCACAATTGCCCATCTCGAAAACCATGTGACGCCCGAATCTCTCAATCATTTCCAGCAGCAGAATTCGGCAACCATCACCGCGATCCCCTATCCTGGGACCACAACCGGCGATGCGATCATCGCGCTTCGCCAGATTGCCGAAAAGGCGATGCCGCAAGGTTATCGTATCGATTACGCCGGTCAGACCAGGCAGGAGGTTCAAGAGTCGAGTGCGTTGGTCATTACGTTCTTCTTCGCGCTGATCATTATTTTCCTCACGCTGTCGGCTCTCTTCGAGAGCTTCCGCGATCCGCTGACGATCATGGTGAGCGTGCCGATGTCGATTTGCGGCGCGCTGATCTTCATCGCGCTTGGGGTCGGCGGCGCCACCATCAACATTTACACCGAGGTCGGCCTCGTGACGTTGATCGGTCTGATCAGCAAGCACGGCATTCTGATCGTGCGTTTCGCCAACGACCTGCAGTTGGAAGGTCATGGCAAGCGCGAAGCAATTGAGGAAGCCGCCGCGATCCGGCTGCGCCCCATCCTCATGACTACTGCTGCCATGGTGCTGGGTGTGATGCCGCTGATCTTCGCGTCGGGCGCGGGTGCAGCTGCGCGCTTCAATCTCGGCCTTGTCGTGGCGTCCGGTCTGTCCATTGGGACCTGTTTCACCTTGTTTGTCGTGCCTGCCATCTATCTATTGATCGGGCGCGCACACACCAAGGATGAGACGGCGTAATGGCGGCCACGCGGTCCGCGGGGAAGGCCCCTGCCGTCTTGTTTGTTTGTCTTGGCAATATCTGCCGCTCACCTCTTGCCGAGGCGGCGTTTCGGGCGGAGGCCGCACGTATTGGTCTCGCGGTTGAGGTTGCTTCTGCCGGAACCGGCAATTGGCATATGGGCGATCCACCCGATCCGCGCGCCCGTGCGGTCGCGAAGCGCCACGGTATCGACATCGGCTCCTATCGGGCGCGGCAAGTAACGCGGGCGGATTTCGAACGGTTCACGCACTTAATTGCGCTCGACAGACAAAACCTTGCCGCGCTCAAGGCGATGCAGCCTGCCGGCAGCACGGCTGACCTCAGCTTGCTGCTCGACCATGTCGATGGCCGACATGGCGAAGCGGTGGCCGATCCCTATTACGGCGGCGAGGCCGAGTTCGAAACGACTTGGCGCGATGTGACAGAGGGCGCTTGCGCACTTGCCAGGAAGATTGCGGGCTCCGCATGAATGCGCTTGCACAGTCCGGCGCTGCGCTGCTCGGCGGCGTGCTGAGCCGGGCGGACGTGCTTGGCGGCGGCAGCTTGTCCCAGATCGTGCGGATAGCGCTTCGTGACGGCCGCGAGGCAATTGTGAAGAACGGTCCTGCGCCGTTGATCGAGGCCGCGATGCTACACGCAATCGCCGCCAGCGGCGCCCCCGCGCCCAAGGTTCTGGCCGCGAGCAGCCAAGCTCTGGTGATCGAAGTCCTCGCAGATGAGGGCAGCTTGGACCGAGCGTGGGCAAGCCTTGGAGCCGCGCTCCGAACACTGCATGCGGCGAGGGGCGAGCGCTATGGCTGGGCCGACGACTACGCGTTCGGCTCGGTCGCGATTGAGAATGGCTGGTCGGACTACTGGCCGCGCTTTTGGGCCGAACGCCGGCTGCTGGCCCATCAGAGTCATCTGCCGGGCGGCCTTGCCCGTCGCGTCGAAGCGCTCGCAGCCGATCTACCCAATCGGCTACCGGCCAAGCCGGCGCCCGCGCTTCTGCATGGCGATCTGTGGGGCGGGAATGTGCTGGCAGAGTCCGGCCGCGTCAGCGGGCTGATCGATCCGGCCTGCTACTACGGCCATGTCGAGGTCGATATCGCGATGCTCACGCTTTTCGACCGGCCCGATACTTCCTTCTACAGCGCTTACGGACCGTTGGAACCCGGCCACGACCAACGCCTGGCGATCTATCGGGTGTGGCCCGCGCTGGTCCATCTGCGGCTGTTCGGCAGTTCCTATCTGGCCATGGTCGAACAGCACCTGATGGCTGCCGGCGTCTGAGTGGGTTGATTCGGCGCCGAGTGCCCTTAGGCCGGATCGCGGTCCGGAGCGGCGCGAGAGGCAACAACGCAACTGCACCCCAAGTTGTTGTACGGCCGCACTATGCGGTCTTCGCTGGAACTGCTGTCAAATTAGACAGCACAAGAAGCCCTTGAATATGCAATGAAAACGTTGAACCGCGGCACTATGCAGTGATGCCCAAAACGAGCCAGTAAACCATTGGGGCGTGACAATTATGAAGCAACCGGTCGAAAATTCTGTTTCAGGAGTAATTCCCGTTCGCAAAGTTCTGGCGAATAAGTCGCACTCATGATACCGCTACCAACGTCAAAAGGGCTGGCTGGGAGTTCCTCTCTCTGTTTGGGAGCGGAACGGCGGCAAAAAACAAAGCCCTTTTTGTAGGGAGTGCAAACGTTCGGGCAGTCAATGCTCCAGCGATTTGAAATGAAAGAAACGGTTGAGCAGCAGAGGAACCGCGTTATGCGGTCTCTCGCTTTCAAGCTGCAAACGCGTCTTAGACTCAAGTGGTATGCCGCGCGATTGATGTGACGTATCCGAAAAACGGGGCGGGCCGCGCAGGCAAAGTTCGGAAACGATTTGGGAGGGACTACGTGAAAAACATCGTGCAAATGCAAAAAGTGTTGTTGGGCAGCGTCTCCGCTTTGGCGATTGGCGCGCTTATCGGTCCGGCATTGGCGCAAGACGCGTCTTCGACGCCGGTGGAGACAGTGGTTGTTACCGGTATCCGAGCGAGCTTGGAATCCGCGCAAGCGATCAAACAGAATTCCGACCAGATCGTCGACTCGATCTCGGCGGTCGATATCGGCGCACTGCCGGACCGCAACGTCGCCGAAGCGCTGCAACGCGTTCCTGGCGTCACCCTGCAACGCAACCAATCGCCGAACGATTTGTCCCGCATGGGCACCATCGGCAATTCGGTTTATGTCCGCGGGTTGGCCTGGGTGAAAACGCTGGTCGACGGCCGCGACGAATTCACGGCCGAGGACGGCCGCTCGTTGAGCTTCGCCGACGTGTCGGCCGATCTCCTGGCGGGCGTGGACGTTTACAAGAGCCCGGACGCCAAGATGATCGAAGGCGGCGTCGGCGGCACCGTAGACCTCAGAACCCGCAAGCCATTCGACCAGGATGGTCTGAAGATCGCTGCGTCTGCCGACGAGACCTATGGCGATTTGATAGACGCGGCCCGGCCGTCGGCTAACGCCCTTGTCAGCGATCGTTGGAATACATCGATCGGTGAAATCGGCGTGCTGGCTTCGGTCGACTGGCAGGACCAGATCAACCGCACCGAAGGCGTCAACGTCGACCAGTATCAGTGCTGGAATGAGACCGCGACGGCCGATCTGGCCGCCGGATCGCACACGGCCCTTAACGCCCCGAATTACAACGAGTGCTCGGCTTTAACTCCGGGTACGACCGGCGCGCTTTATGGCCCCGCCGGTTGGGCATGGCGCCAATTGGAATTCACCAACCAACGGCTTGCCTCGAATGTCGTGCTGCAGTGGCGTCCGAACGATAAGTGGGAAATTACTGTCAGCGGGCTGAACAGCTACGCGTATGGCACAGACACGGAACACTATGTCTGGAATCCCATCAACAATACGCAAATGATGGCCTCGACGTTTAATTCGGCTAGCGAGTGGACGGGCGGGTCTTCATCGACGACCTCGATCGATACCCGCGCCGGCAGCGGGCACAACCGCAATACCGACCTCAACCTGGACATCAAGTACAATCCAACGGAAGCGCTGTCGATCACCGCCGACCTCCAATTCGTCGAAAGTAGTTCCCCGTACAGAAATATGACGATGTACACGGGATTTAACGGCGCCCTCCCGACTGTCGATGTCAATGTGGCGGGCGAGAACCCGACAATTAATGTGACGGACAACAGCGGCGGCGGACTTCAAAAAGAGGGCAACTACTATTGGCTGGCGGCGATGGATCACCTCCAGGACAACTCTGCGCATGCGGCCAACGCACGTGTTGACGCCAGCTACGAGTTCCAAGGCGGTGGCGTGTTTGACTTGATCAAGAGTGTGGATTTCGGTCTTCGCACCGAGCAGAAGATCGCGGTGTCGCGTTCGACCGGCTACAACTGGGGCGCCACCTGCCCGACGGGCTGGGGTTCGCCCTGGGATGGTTGTCCTCTGCTCGACGGCACGGTAGCCCACTCGTATACCGCGATGGACGGCAGCACGGTTGCGACCGGTTCCAGCGCTGTTACCGCCATCAACAAATATGCTCAGCTGTTCAACTACCACACGGTCTTCGGCAACACATTGCCGAGCCTCTGGTTGCCTTCGGCCAGTTTGGCGACGATGAATACCGTCGATTCATACAAGCTGTTCGCCGCAATCGAGCCAGCTAATGCCGCGGCTTGGTTTGGGCTTGGCAATTGGTCCAACTGGGACCCTTATGCGGCGATCGCCGGTTGCACGGGCATCGACTACACCTGCATTAAAGCCTATCAAAACGTCTCCCTCGGCGGCTCGAGTTCGGGCAACAGAATCAGCACCCAGGACGAGGAAACATACGCCGGCTATTTCCAGGCGAACTATGCGCACGACACATTCCTCGGTTACGACGTTCCGGTCGACGGCAATATCGGACTGCGCATCGTCCGCACGGAGGACCAAGTCAGCAGCGGCGATCTCGTCATGCCGACTTTGAATCAAAATAGTTGCACCATTGGTACGGTTGATTCACATGGCAACACGACCACGGACTGCAGCGGCTACAATGCTGCAATCGCCTTCCTCGGCGGTCTCAGCGGTCAGGGTGCGACCGTCACGCGCCCCGCAGTGAAGAGCGGCTACACCAACTTTCTGCCGAGCTTCAACTTCCGTGCTCATCTGACCGACCAGTTGCAGACACGTTTCGCTTATTCGGAAACGATTGTTCGTCCAGACTTCTCCTATACGAACAGCAGCGCCACGCTCAACTACAACTTCTATGATGCCAACACGTACCAGTCCGGTATCTTTAAGTTTGCGCCTTCGGGTTACGGCGGCAATCCATACCTGAAGCCGATGCGTGCCCGGAACTATGATGCCAGCCTGGAGTGGTACTTCGCGCCGACCGGTAGCGTGACAATGTCCCTGTTCCACAAGGATCTGTCGGACTACATCTACACGGCGACGACGAATACGCCGTTCACCGACCCGACTTCGGGCCAGACGGAAACCTTCGCCTACACGACCTATGTCAACGGGTCCAAGGGCAAGGTCGAAGGGTTCGAACTGGCTTACACACAGTTCTACGACTCGCTGCCCGGAGCTTGGAGCGGTCTTGGACTGCAGGCGAACTACACGAAGATCTACAACTCGGGCGGTCATAACGGCGCGGTCGATGTCACAAGCACCGTCGCCATCGCCAACTCTGACAACGAGACCCTGCCGCTCGAAGGCATGTCGAACGACAGCTACAACGTCGCACTCATGTACGAGAAGTATGGCATCGACGCTCGCCTGGCCTGGAACTGGCGTTCCACTTATCTGTCATCAAGTTCGGACGCCAACACCAAGCTCCCGGTTTGGGTGGAGAACTTCGGCCAACTCGATGGGTCGGTGTTCTACAGCTTCATGGACCACTACAAGATCGGTGTGCAGGTCACCAATATCACTGGGATCCAACTTCTACACGGACATGGGGTATTCGGACTTCCACCCGCAGACCAACTGGATCGCGACCGACCGCAAATTTGCGATCGTTCTGCGCTCCAACTGGTAAGTTAATCGCGTAAGTCAAAGATCGGCCCCTCGGCAACATGCCGGGGGGCCGTCTTGCGTTTTGGCGGGGCGGTAGATTTTGACTTCACATGCATCGACATTTAGCGGAGATTATCTGCGACGTGATCGCAATCGCCCCGGAAACCCACAGTGGCGAACAGGGATCATGGAGATGAGTGATGTCGCCTGATCGTATTCGAAAAGTTGTGATCGTCGGTGGTGGCGCGGCGAGATGGCGAGGCATTGGCCGGCACGAAGCCGGCCATGCATCCGGCATGAGGATGAGGCCATGAACCGATACGAAAGAGTTGATCCGGACTCCTTCGACCAGCCGCCGGTCGAAATATTCCCCCAGAGACTGCGGGCGGCCCGCGAATTGCGCGGCTGGAGCCAGCGCGACCTTGGGCGCCGCGTCGGCGTGCCCGCCACATCGATCGCGCATTTCGAGATCAGAACGCGCAAGCCTTCCTTCGATACGCTTCGCCGTTTGGCCCAAACGCTTCGGGTCACGACGGATTTTCTGCTCGGCATCGTCGATGCGCCGGATGCGCATGCGGGCGATCCGCTGTTTCAAGACATGGGCAAGCTGAGCGACACCGATCGCGACCTGGCGCAAAAGTTTCTTCGCACCTTGGTCGAACACAGCCGCACGCGCGACATCAAGGACGAAAAATAGCCTTGCCCAGGGTTAGTGTGCCGGGTGCGCGCCGCCCATGCGGTGGGGTGGCTTGGCATTTTCGCTTTCCAGGAAGTCCACCACAAAGGGCGATTTTGGCGCGCGACGCAGATCGTGCGGCGTTCCGTATTGTTCAATCCTGCCCTGATTGACGATTCCGACGAGGTCGGCGAGGGCGAAGGCTTCCTCCTGGTCGTGGGTCACAAAGATCGTTGTCAGGCCCAGCCGCTCATGCAGCGCGCGCAACCAAACACGCAATTCCTTGCGCACCTTGGCATCAAGAGCGCCGAATGGTTCGTCCAGCAGCAGCATGCGCGGTTCAATGGCGAGTGCCCGCGCCAAGGCGACGCGTTGGCGTTGGCCGCCGGAAAGCTGACTGGGATAGCGCCCCCCCAAACCCTCGAGTTGCACCAGCGCGAGTAACTCCTCAACCCGCCGCGCGATCTCGATGCGTGTGGGGCGCTCGCGGCGCGGACGCACATTCAGCCCAAAGGCAATATTCTTTGCCACCGTCATGTGGCGGAAAAGTGCGTAGTTCTGAAACACGAAACCCGCCCTGCGGCTTCGGGCTGGAACTTCAAGCCAATTGATATCGGCGACGCGTACGGTTCCGCTGTCCGGGAATTCCAGACCGCCCAGAATGCGCAGAAGCGTTGTCTTGCCTGAGCCGGATGGGCCGAGCAGCGCAACAAAAGCTCCCTGCGGCGCGGTGAAACTTATCCCGTTCAGGGCTGGAAAGCGGTCGAAACGCTTGGTGACGGAATCGACGACAAGAGACATGGGCTGCTCCATCAGTGGCGGTGGGTTGCGGCGATCTCGTCCGCGTAGCGCCATTCGAGAAAGGATTTAACGGTGAGGGTGACGATGGCCAACAAGGCCAATAGCGAAGCCACGGCGAATGCGCCCACGAACTGATAATCGTTGTAGAGCACTTCGACATGCAGCGGCATCGTGTTCGTCAGGCCGCGAATGTGGCCGCTGACGACGCTGACCGCCCCGAATTCTCCCATGGCGCGGGCATTGCAAAGCAATATGCCATAGAGCAATCCCCACTTAATGTTGGGTAGCGTCACGCGCAGAAAGGTTTGAAAACCCGAAGCGCCAAGCGAAACAGCGGTCTCTTCTTCCTCGCGGCCTTGGTCGGCCATCAGCGGAATTAGCTCGCGCGCGACGAAGGGGAAGGTGACGAACATTGTGGCCAGCACAATGCCGGGAAGCGCGAAGATGATCTTGATGTCCCAATCACGCAGCGCCGAACCGAACCAGCCCTGAAGCCCGAAAATCAGGACATAGATCAAGCCCGAAACAACCGGCGAAACTGAAAAGGGCAAGTCGATCAGGGTGGTCAGAAATCCCTTGCCGCGGAAATCGAACTTGACGATGGCCCAGGATGCGGCGATGCCGAATACCGCGTTGAGCGGCACTGCGATGGCGGCAACTAGCAGGGTGAGCCGCACGGCGGCGAGAGCGTCAGGCTCCGCGATGGCGACAAGGGCAGCGGATAATCCGCGCGATAGCGCCTGCGAAAAAACCATGACAAGCGGCAGAACGAGAAACAGCGCGATGAATCCTATGGCGATGGCGCTCAGCAGTAGGCGAGCGAGCGGATGATCCTGTGTCGGTCTCCTTGGGCGTTTGGTCATTGGCGCGACGAAGCCCAGCCTTGGAGGAGATTCAACGTAAGGATGAGGATAAACGACGCCGCGAGCATAATGACTCCGACGGTGGCAGCACCGGCATAATCATATTGTTCGAGTTTGATGATGATCAGTAGCGGTGCGATTTCGGAAATCGCCGGCAGATTACCGGCGATGAAGATCACGGAACCGTATTCTCCGACCGCGCGTGCAAAGGCCAGCGCCGCGCCCGTGATCAGAGATGGCAAGAGTGCCGGTAGTACGACACGCCATATTGTTTGGAAGCGCGTGGCGCCAAGTGTCGCCGCCGCCTCCTCGGCTTCCTGGCTCAATTCGACCAACACTGGCTGCAGCGTGCGCACGACGAAGGGAAGGCCGATGAACGTCAGCGCCACGACGATGCCAAGCGGCGTATAGGCGACTTTGATACCGAGATGGGCAAGTGGCGCGCCGAGCCAACCTTGCGGGGCGTAGAGCGTGGACAGAGCGATACCGGCCACCGCAGTGGGCAACGCGAAGGGCAGGTCGACAAGCGCATCGAGCAAGCGTTTACCCGGAAAGCGGTAGCGGATCAGAACCCAGGCTACGATGGGCCCAAATATCGCGTTGATCGCTGCCGCAATGGCGGATGCTCCGAATGAAAGGCGTAGCGCGGCCTGAACACGGTGATCGGTCGCGACGCGCCAGAAACCGTCAAATCCGGACGACCAGGGGCGGATAATCAATGCCGCCAGTGGAATAAGGACGATCACCGAGAGGTAGAACAGCGTAAATCCCATGGAAAGACCGAAGCCGGGCAACGCGCTCCGGCTTCGGCGTTTCTTCTGGAAAAAGGTCGTAGTAAGGCTCATTGTCCCGGTTTGTAGATCTGGTCGAATACGCCGCCATCGGCGAAGT
The DNA here is from genome assembly GCA_963849895.1 of uncultured Alphaproteobacteria bacterium. Lineage (GTDB taxonomy): Bacteria > Pseudomonadota > Alphaproteobacteria > Micropepsales > Micropepsaceae > Rhizomicrobium. The sequence continues at coordinate 24,097 of CAWKIU010000012.1, forward strand.
GTACGGCTTGAGCTTTTTGCCATCCGCCGAACACATCATCAATGGTGGACAGCGGAATATTCGGGAAATCGGCCGCGTGCGCCGCCAGGATCGCCTGATCGCGCGGGCGGTAGAAATCCTTGGCTTCGATTTCTTGCGCCTCCTTGGTGTAAAGGAACTGCAAATACGCTTCCGCAACCTTGCGGGTTCCATGGCGGTCGACGTTCTTATCGACCACGGAGACCGGCGGTTCGGCCAAGATCGAGTTGGACGGATAGACGATTTGGAACTGGTTGCCGCCTTGCTCTTTGAGCGCAAGACGCGCTTCGTTTTCCCAATCCAAAAGAACGTCACCTATGCCGCGCTGCGCGAAGGTTGTCGTCGAGCCGCGCGCGCCGGTGTCGAGAACTGGAACGTGATGATAGAGCGCGGCAACGAATGCCTTGGCTTTTTCCTTGCTGCCGCCTGGCGCTTTTTCTGCATAAGCCCAGGCTGCCAGATAGGCCCAACGGGCGCCACCAGAGGTCTTCGGATTGGGTGTAATGACTTGAATTCCCGGCTTGACCAGATCGGACCAATCCTTGACGTGCCAGGGGTTGCCTTTGCGCACAAGGAACACGATCGTGGACGTGTAGGGCGTGCTGTTCTGGGGTAAGCGCTTTTGCCAGCTTGCCGGCAACAGGCCGGCCTTCTGAGAAATTGCATCGATGTCGTAGGCCAGAGCCAGGGTCACGACATCCGCATCCAGTCCGTCGATAACCGCGCGTGACTGCGCGCCAGATCCGCCATGCGACTGGTTAATTGTCACGGTGTCGCCGGTCTTTGCTTTCCATTGGGCAGCAAATGCCGCGTTGATGTCTTTATAGAGCTCGCGCGTCGGGTCGTAGCTCACGTTGAGCAGGGTAACATTCGCCGCTTGGGCGGCCCCGCCGAATAGCACCAGCGATGCCGCGAGGAGGGCACGTTGCAAATTGCGCATGGTATTGTCTCCTATGCTCAAATTAGAGGGAAAGTTGTGTGCGCAACGACACGGCGTCGAGCTTGGCGCCGATGCCCGCGCCCGAAGCGTTGAGACGCGAGACGTCCGTGTGTTGGTAGTCTAGCACAAAGCGGATTGCGGTGTTGGGATACCAGTTCAGGCCCACAGTCCAGATCTTCTGCTCGCCGCCACGAATTCCATCTGCCGGTGTCTTAACGCCGGCAATCCCGGCATCTTCGTTGAGGTTGAGATCGCTATAGCGCGCAGCGATTTCCCAAGCGCCAATGCCAGGATGATCGAACGAGAACGGTGTCCTTGGGCGTCGGGAAGGCCGTAGCTGCCGATGGCCGGATTGTAAGGTTTTGACTCGCCGGTCAATATCCAGCTTGCTTGCGTATACCAGCCGTTGAAGGACGGGTTGGGCAGCGTGCTGGCGCGGCGCGTGACGTCGAAGTTGAAATAGCCGCCCTGAGCGTAGAGGTCGTGCCAATTACCGGCAGCTTCAGCGCCCCATTCCAGATACTTGCTGGCGTTGATCGAACCCGTATCGATGAGGCGGATGCTGTTGTCGTCGACGTTCAGTTCGGGACGTTCGCGCAGCCGGATGGTGTTCGGCGAATTCACGCCAGCAGCGACATCGGCAAGCTTGAAGACATATGTCGTGTCGCCGCCGACGGCAAAGTTTGCATCGTCGCCCTTGAACAGGCGATAGGCGAAACGGCCGACAAATGCCTGCTGCTCGTCGAATACGGCGGAATCTTGGACGGTATCTCCCGTATAGGACGCAGCAACAAAGTAGTCGTCGTCATAGGCAAAAAGCGTGGTGGCGTCGCGCCCGTCCGCGCCAGCGATGCCACGCGCAAGATCGGTCGGTTGTGCCCTTTCGAGGAAGAGCAGATCGGATGACGATGTCGTGTCGTCGAAGCTTTCGGGGACGGGATAGGCACCAATCTTCCAGTGCACTTGTCCAAGACCGTTATACTGGATGTACGCAGTGCTGATCGTGGAGCCTTCGGTACCCGAGCCGCCGAAATCGTAGATGAACTGGTAAGACCAGTCCTTGAACAGCGTTCCTTCCACACCCAATCGCGCGCGGCGGAAATTGTTGCCGCTGCTGAAATCGGTGCCAGCCGGCACCTTGCCCTGGCTGTAATAAGCGGTGTCGTATTGGATGAGTGAGCGGATCGCGATGCTGAAGTCGCCGTCGGCGCTCTTAAATGTCGGCCGCCCATTTTTCAGCGAAACCTGCACATCTTGGCCGCGCTGGTTTTGTATGTCCGTATATTGTGTGCTCTGGCTGCGCTTGAGGTCCTGCACCTGATCGGACAGGCCCTGAATTTGATCTTCGAGCGCTTCGATCTTGGCGGCATTCGTGCTTTGCGCCGCAGACGTATCATCGCCCGCTTGCTTGCCGGCTGCGAATGCACCCTGGCCGAGCGCGACGCTGGCCGCTCCCATAAGAAGCGCGGCTGTCAAAGTCTTCGTAACAATCTTCATAGTGCCCATCTCCCTTTGCGCGGTCCGGCCCGGATCGAGGCGGGGAGAGAGTTCCCCGATCCGTCCGAACGCATGGCGAGGCCCCTCGGCCACAGATCCATCATCCCTATAAACACGACCGAGTCAATAGAGATTAAGCCGAGCAATAAAATATGCGCGGGTTTGATCCAAAAATCCGTTTGGAAATTGATACCTAATATCAACCAGCGCGGCGGCGCTTTTTGGCTGGTTTACGGTCGGCCAGCGCTTGCGCCAGCGTGTGATGTTCCAGGATGTCGGCGGTGGAATCGCGCACGGCGAGCAGCACCTTGCGGATTGCGCAGGTTACTTCGTCTTCGCAATCGTCGCATTTGCGATAGGCGGTGACGCTGGCGCAGGGGCTCAGCGCCAACGGGCCGTCGATCACCCTGATCACCTCCGCAAAGGTGATTTTCGCTGGCGGACGGCCCAACGCGTAGCCGCCGAATTTGCCGCGCAGGCTATGCACGATTCCGGGGCGCTTCAGCTCGAGCAGGATTTGTTCGAGGAATTTGCGCGGCGCGTTGGCGGCTTCCGCGATGTCGGCAATCATCATCGGCTGATCGCCTTCGTGCTCACCCAGCACGAACAGCGCGCGCAACGCATAACGGGCCTTCTGGGACAGCATGGCGGTTCACCGATTAATTCTACAGACTTTATAGTGGATTAACCGTGCAGTTCAAGCCTTGTGCATGGCGACGGGCCGGCGGCCATGGCGCCACAGCGCCGCGCCGCCCTTGAGGCCGGCGACATTGGACACGATGCTGGTCTTGGGCGGCAGCTTGAAGTCGATTTTCTTGGCATTACCCCCGCCGAGAAAAAGGTGGTCGTAATTCAACATCGTATGCAGATAGGGGAGCATCTTCTCCAGCCGCTTGTTCCATTTTTTTCGGCCGATTTTCTTCAATTCCTTGTCGCCGAGATATTCGTCGAAGGTCACGTTGTTGAGGGCCGGCATATGGGCAATTTCCATATGCGGCATCAATTCGCCGTCGTGGAAGAACGCGGTGCCGAATCCGGTCCCCAGCGTAATAACGAATTCCAGATCCCTTGCCTTTGACGACGGCCAGACCCTGCATATCGGCGTCGTTGACGATCCGCGAGGGCTTGCCCAGCGATTTGGACAGCCGCCCGCCGAGGTCGTAACCAGCCCACAATGCGGTGCCCAAGTTCGGCGCCGTGATGATGTGCGAGCCATGCACGACGCCGGGAAAGCCGACCGAAATGCAGTCGAACGGCTTCAGCTGTTTTGGCGTTGACGATCAGGAGTTTCACGACCTTGGCCGGCGGCGACGGGATGGGGCGTCGGCACATGGAGATGATCGGAAATCAGGTCTCCACGTGGGTCTATCACGGCGAGTTTGAGCCCGGTTCCACCCACGTCGATGGCCAGGATTTTCTTGTAATGTTTCACTCGGGGTGCACTCCTTGTGTCTATTATATTATAATAGACCGGCGGCGGCGCGATCCAGCAGCCAAATCAGTTCGCCGTCCGGCTTCAAGCGTGCGCCCGGCAAAGCCATATCTCCGGCGCGTACGGCGCGAACCGCCTCCGCTTTTGCTGCGCCAGAGACTAGGAAGGCTGTCACGCGGCTGGATTGAATGCAGGGATAGGTGAGGGTGATTCGGATTTCGGGCCGCCCCTTGGGCACGGCCACGACCCAGCGCTGGCGCTCTTCCAGTGCGGGCGCGCCGGGCAGCAGCGAACAGATATGTCCGTCGTCGCCAAGCCCCAGCAAGGTCAGGTCGAACAGCGGACGCGCCGGGTCGAAGGTCTGGGCGCCATAGGCGGCCTTGAGCAATGCCTCATATTCCCGTGCCGCCTGGTCGGGATCCCCTTCGGTCGGGATTCGGTGGATGTTTTCTGGCCGCGCCGGAATGGCCGCCAGCAGCGTCTCGCGCGCCATGTGGTAATTGCTGTCGGGGCTGTCCGGCGGTACGAAGCGCTCGTCGCCCCAGTAGAATTCCACCCGGCCCCAGTCGATCGTGCCGTGAAACCGCGCACCCAGTTCGTGATACAGCGCGCGCGGCGTCGATCCGCCGGTCAGCGAGATGCGAAATGGCCCGGTGGTTCCCGCCACCATCCCCGCGATCCATTCGGCGGTGTGCGCCGCCAGTTGCGGCGCGTCGTCGAATATTTCGGTAGCAGCGCCCGTCACGATTTCTTGCCAGGATGGCCCTCGACATGCCCACCAAACTCGTTGCGCATGGCGGACAGCAGGCGGTCTGCGAAGTCGCGCTCGATGCGCGAGCGGAAGCGTTCGTAGAGCGCGGCGGTAAGCACGTTTGCCGGAATCGCTTCTTCAATGGCTGCGGCGATAGTCCAGCGTCCTTCGCCGGAATCATCGACATAGCCGGTGAATTTGTCGAGGTTCGGATCCTTGGCCAATGCCAAGGCGCTGAGGTCGAGGAGCCATGAGGCCACCACGCTGCCGCGCCGCCACACTTCGGCGGTGTCGGCCAGGTCGATCTCAAAGCGCCGCTCTTGGGGGATTACCTCACCCGCGCAACCGCGCAGGATATCGAAGCCTTCGGCATAGGCCTGCATCAATCCATATTCGATGCCGTTATGGACCATCTTCACAAAATGGCCCGCACCCACCGGACCGGCATGCATATAGCCGTTTTCGACGCGCGGATCGCGGCCTTCGCGATTGGTTGTTTTCGGGATGTCGCCCGCGCCGGGTGCCAAGGTGGCGAAGATCGGATCGAGACGGCTCACCACATCCTTCTCGCCGCCGATCATCATGCAATAGCCGCGATCGATCCCCCACACCCCGCCCGATGTGCCGACATCGACATAGTGGATGTTCTTCGTCCGCAATTGCGCCGCGCGGCTAATGTCGTCTTTGTAGAATGTGTTGCCGCCGTCGATCACGGTGTCGCCGCTGACGAGGTGTTTTGCAAGTTCCGTGATGGCTCCGCCGGTGATCGGTCCCGCCGGCAGCATCATCCACACCGCGCGCGGCGGCGTAAGCATGCGGGCGAGGGTTTCAAGCGAATCCGCGCCCTTAGCGCCTTCGTGCACCAGCGCCGCCACCGCGTCCGAATTCACATCGAACACCACGGCGTCATGTCCGTTCCGCATGAGCCTGCGCGCGATATTGGCGCCCATGCGGCCCAGTCCGACGATGCCTATCTGCATGCCGCCGCCCTCAGCGCAGCGCGGCTTCGACGGCGCGGCGCAGCGCGCTCAAGCCGTCGGGCACATTGGAGAGATGGACGCGAATGGCGCGCCGTCCGCGTTCTGCCAGCACGGCCAGATCGCCGGCGGCCTGCGCGTCGATGACATTGCCGAAGCTGTAGCCGCGTCCCGGCACTGCAATATCGTGCGGATGATCGCAGGTGATTTGCAGGAAGACGCCGGTGTTCGGTCCGCCTTTGTAATCTTGACCTGTCGAATGCAAAAAGCGCGGCCCGAAGCCAAGGCATGACGCCGCCTTGGTTGCGTCGCGAACCATGACGCGGATCGCGTCAAGCTCGAAGGTGTTTTCGCTGCTGCGTTCGATGAAGGCGAGGAGGGCGGTATAGTCGCCCGGCTTCACGCGCGCGAAATGCGCTTTCAGAAACCCCTCCAGTGTGGTTGCGCCCGCCAGCGCCTTGGCATTGGCGGCATCGGCATAGAGTGCGACGGGCCCGTCGGCGATCAGCGGCTTTTGCGTCTGTTTGGTGCCGCCCGCTTCCATCAAGGCTTTGGTCTTGATTTTGGCGGCTTCCACATCGGGCTGGTCGAACGGATTGATGCCAAGCACGGCGCCCGTAGCTGCTGTCGCGATTTCCCAAAGATAGAACAGCCGAGGAAGCTGCGCGGCTTCTTTGGCTTCGATGCGGATGACGGGGTGTCCCTTGGCGGTGAGCGCATCCAGCAGCGCGTCGTGACCATCTTCGCCTTTCAAGCGCAGCGAGACGAAGACGCGGTCGTTGCCATAAGCGTCCACATCGCCGAGCGGCTCGGCGTCGACCGGGATCAAGCCTTTACCCTGCTTGCCGGTCGATTCCGCAACCAGTTGCTCCAGCCACGCGCCAAAGCTCGCCAATCCCTTGGGCGCCACGACGGTGAGCTTGTCGCGCCCGTTCTTGACGGCCAGTGTGCCGAGCGCAATCCCGAGTTTCGCGCCGAGATTGACGGCAGGCGGCGTCAGCGGCCCGCAGGCGCACTGCATCCAGCAAGCCTCGTCGAGAACGCGTTTGACATCGATCCCCATGGCGGCGGCGGGAACCAATCCGAAATTCGATAACACCGAATAGCGCCCGCCGATGGACGCATCACCGTGGAACACATCGGCGAAGCCGTCCTGTGCCGCGACCTTCTCCATCGCGGAGCCGGGATCGGTAATGGCAACGAAATGCCCGCCGGCCCGGTCCTTGCCGATCGCGCTCGCCACCCGGTCGAAATAATAATCCTTGAAGATATTCGGTTCGAGCGTGCTTCCCGATTTGGAAGCGACGATGAACAGCGTGGTCGCCAGCGCAATTTTTTCGTCCAGCGATCCGATTTCGTCGGGATCGGTGGAATCCAGAATGTGGAAGCGCGGCGCACCCGCTTGCTGTCCGAAGGTTTCGCGCAGCACTTCCGAGCCCAGGCTCGATCCGCCCATGCCGAGCAGAACAACATCGCTCCAGCCTTTCGAGCGAACCCGTCCTGCAAAGTCCTGAAGCGCGGGCAGGCCCGCACGCTCACGCATGGGCACGTCGAGCCAGCCCAGCCATTTGGCTTCGTCCTTGCCCGACCACAGGGACGCGTCTTTTTCCCATAGGCGGCGAATATCGCCGGCCTTGCTCCAGGCTTTGACCGCAGCGTCCACCGCCGCGCCCGCGCCGCCGAGATTGTAGTCGATCTTGACCTTCTGGCCGGACAGCACATCGCATTTTTCCGCGATGGCGCCATAAAGCTGGTCGGCGGCGTCGGCGAATTTGTCGACACCGTCCTCCACCAGCCAATCGGTCGTTGCGTCGAGCGAGATGCCGGCAGCCTTGAGATCGGCCAATACTTTTTCCGCGCCGGGAACATCCGCCTGCAGCGAGTATTGCGGTTTGCCGTGATCGCGGAACGCAGCCAGCGTTTCGGGCGGCAGCGTGTTTACCGTTTCGGGGCCGATCAGTGTGTCGACATAGAGCACGTCGGAATAGGCTTTGTTCTTCGTTCCGGTCGAGGCCCAAAGCAGGCGCTGCACGCGCGCGCCGCGTTTGGCCAGCGCATCCCAGCGCGGCCCCGAGAACAACCGCTCGAAATCTTGATAAGCGAGCTTGGCGTTGGCGATAGCCACTTTGCCAAGCAGACTTTCCAGCCGGGCGCGATCGGCCCCCGACGCTGTCTTAAGCTTCTCGCCGATTTCGCCGTCGATCTTGGCGTCGATGCGGCTGACGAAGAAACTCGCCACGCTGGCGCTGCGGCTGAGATCGGCGCCGGGCGGCAAAGCCTCGAGGCCCGCGATATAAGCCTCGGCCACTTGATTATAGGCATCGCGCGAAAACAGCAGCGTCACGTTGATGTTCAGCCCGTCCGCGATGAGTTGGCGAATGGCGGGCACACCTTGCGGCGTACCGGGCACCTTGATCATCAGATTGTCACGCGCCACGGCGTTCCAGAGCTCATGCGCTTCCGCAATCGTCGCCTTGGTGTCGCGGGCGATATAGGGCGAGACTTCCAAGCTGACATAACCGTCCGCGGCCTTGGTCGCCTCATAGACGGGTGCCAGCGCGTCGGCGGCGGCGCGAATGTCGCCAACCGCGAGTTGGCGGAAGATCGTGCCGACGTCCGCACAACCGCTCTTCAGCAGCGTCGCGATCTCGTCGTCATATTCCTTGGAATGGCCGATCGCCTTCTCGAAAATCGAGGGGTTGGAAGTCAGCCCCTTCAAGCCATCGTTTTGGACCAGCTTGGTCAGCTCGCCGCTTTGAAGCAGGCCGCGGCTCACGAAATCGAGCCAAGGGGCCTGACCGAATTGTTCAAGGGTTTGCAGCGGGTTCATGGTCTGCTCGCGGTCCTAAGTTTGGGGCGGGGGCCGACATCGGCCAAACCGGCTGGTGTGCAGCCGATCCTGCTATACTAAACCGTCTGGGCGGCGCAACGGAACATGATTATGCCGCGCCAAATGCGCCTGTTTTGGGGGCCAATATTCCATTTTTTGGCGGTTTTCGCCGCGCTCGCAATGCTGTAAGAGCATCGCGTCCTGGAAGGAAGCGATCATGAAACTCGCGACATTTTTGAGCAACGGCGAGCCGGAAATCGGTGTTGTCGAGGGTGATGAGGTCGTTTCGCTCTCCCGGGCCGCGCCACGCCTGGCTGGCGGCATGATCGACTTGATCACCCGCTGGAGCCAGATCGAGGGTGAGGTCGGGCGCGTTGCGCAAAGCGGCCCCAGGCTTGCCTTGAAAGACGTCCGACTGATGGCCCCGATTCCCCGTCCAGGCAAAATTCTTGCGATCGGCCTCAATTACGCCGACCACATCAAGGAAACCGGCCATGAGATGCCCGCGAACCAGGTGTGGTTTTGCAAGCATGTCACCGCTGTCAACGGCCCGTTCGATCCCATTCGTCTGCCCAAGGTCTCCAATGCGGTCGACTACGAGGTCGAGCTCGTGGCGGTTGTCGGCCAAGGCGGGCGCTACATTCCCAAGGATCGCGCCGCCGCCGCCGTTTTCGGCTTTTGCTGCGGCAACGACGTCAGCGCGCGCGATTGGCAGATGGCTACGACCCAGTGGATGCTGGGCAAATCCTTCGACACGCATGCGCCCTTCGGCCCTTGGATCACCACATCCGACGAAGCGGGCGATCCGCATACGCTCGGGGTGCGCAGTTTCGTCAATGGCGAAAAGCGGCAGGACTCCAACACCCGCCACTTCGTCTTCAACGTCTGGGACCAGATCGAGCACCTTTCCAAGGTGATGACGCTCGAGCCGGGGGACCTCGTCTTTACGGGCACGCCGGGCGGGGTGGGCATGGCGTTCAAGCCGCCCAAATACCTCAAAGAAGGCGACCGGGTGCGCGTGGAGATCGATCGACTCGGCACCCTGGACGCGGTTTGTCTGCCGGAAGAGTAAAAAATCGTTCCAAATCAAATAGATAACAAAGAACCTATTTGTGGCCGCGCGGTCACAGGCTGGCCTTCATCTTCCCTAATATAATCGCCATATAGAGTGGCGGCGTCGCTGGTTTATTCGAGGATGATGGCATGATCGCGTTTCTGCGTTGGGCTGGCTCCATTGTGGCCGGCACGTTCAATGGTCTGCTCAAATTCGCGCTCGCAATTGTCGTCGTCTTCGTGGCGGTGGTGTTGATCGGGCTTGCCAATGGCGACGGCCTTCCCGGCAACATGGTGCTGAACCTCGATTTGCGCAAACCGCTCGCGGATTCGGCTTCATCTGAATTTTCCCTTGGCGCACGGCCCCTCACGGTGATGGATATCGTACTCGGTCTGGACGCTGCCCAGCGCGACAAGCGGGTCAAGGGCATCTTTATGCGGATCGGCGGAGCGGATTTGTCGGTCGCCGAGGCTGAGGAAGTCGGCACGGCGCTGAAGCGCTTTCGGTCCTCCGGCAAATTCGTGATCGCCGATGCGCAAGGCTTCGAAGCCAGCAGGCTCGGCGACTATCTGACCGCGACGTCCGCGAACGAAATCTGGATGCAGCCTAAATCGCCGTTCATGGCGTCGGGCGAAGGCGGCGGCGAGATATTTTTCCGCGGACTGCTCGATAAGATCCAGGCCCAGCCGCAGATCGTCAAACGCGCCGAATACAAAAGCGCCGCCGACCAGTTCATGGAATTGGGCATGACCGCCGCGGACCGCGAGCAGCTCACCCAATTGATGCAGTCCTGGTACGACAGCGCCGTCAGCGCCGCCGCCGCCGACCGCAAACTCGATCCCAAAGCGGTTGCCGCTGTGTTTGAAGCTAGTCCGCAATTCACCGAAGACGCGAAAAAGGCGGGCCTGATCGATAAAATCGGCTACGACGACGACGCCCTCAATGCCGCGCTGAGCAAGGCCGGTAGCGGGGCCCAGAACGTGCCGGCGCTGCAATATGTCCGCGTCAAGCTTGCGGCGTCGCGCTTCGGCAAGGGGCCGCATGTGGCGCTGGTCGAGGCTTCGGGCGACATCGTCGAGGGGAGCGCCGGCGGTGGGTTGTTCGGCGGTAGTTCCGTCATTGCCAGCGATGACATGGCGCGCGCCATCCGTGATGCGACCAACGACAAGGACATTAAAGCCATTATCTTGCGGGTGGATTCGCCGGGCGGCTCGGTCACCGCCTCCGATCAGATTCTCGACGCCGTAAAAAAAGCACAGGCCGCCGGCAAGCCGGTGGTCGTGAGCATGGGCGGCGTCGCCGCGTCGGGCGGTTATTATATCGCCACGTCGGCGGACAGAATCGTCGCCGAGCCTGGGACGATCACAGGCTCGATCGGCGTTCTGACCGGCAAGGTCTCGGTCGGTAAGTCGCTCGGGTTAATCGGCGTCGGCACCGACGAGGTTGGCGTCGGCAAAAACGCGCTGATGAATTCGGACATCGTGCCCTATACGCCTGATCAATTGGCCTCGCTGAACGCACAAGCCGACGCAATCTATGCGGACTTCACGCAAAAAGTTGCCAGCGGGCGCAAATTGCCGCTTGCCAAGGTGCAAGAGATTGCGCGCGGTCGCGTCTGGACGGGCGCCGACGCCAATGCGCGCGGCTTGGTGGATCAGCTTGGCGGCTTCTGGACCGCGGTCGATCAGGTCAAGAAGCTCTCGGGCATTCCCGCCGACCAGCGTGTCACCTTTGAGCGCTATCCGCGCCACAAGAGCTTCTTCGACGCTGTCGACGAATTTCTCGGCGGCTCGCAGGACGATGTGCGCGCGTTGAGCAATTTCAGTGTGCTGATGAATGCGCCGGGCGTGCGTCAGGCAGTGACTGCCGTCAAATCCGCGCCCCGCGCTGCCATCGAGCTTCGGGCAGCAAATTTGCCGCAATAGGCCGCGCCGTTATTCCTGCCAAGGCTGCTTCTGCCCGCCATAGGCGTCGATGGCTTCGATCATCGCGGATACCAGACGGCGTTCGTCCTCGCTGAGTTCGGGGCGCCAGACGTCGAAGATCAGCACCACGCGCAGCTTGTCGCTGCCGTTCCAGGCCTCATGTTCGATTGTGTCGTCGAATAGCCAGGCCTTGCCTTCGGCCCATTCGCGGGTCTGGTTGCCGACGCGAAAGCCGCATTTTTCCGGTACGATCAGCGGCAGGTGACAGATCAGCCTGGTGTTGAGCATTCCGGTGTGGGGCGGGATTTTGGTTCCGGGGCGAAGCTGCGAAAACAGGATCGACGGCGTGCGTCCGGGAATGCGGTCGAGCGGCGCGTCTTTCAGCGCTGCCATGGTCTTGGGACAGCGCGCCGCGTTTTCCGGCACGATCTGTCCATTCTTGCAGAGAAAGAACGCGCTCCAATCCGTATTGCCGGTCAGCCCCGAGGCATCGATGTTGGGCCGGTTCTGGTAGCTCTCGACATAGGGCGAAAACGCCTCCGGCTTTTGCAGAACTTCGATCAGTTCGGCGCGAATGTCATCGGTCGCCGCCTCGATGGCATCGAGCCAGGGAAACATCCCCCGGTCGTAGAACTGAATCTGGGGAAGTTCGGGATAATAGAAATGCTGCGGCTGCTGGTAGTAGATGTTCTTCTTTCCCAACATGAGATCGATGCATTGCGCAAACCGCGCGGCCGAGTGCTCGGGATCGAACCCATGCGCGGTCAATGCGGATAACAGATGCGCCTCGTATTGTTTGGCGTAGTCCTCGCACGCTTTTTGCGCGCGGCGCAGTTCGGCGATGATCGCCGGCGGAAATTTGTCGCGCGGGGAGACGCGCTTAAGCGCCGCCTTGTAGAAGGAAACGGCGGCGCGGCTGTCGCCCGCGCCGAGATAATGGTCGCCCTTCAAGATCAGCGCTTGAATATTGGTAGGGTCGAGCGCCAGCACCTTGTCGATGGCCTCGATCTTGGTGGCATCGTCGCCGGATTTTCCGCACGCCATCGCCAGCCCCAGCCAGATCGACGGGTCTGCGCGCCCTGTCGTTGCAATTTGCTTATAGAGATCAGCGGCGCGATGTGCGTCGCCCTTTTGCATGGCTTCTGCGGCGGCAATCGCAAGCGTCGCAATATTGGTGGAGGTCGGTTGCATGGCGAAGGCCGATCAAATGTGTGTGGCGAGCAAAGCTTGGGCGGACGAAGAGGTCAAGCCCGTCACGAAGCGGGCCGCTGTACCAGAAAGTGATACATGCCCGCAAAGGCCTGGGGATTTTCTTCCTCGAAACGATTCCACAGAACGAGGTCGAATAAGTCGGCGGTGTCGCCAAATCGCTGTTTGAATGCGTCATGCAATCCCGGCTCCGAGGCGAAGCCGCAGAAGCGCAGCTTCTCTTCGGCCAGCGCCGCCACAATTTGCGAAATCGTGAAGCGGTGTTCCTGCACATGAAACACCAGATCGCGCAGCATGCTGAGATTATAGAAATCGTCGCGTGACAGTAGAAAGTCGCGCCACGGCGTGCCTTCGCCTAGCGCGTAAACATCCTTTCGAAACCGCCGCAAATCGGCTGGCGTCGCGCTATAACCGTGCAGCGCCACGAAGTCGCGCGCCGCGACGATCTCGCGCCGGCCGATCTGGCTGTAAAGCGCGATCATCAGGCAGCCGCCCGGTCGCGTTACCTCCCGCAGCACGCGCAGCCCCGCAAGGGGGTCGGCGAGATGATGCAGAACGCCCGCGCAAACCACGATGTCGAACTGCCGGTTCAGTGCGCCGAGCTCCAGAAGATCGGCTTGCGCAAAGCTCACATTGGAAAGTTTGAGATCGGCGGCCCTGCGCTTGGCATAGGCGAGGCTCGCAAGGCTGAGATCGACGGCAAGGATGCGGACATCCGCAAACAGAAGCGACAGACCGGCGGTTTCCTGTCCGGTGCCGCAGCCCGCCACCAGAACCTCTCGCGGCGAGGCCGCTGGCAGCGTCGGGGCGTTTGGAAAGGTGTGGCGAATCCAATCTTGCGGATCGTAGTTCTTGGCACGCAGAGGCGACGTGAACCATTGCGGAAAGGGGTTCTCGCTGTATTGGGTCTGCACGGCCTTGGAGACTTCGTCGCGGATCGGCGTCAGCCGCTCGATGATCTGGCGAAGCGCCATCTCCTTTTGCGGATCGCGCAATTGCCGATCGAGCAGCGGCGCAAGGATCGGCGGCCACGTACTGCGCAGAACCTCGTCATGCCAGGAATAGCCGAGCAGCGGCCGATAGCAAGCAAGCACGGCAAGCTGTGCCGCTGCGACCGGCGACCCGCTGCGCCAAGCGGCGGAAATCTCTTCGGCCAATGCTTCAACGGCGCGCGTTTCGCCGTCGGTCTCTACATAGGCGTATTCGGTGGCAAAACACTGCGCCGCCAGCGCGGCGCCCAGCCCTAGAAACGCCTCGCCGCCGCCGGCCTCGGCCAGCAGCGCATGGCGAATGGACGTCAGAAGATGTTCGAGCTGCGGGTCCGTCACGATGGCAAGGTTCAGCATTGTCAGCAGCAGCGGATCGGCGGCAATGCGGCGCAGGCAGGGCGACGCAAGCGTTTGCGGCGCATCCAGCGCCTCGCGATAATCGTGCTCCACGAGCAAGAGGGGCGCCGCGACCCGCACAAGATCTGCGGGGGGCGCCCATAATTCGCGAAAGGCGCGCACCAAAATCGGTTTCAGGGCCGGGGCGGGCGCGGTGAAGCGCACGCCGAACAAGCAGCGCATGAACAGCGCCTGCACCGGTCGGTCCGCGCCCATTTCGATGGCTTGCTGGAAGTGGCCGAGCGCTTCGCCCAATTGGCCCCGGCGCAAATAGCTCTTGCCCAATTGTGTGGCGGTATCGCGGTTCAGCGAGGTATTCCCTTTTTGCTCTGGGCGCGTTGCGGCGCAAATTCCAAATATATACGGTGTGCCCGCAACAGGCTATTTGGGCATTTCGCATGGTCGCCGCACGGTCGCGCTATGATTTTTGAGGGCCCTGTCTCCGGCTTGCCGGACGCCATCATTCGCCAGATCGATGTGCCCCCACGCCTGACGGGAGGGGCGCGCATTGGGCCATGCGTGGAGGCCTCGGACGGCGCCTATCTGCTCAATATGCCCCGTGTGGCGCGCATTCTGGCCCATGACGGCAATACCATCGATGTCCAGCCCGCAACGGGCGGCGAAGCGGCGCTGGTCTCAATCCTTCTGGACACCAGCGCTCGGGCGGCCCTCATCCAGCAGCGTGGCGAGTTGGCCCTGGAAGCAACCACTCTGGTTGCGCCGGGCGGTGCCTGCGTGGCGCTGTGCGGCCATTCGGGTCTGGGCAAATCGACCATCGCAGCCGCCCTCAGCGGGCGCGGCTGGCTGCTGCTTGCCGATGGCGTGACGCGGGCAAGCTGGGATGGCACGCGCACCCTCGCCTGGCCCAGTCATTCGGTTTTGAAGCTGTGGCGCAACGCCTGCGAAATGCTGGCGATCGATGTCGAGGGCTTGCCGCGCGTGCGCTCGTCCATCGAAAAATTTTTCGTGCCCGTTCCGGCGGCAAGCGAACCCGCTTCTCTAAGTGCGATCGTCTGGCTCAGCCCTGAGCCCGAGATCCGGCTGACTGCCGTACCGGCCGACGAAACGCTGGGGCTGCTGTCGGATTGCACGTATCGGGTGGGCCAGATCGCTGCAATGGGCCGCGAAGAGCAATGCACGAAGACCGCCACCGGCATCGCGGGGGCGTGCCGTCTTTGGCGCTTGGAAGGCGCCCGCAGGGCGGGGCTGTCCGAGCTCGCCTATGCGGTGGAGGAGGCGACGCGATGAGCGCTCAATTCATCCTGGTGGCGAGCTATCCCAAATCCGGCAACACCTGGACGCGGTTGATTTTCGAGAATCTGGCGCGCGGCTTGGATGTGCCGGTGTCGATCAATGACATGACCGGTGGGGTCCATGGTTTCGGGCGGCGGGTTCTGTTCGATGCTACGGCACCCGTCAACGCCTCTGAATTGCTGGTCGACGAGATTGAGAATTTTGTGCCGGAGGTTTTCCGCAAGCTCTCGGCGGAGACTGAGGGTCAGATGTTCGTGAAGGTCCACGACTTCGCGCATCGCACCAAAAGCGGCGAATGGCTCTATCCGCCGGAATGCGTCAATGCCGTGGTCTATCTCGTGCGCCATCCCTTCGATGTCGCCGTCTCCTTCGCCAGTCATCTGGGGCTTTCGCTCGAGACGACGGTTGACCTCATGCAGGGCACGGATGTCGTCTCCAGCCAGATCCGCGCCCTGCCATTGCCGCTGCCGCAGCATTTGGGCAGCTGGAGCGAGAATATCGGATCGTGGCTCGGCAGCGTGCCTTATCGCGTGACCATGGCGCGTTACGAAGACCTGCATGCCGACCCAGTCGCCGAATTCACCAGGCTGGCCGCTTCCATCGGGTTGATGGTCCCGCCGGGTGGCGTTGCGCGCGCCGTGGAAGCGACGAAATTCGACCGCCTGCGCAAGGAAGAATCGCAAGTGGGGTTCCGGGAGAAGCCACCGTCTTCGTCGAATTTTTTCCGTTCGGGAAAGCCGCAAAGCTGGAAAGGCGCGCTCGACGAAAAACTCTGCGCCAAGCTGGCGCGCGATCACGCCGCCGTCATGAAGCGTCTGGGCTATCTCGACGACGGCACAGCGGTGCCAATGCCGCGCTAAGCCGCCGGATAGCCCAGCCGCTCGATCCAAGGCTGTAAGGTGGGCATGACGGGCGCAAGCTGCTCGGCATAGCGGTGCCACTGCGAGACGCTATCGGCATAAAGCGGGCGCTTCACCTGCTGGCTGCTCGGCGACAAGATCGGTTGTGTCGGTGCCGTGCGGCTAAAATCGCGCATCTGGTCTTGCCACGGCACGCCGACGAAATCGCAGACCCGGCTGACGCTGCCGTCGAAATCCTCGATCAAGTCCTCATACCGGTGCTGAACGAAGGGCAGCGGCACCATGGAACGCGACAGTTCGCCGATTTGCATCACGGCATCGTAAATCCGCGCGGCGCCTTCCAGCGTCAGCATTTCGAACATCGCCCCATTGGTGGCGAAGTGGCGTCGCAGGCAGCTGAGGATCACGTCGCGCGGATCGCGCACCGTGAACAGAATTTTGGCCCGCGGAAACAATTTGGCGATAAGTGGCAGCTTGATGGTGTTGAGCGGAAGCTTATCGACGAAGACCGGCTTGCCAAGGTCAACGCCCTGCGCGCGCACACCCTTCCAATATGCCGTCCGTTCGCGCGCCAGCGCTTCGCCGGTCAGCGCGCCGAAGCGTTGCAGCCCGGCGTAATTCACCAGATAGCGTTCGGCTTGCTCGGCCAGGCAGTCGCGCTCGTCGAGTGCCGAGATATCGGGATGGCTTTGTAGGATTTGTTCGAGCAGCGTCGAACCGGTGCGCAGAAAGCCCACCAGAAAGACGTGCGTCTCGGGCTCGTCCGGCGACGGATCGCTCGGCGCGGATGAAAGAGACCAGCCCGGCGGGGCATCGGAGAAATAGCGGAACAAATCCTCGGCGACTTCGACGGCCCGGCGCTTGCCGGCGAACATGGGGGCCGCGATCTGCTGCAATTCCTTTTTCTCGGCAAGATAGGCCGCGAAGGCTTCCGCCGGCCTATCCTGGCCGTCCAGCGCGTCGCCCAGCAGGCCCTGGGCCACGGCCCGGCCCTGTGGCGCCAGCTTGGGGTCGCCGAGCACTGCTCTGATGCGCTGTTCGGCGGCGACGAATTCGCCCTGGGATATGTCGATCGACGCCAGGGACGCGGCGGCCGTCGCATCGGCGGGATTGAGGCCGAGCGCCTGTTCGCTATAGCTGCGCGCAGTCTGCAGGTCGCCTTTGCCGATGGCGATCGACGCCAGGCTCGACAGTGCCTCACCATTGGCGGGGTCGAGCAGGGCGGCTTGTTTGAGCGCCGCTTCGGCCTCGTCCGTTTTCCCCGCCGAAGCCAGCGCGCGTCCCTTGCGGAAATGGCTTTGGGCGTTGGCAGGGTCGATCGCGATAGCCTGCCCAAAGGCGGCGGCGGCCTGGTCGAATTGCTGCAGGCGCATCAGGCAAAGCCCGGCGGCGTTGAGCGTCAGGACGTCCTTGGGCGCCAGCGCCAGGGAGCGTTGGAAATCGGCCAGCGCCAGGTCGTCGCGGCCTTGCTGCGCGAACCAGATGGCGCGCGTGTTGTAGAGCTTGGGGTGGGCCAAACCGCTCACCAGGGCGGTGTTGGCAATCTCATAGGCGCGCCGCACATCGGATGCCGCGAACGCCTTTGCGATCTGCTCGAGCGCATAGGCAACGGACTGAGCGGGGGAAATGGATGTCATAGTCCATGCCTTCCAAGGTGAATTGGCGTAGCGATCCGGTGCGCGCCGGGTTCTTTATAGGACCACGCGGCACATAAAAAAACGGCGGCCCGGAGGGCCGCCGTTGATTTTTCCAAGACAGGTTGGAATTAGAGCTTCGCTGTCACGTTGAAGAACACCGTACGGCCCAGGTAGTCGTAGTCGCCTGGGAACGTATTGCCGTTGCCGTAAGGCAGCGGCGAGTTGTTGGTGTCCGTGGCGGGCGGATCGATGCCCATGATGTTGTCCACGCCGGCGCGCAGTTCGAGGTTCTTGAACAGGTCGTAGGTGACCGCAAGATCGAACCAGTTGTAGGCGGGAATGGTCTTGTCGTAGTTCGTATAGGTGCCGGGTCCGCCGCCCAGAGCCGCATTGGGGGAGTTCGCGTCGATATCGACGGCACCGAAGTAGCGCCAGTTGAGCGAGATGCTCAGGTCCCAAGGCGTATCCCAGGTGACGCGCAACTTGTGACGCCATTCCGGGTTCGGCGTGCCGCAAGTCGGCCCGTAGTAACCCGCGCAGTCGTAGCTGCCGAGGCCCGGCAGCGGCTGCGTGACATAGCTGGTGAGCAAGGTCCCCATGAAGCTCACGGACAATGAGCCGTCGTCCGGCAGGCCGAGATCGACGAGATCGCTCATATAGTTCGCCGCGAAGTCGACACCGTCCGTCTTGAGGTAGCCGGTGTTCTGGGTCAGAGCACTGACATAGCCGCTGCCGAATATCTGGCCGATCGAGTTGCGATGAACCAACGGGCAGAAATACGCTTCGGTCGCTGCGGTCGCGTTCGCGCCGTAGCAATAGTTAAGCGTGGTTTCCGGGGCGACGTTGCCGATATAGCGCTCCACCTTGATATCCCAGTAATCGATCGTCGCCGTGAAGCCCGGGATGAAGGTCGGGGTGACCACGAAGCCGAAGGAAAGCGTATTGGATTCTTCAGGTTTCAGAGCCGTGTTACCGCCGACGAAGTAGTTACACTGCGATGCCGGGCATGCCAGCAATGTGCCGCCAGCATGCGGCACGGTAGCGCACATTCCCGCCGTCGAAGTCGCGCACGGATCATCGCCCGAGAACAAAACGTTGTTATCCGGCGTGTAGAGGTCGAGGACGTTCGGCGCGCGAACGGCACGCTGCATGCTGCCGCGGAACTTGATGTCGTCAACCGGCTGCCATTCCAAACCAAGCTTGTAGGTGCTGGTGTCGCCGGCTGTGCTGTAGGACGAGAAACGATAGCCGCCGTCGAGGGTGAGGTCTTGGAAGTACTCTTCACCCTGGACGATCGGCGCCCGGAATTCCATGAAGCCTTCCGCCACATTGAATCCGGCCAGAGGCTGCGACAGTGTCGCGCCGCCTGCGCCGTACAGATCGTTCAGCTGATATTCGGAGTCGGTGAGAAGCTCGAGTTCTTCGTCACGATATTCCGCACCGAACGACACGCTGATGGGATCCTTCGCCCAAGGCGACTTGCCGCCCCATTCGCCCAGATCGCCGGTGATCGAACCGCTGACAATCTGTTCCTGCGTATAACCATGCTGCAGACCCGTGGCACCAACGAAGGCCTCCATGGCCGACGTGATCGAGCCAATGCCGTTGAAGATGTCAAGCGGAACGCAGCCCACCGACGACGGCGGGTTGGATTCCTCGCTGTAGCACTTGCCCGTCAGCGGATCGACTTCGAGAGCCTGCTGCACGCGGGCTTTCGACATTTCGTTGAGCAGCGTTTCTTGATACCTGGAGAGGCCGAATTGGGCATAGACGTCATATGTCCAACTATCTGCGATATCGCCCTTCACGCCGATCTGAGCACGATAAGCGGTGCTGTCCAGTTCGGTGATGCGGTTGCCGCCTTCGATGTTACGGCGGCCGATTTCGAGCAGCGACTGGCCCGGTGTCAGGTTGCCGGCGCCATCGTAATAGGAATGGCCAAGCGCCGTTTCGACGGCACCGCTGGAAACGAGATTGTCGCCCGGCAGCAAGCCGCAAAGCTGCTGGTTTTCCTGTGCCGTCATCAACGGGTTGGTACAATTGATCTGCTGGAAGGCGCCGCTGACCGTGCCGACGCCGAGGAAGACGGCCGACGGGGCCGCGACTTCGACCGAATGGTCATCGGTGAACATGAAGCTCGAATAGAACTTGAGGTTCGAGTTCACGTCATAATGAGCAAAGAAGCCGCCCGAATAACGATTGTCCGGGCGCTGCAGATAGTTTTCCGCGCCGTAGTTATATTTCTGGCCACCATAGGGGTTCATCACGCCGGTGCCGGCGGCGCCGGTGCCGGTTTCGAAGAAGTCGTAAGGCGACACACTCGCGGTCGCGTTGTCGATCGAGATAAAGCGGTTGAGGTTCGACGAACCGCCGCAGGAATAGTCATTCTTTGTGGGGCCGGTGATGCCCAGCGTGCAAGCCGAATAATCGCGGGCCGCCCAGTAGACCGGCTTTTGCTCGTGATAGGTGACATAGGCGGTGATATTGCCTTTGCCGTCGGCGGTATTCGTGCCGATGATCATCGAACCATCGGTGTTCTGGCCGTCCACGATGCCCTTGGGCGCATTGGCGAAGCCTTTGGCGTTTTGCGCGGCTTCAAAGTTGGCGCCGCCGTTATCGGCATTGGCGAAACCGTATTGGCCGGAGATTTCGACGCCTTCGAAATCCTTGCGCATGATGAAGTTGACGACGCCACCGAGGGCATCCGAACCGTAGGTCGCCGAGGCGCCGCCGGTTTGCACTTCGATGCGTTCGACCAATTGCGACGGAATGTTGTTCAGGTTGGCGACCGGATCTTGCGGATTGCCGGGCATCAAACGCGTGCCGTCGATCAAGACCAAGGTGCGCGAGGCGCCGAGACCGCGAAGGTCGACCGTCGCTTCGCCATCGCCGCCGTTGTTCACGGTGCTGTTCATGCTCGCGAAAACCTGCGGCAGGCTGTTGAGCATGTCTTCGACGTTCGTCGTGCCTTGGAGTTTCATCTCCTCGGAGCCGATGGTGGTCACCGGGCTGACGCTGGTCAGACCCGCTTGCGGAATGCGCGAACCGGTGACGACAACGGTTTCGACATTGTCGGCGTAAGCAGCTGCGCTGGACAGGCTGACGGCCGCGGCCGTGGCTGCTCCCAGGAGCAGTGTAGAGCGGAGACTATTGTGGATTTTAAACACGGGTACCCCCTTGGTTTTGTCGCAACGACGTTCGTTCGCGGGCATAGTCACAACGAAAGAGACCTAGTTTGCGCCCAAGTCTGGAGCGCATATCTCAATGCCCGTTTGAAGGAAGGCTAGGTGCGGCAGGGGGAGTCGTCAAAAGGCGAATTGCACAAAGCATAGTTTCGCAAATTAATGTGGCATGAAAGCGTCAAATTACCGTGATGTTGTACTTTTATTGCTAAATTGCCGCCAGTATTAAAATTAAAACATTAATTGTGGGAAATAATGAGCATGAATCTTGCCGGAGCCGTCATTTACAGAAACGCCTTTGTAATCAGTATGTTATGCCACATTTTATGGCCCTGGTGAGAAAGTGACCAGTTTGCTGCGAAATTAATCACCGTCAAATTATCGTTAAATTGCATAACCATGCGAATGGACACGGTTTTCGACAACTCCCTTACGTCCTGAGCGGCCAGTCGTTAACGGCGCAGTTGCCTGCATATTGGCGCGGCGGACCGTATTGTCTGCTTGCGTGGCGGCCGCTATGCCTCGCTGCGACATGTGCGACAAGCCGAAGGATCGGCGCGCACCGACCGGAGCCCGAACAATGTCCGCCAAAGCCAAACCGGAAGCCCTTGCTGTTGATGCTCTCAGTTTCGAGGCGGCGCTCAAGGAGCTTGAAGGCATCGTAGCGCGGTTAGAGCAAGGACAAGTGGAACTCGACGATTCCATTGCGCTTTATGAGCGCGGTCAAATCCTCAAGGCGCATTGCGAAAGCAGACTGAAAGCAGCCGAAAGCCGTCTGGAAAAAATCGTCCAAGGCGAAGGCGGACCGCTCGGTACGCAGTCTGTCGAACTGGGCTGACGACGATCTTTCGCGCCTGTAATTTCTCGGTTTTGCCGGCGTGAACATTTGCGCGCCCCCGAACATTGCCAAGATGTATTGTTGCCGGACGCCCACAGATAAACCATTGGCATTGCGTCGCCTTGATTTGTTCGCGGAAAAGGCTGAACTTTTGTGTGCGTATGCGAAATAGGGGTGGGGCGGCGCGCTCGACGAGCGCGGCGTTTGGAGTTTGGTGCATGGGTGTGCCTAGCAAGACGTCTTTATTGGACGGGATTCGTATTCCCGCCGAGCTTCGTGCGTTGCCACGCTGCGATCTGCGCCAGCTGGCGGACGAACTGCGTACCGAATTGATCGACGTCGTGTCGGTGACCGGCGGCCATCTCGGCTCCAGCCTCGGCGTTGTCGAATTGACGGTGGCGCTGCATTACGTGTTCGACACGCCGAACGACAAGCTGATCTGGGATGTCGGCCATCAGGCCTATCCGCATAAAATTCTCACCGGGCGGCGTTCGCGCATGCGCACGTTGCGCCAGGGCGGCGGTCTTTCGGGCTTCACCAAGCGCTCCGAAAGCGAATTCGATTCCTTCGGCGCGGCGCATTCCTCAACATCCATTTCGGCGGCGCTGGGCTTTGCCGTCGCGCGCGATTTGCAGGGCAAGACGCACAATGTCGTGGCCGTGATCGGCGACGGTTCGATGAGTGCGGGCATGGCCTATGAGGCGATGAACAACGCGGGCACGGCGAATGCGCGTCTGATCGTGGTGCTGAACGACAACGACATGTCGATCGCGCCGCCGGTGGGCGCGTTCAGTGCTTATCTCTCGCGCCTGGTGTCGTCGCGGCCCTATCGCGGCATGCGCAAGGTCGCCAAGCGGTTGGCGGAGTTTCTGCCGCGTCCGATGAAAATTGGTGCGCGCCGCGTCGAGGAATATGCCCGCGGCATGGTTACCGGCGGCACGCTGTTTGAGGAACTTGGCTTCTATTACGTCGGCCCGATCGACGGGCACAATCTGGAGCACTTAATCCCGGTGCTGGAAAACGTCCGCGACATGAAGAACGGCCCGATCCTGGTTCATGTCGTGACCAAAAAGGGCAAAGGCTATGCGCCCGCCGAAGCCAGCGCCGACAAATATCACGGCGTTTCCAAGTTCAATGTGCTGACCGGCGAACAGAAGAAATCCAATTCCAAGGCGCCGACCTACACCCAGGTTTTCGCCGATGCGCTGATTGCCGAAGCAAAGAAGGACAAGCGCATTGTCGCCATTACGGCCGCGATGCCCGCGGGCACCGGGCTCGATCACTTCGCCAAGGCGTTTCCAGATCGCTGTTTCGACGTCGGCATTGCCGAGCAGCATGCGGTGACCTTTGCGGCGGGTCTTGCCGCCGAGGGCCTCAAGCCGTTTTGCGCGATCTATTCGACCTTCCTGCAACGCGCTTATGACCAGGTGGTGCATGACGTGGCGATTCAGTCGCTGCCGGTGCGCTTTGCGATGGACCGCGCCGGATTGGTCGGTTCCGACGGCGCCACCCATGCCGGTTCGTTCGACGTGGCCTATCTCGCGACGCTGCCGGGCTTCGTGGTGATGGCGGCCGCCGATGAGGTCGAGCTGACGCATATGGTGGCGACCCAGGCGCAAATCGACGACGCCCCCAGCGCCGTGCGCTATCCGCGCGGCGAGGGCGTCGGGCTTGAGCGCCCGCTGGCCGGCATCCCGCTCGAAATCGGCAAGGGCCGCGTCCTGCGCGAGGGCAGCTCCATCGCCATCCTCAGTCTGGGCACAAGGCTTGCCGAGGCGTTGCTGGCGGCGGAGAGACTGTCCGCCTACGGATTATCCGTCACCGTTGCCGATGCCCGCTTTGCCAAGCCGCTCGATCGCGATCTGATCCGCCGCCTTGCGCGCGAACACGAAGTGCTGGTGACGGTGGAAGAAGGCGCGGTCGGCGGTTTCGGCGCCCATGTCGCGCAGTTCCTGGCTTGGGAAGGCCTTCTCGACCATGGGCTGAAGTTCCGCCCGATGGTCTTGCCCGATCATTTCCAGAATCAGGATACACCCGAGCGCATGTATATGGCGGCTGGGCTGGATGCGAATTCCATTGCGGCGGCGGCGCTCTCCGCGCTCGGCCGCGCGGAAGAGGCTGCGGCCGTCGGCCAGATCGCGTAATGGCATCCGGCACGCGCGCCGATGTTTTTCTGGTCGAACATGGCTATGCCGCCAGCCGCGCGGAGGCGCAGGCCGCCATTCACGCGGGTAATGTGCGCGCGGGCGGCGCGCCGGTCGTCAAATCCTCGCAGAGCATCGCCGAGGACGCCGTCATCGAATATGCCAAGGCGCATCCCTATGTTTCGCGCGGCGGCGTGAAACTTGCGGCGGCGCTGGATCGTTTTGAGTTGTCGCCCAAGGATCTCGTCTGCATCGATGTCGGCGCGTCCACCGGCGGCTTTAGCGATGTACTGCTGGAGCGCGGCGCGACGAAGGTCTATGCCGTCGATGTCGGTCACGGCCAGTTGCATCCAAGGCTTGCCGCCGATCCGCGCGTCGTTTCCCTCGAAGGCGTCAATGCCCGCGATCTGACGCCGGCCCACATTCCCGAACCGCTTCAAGCCATCGTCGCCGATGTCAGTTTCGTCGGCCTGAAGCAAGTGCTTCCCGGCGCAATTCAATTCGCGCAGCCGGACTCGTTTCTGGTCGCGCTGGTCAAGCCGCAGTTCGAGGCGGGCCGCGAGAACATCGCCAAGGGTGGCATCGTCAAGAGCGAGGACGCCCGGCGCAAAGCCCTGCAATCCATCGTGGAATGGCTGGGCGCGCAGCCCCATTGGTCGGTGCTGGGCACGATGGAAAGCCCAATTGCGGGCGGCGACGGCAACCGCGAATTCCTCGTCGCGGCGAAAAGAGCATGACTCTCTGCCGCCATTTCGGCACGTGTGGCGGCTGCGCCTATCAGGACATGGCGCCAAGCGAATACCGCGCCTTTAAGCGCGCACAGGTGAAGGATGCCTTGTCGCGCCACGGCGTGGATGCACCAGTCGAAGAAGTGGTGGAAGTGCCTCCCGCCACGCGCCGCCGCGCAACCTTCAAGGTGTTGAAGGGCGAGGGCGGTGTGGCGCTCGGTTTTCACGCCGCGCGAAGCCACGACATTGTGGACATGCACGAATGCCTGGTGCTGACACCGCGCCTGTTCCAGCTGGTGCGGCGCCTGCGTGAAATGCTGGACGAGCTTTTGGCCCTTCGCGAAGCCGCCGAACTGCACATTGCAGACACCGATGGCGGCATCGATCTGTCGATCCGTTGGCTGAGGCGCGCGAACGATACGGGCCTCAACGCCGCGCTGGCGCGCTCAGCGTCCCAGTTGAAATTGGCGCGCATCGCCGCCAATGGCGAAACGCTGGTCGAACTGGCGAAACCGTCCATGCGTTTCGGCAAGGCGAGTGTCGCGCTTCCGCCGGATGCATTCCTTCAGCCGACGCGCGAAGGCGAAGCGGTGTTGCAGAAATTCGTGCTGGAGGCGCTCTCCGGCGCCAAGCGTGTCGCCGATCTCTTCGCCGGTTGCGGCACCTTCGCGCTTGTCCTAGCCGAACGCGCCCGCGTGCATGCCGTGGAGATCGAGATACCAACGCTCGACGCGCTGTCGGCCGCCGCGCGCGCCGCATCCGGCCTCAAGCCCGTTACCGTCGAAAGACGAAATCTCTTCAAACACGCGATCTCCGCATCCGATGCCAGCAGCTATGATGCGGTTTGCCTCGACCCGCCGCGCGCGGGCGCCCTCGCGCAAGCACAGGCTTTGGCCCTCTCCAAGGTCAAGCGCGTGGCCTATGTCTCCTGCGATGCCGACACCTTCGCGCGCGATGCGCGCATTCTGATCGGCGGCGGTTATCGCCTTGAGCGCGTCCTGCCCGTCGACCAGTTCCTTTGGTCGGACCATATCGAACTGGCGGCGAACTTCGTGCGTGGCTGACTCTTATTTTTTCTCTACCGTCTCGTTGCCCGTGATGATCGCTTGGCGCAGTTGCTCGGAGATGTCGGTCATGCCGGCGGGCGCGTGCGGGATCAGGATGACCTTGCTGTTCGCCGATATGCCAACCTCTTTCAGCGTGTCGAAATATTGCGTCATCAGCACCAGGTTCAGCACCTCGTGTTCGTTGACGGTGGAGACCTTGTCGGTGAAGGCCGCGATGGATTCGCGAAGTCCGTCGACGATGGCGCGGCGCTGCTTGGCGATGCCTTCGCCCTGAAGGCGCTTGGATTCCGCCTCCGCTTCGGCGTTCTTGACCACCAGGATTTTGTTGGCCTCGCCCTTGGCGGCGGCGGCAACCTGCAGGCGCTGCTGCGTCTGGATTTCATTCATCGCCGCTTTGACGTTGTCGGCGGGATTGACGTCGGTGACCAGCGCATTGGGAATCTCGAAGCCGTAGATTTTCATCGAGACGTCAAGTTCGCTTTTGACGGCGCTGCCGATGTCGTCCTTTTTCTCGAACACTTCGTCGAGGCTCATTCTGGGAACCTTGGCGCGCACCACGTCGAGCACATAGGAGCTGATCTGCTCGACATGATCCTGCAGCTTGTAAAAGGAATCCGCTTCGCTGCCCTCGACCACGCGGTATTGCACCGCGACCGAGATTTTCACGAAGACGTTGTCGAGCGTTTTGGTGTCGACCTCCACCAGCAATTGCTGCACGCGCAGCGAAACGCGCTGCACGATGCTTTCGATATAGGGGATCTTGAAATTCAGTCCGGGATTGGCGGTACGGACATACTTGCCGAAGCGTTCCACAATGGCGCGGCTTTGCTGCTGCACCGTGAAATAGCTTCCCAGGATGATGGTGAGAACGAAAAACGCGGCGGCGAAAATCAGAACGAGAATGATGACGTCCATAACATGCCCCTCCCCGGAGCGATTTATCCGCCGTTTTGCCCGCGATGCAGCAGCGCATGATCGGCCAGCACGAGTGCCATCATCGCTTCGCCGACGGGTACGGCGCGAATACCGACACAGGGATCGTGGCGGCCCTTGGTGACGATATCGGTATCGCCGCCGTGAATATCAATGGTCTTGCGCGGGGAAAGGATGGAGGAGGTCGGTTTCACCGCGAAACGCACCACAATGGGCTGGCCGGTGGAAATCCCGCCCAAAATCCCGCCCGCATGGTTGGAGAGGAATTTCGGCTTGCCGCGCGCGCCTTTGCGCATTTCGTCGGAATTGTCTTCGCCGGACATATGCGCCGTGGCGAAGCCGTCGCCGATCTCCACGCCCTTGACCGCGTTGATACCCATCAAGGCCGAGGCGAGATCGCTGTCGAGCTTGGCATAGATCGGCGCGCCGAGACCGGCGGGAATGCCTTCCGCCACCACTTCGACGATGGCGCCGCAGGAGGAGCCCTTCTTGCGCACGCCCTCCAGATATTCCGTCCACGGAGCAACCGCCTTGGCGTCCGGGCAAAAGAAGGGATTGCGCAAAACCTCGGCCCAGTCCCAGCGTTTGCGCTCAATGGTTTGTGTGCCCATTTGGATGAGCGCACCGCGTACCGCCGCGCCCTTGTAGAGGCTGGCCAAGACCTTCTTCGCCACCGCGCCCGCCGCCACCCGCGCGGCGGTTTCGCGCGCGCTGGAGCGACCGCCGCCGCGATAATCGCGCACGCCGTATTTCGCCCAATAGGTGAAATCCGCGTGACCGGGGCGGAACTTGTCGCGGATGTCAGAATAATCCTTCGAACGCGCATCGATATTCTCGATCAGCAGCGCGATGGGCGTCCCGGTAGTCACTTGGCTCTTCATCCGCTCGTCCTGAAAGACGCCGGAGAGAATGCGCACCCGGTCGGGTTCCTTGCGCTGGGTGACGAATTTCGATTGGCCGGGGCGGCGGCGGTCAAGATCGCCCTGGATGTCGGCTTCGGTCAGCGCGATGCCCGGCGGGCAGCCGTCGATCACACAGCCCAGCGCCGGGCCATGGCTTTCGCCGAACGTCGTAACCCGGAACATGTGGCCGAACGAATTATACGACATCAGTCCCCATTCTTCCCGAGCACGATGTCGGGTGCGTCCGGCGCCTTCATCCCGATCACATGATAACCCGAGTCGACGTGCAGGCACTCCCCGGTAACCGCCTTGCCGAGGTCGGAGAGCAGGAACAAGGCCGCGCCCCCCACTTCCTCGGTCGTCACGGTGCGGCGCAGCGGCGAATTGTACTCGTTCCATTTCAGGATATAGCGGAAGTCACCGATCCCGGATGCCGCCAGCGTTTTGATCGGCCCCGCCGAGATCGCGTTGACGCGGATGGCTTCCTTGCCGAGGTCCTCGGCGAGATAGCGCACGCTGGCTTCCAACGCGGCCTTGGCGACGCCCATCACATTATAATGCGGCATCACTTTTTCGGCGCCGTAATAGGTCAGCGTGACCAGGCTGCCGCCATTGGTCATCAGCTTTTCGGCGCGGCGCGCCACGGCGGTGAACGAGTAACAGGAGATGTTCATCGTCATCGCGAAATTTTCGGCCGTCGTATCGGCGTAGCGGCCTTTGAGCTGGTCCTTGTCGGAAAAGGCGACGGCATGGACCACGAAATCGAGCGTGCCCCAGACCCTGCCGAGTTCCGCGAACAGCGCATCCAGCGAAGCCTGATTGGTGACGTCGCAGTCCATCACCGCGGCGGGGTTCATCGGCGCGACCAGCGGCAAAACGCGCTTCTTGAACGCCTCGCCCTGGTAGGTAAACGCCAGTTCGGCTCCCGCCTGGTGGAGGGACTGGGCGATGCCCCAAGCGATCGAACGGTCATTTGCCACGCCCATGATCAGGCCACGTTTGCCCTTCATCAGGCCCTCGAACGCCATGGAAATGCTCCTGTCTCGGTGTACGCACCAAATGCTTGAAAACATCGGGAAAATCAACAATCGGTAATGCAGTTCCTACGAGGGAACGGCAGCGCGAGCAACTAGGCGTATGGAAAGGCCCAATCCGGCCAAATCCTCCCCCGTACCTAAGGAAGGATTAATCGATTTCCCCCATATTCGCTGTGTGTTTACACTGCTCGCCAGGACATCTCACCATGACACGCGCCGGCCTACTGAACCTTCTGCGGCGCGGCCAATTGCGCCATGCCGGCAGCCAGATGCTCGCAGTAGCTGGCGCGCTGCTCGCGGCGGGCATGCTGCTCCTCGGGGTCAATGTTTCCACGATGCGCCATAACTTCGCCTGGGTTCAGCAGGCCGACGATGTCCTGCTGCAAATATCGGATCTGCAGACGGGCATTTACGGCGTCGAATTGTCGGTTCGCGGTTATGCCCTGACCGACGATCCAAGGTTTCTTGTCTATGTGCAGAACAATGCGCGCAACGTTACGGATTCCACCAACAAACTCGGTGTTCTCGTGGCGAACGATCCTCGCAGGCGGCGCAATTTGCGCAGCTGCGCAAGACGATCTCCAGGCATTCGGAAATCTTCGTCGGACTGACCCAGCCTCGGGCCCGGCCATGCGCGTGACGTAGCGTCGGCGATCCTGGATACCGGAAACCGCAATGTCATGAACACCGCGCGTGCCGAACTGATTGCGTTTCGCGCCAACGAGGTAAAGCTGTTGGCGGACCGCCAAGGCGCGGCAGCGGCGCAGGCCTCGAAGACCTACGGCATCGCCGTGGCTATCGTGGTGATCGCCTTCCTACTCGGGGCGCTGGGAATTGTGCTCTCTCAATTTGCCCGTAACGCCGAACCCCACTAGCGCGGCGCACTCGTTAATCCATCTTAATGAATTGGTGCCTAGGATGTGGGCAGGGCGGCGACTTTCTGTCGGGAACGCGATGCACTCGTCGGCAATCCGAAATGTGAGGATACTGTTTGAGCGCGGCCATCTGCGCCAGGCGGGAACGCCGACGCTTTTTGCGGCGGTCGTGTTGCTGCTGTCGGCAATGGCGCTGCTCGGCGTCAATATTACCGAATTGCGCCGCAGCTACGCGGTGATTCAGCGCTCGAACGCCACATTGCTTGAGATCGCCGAAGTCGATGCGAAGCTGGTGGGCGTCGAGATGACGGTGCGCGGCTACGCGCTGACGGACGACCCCAAATTCCTTCGCTACCAGCACTATGAGCGCAGTCATACGATGACGGCGATGGACAAACTCGCGCAGTTGGTGGCCGATCAGCCGGCGCAGATGCGTCGCCTGGAATTGTTGCGCGGTCTCGTTGCCAAGCGCCTGGCGCTTTATTCCCAACTTTCAGGTCTTGGTCCGGGCCATGCCAGCGACGTTGCCGCGGCGATCACCGATCCGAAGAAGAGAGACGACATGCTGTCGGCGCGTCTGACGCTGCAGGCCATGCGCGACGATCAATTGAAGCTTCTGGCCTCGCGGCAGGCCACAGTCCGAGCATCAGGCGGCGCACACCTTCAAACTGGCCTTTGCCTTCGTCATTTTGGCATTCCTGTTAAGTGCGCTCGGCTTTGTCTTCACGCTCTATGGCCGCCGCCGCAATACTTAGTGTATCGCGACTGCTGCAATGATTAACAGGTCCTAAAGCATTACGGCGGACACTGGCGGGAACCTTGGGCGAGGGCCGCATGCCTCGAACGTCTCCCAAATTCAGGATATTTCTCGAACGCGCCCATCTGCGCGAGGTCGGCGTGCCGACCTTGCTTACGTCCGTCGTGCTGGTGGTCGCGGCGATGACGATGCTGGGCAACAATGTCTCGTCGCTGCGCGGAAGCTATGGCTGGGTGCAGCGCTCGAACAACGTCTTGCTTGACATCTCCGAGATCAACACGCTGGTCATGGGCGTAGACATGACCGTGCGCGGCTATGCGCTGACCGACAGTCCCGATTTTCTGGTCTACGAGGCGGACAACGTCAATCGCCTGAATGAATCCATCGACGCGCTCGACAGATTGGCGTTGGACGACCCCGGTCTTAAGGCGAATGTCGTCAAATTGCGCGGACTGGTCGCCAAGCAGGACGAATTATTTTCCGGTCTTTCCAGTCTCGGTCCCGGTCATGCAAAAGAAGTCGGGGCTGCCATTGCCGATCCGGCGAAGCGAGAGACACGCTACGCCGTGCAGCGGCTGCTGACGGCCATCCATGATCGGGAAATCAAACGGCTCGCCGCGCGTCAACAGGCAGCGGACCATGACGTCACGCACGCCTTCAATCTTGCGCTTGGACTTGTTGCGTTTGCCTTCGTCGCTGGAGCCGTCGGCTTCGCCATGACGATCCTCGGCCGCCGCACCATGGCCTGAAAGAGCCGCGCTATTTGATCTTTGCCCTCGGGTCGTAGTTCGCCTTCCAGTCTTCCGCGAATTTTCGCAGCTCCGCGTCCGGTTCGTCGGGCAGCGTCACCACCACGCGCGCATAGAGATCGCCGGTCGCCTCATGACCCGCGCCCGGAATGCCCTTGCCCTTCAGCCGCAGCACCGTGCCAGTGTTGGAATCGGGCGGCACGCCGACCGACACGGTTCCCGACAAAGTCTGAACCGGAACCTTGGCGCCGAGCACCGCCTCTTTCAGTGTGACGGGTAGGTCGATCTTCAGATCGCGGCCCTCGCGCGTGAAAAACGGATGCGGCGCGACCGCGACCTGGATCATCACATCGCCGGGCGGTCCGCCATGGACGCCCGCGCCGCCGCGTCCCTTGAGGCGGATTTGCTGACCGTCTTTCATCCCCTTGGGAATCTTGACGTCGATCTGTTCGCCATTGGGCAGCACGACGCGCCGCGTTCCGCCGTTGGCGGCTTCCTCGAAGCTGACCGTGGTGGACACTGAGAAATCCTGACCGGCGCGCGGCTGGGCCCGTCCGCGCCCGCGCCCGCCGAGGCCCCCTAGAAGATCGGCGAACAAATCCTCGGGCCGAAACCCTTCTCCGCCGCCCGCCTGGCCCGGACGTTCTTGATCGCTCCAGGTGAAATGAAAATCGCCCGGTCCGCCGCCGCCGGGTGCGCCGCCGCGCGCAAAGGGCGAGCCCTGCTGGAAACCATGGGCGCGCGGGTCGAAACCGCGCGCATTGCCGGCCTCATCGATCTGGCCGGCGTCGTATTTTGCGCGCTTTTCCTTGTCGCCCACGATGTCATGGGCGGCGCTGATCTCTTGGAAGCGCTTTTTCGCCGCTACATCGCCGCCCTTGGTGTCCGGGTGGAACTTTTTGGCGAGCGAGCGGAACGCTTTCTTGATCTCGGCTTCGCTGGCGTTCTTTTTGACGCCCAGCACTTCATAAGGATCTCGCATGCGTTCTCCAGCCGCCGGAATCGCCTAGCGGTTCCCACTATATAGGGTGTCGTTTGAAGCCCTGTTAAGGCCTTAGCTCGGGGGGCAGGGCGGCCAGGCGCTCTGCGGCCTCTTTTACCCCGCCAGCCGCCGCGGCTTTGTAGAGCCGCCGCGCCTCCTCGATGTTCTTATCGACCGCGATTCCCTGTTCATAGAGCTGGCCCAGCTCGAACTGCGCCAGAGGATGGTCCTGCTGGGCCGCGGCGATCAGCCAGGGCAGCGCCGCCTGGGGATCGGGCGGCCCCGCTTCGCCCTTCAGCAGCATCTCGCCGAGATCGGCCTGGGCGGTGAACAATCCGGCCTCGGCCGCCCGGCGCATCATCGCCTCAGCCGCCTTGGGGTCTTTTTCGACGCCTTTGCCGGTGCGCAGCATGACCGCGACGTTGCGCATGGCGCCCAGATCGGCGTCGGTGATCGCCGACCAGTCCTTGTAAGCCCCGGCAAAATCGCCGGAATCATAGGCTTTTAGGCCGGCATCGAAGGTCTGTTTGATCGTGGTTCCGGAGTTTTCCGGCGCACTGACGCAAGCGGTTGCGAATGCGCCGCATAAGCACAACACAATCGCAGCCGGGAGCCCTGGGCGCATCATCGCGTCAGGTTAGCAACCAGCGCTTCCGCGCGCAAAACGAAGATGATATGCGCATCCCATGAGCCAGATTGGTGGACCTTTGGACGACGGCGGTATCGCCGAGGCGGGCGATCCTTTCGCGCTGTTCGGCGAATGGATGAAGCTGGCCGACAAGACCGAGCCCAACGAGGCCAACGCCATGGCGCTGGCCACCGCCGACGCGGCGGGCCGGCCCAATATCCGCATGGTCCTGCTCAAGGGCTATGACGAGCGCGGCTTTGTTTTCTACACCAACACCCAAAGCGCCAAGGGCGAGGAGCTGGCCGCCGATCCCGCCGCCGCGTTGTGCTTTCATTGGAAGACCCAGCGCCGCCAAGTGCGCGTGCGCGGCCCGGTCGCGCCGGTGAGTAGCGAGGAAGCCGACGCCTATTTCGCCTCCCGCGCCAAGGACAGCCAGATCGGCGCTTGGGCCTCGGCTCAGTCGCGCCCAATGGAAGGCCGCTTCGTGTTCGAGAAAGAGATCGCCAAGGTCGCGGTGAAATACGCGCTGTCGAAAGTGCCGCGCCCGCCGCATTGGTCTGGCTATCGCGTCGCGCCGCTGGAGATCGAGTTCTGGCGCGACCGGCCCTTCCGTCTGCACGACCGTCTCGTCTATCGCCGCGAAGCGCCCGGCAAGCCCTGGCGCACAGAACGGCTCTTCCCATGACCAGCGCCGCGAACGGCCGGTTGATGCAGCGCGTCGCGCTGGCCGCCGTCGGCGTCGCATTGTTTCTGGTAGCGCTGAAGGCGATTGCCTTCATCCTCACCGATTCCATGGCGATGATGGCGTCGCTCGCGGATTCCGCGCTCGACGTTTTCGCCTCCTTCGTCAATTTGCTGGCGGTGCGCCACGCGCTGACGCCCGCCGATCACGAGCATCGCTTCGGACACGGCAAGGCCGAGCCGCTGGCGGGGCTGGCGCAGAGCGCGTTTATCGCCGGCTCCTCCGCCTTCTTGGTGATCGAATCCACCGGGCGGCTGATCGCGCCGCACATCATCGAGCATGGTGAAATCGGTCTTATCGTCATGGTGGTCTCGATTGCGGCGACGGTCGTTCTGGTCGTCGCGCAACAGATTACCGTGCGGCGCACAGGCTCCATCGCCATCGGCGCGGACCGCTTGCACTATGTCGGCGACATCCTGGTCAATATCGGCGTCGTCATCGGCATCGTGCTGGCGACGAAGTTCGGCATTCTGATCGCCGATCCCATCGTCGGGCTGGTCGTCGCTGGCGTGCTGGTGATCGGCGTGTTGCATGTCTTCCGCCAGAGCTACGACCAGTTGATGGACCGCGAGCTGCCCGATGCCGAGCGCGACCGCATAAAATCCATCGTCATGCAGCATCCCGAGGTGTTGGACATGCACGATCTGCGCACCCGCATGGCGGGCTCGACCACCTTCATCCAGCTTCACATCGAACTCGACCCCGCGCTCAGCCTGTGGGCGGCGCACGATCTGAGCGACGCGGTAGAGGCCGATCTGCATGCGGCCTTTCCCACCGCCGAAATCATCATCCACCAGGACCCCGAAGGCCTGGAACAACCCGCGCCGCTGGCGAAGTCGTAACGGGAGGCGCGCATGAAAATGATCCTTCGCTGGTATGGCGAAAGCGACCCGGTGCCGCTGGCTTATATCCGCCAGATTCCCGGCGTCACGGGCATCGCCTCGGCGGTCTATGACGTGCCGGTCGGCGAGGTTTGGCCGCTCGAAAACATCCGCGCTCTCAAGAAGACCATCGAAGCCGCGGGCCTCGAATTCGAGGTGATCGAAAGCGTGCCGGTGCATGAGGACATCAAGCTCGGTCGCCCCACGCGCGACGCACTGATCGCCAATTATGCGCAGACCCTGCGCAATCTTGGCGAATGCGGCCTCAAAGTCGTCTGCTACAATTTCATGCCGGTGTTCGATTGGATGCGCACCACGCTGAACCTCGAACTCGAAGACGGTTCCACTGTGCTGGGCTTCGACGCCGATGTGCTGGCGGGCAGCGATCCGCGCAAGGGCATGGACCTTCCCGCCTGGAATGTCAGCTTCAAGCGCGAGGAAATGCTGGGGCTGATCGCGGAATATCAAAGCGTTCCCGAATCCGCGCTCTGGGCCAATCTCGAATATTTCTTGAAGGGCGTGATCCCCGCCGCCGAACAGGCCGGCATCAAGATGGCGATCCACCCCGACGATCCGCCGCGCCCGATCTTCGGCTTGCCGCGTATCGTGAAGAATGTGGAGGATCTGCGCCGCGTGCTGGCGATGGTGGATCGCCCGGCCAACGGGCTGACGCTGTGCGCCGGATCGCTCGGCGCCAGCCTCGACAACAACATCGTCTCGATGGTGAAGGAGTTCGCCGGGCAGGGGCGCATCCACTTCGCCCACATCCGCAATGTGAAGGTGGACGAGAAAGGCAATTTCCACGAGACCGCGCACCGCTCCGATTGCGGCTCGCTCGACATCGGTGCCATCGTCAAGGCGTATTACGATGCGGGGTTCGAGGGCTATGTGCGCCCCGACCACGGCCGCATGATCTGGGGCGAAACCGGCACCCCCGGCTACGGCCTCTACGACCGCGCGCTCGGCGCGGTGTATATCAACGGATTGTGGGAAGGATTTGAGAAGGCGGTGAACTAAAGTATCTTCTTGACCCTCCCCTTGAGGGAGGGTCCAAAACGCGTAGCGTTTTGGGGGAGGGGTCATGCCACCAAAATCAAACACCTCGCACCGCCGTGAATTCAAACGCGACTTCGCCAAGAATCTGCGCACGACAGCCACCGATGCCGAACGAATACTCTGGTCGCTCCTTCGCGCCAAGCAATTTGCGCATCTGCGGTTTCGCCGTCAGCAGCCGATAGGTCCCTATATCGCCGACTTCTATTGCGCGGCGGCGAAGTTGATCGTGGAGATCGACGGCGACCAACACGGCGCCGACGCCAATATGGAATATGACGAGGCACGCACACGATTTCTGAGCGCGCGCGGCTATCGCGTCCTGCGTTTTCCGAACGGCGATGTGTTGAAGAATCTGGACGCGGTGTTGGATGGAATCTGGCACGCACTCAAAGACTGCGGCAGACCCCTCCCCGATCCGGCTCCGCTACGCTCCACCGGATCGACCCTCCCTCAAGGGGAGGGTAGCCATATGAGCATCCGACCATAAGAATCAACCATCAGTTTATCCTTCAGTGACGGGTTTAGTAAGGCTTGTACTGCGGCGGAGTCCGGTTCTTGCGCACATCACGTTAGGATAACGAGGATATCTCTCCTCAATTTGCCCTCTTAATTGCCTCCACCGGCAAAACCATCGTCCGTGCAGCGCCTGCGAGCGGCCCAAACCCGAACCCTGAAGTAGAACTAGGGTCGGAGTGAATCTAGTTCATGCGCGCCCCTATCCCCCAAACTCCCCCCTCTCGCTCCGCACCAACTCCCCAATCCGCTCGATCGAAATATCCGCCGGCGGATATTTCGCCACGATTTGGGGATCGTTCGCATAGTGTCCCTGGCGCGGAAACACGGTCGTCACCTTCGGGCCCCAGGCGCGCTTGACCATGTCGAGGATGCGTAGCTTGTCGTCGATCAGCACGTAATGCTTGGCGGGAAAAATCCGCTCGACATAATCAAGCTCCTGCTCCTTGTGAATATAAATCAGCACACGCCGCTCGAACAATTCGCTGAGGCCCGCGCGAAAAACTTTGCGCGGCTGAAACACCGCGTCGCCGTCCGACAGGATGGCCGTGGTGCCCCACTGGGCGACATGCTTCACCGCGTCGAACGCGTGGGGATAAAGCCGCTCGGCGAAAGGATAGTCGATCAACCAGTTCGCCATGCGCAGAATGCGCGGGTCGTGCATATATTTGACGCGATAGCGTTCCAGCGCGCCCAGATAATCCGCATAGCCCAGTTCCTGGCGCAGCTCCTCGAAGATCGCCCAATAGCAATCATGCGCATAGCCGCCATATTCGCGTTCGAGATAATCGCTGAGGTCTTGGGTGATGCGATCGTTGTCGATCAGCGTGTTGTCCACGTCGAACAGGAAACAGATGTCGGCCAAATCGGGCACGGGATGATTTCTCCACAGCGGGTTCGCCGCGACACGGTGACTGCGCGCGGCGCGCGGATCAACCTTCGCGCCCGATCTTGTCGGAACAAAACGGGTACGATATTGTTTGGGGGTTAACGCGCGGAGTCCCCATGCCCACTTACCCCGGTTCGTGTTTTTGCGGCGCGGTGAAGTACCGGCTCACCGCCGCGCCGATGTTCGTCAACTGCTGTCATTGCACGGAGTGTCGGCGCCAAACCGGTTCGGCCTTCGCCATCAATGCGGTGATCGAAACGGACCGCATCGAATTGCTGGAGGGATCGCTCGCGCCCGTTCCCGTGCTGGTGCCGTCCGAAAGCGGGCGGCCGCACGACATCTATCGCTGCCCGCAATGTCAGAGCGCGCTGTGGAGCGATTATGGCCGCCGTCCCGCCATCCGCTTTTTGCGCGTGGCGACGCTGGACGATCCGTCCGCGTTCCCGCCCCAGGCGCACATCTTCACGCGCTCGAAAATCGATTGGGTGGTATTGCCGCCCGATCAGCCCGCATTCGAGGTCTATTACGATATGCAGGCGCTATGGCCGGCGGAAAGCCTGGCGCGGCGCCGCGCCATCCTGGGCGACGGGTAGGGGTCAGCGGCCCCTTGGTTCCTTGGCCGAGACGGGCTTGGCTGAGGTGAAGACCTCGGCGATGGCTTCCTTGCCCTCGTCGCTGTGCAGCCAGCCTTCGGCCGCCTGCATGGAGGGGAACTGCCCGCCCACCCGGTGGGGTTTCACCCGGTCGGGCACCGGCACCAGAACCTCGAAGGTCCCGGCATGGCGGTGGTCTTTGCTTTCGGCGGCATAGGCCTGGGGTTTGGTGTATTTTTTCATGGGGGAAGCCTCCTGGCCGCGCGGGGCGCTGAATACCAGCTTAGGCGTTGTCTGCAAACTTAAAGATCGTAAGCCTGCCAGAAATTCAGCGAGCCGGTGTTCTCGCGGTAGCCCTTGGCCTTCATGCAGGCGGCGTAGGCGCGGTTGAAAATCCGGTGCTTGTCGGCGTTTTCGGCCCCGATGCCGCGAACCTCGTAGGCGCGCTTGATGTTGCCCTCTTCGGTGCAGGCCTGGCTGTCGGTCTGGATGCTCTCCTGGCTGACGCCGTCCTTGGTGAAGGCGTCCGAATCCATGTCCTGCAGCCGGGCGCAGCCCGTGGCGGCCAGAACGCAAATTACGACCGCGAGACGCCGTTTCATGCCTGCTCCTTGGCGCGCTTCTTACGCCCGATGCCCAGCTGTTCGCGCCACAGCTTGGCTGGGATTTCCTCGACCGCGCCTTCCGCCAGATGGCCCAGATGGAACGGGCCGAACTGCACGCGGATCAGCCGGGCAACCTTCAGGCCCAGGCTTTCCATGACGCGCTTCACCTCGCGGTTCTTGCCTTCCTTCAGCGTGACGCTGGCCCAGGAATTGAACCCCGTGGAGCGTTCCAAATCGGCAACGATGGGGCCGTATTTGATGCCCTCGATGGTAATGCCTTCGGCCAGCTTGTCGAGGTCGGCCTGGGTGACTTTGCCGAACAGGCGGGCGCGGTATTTGCGCGGCCAGCCGCCGACGGGCAGCTCCAGGCGGCGCGCGATCTCCCCGTCATTGGTCAGGAGCAGCAGCCCCTCGGAATTGAAGTCCAGCCGTCCAATGGAAACCACGCGCGGCAGGGTTTTTGGCAGGCTGGCGAACACGGTCGGGCGGCCCTTGGGATCGCGGTGCGTCGTCACCAGGCCGGAGGGCTTGTGATAGCGCCACAGCCGCGCCGCATCGGGCTCGCCCAGCGGCTTGCCGTCGACGCAAACCACCTGGTTTTCCCCGGCCCGCACGCCCTGTTCGGTGACCTTCTCGCCGTCCAGCGTCACGCGGCCCTCGGTAATCAACTTCTCGGCGTCGCGGCGCGAGCAAATGCCCGCCCGCGCGACGGAAATCGAGGGATTCGATTCCCTGGCCGAGCTTGCCCTGGATATGCGCTGGTCGTGGAATCATGCCACCGACGAAGTGTGGCGGCAGCTTGATCCCGAACTGTGGGAAATCACGCATAACCCCTGGGTTGTCCTGCAGACGGTCTCGCGCGACCAGATCGAGCGCGTGTTGGCCGATCCCGTTTTCCGCAAGAACGTCGACGACCTGGTGCAAGACCAGGCGGCAAGCGGTGGAGGCGCCCGCGTGGTTTCAGCAGAATCATCCGCAGGCGTCCCCTGACCTGCGCCGCGTATTTCAGCATGGAATTCATGTTGAGCGAAGCTCTGCCCATCTACTCGGGCGGGCTTGGCAATGTGGCCGGCGATCAGCTCAAAGCCGCCAGCGACCTGGGCGTGCCGGTCGTCGGCGTGGGACTGCTCTACCAGCAAGGCTATTTTCGCCAGGTGATCGACAAGGACGGAGCGCAACAGGCCCTCTTCCCGTATAACGATCCCGGACAGTTGCCGATCACGCCGTTGCGCCAAGCGAACGGCGAGTGGTTGCGGCTGGAGATCGCCTTGCCTGGTTACTCGGTCTGGCTGCGCGCCTGGCAGGTCCAGGTCGGCAGAGTGAAGCTTTACCTGCTGGACAGCAATGACGCGGCGAACTTCCCCGCTCATCGAGGGATTACCAGCGAGCTGTATGGCGGCGGGCCGGAGCTGCGCCTCAAGCAGGAACTGCTCCTCGGGATCGGCGGATGGCGGCTGCTCGGCGCGCTCGGCATCCAGCCGGAAGTCTGTCATCTCAATGAAGGGCATGCGGCCTTTGCCGTGTTGGAACGCGCCCGCAGTTTCATGCAGGAGACCGGGCAGCCCTTCGAAGTCGCGCTGGCCGTCACGCGAGCGGGGAACCTCTTCACCACCCACACGGCGGTGGCCGCCGGCTTTGACCGTTTCGCTCCGGCCCTCATCGAGCAATACCTCGGCGGTTATGCCGAGCAGAAGCTCGGCATAACACTCCACGATTTGCTGGCCCTGGGCCGCCAGAACCCGGACGACTCGTCGGAAAGTTTCAACATGGCCTATCTGGCGATCCGCGGGAGCGGGGCGGTCAATGGCGTGAGCCGCTTGCACGGGAAGGTCAGCCGGCAGCTCTTTGAGCCTCTCTTTCCGCACTGGCCGGAGGACGAAGTGCCCGTCGGACACGTGACCAACGGAGTCCACATGCCGACCTGGGACTCGGCGGCGGCCGACGATCTTTGGACGGAAGCCTGTGGAAAGGACCGCTGGCTGGGGACGACGGAAACCCTGGAGCAGGACATTCGCCGCGTCTCCGACGCCAGCCTCTGGCAATTTCGCACCGCCGCCAGCAAGTCTCTTGTCGAATACGCCCGCGAGCGATTGTCCAGGCAACTGGCCGCCTCCGGCGCGTCGCCCGAGGCGGTTGACGGGGCGAAGCATCTATTTGATCCCAACGCATTGACACTGGGCTTTGCGCGCCGCTTCGCGACCTACAAGAGACCGAACCTGCTGCTGCACGACCCGGAGCGGCTGCTTCGCCTGTTGACCAATCCCGAGCGCCCGGTGCAACTCATCATCGCCGGCAAGGCCCATCCGGCAGGACCAGGCGGGGCAGGCGCTGATCCAGGAATGGATACATTTCATCCGCCGGCCCGAGGCCCGTCCGCATGTGATCTTCCTCAGTGACTACGACATGCTGTTGACCGAGCACCTGGTGCAGGGGGTGGACGTCTGGATCAACACGCCACGGCGGCCCTGGGAGGCGTGCGGAACGAGCGGCATGAAGGTGCTCGTCAATGGAGGCATCAATCTCTCGGAATTGGACGGCTGGTGGGCGGAAGCCTACACGCCTGAAGTGGGGTGGGCGTTGGGGGACGGCCAGGAACATGGCGACGATCCCGCCTGGGACGCCGTCGAAGCCGACGCGCTCTACGACCTGCTCGAGCGCGAGGTGATCCCGGAGTTTTATACCCGAGACGAGAGCGGCATTCCCACCGCCTGGGTCAAGCGGATGCGGGAAAGCATGGCGCGGTTGACACCGCGCTTCTCCGCCGACCGCGCGGTGCGCGAATACACCGAGCAACACTACCTCCCGGCCGCGGCCGCCTACCGTGAGCGCGCTGCCGAATAAAGGCGCAGTCGGGCAGGCAAATGGTCGATTGGCAGCACGAGCTGGAACAGAAATGGGCTGCGCTGCGCTTCGGAGACTTGCGGGTCGAAACCAACGCGGACCACCACGTGTTTGAGGTCGAAGTCTTTCTGAACGATCTCGACCCGAAGGCGGTGCGGGTTGAGCTTTATGCGGACGGAATCAACGGCGGCGATCCCGTGCGGCGAGGAAATGAAGCGCGCGCGACCGCTGGCCGACGCATCCCGGCGGCTGCGTCTATCAGCGCGACGGTGCCCGCGACCCGTCCGGCCGAGAGACTACACGGCGCGAGTGATACCGCAGCGCGCCGGCGTGGCGGTTCCGTTGGAAGACGCTCGAATCCTATGGCAACGATGATGAAAACACCCCAACGCGAGTTGCACGATTATATCTCGGAGATCTCCGAGCGCGCTGACGTTCGGGCGGGCTCTCCTCTGCCTTTGGGAACCCAGGAAAGGGGAGGAGGGGTTAATTTCGCCATTTTCAGCCGTTACGCCAGCCGCGTTCGACTGGAGTTGTTCGACCATCCCGAAGACGCAGCGCCCGCCCGGGTAATCGATCTGGATTCAGCGCGCAACCGCACCGGCGACGTATGGCACGTTTGGGTGAAGGGGATCGGTCCCGGTCAACTCTATGCTTACCGCGTGGATGGCCCTTACGAACCCAGCGAAGGACATCGTTTCAATTTCAACAGGCTTCTCCTCGATCCCTTCGCTACCGCGATTTCGCGGCTGCCCCCGTGGGATTTTGCATCGGCGCGTGGATACGACCCGTCGGCGCCGGAGCAAGACTTGGCTCTCTCGAAGCTGGACAATTCCAGATCGATGCCGAAATGCGTATTTG
Organism: uncultured Alphaproteobacteria bacterium; assembly: GCA_963849895.1. Classification (GTDB taxonomy): domain Bacteria; phylum Pseudomonadota; class Alphaproteobacteria; order Micropepsales; family Micropepsaceae; genus Rhizomicrobium. Next base: position 65,669 of record CAWKIU010000012.1, read on the forward strand.
TCAACGAGCCCTTCGATTGGGATGGAGACCAGCCACCCCGGCATCCGTGGTCGAAGACCGTCATTTACGAAACGCATGTTCGCGGCTTTACCATTCATCCCAAGTCGGGCGTGGACCATCCGGGAACCTACCGAGGCCTGATGGAAAAGATTCCCTATCTCAAAACCCTGGGAGTGACCGCTGTGGAACTGATGCCCGTGCAGGAGTTCAATGAAACTTCTGTCACGCGCAGGAATCCGCAAACAGGTCAACCGCTCAGGAATTACTGGGGATACGATCCCGTGGTCTTCTTTGCGCCCAAAGCTTCCTACAGCAGTTCGGGAGGTTTGGGCCAGCAGAAGCTGGAGTTCAAGGAAATGGTCCGGGCCTTTCACAATGCCGGCATCGAAGTGATTCTGGACGTGGTGTTCAATCACACGGCGGAGGGAAACGAACTGGGGCCGACGCTCTGTTTCCGCGGGATGGATAACGCGATCTTCTACACGCTGGCGGACGACAAACGCTACTACAAGGACTACACGGGCACCGGCAACACCGTCAACGCCAACCATCCCGTGGTGCGGGACCACATCCTGGCCGCGCTCCGTTATTGGATGGTCGAGATGCATGTGGATGGATTCCGGTTTGACTTGGCGTCGGTTCTCGGCCGGGACGGCACCGGCAAGCTGCTGGCCAATGCCCCGCTTCTCGAACGGATCGCCGAGGACCCGATCTTGAGAGACGTGAAAATCATCGCCGAGGCGTGGGACGCCGCCGGTGCATACGAGGTGGGTAGTTTTTCAGAGCGGCGCTGGGCGGAGTGGAACGGCCGGTACCGAGATGATGTCCGGCGTTTCTGGCGCGGCGATGATGGGATGCTCGGTTCGTTTGCCAGCCGCATCTGCGGCAGTGCCGACATCTATACCAAGTCCGGCAAAGGCCCCGAGGGCAGCATCAACTTCGTCACCTGCCACGACGGCTTCACTCTGAACGACCTGGTGAGCTATCGCGACAAGCACAATGAAGCAAACGGAGAAAACAACCATGACGGGACCAACGCCAACTTCAGCGAGAACTACGGCGCTGAAGGCGAGACGACGGATGCCGGGATCGAGACCTTGCGGAAACGCCAGATCAAGAACTTCCTTCTGACCCTGCTGATCTCGCGCGGCGTGCCGATGCTGCTCGGCGGGGACGAATTTCGCCGCACGCAAGGCGGCAACAACAACGCCTACTGCCAGGACAACGAAACGAGCTGGCATGACTGGAGCTATCTGGAACAGCACCGGGAGATTTTCCGCTTCACCCGTGGCATGATCGCCTTTCGTCGTGCCCATCCGATTCTGAGTAAGGAGCAATTCTACACGGACGCCGAGATCCATTGGTTTGGCCCACAAG
>CAWKIU010000013.1:0-26167 GCA_963849895.1 uncultured Alphaproteobacteria bacterium
GGGTTACAGTTTTGGCCTGCTTTTCGTGGCAGCCGGATAAAAGCAGCGCCGATGCTGCAGCCGCCATCAAGGCCAGCCTGCGCATCGCTTTCGGATACGGTTTTGCGATCGTCATGCCACGTCCTCCGTCTCATCCCCTTCGCGGCACGAGCGGCCGCGGCCGGTATTCTATGATACCGCTAACATGGCGCGGACTATTTACCCGGAAATCGCCAAATGCAAGCCGGTTTGGAACTGCGCCCGGAGGCCAGGCCCGTACCAGCGCGAACCTCTGCAACACAGTACAACTATCGCGTCTTGATCTCACATTTTGAGCATTTCCGCGCGACGATGCCACGCAATATAGGCCTTGTGCGTGGGCATGCTCTGCACGGCGCGGCGAATGACGTCGCGCACAGTGGCCATGACGGACCGCATCGCATCGAGATCGAACGTATCAGCCTGCGGATCGTAGCGCTGCGGTTCGACGCCTTGCCCAATTAAGACGGCAAGCGAGCTCGCCACCTTGAAGAGATCGTCGGCGTCGAGCGCAAGCCGGTCGTAGCGGCGGAAGATATCCATTCTGCGCTGGAGCGTCTCGGGAACCGACATGTGTTTGCAGTAGGACCAGAACGGCGTGTCTTCGCGCTCGGACGCGTGATAGTGCAGGATACGACAACGCGCCGAAATCGCCGCCGTATTTTCCGAACGTATGAAAATAGCGGTGCCCCTTGCGCGTCCAATTCACGAACCAAATGCCGAGTTTGAAGCTCGCCTGGGCCTTCCCGATGAAGTCGTTTTCGTCGAGATCGAGCAGACGATTGAACAGCGAGTTGATTGGCACGGTCGCTTCGCCAACGCCGGCGGTGCCGCCGCCGACGATCACGATTTTTTGAATGGCATCAGGCGACATCGCGGACCCCACTTCCCCACACCGCTCGCGAACAGTCGAGTGCGACCGGGTCGCGCAATGTTCGCCAAACGGCTCGGCCTGTGAAGCCCATATCGCTTCCGGCAACCGGATGCTGGGGTCAAAAAAAAGCCCCCCGGCATTGCGCCGGGGGGCCGATCTTTGACTTACGCGCTTAGCTTACCAGTTGGAGCGCAAAACGATCGCAAATTTGCGGTCGGTCGCGATCCAGTTGGTCCGCGGGTGGAAGTCCGAATACCCCATGTCCGTGTAGAAGTTGGATCCCGTGATATTGGTGACCTGCACACCGATCTTGTAGTGGTCCATGAAGCTGTAGAACACCGACCCATCGAGCTGGCCGAAGTTCTCCACCCAAACCGGGAGCTTGGTGTTGGCGTCCGAACTTGATGACAGATAAGTGGAACGCCAGTTCCAGGCCAGGCGAGCGTCGATGCCATACTTCTCGTACATGAGTGCGACGTTGTAGCTGTCGTTCGACATGCCTTCGAGCGGCAGGGTCTCGTTGTCAGAGTTGGCGATGGCGACGGTGCTTGTGACATCGACCGCGCCGTTATGACCGCCCGAGTTGTAGATCTTCGTGTAGTTCGCCTGCAGTCCAAGACCGCTCCAAGCTCCGGGCAGCGAGTCGTAGAACTGTGTGTAAGCCAGTTCGAACCCTTCGACCTTGCCCTTGGACCCGTTGACATAGGTCGTGTAGGCGAAGGTTTCCGTCTGGCCCGAAGTCGGGTCGGTGAACGGCGTATTCGTCGTCGCCGTGTAGATGTAGTCCGACAGATCCTTGTGGAACAGGGACATTGTCACGCTACCGGTCGGCGCGAAGTACCACTCCAGGCTGGCATCATAGTTCCGGGCACGCATCGGCTTCAGGTATGGATTGCCGCCGTAACCCGAAGGCGCAAACTTAAAGATACCGGACTGGTACGTGTTGGCATCATAGAAGTTGTAGTTGAGCGTGGCGCTGCTGTTCGTATAGGAGAAGTCTGGACGAACAATCGTTTCCGAATAAGCGAAACGTGTCTGCAACTGGTCAGTCAGATGAGCCCGGAAGTTGAAGCTCGGCAGAAAGTTGGTGTAGCCGCTCTTCACTGCGGGGCGCGCGACAGTCGCACCCGCACCGCTGAGACCGCCGAGGAAGGCGATTGCAGCATTGTAGCCGGAGCAATCCGCGGTGGTCGTGGTCACCGGCGGCGTGCCGGTCGTGTACTTCGTGCCAATGACGCAAGTATTTTGATTCAAAGTCGGCATGACGAGATCGCCGCTGCCGACTTGGTCCTCCGTGCGGACGATGCGCAGTCCGATATTGCCGTCGACCGGAACGTCGTAACCGAGGAATGTGTCGTGCGCATAGTTCGCCTGGAAGATAGCCGGCGTATGTTTCCTCGTCCTGGGTGCTGATTCTGTTGCCCGAACTCGAGCCGCCGAGGGAGACGTTTTGATAGGCTTTAATGCAGGTAAAATCAGATCCCGTGCAACCGGCGATGGCAGCATAGGGGTCCCAGTTGGACCAGTTCCCAAGACCAAACCAAGCTGGGGCATTGGCAGGTTCGATCGCGGCGAGCAGCTTGTATGAATCAATGGTGTTCATCGACGCCAAACTGGCCGAAGGCAACCAGAGGCTCGGCAAGGTGTTGCCAAAGTCCGTATGGTACTTGAACAGTGTGGCATACTTGTTGATGGCGGTAACGGCGGCAGAACCGGCCGAAACGGTACTCCCATCCACTGCGGTATAAGAACTGGCTACCGTTCCGTCGAGCAGAGGACATCCGCTCCCAGGGTGATACCCCAACTCGTCGGGCAGGTGGCGCCCCAGTTGTAGCCGGTCGAACGCGACACCGCGATCTTCTGCTCGGTGCGAAGACCAAAATCCACACTCTTGATCAAGTCGAACACGCCAGCGCCCTGGAACTCATAGCTGGCGTCAACGCGTGCGTTGGTCGAATGCGCCGAATTGTCCTGGAGGTGATCCATCGCCGCCAGCCAATCGTAGTCGCCTTCTTTTTGAAGTCCGCCGCCGCTGTTGTCGGTCACATTGATTGTCGGGCTGTCACCCGTCGCATTGACGTCGACGGTGGGGGCTGCGCCGGTAAATCCCGTGTACATCACATTGTTTCTATACGGGGAGCTGCTTTCGACGAATTGGAGGTCGGCCGTGATCGTCAGTGCTTCCGTTGGATTGTACTTGATGTCCAGGTTGAGGTCGGTGTTGCGGTTGTGCCCGCTGCCGGCGCGGGTATCGATCGATGTCGTCGACGAAGAGCCGCCCATCCATTCGGCGGCCGAATTAAACGTCGAGGCCAGCATTTGCGTATTGTTGATGGGATTCCAGACATAATGTTCCATGTCCGTGTCCAGCGCGTAGCTGTTCAGCCCGCTGAGCGTGATCTCCCACTTATCATTCGGACGCCATTGGAGCACGACGTTGGTGGCAAGACGCTGCTCTGTGAATTCCAATTGGCGCCATGCCCAACCAGCGGGGCCATAAAGCGCGCCGGTCGTTCCCGGAGTCAAAGCCGAGCACTCGTTGTAATTGGGGGCGTTGAGGGCCGTGTGCGATCCGGCGGCGAGATCGGCCGTCGCGGTCTCATTCCAGCACTGATACTGGTCGACGTTGACGCCTTCGGTGCGGTTGATCTGGTCCTGCCAGTCGACCGAAGCCAACACACCAACTTCACCGATCGATGTATTCCAACGATCGCTGAAAAGGGCGTTCGCCGACGGACGGGCGGCGTCTATCACATCGCCATAGGTGTAATCGCCCGATACGGCAATCAACCGGCCATCCTGGTCGAACGGCTTGCGGGTTCTGAGGTCTACGGTGCCCCCGACGCCGCCTTCGATCATCTTGGCGTCCGGGCTCTTGTAAACGTCCACGCCCGACAACAAGTCGGCCGACACGTCGGCGAAGCTCAACGAGCGGCCACCTGCGGCCGTGAATTCGTCGCGGCCGTCAACCAGCGTTTTCACCCAGGCCAACCCGCGGACATAAACCGAATTGCCGATGGTGCCCATGCGGGACAAATCGTTCGGCGATTGGTTGCGTTGCAGGGTGACACCAGGAACGCGTTGCAGCGCTTCGGCGACGTTGCGGTCCGGCAGTGCGCCGATATCGACCGCCGAGATCGAGTCGACGATCTGGTCGGAATTCTGTTTGATCGCTTGCGCCGACGTCAAACTGGCGCGAATGCCTGTGACAACCACCGTCTCGATGCCGGCATCTTGCGCGAACGCAGGGCCGATCATCGCACTGAGTGCTAATGCGGAAACGCTGCTGAGCAGCACTTTTTGTCCGAAGTTTTTCACGAAATCCCTCCCAAATCGGTTCAGCCCAAACCGGCGACGCGCGCGCGAGATGTCTGATTGATCAGGTTCATCGCGCCACAATCCGCCCTCTCACAGGCACTTGGGCAGCCAGTTCGTGCGAAATAAAACGAAGCGCGTCCGCAGCGCTCGCTGCACACGCCTGGACTTCGAATTCGTTCGCTCGAGCTCATTGGCCCAAAGCGTCTGCACTCCCTTCGAAAAGGCCCTATTTGGTTTGTGGTCTCGCCACTGCTGGGCTTGATCCGCAGATTGCGCCTTTTCTGTGATGGTAGCGGTATCATAGACAGCAATTGCTCGCTAGCCATGACGGGTGCGTCACGGCGCTATTCCTGACACATGGGTCATAATTGCCACGCTAGGGTATTGCTGGCTTTTTTCACGAGCCGCCTGGCCGCGCACGTCGCTCGGGAGCCACCCCTAAATGGCCAAGAAAACACAATACCGCGCCGTTCCGCCAAAAGTCGTGCCTAACGATGATATCCTTGCGGCGCCTTGGATAGTTTTGCGACTACCGCTTATCGCCCTGATGGCTCATGGCAGACCCAGCGCCTCGCGCAAGGCTTCGAGATGATGCGCATAGTGCCACGCCCGACCGATCGAACTTTTGTACACAGGCTGGCGCACTTGGTTGACGCTGGCCGTGACGACCACCCGGCTTGCCTTGTGGAACTCGAGACACCGCTCGTCCCATTCAAGGCCGCAATAGTCAACGATGCGACGCGCCTGTCCCGGAAGGTCGTTCACCAGGTCTTCGTATTGCACTTCCAGCATCGCGCCCTGCGGCAGCACGCTCCGCCAATGCTCCATCAGCGTTTCGTAGGCTTTGTAATAGCGGCCGAGTTCGCCCAAATCGTAGGCAAAATCGACATCGCCAGCGAACATTAGAGTGTAGCACGAGAAACAAGTATCGAGCGGATCGCGCCTGACGTGGATGATGCGCGCGCCGGGCAGCGCCAGATGAATCAGCCCGACATGCAGGAAATTGTACTGCAGCTTGTCGACGATGCGCTCGGCTCCAGGCGCGCGCGCCATAAGCCGGGCCTCATACATCGCCCCCAACCGGCGCAGACCCTCGGGCGGCAGTGTGACAATGCCGGCGGGGAAATCTTTTCCCGCCAGCCCCTCCCGCACGAGTTCAGGCAGATAGGTCACCTCCCCGGCGCCGTATACATCGCGGTGGCAGGCCAGAATTTGTTCAACCAGTGTCGTGCCGGAACGAGCCATGCCAAGAACGAACACAGGCGCCGAGCAAGGATGCCCGGCCCCGCGCATATTCTGCATGCGCGCCAGCGTAAAGGTGGCAGCAATGGCGCGCATTCGGCCGATCTCGTGCGCTTCGTCATAAGCAATCATTCGGCGCTTGATGGCATTACCTTTTTCTAGATGCGTAAAGGCTTCTTCATAGCGCTTTTGATCGTCGTAGCCCTTGGCCAGCAAAAAATGCAGCATAGCCCGCCCCTTTTCGGGAATAGCGGCCTCGTTCCCGGCCAATTTCTCAAGCGCGCAGATAGCGGCGGCATTCCGATCGGTGTCTCCGCTATGGATGAGGATGTGATAATAGACCGGTATCGTGGGGTTGAGGGTGATCGCCCGTTCGCAGGCACGCCGCGCCTCGTCAGTCCGCCCCAAATTCAGCAAGACACAAGCCGCGCTGTAATAGGCGGGCGCATAATTTGGATAGCGGGCAAGAATGTGCTGGCAGTTTTCCAAGGCCGTGTTGCAGCGCGCTTCTTCGGTACGTTCTGCGCTTGGGTTGCGGCAAACCGCTCTTAGATGCGGGTCCGAAGAAACAGCCTGTTCGAGAACATCCATCGCCTCGGCGGGACGGCCAAGCTGTTGCAGGATTTTGGCGAGATTGACCCGCGTATCGATCGCATCCGGCGCAGCAGCAAGCGACCGCCAATATGCGGCTGCGGCCTCTTCCGGCTTTTGCGCCTGTATCAATGCGGCGGCAAGATTGTTGTGAAATATCGCTTTCTCGGGGCGCTGCGTCGCCGCCTCGCCAAGCCAGCGGATCGCCTCATCAACCTTCCCGCTTTGCAGACACAATGCCCCAAGCCATTCCATGGCATCGATATGGCGGTCGTCGAGTTCGAGCGCCGCCCGGTACTGCTGCTCCGCGTCGGTAAGGTGCCCCTGACGGTGAAGCTTCTGCGCGATCGCAAAATGCTTCCCTGCCGCCATGCTGTCGCCGTGATCGGTCACCATTCGCTCCCTTCCAGCCGTCAGGAGACGGCCGTCAGTACATAACGTCGGCCACGGTTCATCTTGATCGTCCGCAGCATCCCGGCGCCAACTGCAGGCACCTTGCGGCCGGAGGCCAAATCCACAACCGAAAACCGCCCGGCGAAGATAGTAGAGCGAATACTGACGTCTCCATCATGGCCGGTGACGAGCACAATGCGCCGCGCCACCCCCTTGGACCACGCGATATCCACCGTGACGGCCCCCCTCGCCCTCAGACCGCGGACTTGCCCTTGAGGCCAATCCGCCGAAAGCGCAGGCAGGATGTCCACGAAGCCGCTCTGACTCTGCAGCAGCATTTCCGATATGCCCACGGTCGCACCGAAATTCCCGTCGATTTGGAACGGCGGGCAATTGTCCCACAAATTGGGCAAGGTGCTTTCGTGCAATTGCTGCGACAGCATCAAATGGGAATGATCGCCGTCGCGCAGACGCGCCCAGAAATTGATCTTCCAGGCCTTGCTCCAGCCCGTTCCGCCGTCGCCGCGCGCGCGCAGCGTGACTTTGGCGGCGTCGGCATATTTTGGTGTCGTCAGCGGCGAGATTTGATTTCCGGGATGCAGCGCATAAAGTTGCGATGTATGGCGATGATGATCGTCGGGATCGTCCCAATCGCCTTTCCATTCCTGAATCTGACCCCATGAGCCGATGCGAAGGCCGGGATCGAGCTTGGCCAATGCGGCATCGATCTTGGCGCCGAAGGCATCGTCCTTGAGGAGCTTTGCCGCCTGCGACACATCGCTGAACAAGCCGTACACAATCTCTTGCGACATCGAGCCGCCCGCCGAGAACGGGCCATGCTCGGGCGAATAGCTCGGCGAGACAACCAGCTTGCCGTCGCGCGGATCGACCACAAGCGCACCGAGCCAAAGCTCCGCCGCGCCCTTCATCACCGGGTAGGCGCGCTTCGCCAGAAATTTTTTATCCAGCGTGAAGCGATAGTGATCGTAATATTGCGACGCCAGCCAGGCGCCTGCCTCTGGTTGCCAAAAGGCCGTCGGCCAAGTGATGAGCCCGGTATTGCCCCAGACATTGGTGTTCAGGAACAGCGTCCATCCCTTCGTGCCAAAGACGCGCTCTGCAGCGACCTGCCCGGGGGCCACCAGACTGTCCACGAAATCATAAAATGGCACGCCGGCTTCGGAAATATTCGTTGGATCGGCCAACCAATAGTTCATCTGCAAATTGATGTTGACGTGATAATCCGCGTTCCAAGGCGGCGTCTCCGAATGGTTCCACACGCCTTGCAAATTCGCCGGCAAGGAACCGGCGCGCGAGGACGAAATCAAGAGATAGCGCCCGTATTGAAAGAACAGCGCCTCCAGCGCCCGATCCGCCGGCGTCGTTCCGTCACGATAAGCCGCAAGAAGTCTGTCGGTTGGTTCGTCCGGCATCCTCTGCCCGATATCGAGCGTGACGCGATCGAACAGCGTGCGGTAATCCTTTTCGTGATCGGCAAGGAGGCGCGCGTAACCTTTGGCTGCGGCGCGGTCGACTCGCTTCTGCACCGCCGAATGTGGGTCGGCCCCGCGATATTCTGGATAATGCGCGGCATAATTGGTGCCCGCGCTCAAGATCAAGACGGCCGAATTGGCGCCTGTCACCGTCACCGATCCGTCTGGTGCGTCGCTGCGCTTTCCGCCTTGCGCGATGACCTGAAGCTGGGCTTCGTATTTCAGGGCGTTGTCCTGCAGCGCGCCCGATATAGCGATGCGCCCACCCTTTGCCTGCACGGCAATGCTGCGATTATCCGGCTCCCCGATCGCGACTTTGAAGCTGATTCTTCCGGGGCGGTCCGCCGCGATGCGCATGACGATCACGCCATCGGGATAGGATGCGAAATATTCGCGTGTGAAGCGCATGCCACCCGCAGCTTATAGCTCACCCGCGCAATGGCGTGCGCAATGTCGAGCGAACGTCGATAATCCTGCGGATCGGTAGGCGCATTCGCAAAGCTCAGCATGACATCGCCGAAACTTTGATATTCCCCGAACCCCACACCCTTGTGACCGAGAATGCCCGCGACCAACTCCGGCGGCAGACGCGGCGTCTTGTCCAGCATGGCTTGGACCTGCTTGACGGCGCCGGCCAGCAAATCGCGCGGCAAGCCGAAATCGTAGCCGTCGGCGGCACCCGGACCGCCGGTCCACAATGTCTTCTCATTAAACTGGATGTCATCAACCCCAATGCCGCCCATGATGACGGCGCCCATCGCCCCATTGCCGATGGGCAGGCCTTCGCGTTCCCAATCGGTCGCCGGCTTATCGTACCAAAGGGTCAGGGCCGGGGATCGCCCCGCCTGCACGCCGGACGGGATAAGCGCAGCCACGGCTACGATGCCGAGCGTCGCTGCGACACAAAACCTCTTCGCCGCCTTCGCAATTGCAATAGACATCAGCGCCGGTCCTCTCGGAGTGATTGCCGCATCGCGCCCCGGTTCTTATGATATAGGCGCACAAGAATAGAATATAGATATGGGAGAAAGTGGATGGGTTTGTCCAGATTGCAGATTGCGGCGGCACTGACCGTCCACATGATCCGTATACGGAGCCTCATGCCCATCGCCGCGTTGTTGCTTTGCGTTCTCGCGGCGGCCTTGTCGCAGCCTGCCATTGCTGCGGATTACGTCTGGCATAGCGTCAAAGTCGGCGGCGGCGGCTATATACCGGGCATCATCTTCAGCCCGGTTGAGCGCGGCCTCGCCTATGTGCGCAGCGACATGGGCGGCATGTATCGTTGGGATGACAAGGCGGGGCACTGGCTGCCCCTGCAGGACGACAATGCGGAGCGGAATTTCCAAGGCATCGAGAGTCTGGCGCCCGACCCGGTTGACCCCAATGTGGTTTATGCCGCCGTCGGCACGTACCACCGCGGCCCGGCCGCGATATTTCGCTCCTCCGACCGCGGCGATCACTGGGACATCGTGCCCGTGCCGTTTCGCATGGGCGGTAACGAAGAGGGCCGCGATTTGGGCGAAAGACTGGCGGTCGATCCCAACGATACCGCCATCCTTTATTTCGGTTCGCGCCATGATGGGCTGCAGCGCAGCACCGATAAAGGCAAGACCTGGGCAAAGGTGGACTCGTTCCCCTACAAGGGCCTTGGCCAGCCCGGCGACGGCGAGCCGACCCATGCAGGTCTGAGCTTTGTCGTCATCGATCCGGCAAGCGGCGCGAAGGGCGCGCCGTCCAAGGCAATTTACGTCGGCGTCGCCGACAAGAGCGTGCATCACCTCTATCGCAGCGCGGATGCCGGGCTGACCTGGAGCGAAGTCGCGGGCGAGCCGAGCATCGACCTGCTTCCGGGACAGGGCGAGATAGACGCCAAAGGCGTTCTCTACATCACCTACAGCAACAGCATGGGGCCTTATGGCGTGACCAAGGGCGCCGTGTTCAAGCTGGATACCAAGACCGGCCTTTGGACCGATATTACGCCCAACAAAAACGCCACCTCGGGCGGCTATATGGGCCTAAGCCTCGACCGCGAGAGGCCCGATACACTTGTGGTCGCGACACTCGACCTCGACGAAGGCGTCGGCGATTCGATCTACCGCACGACCGACGGCGGCGCGCATTGGCAGGACATTCGACCGCTATCGAAGCGCGATGTCTCCTCGGTGCCGTTCCTCTTATGGGGCGGCAAGGAAGCGGCATTCGGTTGGTGGATGAGCGGTCTTGCCATTGATCCGTTCGATTCGAACCATCTGGCCTACACCACCGGCGCAACAATCTACGAAACCAAGAATCTGCTGGCCGCCGAACAGAACAAAACGATTGAGTGGAAACCGTGGGTCGACGGCATTGAGCAGACCGCGGTGCTGGAACTGGTCAGCCCGCCAAAGGGCGCGCCCCTCATCAGCGGCTTTGGAGACATTGGCGGCTTCGTTCACTTCGATCTCGACAAGTCGGTGCCGATGTCTGCCAACCCGCTCTTCATCAACACCGATAACATCGACTACGCCGAACGCGCGCCGAACGTCATCGTCCGCAGCGGAACGCATCAATCGCACGCCGAGGTGAAGACCGCGACGCTGGGCTATTCCACCGATTACGGCAAAAGCTGGGACCCGCTCTACGCGCCCCTGCCCAAGGGGTATGTCGAGCTGGCGCCGGAGAAAATCCCGTATAATTTCAGCGACCCGTATATCGATGCGCACATCGTCACCTCGGCGGACGGCAAAGCCTTTGTGGTGATGACGCCCGGCACGCTCGTGCTGACGCGCGACCGCGGAAAGACGTGGGTAAAGATCAAAGGGCTTCCGCCCACGGGGCGCCCGGTACCCGATCGCTTCGACCCCAAACGCTTCTATGCCGTCGATTTCGACAACAGCGTTGTCTATCTCAGCACGAATGGCGGCCTCAGCTTCAAGGCGCAAAAGACGGTCGGCCTTCCCGCCGACATCAAAGCCGATCAGCCGCATTGGCGCGAGGCGCCATGGCCGTTGATCGCCACGCCCGGCAAGGAGGGCGATCTTTGGTATATCTCGAATGGTCAACTCTTTCATTCGACCGACGGCGGCAAGCGCTTTGCAATGGTTCCGACCGACCTATCCATCTTCACATTCGATTTCGGAAAAGCGGCGCCCGGGAAATCTTACATGACGCTCTATGCGCTCGGCACAAAGGACGGCGTCTTCGCCATCTGGCGATCCGAGGACAAGGGCCAAAGCTGGGTACGACTGAACGACGCGAAGCACGAATATAGTCGCATGTTCCGCTGCATTGCCGGCGACAAGAACATTTTTGGGCGCGTCTATGTCGGGATCGACGGACGCGGGATCGTCTATGGGACGCCGGAAAAGTGAAGCGAGCGCTCAGGTGCGTTGGGCGAGTACCAAGCTTGCGAGTTCGAAGGTGAGTTCCTTGCGCCCGTAATCCACGGAAACTTGGGCGAACTGGCGCAAGAAATTCATCCCGATGAGTATGGCGGGTGTGTCGGCGAGGCCCCAAAGATCGAAGATCTGCATGTCGGCGATCACGATATTGCAGGTCTCGAATGTCACCGCTCCGACATGTATTCTTTCTACGGTCGTTATGCGCCCGCGCATCAGCCCACCGGTGATACCGGTAAGCGGTACGGATTCCAATTTGACGTAAGTGGGACTTTGTTCGACCAAGCTTTCGAACAGGCGCGAATTGCCGACCGAGATTTGGGCGCCGGTATCGATAAAGGCCGTCGTTCGAACGCCATCCGCTCTGCAATTGAGCGCCCGCAAATGCCCGAATTTTCCCTGTAGGTTGATCAGCGATTCGCTTGGCGGCTGCCAACTCAGAAGTTGGGCATGGCGCGGCGCACCGACCACCAAAGCCCTATTCTTAAAATCGAATGTCACTCGATAGCCGTCGATTGCGTCGAGGCCAAGATAACCGTCCGCTTGAAGCGACGAGCGCGGCAGCACGGGTACGACGAGATGATCGATCGACACCGGACCAAAAACGATATTCTTGATCTTGACGGTTTGCGCCGGGACCGTGACCACCACGCCCTCAACCAATACCTTGCTGCTGCGAACCAGACCGAGGGCCACCGCGACGTCTTCGGCGATAACCGAACGGTCGGCGCCGGTATCCACCACGAATTTGAACGGGCCTTTACCCTCGATCATGACGCCGATTGTGAGATGTTGCGCGTCATCGCTGGCGGCCGCGATCTTGGCGGCCTCTTCAGCCGCCTTGTTGCCGTCTTGCGGCGCAACGCTTTGTGCAATGGCGATGGTTGGCGCAAAGGCCAGTGCGGCCGAACTGCCGCTGACGAAATGACGACGCGAAAGATTTGAGATTTTTGTCATGACACGCATCACTGCTCCGATGATCCGCGCATTGCCTCGATGAAACTTACAGCATGAGGGTTGGCTGCCCTTGTGTTCAAAATATGTCTAAGACTTAGGCAGTTTTGGGTGCACTGCGATATGATTTTTGAATTGAGCCTTACTTGCAGCGCAATGCAATGTTCGCAACAGCACAACACACTGTCCTACGCGCCATCATTTTCCAACGATCGGCTTGATGGTCACCATCACTATTCCGTGACCCTGAACATTTGCCGTGTAGCTGTCCTCAGCGGCGGGCAAATCTTGATGCACCCACAAATCGCGTATGGCTGCTTTCAATCTCCCGGGGTACTGCAATGCCTCCCAATTCACAGTGATGTCGTGCGGCGTGGTCGAGCGGTTAAGCAGCACCACCGCGCGCCCGCCACCCTTGAGAGGCCGCGCCCATACTTCGTAGTCGCCATCTTTCGAAACGCGGCTTGCCTGAACGCCGAGCGGGTCTTGATCGACCGCAATGACCTCTTTGTTCATCAAGATCGTTTTGGTTTGCTCGCTCATCGCGGAAAGATCGTTGCCCGCGATCAGCGGCGCCGCCAGGATCGCCCACAGACTGAAATGGGCGCGGTACTCGCCGTCCGTCATGCCGCCATTGCCGACCTCGAGCATGTCAGGATCGTTCCAATGCCCCGGTCCGGCGTAAGCTTCGAGGCCCGGCTGCATGTCGAGAATGTTCAGCATCCCGATGGCATAGCCATTGGCGTTCTTGCCTTCCCAATGGTCGTAGATGTCTCCTGTGTCGCGCCACAAATTGCCGATGTTCTTGGCCCACAGCCATGGCTGGGAATTGCCCCATTCGCACAGGCTGAAGACGATGGGCCTTCCCGTCGCCTGCAACGCCCGGCTCATCGTCAGATAGGACGCGGCAGGGTCCTGGCTGTCGGTGCTGCACCAGTCGTATTTCAGATAGTCCACGCCCCAGGCCGCGTATTGACGCGCGTCCTGATATTCATAGCCGCGGCTGCCCGGCCGTCCGCCGCAGGTCTTGGTGCCCGCGTCCGAATAGATGCCGAACTTCAATCCCTTGGAATGGACGTAATCGGCAAGTTTCTTGATGCCGGAGGGAAAACGCTTGGGGTCCGGGCGGATGCTCCCGTTCTTGTCCCGCTCGCCCTGCCAAAAATCGTCGATCACGATATATTGATAGCCCGCATCGCGCATGCCGGACGCGGCCATCGCGTCGGCGGCGGCGCGAATGGCTTTTTCGTTCACATTGGCGCCGATCTTGTTCCAGCTGTTCCAGCCCATCGGAGGCGTCAGCGCTAGGCCGTTGGGCGTGCCCTGAAGTGGCGTTGCTTCGCTGCGCGCCTGTGCCGATTGTCCAAACGCGCACGCCATCAGCAGGGCCGCGGTCGCGGCGACAATCGTTCTCATTAAATTCCTCCCAATCCCGCCAGTGCCGGCGGGTTCATTCTTCCATTTTGTAGACCCGATAAGCATGGGGGTCGATCTTGACCTGAAATACTGTGCGCTGCGGCTCATGATACCAATGGCGCATTCTGGCGCGCGCCTTGGGGTCCATCTTCGGCTCCGCCATCGCTGGCACCAGCTTGCCGGTTACCAGATCGCGCAGCTTTAAGTTCGCCCCCGGAACGGAGATGTTCACCGGCGTCTGCGCCGGGCGGAACGATTCGACCACGAAAGTCTTGTTGTCGTAAGCGAACAGGCTGACCAAGGGCGGCGAGTCAATCTCCACCGGGAAATCCTGCTGCAGATATTTCTTGATCTGCGTGACCGTGGCTTGCGGCAGATTATAGAGATCGGACGGATTTTCAGGGATCGTCAGCAGATAGATCACGCCCTTAGAATAGCGGTTCATTAAAAGGATCGGATATCCCTTGGCGCCCGCGACGCCGCGGATAATTCCCCATGAATCGTTTGTGTAGAATCGGATGTCAGGGAACAGGATTGAAGGATTGGCGTGCTTGGGATCGTTGAGGCTTGTGCCGTTGCCCGCACCGAAACCATTCACAAAGTCATGAATGGAAACGACACGGCCTGTGTCCTCCCATTCGGCGACGTCCTTGATGCCCTTATCCTGCATCGCGCGCAGGAAGCCCGAGGTGATGACCACATTTTTGCCAGCGGCCAACTGCCCCTCGATCTTCTTGACGATATCCGGGTCGAATTTCGCGCTTTCGGTCAATAGAACCAGCGGCGCATCGGTTGGGAATTTCGGCGTCATCTCGATCGGAATGCCGATATTGCCGAGATAGTTCTGCAGAAAATCCTCGCCGGACGATTGATACGGCTTGTAGTTGGCAATCCCGATCGGATTGCCGAGGTCGCCCAGCACCTTGTCCACTTGTCCAAGCGCCGCGCCCGCCACGCTGGCCCAGCCCGGTCCAGGATCGCCCTTCCCGGTGGTGCGATAGGATTTCACCATCGCGTTCCAATCGAATCCGGGATGCGCATTTTTCCACGCCGCGCGGTCGCCCGCCGGGGCGGGCACGGGGGCGGCCAAATCGGCCCAGTTGAAGAGCGTGATCTCCGGCGCCTTGGCGAACATCGTGTCCCAAAGCTGTTCGGCGTAGCGATCGACATAGCCAAGGCTATAGGTATCCACCCAGCCGCCGCGATTGCCGCCATTCGGCCGAATGCTGTCGTAATAGCGGATGATCTCGTAACTCTCATATTGCTGCAGGAGCTGATCGGTGAGGATGGGATCGCGCGTCTCGGTTCCCGTGTAGATGTAATCGAACATCTGAGATTCTTTTTCGAGGTCGTAGCCCAGCCCTTGGAAATGCTCATACCAATTGGGGTATTTGATGATCATCTTGACGGCGGGGTTGACCACCTTGGCCGGGTCCAGCACCAAATCTTTTGCGACTTCGCGCATGGTGTCGAGACGGTATTGCGTCCAGCTGCGCGCGCCCTTGGCCGCGATATCGGCGTCGCTCTTGCTGGTGTAGAAAAAGAAGTCGTCCAGAATGACTTCGTTGAAGTGCTTGGCGGCGAGTTCGGCGGGCTCTTTACACTCTGCCCGGTCGGCGGGAATCTCGTAATCGAAGGTGCCGAACTGGCCGCCCACACCGCCGGCAGCCAGCGTCACGCCACCCGAAACAATGATGCCCTTGGCCTCGAATTCCTTCTTGACGGTTTCGATTTCCGCGTCGGTCGCAAACATATGGTTGCGGTAGACCTCGACATAGACCTTGTCGAATTTGAGTTGCCGACTGACGCGATCATATTCCTTTTCGAAAACCTGCGGATCCGCAAGCTGCTTGGTGGCGTTGACGACGACATAAATCGCCGTGCGGAAATTCCTGTATTTGCCCGGCTGCGGCGTGGCTTGCGCCGTTGACGCTGCAGCGAACAAAGAGAGGCAAAAGATCGAACACATCGCTGTGCGGATAAAGCGCGTCATCGGCGTTCCCTTTATTTTATTATCGCGGGCGGTCGCTTCGGCGCGGGCCGAAAGTCGCGATGGCCGCCCCCATTACTATATTATGTGAGCGCCAGAATGCCCAGACGAGCGCCGTTCTGTGTGCGCATCACATGCCTGCGGCGACCGGGCAGCTCGATGCGCCAGTACCCTCTGCCACCTTGACGTAATCCAAGTCGATCGCAAGTTTACCGCCAGTGGTCAGCATCATGGGCGCGGTGATCGTCCTCAAATCCGCCCCTGCCGACTTGAAGCACGTCAGGCGAACCTGCAGCGTCGTCCAGCCTTTGCCGAGCGCCGCACGCAGCGCTGCTGTCAGGTCGACCTTGCTGAGCTTGTTCGGACCATTGGCCATCGCAAGGGTCACCTGCCGCGTCGGCGCGGTAGCCACGCGGACACGCAAACTCAACGCCATGTCCTCATTTGCCTGCCAATCGACATTGGCGTTTGCGCCCGTCAGCGCAAGACTCGCTGGGCCTTTCCCGGTCCAAAACGCCATCAGCGAATCCGACGGGGAGGCGGAATGATCGGTCGATATCCGCAGAACACCGCCCGGCGCCTGGAGCGATCCTGTATTTGCAATTGCGCCCTTGGAGCCGGTCAGCGCAAAGGACCATGGCGCCATGGCGTTGCCGGCGTCAACGAAGCTGAGACTGTCGGCCAATATCGCCGGTTCGGACTTAGCCTCGGGCAATGCGCCAAGATTGCGCGGCGTTTCATAGGTGAGGCCGTAGCCATAGGCGAATAGCGGATCATAAGGAGACGTGCCGACATTGAGCGGCGTTTGACCCGGCGCGCGCGGCCAGGAAAACGGCAGCGTACCGCGAAAATCATAAGCCACCGCGCCGTCTGGCTTGCTGAACAGCAGGTCGGAAATGCCCTCGCCTTCCGATCCAGGCAGCCAAGCCGCCACGAATGCGTTCGATACGTTGATCTCGGGCGTGACATAAAGCGGGCGTCCCGAGATGAAGACGCTCACCACCGGTATGCCCTGTGCGCGCAGGCTCTGCAGCAGCTTTAACGCGCGCCGGTTGCCCGGCTGGAAATCGACATCGGGGCGGTCCCCGACACCCTCCGCATACGGATTTTCTCCGAAGACGACGATGGCGACATCGGGCTTCTGGGTGAAGCTGCCGTCAACGCTGAGTGTTGCCGTGCCACCCGCCGCTTCGATATTCTGCTTGATGCCTTGGAAGATCGTGGTGGCGTGCGGGAAATCGGCCGGTGTGTTACCATAGCCCTGCCACGAGATCGTCCAACCGCCCATCTGTTTTGTTAGACTCTCGGCGCCGTCGCCCGCCACAAGGACATGCGCTCTGGGCGAAAGCGGCAAAAGGCCGGCATCATTCTTCAGCAACACCAGCGACTCGCGCACCGCTTGACGCGCCACGGCGAGGTGGTCCGGCGATCCGATCAAATCGTATTGCCCGGCATGGGGCCGCGATGACGGCTTGCCTTCGGTCATCACACCGGCGCGCAGCTTGACGCGCAGGATGCGCCCGACCGCCTCATCCAGCCGCGCCATCGGGATGACGCCGGATTTCACCTCGGAGAGGATATTCTCATAGGTTGTCTTCCAGTCGGCAGGCCCCATGAACATGTCGATGCCCGCATTGATGGATGCGGGACAATCCGTCCCGCTGCAGCCCGGAACCTCGGCAAAGCCTTGCCAATCGCTGACGACGAACCCGTCGAAGCCCAGGCGCTTGATCAGCACGTCCGTGATCAGCCCCTCGTTGGCGTGCATCTTCTGACCACGCCAGCTTGAGTACGACACCATGACGGTTTGCACGCCGGCCTTGATCGCGGCTTCATAGGGCGGCGCAAAGAGGTCGCGCAATTCGGGCTCGCTATAGAGATTGTTACCGGCATTGCGCCCGCCATCCGTGCCGCCGTCGCCGATATAATGTTTGGCCGTGGCGATGACGTGATCGCCATTCAAAAATTCGGGCGTTCCGGGCATGCCCTGAAGGCCTTCGATCATGGCCGTCGTGACTTGGGATACGCGATCGGTGTTCTCCGAAAAGCCTTCATAACTGCGGCCCCAGCGATCGTCCCGAACCACCGCGATGGTCGGCGCGAAGGTCCAATCCTGGCCCGTGACGCGCATCTCCTCGGCGGTGACTTCGCCGATCTTCTTCACCAGGGCAGGATCGTTCATCGCCCCGATGCCGATATTCTGCGGGAACAGCGTGGCGCCGATGATGTGATCTTGGCCATGGATCGCGTCGATGCCCCAGATGATGGGAACAACCGCGTGACCGGCGGGCACGTCGATGGAAGCATTGTAGAAAGCATCGGCTAATTTCAGCCATTCGGGCGCAGGCGCTCTCAGTTTGCCGTCCGGTCCGGAATCGCCGCCATTGAGGATGGAGCCGATATGATATTGGCGCACCTGGTCCGGCGTGATCGAATTGATATCGGGCTGGAGTAATTGGCCGACCTTTTCCTCCAGCGTCATCTTCGACAGAAGCGTGGCGACTTGCGCCTCGATCGCGGGATCGCGCGGCTCCCCGCTCTGGCCCAGCGGCCAGATCTCGGGATGAACCTCCGTCGAGGTCGCAAAATCGATGCTCGGTGCGGGCGTGGCAGGCGCCGCCACGGTCGCGGGCTTGCTCGTTCCGAAGATGGAGGAGACGCTGTCGGAAATGCCGTCGATCTGCGGCATGGACGAGCATGCGCCGAGCGCCAATGCACCCAGAAGCGCAAACGTCGCGTTGCGCGCGGGTCGAACGGAAGCTGGGACCGTCATTTTCATCTGGCATTCCCATTCAATGATCGTGGCGATGTTACGCTCTGTCTAGCGCTTGCTCACGGACAGGCGCATTTCGATGGCGAAACTCTCGCCGGGGGCAAGCAGCCGCGCGCCCGTAACGCTTGCGGGCTCGGGACGGTTGAACGAATTCGGCATGGCACTCACCGGCTCGGCGGCGAAGAACGGCTTGTTCTGCGGAATATAGACATGGAAGAACGTGCATTCCGGCGAAGCACTCAGCGTAACGGCCAGCCCGTCCTCGGGTTGTTCGATCCGCGCGGGCTCGCGCCAATTGGTGAAGCACGTATCCACGAATGGCGCCTCGGACAGCATCGCGCCATGCTCCAGATCGAGCGGCGCCGACCCCGCGACATGCTGCGTCGGGATCATCGTGTCGGTGGCCAGCCACTCGCCCTTCACCGAAGCGGCCAGGCGCGTGTGCGGCGATTTCGGAAAATAGGGATGGAAGCCAAGACTGACGGGCATCTCGCTGGTGTCGCGGTTGCGCACGCTCAGACGGACCGTCAGTCCGCTCTCATTCAGCGTGAATATCTGTTCGCCGGAATAGGCCCAGGGCCAGTCGCCGGGCTTATAATCGTATGCCAGCGTCGCCAGATTGGACGACAGCGACTCCACCCGCCACGGCACCTGCCAGCCATGACCGTGAATCGTGTGGGGATGGTCCCCCATATTGCGCTGTAGCCGAACCTCGCGGTCGCCCATCTTCAACACGCCGTTCTCGATGCGGTTGGCAAACGGAATCAGCGGGAAGCTGCACATATCGTGCACATTGATGCAGCCCCGCGGCGTGGGGCGTAGAACGTCCTTCCCCTCGAACGCAAAGCGCGAAATTCCGGCGCCGGAATCGGGCGCGACATCAAGCACAAGGCCGCCATGAGACAATGTGAACATGCAACCGCCCTCGTTGTGGAGCGCGCCGGACGAACCGTCCTGCGCCATGGGCCTGGAACCTAAAGCATGGCCCGGTTCGATCCAACCGGGCCATGCTGTCGCGTCTAGGCGTCCTTCGGCGTGTGGTGCCACAATTCCTGAATCGCTTCCAGGCTGCGGCCCATCGTTTCGGGCACATATTTCATCACGAACCAGGCGGAGATTAGGCTCATCGCGCCATAGATCCAGTACGAGAATCCGTGATTGAACGCGGTGTTCAGGGCGGAATTGCCGTCGAGCACCTTGAACGACCAGGACACGAAGAGATTGGCGATCCACTGCGCCGCCACGGCGATCGCCATGGCCTTGCCCTTGATGGAGTTGGGAAAGATCTCCGCCAGCATCACCCACACCACCGGACCCCAGGACAGCGAGAAACCGGCGATATAGACGACCACCGCGGCGAGCCCCCACATGCCGGCCGCATGTGTCATCTGCATGGCGCCCCCGGCCGTGCCGTTGCCCGATGCGTTAAACAGGAAACCCAGCGCGATCATGGCGACCGCCATCACCAGCGAGCCGGTGATCAGAAGCGGCTTGCGGCCCCAGCGATCCACCGTGACTTGTGCCACGACCGTGAACGTCACCATTGCGACGCCGACGACAATGGTCTGCAGGAAGGCGGTGTCGGTCGACGCGCCGAGATTCTTGAACATCAAGGGCGCGTAATAGAGTACGGCATTGATACCGACCAATTGCTGGAAAACCGACAGCATGATGCCGACGAAAATCACCAGCACGCCGAAGCTGAACAAGGGCCGCGTGCTCTGAACCAGCGTCTTCTCGATCTCCTTCAGCGTATTCTGGGCATCGGCCTCGTCCGTGAGTCTTCTCAGGACGGCGAGCGCGCGGCTATCCTTGCCTCGCATGACGTACCAGCGCGGCGTGTCGGGAACGAACAGCATCAGAATGAAAAACAAAATCGCTGGGATCACTTCGGAGGCCAGCATCCAGCGCCAGCCGACTGACAGGATCCAGGCGTCGTTGCCTTGGATGGCAATCGCCCAATTGACAAAATAAACCACCAGCATGCCGCCGACGATGGCAATCTGCTGGAAGGTGACCAGTGTGCCGCGGATAGCGGGCGGCGCGATCTCGGCGATATAGAGCGGCGAGATCATCGAAGCGATGCCGACACCGATGCCGCCGATAATGCGGTAGACGATGAACGGCGTCAGCGCGGCAGGACCCATGCCGCCGATCGGACCGAAGCCGAATTCGGGGAAGGCCGAACCGATCGAGCCGATAAAGAACAGCAAGGCCGCCAGCATGAGAGCCGGCTTGCGTCCCCATTTGGTCGAGACGGGTCCGGCGACGAAGGCGCCGATAATGCAGCCGAGCAGCGCACAGGAAATGGTCCAGCCCGAAAGACTGCTGCGCGCCGTTTCCGACAGACCCGATTGCGGATTGATGAAGTTGTGGTCGATGGCGGCGACGGCGCCGGAAATCACGGCGGTGTCGTAGCCGAAGAGCAGCCCGCCAAGAGCCGCAGTAAGCGTTAATCCGACAATGAGAGTCGTATTGGCCTTGGCCATTGGTCACCCCTCTGTGGACGCTTGGTCCCGTTTTCTCCCGCCGAGTTTTGGGACTTGTCGTCCCCATGGGTTTGCAACCCTATCCTGCCCGGCGGCGCGACGGTAATGGTAGCGCTAACACCACGCAAGCGTTCACTTTGTCCGTGCAGTTGTCACCGTTCAGTGGTTGTGCCGGGGCGTCTTGGCGGCAACGCCGCGATATTTGACGGCCAATTCCATCACCGCGCCCTTGTCGAGCTGGCCCGTCGTGGCGCGGAAAATTTCCTGCCAGGGCGTCTGGTTTTCGGGAATGGCCGGGAGCGGCTCTTTCTTGCGCCGGGAAATTTCCTCATCGGAGACAACGGCGTTGCAGTGACCCTTTTCCAGGTCGATGCGAATCGTATCTCCCGTGCGCAGCCAGGAAAGCCCGCCGCCCACCGCGCTTTCGGGCGCGACGTTCAGGATCGACGGACTGTCGGAGGTGCCCGATTGGCGCCCGTCGCCGATGGTAGGAAGGTTCGTGATGCCTTTTTTCAGCAGCGCATCGGGCGGCTGCATATTCACGACTTCCGCGGAGCCCGGCCAACCGATCGGGCCGGCGCCGCGCATCACCAGGATCGAGCGTTCGTCAATACCGAGCGCGGGATCGTTGATCCGCGCGTGGTAATCCTCGCCGCCGTCGAACACAACCGCGCGGCCCTCGAACACGCTATCGTTGCCGGCCTTGCCCAGGAAACGGCGGCGAAATTCGTCTGAGATCACGCTCGTCTTCATGATCGCAAAATCGAACAGATTGCCGCTCAGCACCAAGAACCCGGCGCGTTCCTGCAGCGGCGCTTCATAGGCGGCAATCATTTCGCGGTCGTTGCTTTCGTGTCCCTCGATATTCTGGGCCAAGCTTCTGCCGGTAATGGTGAGCGCGCCGCCGTCGATCTTTCCGGCGCGCAGAAGTTCGCACAGGACCGCGGGTACGCCGCCGGCGCGGTGGAATCGCTCGCCCAGATATTTTCCCGCCGGTTGCATGTTGACGAGCAACGGAATGTCGTGCCCGCTCATCCAATCGAGCGGCCCGATCTCGACGCCAGCGTGCCGCGCCATCGCATTGATGTGCGGCTGGGCGTTGGTCGATCCACCGATGGCAGCGACCGCGGTAATCGCATTGAGGAACGCCTGGCGCGTGAGGATTTTTGACGGCCGCAGATCTTCATAGGCCATGTCGACGATGCGCTTTCCGGTTTCGTAGGCAAATTGCCCGCGCTCGCGATACGGCGCCGGAATCGCCGAGCATCCCGGTAGCGACATGCCCAACACTTCTGCCACCGCGTTCATGGTGGAAGCCGTCCCCATCGTGTTGCAATGGCCGAGCGAAGGGGCGGACGCCGCCGCCGCATCGATGAATTCTTCCTCGGTGATCTGGCCCATGGCGAGCTTGCGGCGGCTGCGCCAAATCACCGTGCCCGAGCCGACCAGATCGCCCTCGAACCAGCCATCGAGCATCGGTCCGCCCGACAGGACGATCGCCGGAATATCGACGGTGGATGCCGCCATCAGTGCGGATGGCGTAGTCTTGTCGCAGCCCGTCGTCAGCACCACCGCATCGATGGGATAGCCGTGCAGAATTTCCACCAGGCCGAGGTAAGCGAGGTTGCGGTCGAGCGCGGCGGTCGGCCGGCGCGAAGTCTCGAACAGGGGATGGGTGGGAAACTCGAGCGGCACGCCGCCGGCATCGCGCACGCCTTCCTTGACGCGCCGCGCCAGTTCGAGATGCACGCGGTTGCAGGGATTGAGGTCGCTCCCGCTTTGGGCGATGCCGATGATCGGCCGCCCCGAACGCAATTCCGCAGGCGTCATGCCGCTGTTCATCCAGCGCTCGAGATAAACGGCCACCATGTCCATGCGGGAGCGGTCGTCGAACCAGTCGCGCGAACGAAATCGCCTTTTTGGCCTCTCGGACGCCATTACGATTCTCTCCCGGGACTGGGCCCGCAGTTTAAGACACGCCGGGGCCGGCTTCCCCTGCAAGGCTTGCAATGCTTCGAGCCCACAGCCCTTGTTACCGCTAACGTCAAATCTGCGGTAAGTGCTGTCAAGTGGCGGCGAGACGTCACTCTGGCCTCGGCGGCGCCGCGGACTGGCGCTTGATCAGGGAGTGCGTCACCAAGTGATCGACCGGCTTGGGCTCGTTGCCCGCCTTGCGGTGGCGGATTTCGCGCACCACAAGATCGAGCGCGATCTCGGCCATTGCGGCAATCGGCTGGCGAATGGTCGTCAGCTCTGGCCAAACTGTCGCAGCAATTGACGTGTCGTCGAAACCGACCACCGACAAATCGCCCGGCACATCGAGCCCCTTGCGATGCGCGACGGACACGACGGCGGCGGCCATATCGTCGTTGCTGGCGAAGATCGCTGTCGGCGTGACTTTGCGCGCCAGCAGATTTTCCGCCGCATCCAGACCCGAGCGATAGCTAAAATAACCCTGAACAATCAGAGCTTTATCGAATCGTACGCCAGCCTCTCGCATAGCCGTTTCGAAGCCGCGCTCGCGTTCGGCGCTCACTGTCTGGTTGGGATGACCCTTGATGAAGCCGATGCGCACATGGCCGAGCGTCAGCAAATAATTCGTCATCTCGTAGGCGGCGGCGAAATCGTTGATCCGCACGCAGGACGCTTCCGCATTGAACCGTCCGGTCGCGACAGCAACGGTGGGAAGCCCTGCTTCCTTGAGTTCGGCAAGCACTTCGACGGATTCGCACAGCGGCGGCGGCAGGATCACGCCCGCTGCGCCGCCGTCGATAAGCTTGCGAACGGCAAGCCGCTCCGCCGGTGCGTTAATGATCTCGCACTTCTCCAGCATGATCTGTGAGCTCTTGCGGCTCGATTCGTCGAGCGCACCAACGAGAAATTCGCTCATATAGGCCGAACTGGGGTTGCTGTAGAGCAGCCCGATGCGCGCGCCTTCCGCGCCCGCCAAGCTTCGCGCGGCTGGATTGGGCGCATAATTAAGGTCTTTAACGGCCGACATAACGGCGGCGCGCGTCACCTCGCGCACGTTCTTTTCCCCGTTGACAACCCGCGACACGGTCATTGGAGACACGCCCGCGCGCTGCGCCACGTCATGGATGGTCGCGGCACCGCGATGCTTGCGGCCTGTCTTCTTCGTGGGGTTCGGCAAATCGTCCATGCGGCTCATGGCGGATAGCTAGACATCCAAGTGAACAAAAAGGCAATTTTTCCGGCTGGTGCGCAGTCTACCCCATAATACGACCAATCGGGTGCGCGAGCCCACTATAATTCTCGCGGGTAATATTATACGAGATTTGAGCAAGCGGGTTGGCATTTCCAAGGACGGTGCGCGCGTTCTATTCTGCACCGCGGGAGAGGCCTGGAGGACGGACTTGGCGACTATCCGTGTAGGCTTGGTCGGCGTCGGCAAGATCGCGCGCGATCAGCATATCCCGGTCCTGCGCGCGAGCCCGCTCTTCGAGCTTGTCGCTTGCGCGAGCCGCCATGGCCGCGTCGACGGTATCTTTAACTTCCCCACGGTCGAGGAGATGCTGGTGGGCTGCCCGCTGCTCGACGCCGTCGTGATCTGCTCCCAGCCGCAGATGCATTACGAATGCGCCCGCGACGCGTTGCTGGCAGGCAAGCACGTCTTCCTGGAAAAGCCGCCATGCGCGACGACCGCGCAACTGGACCATCTGGCGGCGCTGGCCCGGGCCGAGAAGCGCACGCTTTATCAGACATGGCATTTGCGCCGCGCGCCGCGCGTCGACGACGCGCTGCGTTGGCTCGCGGGAAAAAAGATCATCAGCGGACGCATTGCATGGAAGGAAGATGTGCGCACCTGGCATCCGGGCCAGACATGGATATGGCAGGCTGGCGGCTATGGCGTGTTCGATCCAGGCATCAACGCCATCTCGATCCTGACCAAGATACTGCCCGAAGCCGTCTTCGTGGAAAAAGCCGACCTCGCCTTTCCCTCCAACTGCGACTCGCCGATCACGGCGGATCTCGTTTTCCGCACCGAAAGCGGCGCGCAAATTCCGGCCGCTTTCGATTTCCTCTATTTGGGCGAACCGGCCTGGGACATCGAACTGGTCACCGATGGAGGCACGCTAAAGCTGTCCTTCGCGGCCACGGTGCTTTCCATAGACGGAAAGCAGCGCGATTATCCCCCGCCCGAGGATGGCGAATATGTCGAATACGCGCCGCTCTATCGCCGCTTCGCCGAACTGATCGCGGATGGAACCTCGGAGGTCGATGCAACACCCTTCCGGCTGGTCGCCGACGCTTTTCTGGTCGGAACGCGCCGAACGGTCGCGCCGTTCAAGGAATGGGCAAGCTAGATATCTATGCCGATTTTGTCCGAGCGGGGCGGCGCGTACTGCGCGGCGCTGGCGTGTCGCGGCGCGCCAGGCGGATAAGTTCGCTCATTTTCTTTTGTGCACGCTGCGTATCCTTGTCGGCGACCGCTTCGTAGACATCGACATGGTCCGGTATCGGATCGCGCCGCAGGGGTTGTTCGCGTTGTTTGTAGATCGTCGTCTTGCTGATCGCGGCACTGACGCCCTGGGTCATTGCGATGATGAAGGGATTGAAGGTGGCTTGCAGCAAGGCCGCGTGAAAATCCAGATCGGCCTGGCGGCCTTCCTCGGTGGCCAGACTGTGCCGCCGCATGCCCTCGATCCCTTGCTGCATCGCTTTCAGCTGCGCGTTGGTGCGCCGTTCGGCCGCCAGCGCCGCAGCCGACGATTCGACGATGTCGCGCAGTTCGAACAGCTTATCGAGCAGATCGAGATCGGGCTCCGTCTCGAACGCCCAGGCCAGGACATCGGGATCGAGCATGTGCCATTTGTTTCGAGTGCTGACCTTGGTGCCGACTTTCGGCTTGGATTCGACCAGTCCCTTCGCCGCGAGGATGCGCACAGCCTCGCGATAAGCAGTGCGCGAAACATCCATACGTTCGCTCGAGGCAATCTCGCCGACCAGCAAATCGCCGGGCTCGTACTGCCCCGACACGATGGCAATTCCCAGCTCGCGCGCGATCATGCCGTGCAATCGCAGCGTTTTGCTGCGCGGATCCTGTCGCGTTAGGTGTCGAAGTTTTTTCATGCGGCTAGAATCGAAACCCGCTGTCGCCCAAGAACGCAGTATAGCCTTGAGGAACACAAGTCCAAACTACCGCTCGCGCCGCTACGCGGCGCAATGGTGCCCCTGGCCGGACTTGAACCAGCACGCCCGTTAAGGCAACAGATTTTGA
>CAWKIU010000014.1:0-79241 GCA_963849895.1 uncultured Alphaproteobacteria bacterium
GGTCTTCGTCGGCATGGTGCAGAAATTTCAGATTTGGGAACCGCAGCGTTTTGCGCCCATCGACGGCGAACGCATCGCGCGCGCCAAAGCCAAGCGCGAGCGCGAAATGGCCAAGCTGGCGGAGGGCACGCCATGAGCGGCCATCTGCCCGTGATGCTGGCCGAGGTGCTCGAAGCACTCGAACCGCATGACGGCGCCCATTACATCGACGGAACTTTCGGCGGCGGCGGCTATGCCCGCGCCATTCTGGAAACCTGCGATTGCCGCGTGCTCGGCATCGACCGCGATCCCGAAGCGATTGCGCGCGGCGCAGCGCTGGTGGCGCTTTATCCCGGCCGCCTCACGCTTGTGCAGGGCGAGTTTTCGCAAATGGACAAATTCCTCGCAGACGCAGGCGAGGACGGCACCAATGGCGTGGTGCTCGATCTTGGCGTCTCCTCTTTTCAATTTGACGAACCGGCGCGCGGCTTTTCCTTTCGCGCCGACGGTCCGCTCGACATGCGCATGAGCGCCAGCGGGCTCTCCGCCGCCGATGTGGTGAACACCGAGGACGAGAAGACCTTGGCCGACATCATCGTGCGCTATGGCGAGGAACGTCAGGCGCGGCGCATCGCGCGCGCCATTGTCGCCGACCGTCCCTTCACCGGCACCAAGGCGCTGGCCGAATTGGTAGCGCGCGTGCTGGGGCCTGCCGCGGTACGTCAGCCGATCCATCCCGCCACGCGCACCTTCCAGGCGCTGCGTATTCATGTGAACGACGAACTGGGCGAGCTTTCGCGCGCCCTGGAAGCGGCGACCCGCGCGCTTCTGCCGGCGGGCCGCTTGGCCGTTGTGTCGTTCCATTCGCTCGAAGACCGCATCGTCAAACGCTACCTCAGCGAACACAGCGCCGCCGCGCCGCGCGCCTCGCGCCATCTGCCGCAGACGCGCCGTGCGCCCCAACCCCTTTATCGCCTTCTCTCCGCGCGTCCCCGCACACCGGGCGAAGAAGAGATCGCAAACAATCCGCGTGCCCGCTCCGCAAAATTGCGCGCGGGGGAACGTCTGGCGGCATAGGAGAGAGCCATGATTCGTGTTCTCAATTTCCTTTGCGTGGCAGTGATGGGCCTGTCCATCCTGGCGCTCTACCATGTCTCCGAGCAGACCCGCATCGCGCGCATCCAGTTGCAGCAAGTGGAGCAGCGCGTCGCCGACGCCCATGTGCAAAAGAGCATCCTGCAAACCAAATGGGAGCAGGTGGCCGGTCCCGAACGCATCCAGGCGCTGGCCGAATCCTCGCTGGGCATGAATGACACCGCGACGGTGCAGCTCTCCTCGCTGACGCTGCTGCCGCGCCGCGGCGATGACGACGCAGCCCTCGGCAGCGCGCGCGAGGCGAGTGCGCGCATGGCCGCGCCTGCCCAGCCCAAATTGATCAAGATCGTCGCGCGCGCGGGATATTAGAGCGGCCATGACCACGCCGCCCACCACCTTCCAAAGACGCATTGTCATCGGGGCGGTGATTTGTATCGCGGCGTTCGCGCTGGTGGGCGTCAGGCTGGTTGACGTCACCTTGTTCAAATCCGCCGGCATGCCCGCCGCGCACAACGCGTTCGCGAATTTGATCCGTGCCGACATTGTCGATCGCAACGGCGAATTGGTGGCGCGCGATTTGCCGGTCGGCGATCTCTACGCCCATCCCAGACTTTTTGCCGACAAGCGCCGCGCGGCGCACGAGCTCGCCGTCGCCACGGGTGCCGACGAGAAGCGCCTGGCGGACATGTTCCTCGGCAAGCACGCTTATGTGCTGATTGCCCGTCAGCTTCCCCCCGAGGTGCGCGACAAGGTGAAGGTCTTGCATCTTCCGGGGCTTGAATTCCAAGCCGGCGCCAAACGCTATTATCCCGACGGGCGCATGACGGCCCAGGTGCTCGGCGTGACCAACGCCGATGGCAAGGGCATATCTGGGCTCGAGCTGGGGCTCGATCCGAAGCTGCGCGGCGAAAAGCCAGGCGACAAAATCGAAACCTCGCTCGACATGCGCGTCCAGTTCATCCTGGCGCACGAGACTGAGGAAAGCATGCACGAGTTCAAGGCGCGCGCGGCGGGCGGTGTCGTCCTCGATGTGCGCACCGGCGAAGTCTTGGCGATGGTGTCCTTGCCCGATTTCGACCCCAACGCGCGCGATTTCGGCGCCGGCGATTCCACGCGCAACATCATGGTCCAGGACGTCTACGAACTGGGCTCGGTGTTCAAGATTTTTGCCTTCGCGCTGGCGATGCAGGATCACACCGTGCGCCTCGACGAGCGGTTGCCGATCGGCAATGGCTACAAGATCGGCCGCTACACGATCCATGAGGCAGAACGCATGCCCGCCACGCTCGCCGTGCGCGATGTGCTGGCGCTTTCCTCCAATATCGGCGCGGCGCAGATCGCGTTGCGGTCGGGTGCGGAGCGCCAGCGCGCGTTTCTGACGATGCTGGGCCTGCTCTCGCCGCTCCCCACCGAACTTCCCGAATCCGCCCGCCCGCTTTATCCCTCCCATTGGGGCGACGTTGAGACAGCGACGATTGGATTCGGTCACGGCATATCGGTCAGCCCGCTGGCGTTTGCGGCGGCGGCGGCGACCGTCGTGAACGGCGGGCGAAAGATCGTTCCCACCTTCCTCAAGCATCCCGCGGATGCACGCGGCGCGCAGCTGATTTCGCCCCAGACCAGCGCCACCATGCGGGAACTTTTGCGCTATGTCGTAACCGACGGCACCGGCAAGAAAGCCGATGTGCCGGGCTACGATGTCGGCGGCAAGACGGGTTCGGCCGAAAAACCCGGCCCCCACGGCTATGTCGCGCACAAGCTGATTACCTCCTTTTGCGCCGCCTTTCCCATCGACGATCCGCGCTATCTGGTCTTCGTGATGCTGGACGAACCCCATGGTACAAAGGCGACGTCGGGTTTTGCGCTGGCCGGGTACACCGCCGCGCCCTTGGCCGGGCATGTGATCTCGCGCATTGCGCCGCTGCTCGGCGTGCCGATGAAACCGGTCCCGCTGGTCAAAGAGAATTCATAATGGGACCACAATCGAGCGCGAACATCGCGGCGGGTAAGGTGGGCAAAAGCCCCATGCTGTCTATGAAGGACTTCACCGGTCTTGCGAGCGACAGCCGCGAGGTCAAACCGGGCTATCTGTTCGCGGCGCTGCCGGGCGTCAAGGCGAATGGCGCTGCTTATGTGAAGGATGCAGTGGGCCGCGGCGCGGTCGCCGTGCTTGGCCGTCCCGATGTCGCGCCAGAGGCGGCTTCAGCGGGCGTGCGCTTCATTGCCGACGAAAATCCGCGCCTGGCGCTGGCGCGTTATGCCGCATCGTTCTTTGCCGCCCAGCCGAACTTCATCGCCGCCGTCACCGGCACCAACGGCAAGACGTCGGTCACGGTTTTCCTGCGCGAAATTTGGACGGCGCTCGGGCACCAGGCCGCCAGCATGGGTACCATCGGCGTGGTGATGCCGCATGGCGAGATCGAACTGCATCACACAACGCCCGGACCGGTGGAGCTGCACCGCATCCTGGCGGAGCTTCAGCGCGGCGGCATCGACCATCTGTCGGTGGAGGCGTCGAGTCACGGTCTCGATCAGTACCGGCTTGGCGGCGCCGACATTGCCGCGGCGGGTTTCACCAACATCACCCGCGACCACATGGACTATCATCAAACCTTCGCGGACTATCTCGGCGTCAAGCTGCGCCTGTTCAAGGAATTGGTGCGTGACGGCGGCGTCGCCGTCGTCAATGCCGACGCCGATCATGCTTATGATTTCCTCATGGCGGCCAAGGCGCGCAAACTTCATCTGATCACCGTGGGCGAAAAGGGCGAGAGCCTGAAACTTCTGGCGCGCGCGCCGCATGGCGAAGGCCAGATGCTGACGCTCGCCCAGGGCGGCAACACCTACACCGTCGCGCTTCCGCTTGCGGGTAGCTTCCAGGCGTCCAATGCGCTGGTCGCGGCGGGCTTTGCCATCGGCCTCGGCGAAGAACCGCGTGCGGTGTTCGCCGCGCTGGCCAATCTGAAAGGTGCACCGGGGCGTTTGGAGAAAGTCGCTTACGCAAAATCGGGCGCGCCGGTTTATGTCGATTATGCCCATACGCCCGATGCGCTGGAGAATGTGCTGACGGCGCTGCGCCCGCATACCAAAGGCAAGCTCGCCGTCGTGTTCGGCTGCGGCGGCGACCGCGACAAGGGCAAGCGCCCGCTGATGGGCGCGATGGCCGCGAAATATGCCGACCGCCTGATCGTCACCAACGACAATCCGCGCAGCGAAGATCCCGCGACGATCCGCCAGGAAATTCTGGCCGCTTGTCCCGGCGCGCAGGAAATCGGCGATCGCGCCTGCGCCATCCATGCGGGTATCGACGCCCTCAAAGAGGGCGACATCCTCGTCATCGCGGGCAAGGGTCATGAGAGCGGCCAAACCGTGGGCGATGTGATCCATCCCTTCAGCGACCGCGACGAAGCAATCAAGGCCGCCCTCTCGCTTGGCGGGCGCGCAGCATGAGCGCGCTGTGGACATCCGCCGAAGCAGAGGCCGCCACGCTGGGCCGCGCCTCGCACGCGTTTGCCGCGCAAGGGCTCTCCATCGACACGCGCACCCTGAAAGAGGGCGATCTCTACATCGCCATCAAGGGTGAGAATCGTGATGGTCACGATTTCATTGCCGCTGCATTCGAGGCAAAAGCCGCCGGCGCACTGGTGTCATACAAGCCGCAAGGCGTTGCCGCCGATGCGCCGCTGCTCACCGTCGCCAACACGCAGCGCGGCTTGGAAGATCTGGCGCGCGCCGCCCGCGCTCGCAGCGATGCCAAGATCGTCGCCGTCACCGGCAGCGCGGGCAAGACCACCACCAAGGAAATGCTGCGCCTAGCGTTCGGCGCACTCGGCCCGACGCACGCCTCGGGCGCCTCCTTCAACAATCATTGGGGCGTGCCGTTCAGCCTTGCCGGTCTGCCGCGCGCGGCGGCGTTTGGCGTGTTCGAAATCGGCATGAACCATTTCGGTGAAATTCGCTCGCTGGTTTCCTTTGTGCGCCCGCATGCGGCGCTGATCACCACTATCGCGCCCGCCCATCTGGAATTCTTCGGCAGTTGCGAAGCCATCGCCGACGCCAAATCGGAAATCTTCGAAGGCATTGTGCCGGGCGGCGCGGCCATCATTCCGTCGGACAATCCTTATGCCGAGCGGCTGGTCGCGCGCGCCAAGCAATCCCGCGTCGCGCGCATTCTGCGCTTCGGCGCAAAGCCCGGCTGCGATGCACGGCTGCTTTCTTATGACGACAGCGCCGAGGGCGCGCGCGTCAAGGCGGATATCCTCGGCAAGCCCGTGGAGTTCCGCATCGGTGCGCCGGGTTTGCACATTGCCGGCAACGCGCTGGGTGCGCTGCTCTGTGTCGCCGCTGTCGATGGCGATGTGCTCAACGCTGCCGCGGCGCTCAAGGAATTCACCGCGCTCAAGGGGCGCGGCGCACGCTTTAGCGCCGGCGGCGTCGATGTGATCGACGAGAGCTACAACGCCAATCCCGCCTCCATGTCAGTTGCGCTGGCGCTGCTTGCCAAGGCACCTAGCCGCCGCATCGCGGTTTTGGGCGACATGCTGGAGATGGGGCCGGATGGCAGCGCCCATCACGCGGGCCTGGCGCCCGCCATCGCGGCTGCCCGCGCCGATCTCGTTTTTCTTTGCGGCCCGCAGATGAAGAATTTGTGGGACGCGCTGCCCGCGCAACTTCGCACCGCTTATGCGTCCAATTCCGCCGAGCTCGCGGTCGCGCTCGTGGCGGCGCTGAAGCCGGGCGATACGGTTCTTGTCAAAGGTTCCAATGGCATTCGCATGTCGGTCATCATCGAAGCGCTGAAAGCGCGCGGGGCGTAGGGGAAACCATGTTCCACTTTCTGTTTTATCTGCCCCATGCCGACCAGTACGCCGTGCTGCGTCTGTTCAAATATCTCACCTTCCGCTCCGGCGGGGCCGTGCTGACGGCATTGTTCATCGCGTTCTGGATCGGGCCCGCGCTGATCCGCTGGCTGAAGCTCAAACAGGGCAAAGGCCAGCCGATCCGCAGCGACGGCCCGCAGCGCCACATTGTCGAGAAGCAAGGCACGCCCACGATGGGCGGCCTTCTCATTCTCATACCCGTCGTGGTGACCACGCTGCTTTGGGCGGATTTGTCCAACGCCTATGTCTGGATCGTGCTGTTGGTGACGGTGAGCTATGGCGCGCTCGGTTTCGCCGACGATTATCTGAAGGTCATGCGCCGTTCGTCCGACGGCGTCAGCGGGCGCGTGCGCTTGCTGGTCGAATTCGGCGTCGCCTTTGTCGCAACATGGCTGATCATGCAGGTCGAAGACGGCTCGCAGAGCGGCATCCTGGCGGTGCCGTTTTTCAAGACCGTGATGCTTCCCCTCGGCTTGTTCTTCATCGTCGTTGGCGGCTTCGTCATCGCCGGGCGCTGCCAATGCGGTGAATTTCACCGATGGGCTCGACGGCCTCGCCATCATGCCGGTGATGATTGCGGCGGGCGCATTCGTGCTGATCGCCTATCTCGTCGGCAACGAGAAGATTCGCCGACTACCTCAAGCTCGACTATATCCGCGATACCGGCGAGCTTGCTGTGTTCCTGGCCGCGCTGATCGGTGGCGGGTCTCGGCTTTCTGTGGTACAACGCCCCGCCCGCGATGGTGTTCATGGGCGATACGGGATCGCTGCCTTTGGGCGGCGCGCTCGGTGCGGTGGCGGTCGCCTGCAAGCACGAGATCGTGCTCGCCATCGTCGGCGGGCTGTTCGTGCTGGAAACCGTTTCGGTCATCGTGCAGGTGGTCTCGTTCAAGCTGACAGGCAAGCGCGTCTTTCGCATGGCGCCGATCCATCATCATTTCGAACAATTGGGCTGGAAAGAGTCGACCATCGTCATCCGCTTCTGGATCATCGCGGTGGTGCTGGCGCTGATCGGCCTTTCCACATTGAAACTGCGCTGAGGAAAACGTGATCGCGCTTCGCTCCTTCGCACACAGGCAGCGTCGCCGTCTTCGGGCTGGGGCGCTCGGGCATGGCGGCTGCGCGCGCGTTGAAGGCCGGCGGGGCCGAGGTCTTTGCCTGGGACGACAAGGAAAGCTTGCGCGACGGCGCCGCGCGCGAAGGCGCGGTTATTGCGCCTTGGCGCGAATGGAAATGGGAAAAGATCGCGGCCCTGGTGCTGAGCCCCGGCGTGCCGCTGACCCATCCCAAACCGCATGACATCGTTGCCCACGCCAAACAGGCAGGCGTCGAGGTCGTCGGCGACATCGAACTCTTCGCGCGCGAAATCGGCGCCGCGCCTATCATCGCCATCACCGGCACCAACGGCAAATCGACCACCACAGCGCTGATCGGCCATGTCTTGTCGGCTTGCGGTTTTGACGCGCAGGTCGGAGGCAATATCGGCAAGCCTGCGCTGGAACTTGCGCCGCCCGGCCCGAAAACGATCTATGTGCTGGAAATTTCTTCTTATCAGATCGATCTGGCGCCGGGTCTGAAGCCGGACGTCGCGATCCTTTCCAACATCACACCCGATCACATCGACCGCCATGGCTCAATGGAAGGCTATATCTCGGTCAAGGCGAAGCTGCTGAAGCAAACCGCGAAGGCGGGGCTCAACATTGTCGGCGTCGACGATAGCCATAGCGCCGCAATCTTCACCCGCCTCTCTTCGAATGGCGGCCCGGTTTGCGTGCCCGTGTCGGTGGGCAAGGTGCTGGGACGCGGCGTCTTCGTGCTCGACGCCATGCTCTACGACGCGCAAAGCACCCATGCGGCCAAGGTGATGGATCTCTCCCTGGCCGACCATCTGCCTGGTGCGCACAATTGGCAGAACGCGGCGCTGGCCTATACCGCCGTCAAGCATTTCACCAAGGATGCGCGCGCCATCGCCGCGTCCATCGCCGATTTCCCCGGACTGGCGCACCGCATCGAAGAGGTTGGGCGCATCGGCAAGGTGCGCTTCGTCAACGATTCCAAGGCGACCAATGCCGACGCCGCAGAACGCGCGCTGGTTTGTTTCTCGGATATTTTCTGGATTGCTGGCGGCAAGCCCAAGGAAGGCGGCATTGCCGCGCTGGCCCCGCATTTCGGGCGCATCAAGAAAGCCTATCTGATCGGCGAGGCGGCAAGCGCGTTCGCGGCCACGCTTGACGGCAAAGTCGCTTTTGAGATTTCGCGAAACGCTGGACAACGCGGTCGCGTCTGCCGCCGCAGATGCGGCGCGTGCCGATATGCGCGATGCGGTCGTTCTGCTGTCTCCGGCCTGCGCCTCTTTCGATCAATTCCGCGATTTCGAACAGCGCGGCGATGCATTCCGCGCGGCCGTGGCCAAGCTTTCGTCAAACCTGGTGCGGGAGGCGTCATGAGTCTCAGCCGCGCCAATCGCAGCAATTATTCGGAGTGGTGGTGGACGGTGGATCGCGTCGCGCTCGGCGCCATGCTGCTGCTGATTGCCATCGGCTTGATGCTGACCTTTGCCGCCAGTCCCGCCGCCAGTGGCGGGCCGCTGACCGAAGGCAACTTCCATTACGCGGCAAAGCAGATCGCCTTTGCCGTCATCGCGGCCTTCATCCTGGGCGGGGCTTCGCTGCTGGACCCCGCACGGGTCAAACAGGTGGCGCTGATTGTCTTCGCGCTGGCGCTGATCGGTTCGTTCGTTGTGCTGTTCGCCGGCAATGAAGTCTTGGGCGCGCGCCGCTGGATCGAGATCGGCGGCATGACGCTGCAACCGTCCGAATTCCTCAAGCCCGGCTTTGCGGTGCTGTGCGCCGCGATCCTGGCCGAGCGCACGCCGACGCGCCTTTCCAAACCCGTCATCACTTTGGCGCTGCTGGTGCCCGCGCTTGTCGTGCTGGTCTTGCAGCCCGACATCGGACAAACTTTTCTGTTGCTTGCTCTGTGGGCGGCCCTCTTGTTTTTCGCCGGTCTGGCGCTGAAATGGATTTGGGCCATCGGCGGCGGCGCGGCACTGCTTGGCGCGGGTGCCTATTTCCTCTTCCCGCATGTGCATCACCGCGTCGCCCAATTTCTCGATCCCGGACAGACCGGCTATCAGGCGGGACTAGCGCTCCGGGCTTTCGCGCGTGGCGGCTTGCTCGGCGTCGGCCCTGGCGCAGGCTCGATCAAGTACCGGCTGCCCGACGCCCATTCCGACTTTATCT
Organism: uncultured Alphaproteobacteria bacterium; assembly: GCA_963849895.1. Classification (GTDB taxonomy): domain Bacteria; phylum Pseudomonadota; class Alphaproteobacteria; order Micropepsales; family Micropepsaceae; genus Rhizomicrobium. The sequence continues at coordinate 9,197 of CAWKIU010000014.1, forward strand.
TCGCGGTGGCGGGAGAGGAATTCGGCTTGGCGCTCTGCGCCGTTGTCGCGCTGCTGTTCTGCGTGCTCGCGGTGCGCTTGCTGCTGCGTTCAGCGCAGGCGCGCGAGCCCTTTGCGCAATTGGCGGGGGCGGGCCTTGCCATCGTCTGCGCCCTGCAAGCCTTCATCAATATGGGCGTGGCGGTGAGCTTGCTTCCGGCCAAGGGTATGACACTGCCGTTTATTTCCTATGGCGGGTCTTCGCTCTTCGCCGTGGCGCTGACCATGGGCTTCGCCTTGGCGCTGACGCGGCAGCGCCCGCAACTGACGACGCGCGAGGATTCGCCTTTCGCTTTTTTGGGGAGGGCGGCATGACGACCATCGTCCTTTCCGCGGGCGGTACGGGCGGCCATCTTTTTCCGGCGCAAGCGCTGGCGGATGAGCTTCTTCGCCGCGGCAAGAAAATCGTGGTGATGACGGATGCGCGCGGCCGCGCCTATGCCGACGCCTTTCCCGGCGCGCGGATCGAGATTGTGCCGTCCGCCGCTTTTTCGGACCGCTCTGTGCTCGGACTCATCAGCGCGCCGTTCGAGATTGCCGCCGGAATCGTTTTGTCGTTTGCCAAGCTGCTGCGCATTCGCCCCAAAGCCGTGATCGGCTTCGGCGGCTATCCCAGCGTGCCCGTTATGCTGGCGGCAAGCCTGGCGCGCTTTCCCACTGCTGTTCTCGCGCCCGACGCGGTGCTGGGCCGCGCCAATCGCTTGCTCGCCAATTGGGTGCGCGTCATTGCGGCCAATCTTCCCTTGGTGCGTTTCCTGCCCAAGGATACCTCCAAGATCGTCTATACGGGCAATCCCTTGCGCGGCGAGGTGATCGCGCTGGCGGGATCGCCCTATGAAGCGCCCGCGCCGGACGGCGTCTTGCGCCTCCTCGTCTTCGGTGGCAGCCAGGGCGCGCGCGCCTTCAGCGAAATCGTTCCACCGGCTATCGCGCTTTTGCCGGATGAATTGCGCGCCCGCCTCGACATCACGCAGCAATGCCGCGCCGAAGACTTGCAGTCCGTCAACCTTGCCTATGCGGCGGCGGGCGTGAAATTTGAACTGGCATCCTTCTTCAAGGATATGCCCCAGCGCATCGCGCGGGCGCATCTTGTGATTGCCCGCTCGGGCGCTGGAACGGTCAGCGAGCTTGCCGCCATCGGACGGCCCGCGATCCTGGTGCCCTTGCCCCATGCCCTCGACGACAATCAGACACCCAATGCCGATGCGCTGGCCAATGCCGGCGGCGGCTGGCGCGTGGCGCAGAAAGACCTGACGCCCGATACATTGGCGCGTATGCTCACGGCGGCCTTTGCCGATCCGCAAGGCCTCGCAAAATGCGCCGCGGCGGCGCTGACGCTGGGACGGCCCGACGCGACAAAGCGCCTCGCCGATCTGGTGGAAAGATTGGAGGCGCGCTCATGACCAAGCCCGTGCGCACCCGCGTGCCGCTCGACATCGGCGCGATCCATTTCATTGGCATCGGCGGCATCGGCATGAGCGGCATCGCTGAGATCATGCACAATCTCGGCTACAAGGTTCGCGGCTCCGACGCGGCCAACAATGCCAACGTCAAACGCCTGTCCGCGATGGGCATTCCGATTGCCGTCGGTCACTCAGCCGACAATCTCAAGGACGCGCACGTCGTCGTCTATTCCTCGGCGGTCAAGCCCGGCAATGTCGAGTTCGATGCGGCGCGCTTGATGGGCCTACCGCTGGTGCGCCGCGCCGAGATGCTGGCCGAGATCATGCGGCTGAAATCCTGCGTCGCGGTGGCGGGCACCAATGGCAAGACCACGACAACCACCATGGTCGCGGCGCTGCTCGACGCGGGCGGCATCGATCCCACCGTCGTCAATGGCGGCATCATCAATGCTTACGGCACCAATGCGCGGCTCGGTCAGGGCGAATGGGTGGTGGTGGAGGCCGACGAAAGCGACGGCACCTTCCTGCGCCTGCCGTCCACCATCGCCGTGGTCACCAATATAGACCCCGACCATCTCGACTATTACGTCACCTTCGACAAGCTACGCGAAGCGTTCCAGCGTTTCGTCGAGAATGTGCCGTTCTACGGTTTTGCGGTGCTGTGCATCGACCATCCCGAAGTCCAGGCGATGGTGGGCCATATCGTGGATCGCAGGCTCATCACCTATGGCCTGTCGCCGCAAGCCGATGTGCGCGCGGTCAATCTTCGGTTCTCGGAAGGCGCTTCCTATTACGACGTGGTGTTCACCGACCGCTTGAAGGGCACCGAAAGCCGCATCGATGGTTTGCGGCTGCCGATGCCGGGCGAACACAATGTGCTCAATTCGCTGGCCGCGATCACCGTGGCGCGCCAATTGGGCGTGAAGGATGACACCATCCGCATTGCGCTCGACAAATTCCGCGGCGTGGGGCGGCGCTTCACCAAGATCGGGGAATGGCGCGGCACCGCCATCGTCGACGATTACGCGCACAATCCGTTTAAGATCGCCGCCGCCTTGAAGGCCGCGCGCCAGGCTTATGCGGGCCCTGTCATCGCCGTGGTCCAGCCGCACCGCTACACACGCCTGCGCGACACCTTCGAGCAATTCGCCAAATGCCTCAACGATGCCGATGTGGCGATCGTGGCGCCGGTTTATACCGCCGGGGAACAGCCCATCGAAGGCTTCGACCGCGACAGCTACGCGGATGCCTTGCGCGCGCATGGCCATCGCAACGTCCATGTCATCGACGGTCCTGACGATCTCGCCGTCATGCTGGCGCCGCTGGCCAAACCGGGCGGCGTCATCGTCTGTTTGGGCGCGGGCTCGATCACCGCTTGGGCGCACGGTCTTGAAGCGGCGCTCGAAAAGCTGGAGGGCAAAGCGTGATGCAAAGCCGTCCCTGCGACATGCTTCCCCCGGTGCGCGGCACCTATGTCACCGATGCGCCGCTGAAGGACCTTGTGTGGTTCCGCGCCGGCGGCGTGGCCGAAGTGCTGTTCCGCCCTGCCGATGCCGACGATCTGGCGATGTTTCTCGCGACCAAACCGGCGGATTTGCGCGTCGGCGTGATCGGGGTCGGCTCCAATCTCTTGATCCGCGACGGCGGCATTCCCGGCGTCGTCATCCGTTTACCCGCCGCGTTCGGCACCGTCGCGGTGGAAGGCCTGCGCCTTCGCGCCGGTGCCGCAGCGCTCGATTCCGCCGTGGCGCGCGCCGCCGCCGACAACGGCATTGCCGGTCTCGAATTCCTGCGCGGTGTGCCCGGCACCATCGGCGGTGCGCTTCGCATGAACGCGGGCTGTTACGGACGCGAGATCAAGGACGTGCTGGTCGAGGCCGTCGCTATCGACGGGGCGGGGCGCAAACATGTGCTGAGCGCCGCCGATATGGGCTTTTCCTATCGCAAATCCGCCGTGCCGGAGGATTTCATTTTCGCCGAAGCGCTGCTGGAGGGCACCAAGGACGAACCCGCAGTTGTGCGCGAGCGCATGATGGCGCTGGTCAAGGAGCGCGAAACCACCCAGCCGGTGAAATCGCGAACCGGCGGCTCCACCTTCAAGAATCCGCCCGGCCACAAGGCATGGCAATTGATCGACGAAGCAGGTTGCCGCGGGCTTCGCATCGGCGGCGCCGAGGTTTCGGACAAGCACTGCAACTTCCTTATTAATACGGGCGACGCCACCGCCGCCGACATCGAAGCCTTGGGCGAAGAAGTCCGCAAACGGGTCAAGGCGAAGTTCGGCATCGAGCTGGAATGGGAAATCAAACGCGTGGGTGTGACATGACGCGGGTTGCGGTTTTGCTTGGCGGGCGTTCTGCGGAACGCGAGATCAGCCTGGTGTCCGGCGCGGGCTGCGCCAAGGCTTTGCGCGGCGAGGGCTTCGAGGTTGTGGAGATCGATCCGCAAGTCTCCGATCTCGCCGCCCAGATCAACGCCGCCAAACCCGATGTCGTGTTCAACGCGCTGCATGGCCGCTGGGGCGAGGATGGTTGCGTCCAGGGCCTGCTCGAATTGCTGCGCATTCCCTATACCCATTCGGGTGTGCTTGCCTCTTCGCTCGCCATGCACAAGCAGCGCGCCAAGGATGTGTTCCGCGCCGCGGGCTTGCCGCTGGTCAAATCCATCGTCGCCGACCGGCGCGCCGCGGCGGCGGGGCATTTGATGGACCCGCCCTATGTCGTGAAGCCGGTGAACGAAGGCTCCTCGGTCGGTGTCTTTATTATCCGCGCGGGCGACAATCGCCCGCCCGCCGAACTGGGCAGCGACAAGTGGACGCTCAGCGATGAGATGATGATCGAGGAATTCGTGCCGGGCCGCGAACTCACCGTCGCGGTGATGGGCGACAAGGCGCTGGCGGTGACCGAGATCACCACCAATCTCGCCTTCTATGACTATGAAGCGAAATACGCCGCCGGCGGCTCCATCCACACGCTTCCGGCCAAGATCGATCCGACCGTCGCCGACGAAGCCATGCGGCTGGCCGAGCGCGCCCATGTCGCGCTGGGCTGCCGCGGCGTGTCGCGCGCCGATTTTCGCTTCGACGACACCAAAGGCAAACAGCGCCTTGTGCTGCTCGAAGTGAACACCCAGCCCGGCATGACGCCGACCTCGCTGGTTCCCGAACAGGCCGCGCACGCAGGCATGAGTTATGGCGCGCTGTGCCGCTGGATTGTGGAGGATGCGTCTTGCGATCGGTGAGGCAGGAACGCAAATCCCGCGACGAGCGCGGCAAGACGGGCCGTTCCCAGGCGCGCGGCGTCACGCGCGGCGCGGCCCCCCAAGAAAGCTTTGGCCGCCGCACCAAGCTGCGCAAGGACCCGTTCTCGCGCGCGCTTCGGACGATGCGGTTTGTACTTACCTTCCGCCGTCCGATGTTGGCGCTGACCTTCGCCATCGTCGTCTTGACCGGGCTCGCAGCGCTGTTTGCCAGCGGAATAATCGGGCGCACCATCCATCGCACCAACGCGGCGATCGACGCGATGTTCGCCGATGCGGGCTTCGGCGTTGCCGAAGTTCACCTTGCGGGCAATGTCCGCACGGCGCAGGTTACCGTTATGGCGGCGCTCGGCTTCTCGGCCGGTCAATCGATCTTCGACACCGATCTTGTCGCGGCGCGCGCGCGCCTCTTGCGTCTGCCCTGGGTGGCGCAGGCCGAAGTGCGCCGCCGCTATCCCGGCGATATCTCCGTGCGGATCGTCGAGAAGCAGCCTTTTGCGCGCTGGCAATCGCCCAAGGCGCTTTATGTCGTGGAGCGCGCCGGCGGTCTCATCACCGACAAGGAACTTGGTCCGTTCCAGCATCTGCCGCTGCTGCTGGGCGATGGCGCGCCCGAGGTCGCGGCGCCCTTCGTCGATGCGGTGTCCCAGCACCGCGCCATCGCGGCGCGCGTCGCCGCCTATCAATATCAATCCGGGCGGCGCTGGAATCTTCTGCTCGATGACGGCGTGGTGGTGAAGCTGCCGGAAACCGGCTGGCAAAAGCAGCTGGATGCGCTCGATCATCTCATCGTCGACAAAGGCATATTGGAAGACGACATCAAGGAGATCGATCTGCGCTCCGCGACCCATTACTTCTTTGTGCGCAAGAGCGACGCGCCCAAGGACAAGAAGCCCGAACTTGGGAGTGCGATCTGATGGGCGAGACCGTGCGATTGCGCACCGCCGGCGAAATACCGGCCTATCGCCCCGGCATCGTGGCGGCGCTCGATATCGGCTCCTCGAAAGTTGTCTGCCTGATCGCGCGGGCCGAGCCCGGCGCGCTGCGCGTCTTGGGTGCCGCGCTGCGCGAAAGCCAAGGCATCCGCGCCGGCACCGTGTCGAGCTTGCCGCTCGCCGAGGAATCCATCCGCGATTGCGTGGCGGCGGCGGAAAATCATGCCGATGCGCGCATTCAAAACGTCCTCATCTCGGTCAATTGCGGCAGTCCGGTCTCGGTCACCTCGCGCGCGGCGATGGCGCTGGACGGCGCGCTGGTCACCGATGCGCATCTGCGCGCGCTGCTCGCCGAAGGTCGTACAAGATGCGTGGCCGATGGTTGCGAAATCATCCAGAGCGCGGCCACCAGTTATGTGGTCGACGAAGCACGCGGCGTGCGCGATCCCTCCGGCATGTTCTGCCAGCGCATCGGTGTGTCGATGCATGCGGTGGCGGTGAAGCCTTCGCCCTTGGCGAATTTGAGGCTCGCCGTCGAGCGTTGTCATCTCGGCGTCGCCAGTTCCCTGTTCGCGCCCTTCGCCAGCGGGCTGGCCGTTCTGACCGACGACGAGAAGCAATTGGGCGCCACCGTCATCGACATGGGCGGCGGCGTCACCTCCATCGCGGTCTTCCTCGAAGGCCATCTTGTCTATGCCGATGTCGTGCCGATGGGCGGCCAGCAAGTCACCGCCGACCTTTCGCGGATGCTGACCGCGCCGCTATCGGCCGCCGAGCGCATCAAGGTGCTCTATGGCGCCGCGCTGGGCGATCTCGAGGTCGGCGCCGACGTCGTTTCGGTGGCGCAGATGGGCGAGGACGGCGAGGAAGCCGCGCTGCGCGTGCCGCGCTCCATGCTAACGCGCATCATCCAAGCGCGCCTGGAAGAGATTTTCAACGAAGTTCAAACCCGTCTGCGGGCCTCGGGCTATGACGTCGCCGCCGGCCGCAGGGCCGTGCTGACCGGCGGGGCTTGCCAGCTTGCGGGCAGCCGCGAGCTTGCCGGGCGGGTTCTTAATAAGCAGGTCCGTATCGGACGGCCGCAGACTTTCGCGGGACTGCCCGCGGCCTCGGCCGGTCCCGATTACGCAACCGCGATGGGCCTTTTGATGGCGGGCGCAACGATGCCGCCCGACGTTCTTAATCCCGAATTGGCATCCTTACCGGAGCAGTCCGGCCCCAAGGGCTGGCTTTCGCGGTTGACCGGTGGGCTGCTCGGGTGATTCAACCAATAAGAAACTGATTCGTTTGGGAAACGTGGTGTGTGACGGGGCGATGAAAACGGTGCCAAGCCAAGGAGAGTAAAATGGCGATCAAGTTCAAAACGCCCGAAACAACGGATCTGCGTCCGCGAATCACCGTGCTCGGTATCGGCGGGGCGGGTGGCAATGCGGTCAACAACATGATCGCGGCCAAGCTGGAGGGCGTGGATTTCGTCGTGGCGAACACCGATGCCCAGGCGCTGTCCCAGTCCAAGGCGGAGCATCGCATCCAGCTCGGTGCGCATGTCACCGAGGGTCTGGGCGCGGGCGCGCAGCCCGACATCGGGCGCGCGGGCGCCGAAGAGACTCTGGAAGAAATCCTGGCGCATCTGGCCGGCTCGCACATGGTGTTCATCACCGCGGGCATGGGCGGCGGCACCGGCACCGGAGCGGCCCCCGTCATCGCGCGCGCCGTGCGCGAGCAAGGCATCCTCACCGTCGGCGTCGTGACCAAGCCCTTCGCCTTCGAAGGCGACAAGCGTATGCGCATCGCCGAGAAGGGCATTCTCGAGCTTCAGCAATATGTCCACACGCTGATCGTGATTCCGAACCAGAACCTGTTCCGCGTCGCCAATGACCGCACCACCTTCGCCCAGGCCTTCGCCATGGCCGACGATGTGCTGCATGCGGGCGTGCGCGGCGTCACCGACTTGATCGTCATGCCGGGCCTCATCAACCTCGATTTCGCCGACATCAAGTCGGTGATCTCCGAGATGGGCAAGGCGATGATGGGCACCGGCGAGTCCGAAGGCGAGGATCGCGCGATCAAGGCCGCCGATATGGCGATCTGCAATCCGCTGCTCGACGATGTGACGATGAAGGGCGCGCGCGGCGTGCTCATCAACATCACCGGCGGGCCGGACTTGATGCTGTTCGAAGTCGAACAAGCCGCCAATCGCATCCGCTCCGAGGTCGATCCCGACGCCAACATCATCTTCGGCAACACCATCCTCGATTCCATGGAAGGTCGCATTCGCGTCTCCGTCGTGGCCACCGGCATCGATGCGGACGAGATGCGCCTGCCGCGCAACGTCGAGCCGCTGCGCGCCCATATCAAACCCGTGCGGATGGCAGATCCCAAACCGGAACCGCGTTCGGCGATTGCCGCCCCGATGATGGCCAATCCCATGATGGCTGCCGAATCCAATCCGGTTCGCCGTCAGGTCGAGAACCTGGCCGACCAGCTCGGCGCGACGGCCGAGCACGATGAAGCTGAAGCGATGATCCTGGGCGACGAACAAACGCCGCAAATCATGATCGAAGAAGAAGTCCTGCCGCCGATCCCGGCCGCCATCCGGCCCTCGCGCGAGCCCGAGCCGAAGCAAGAGCGCCGGGGTTGGGGATTCTTAGGCCGCAAAACGCCCAAGGAAGAGCCGCGCATGGAGCCCGCGCCGCGCCAAGCGCCGCCGCGCGCCGCCGCCCAGCCGATGACGCGCAGCCAGCCGCAAGCCGATCAAGCGCGTACGCCTGGCGTTCAGCCCGAAGATCTCTTCCCCGATCACAAGCGCGACGAGCAGTTCGAAATCCCGGCCTTCTTGAGGCGGCAGACGAACTAGCGCACGGACAATCTGCAAAAAGGCCTCCTGCGGGAGGCCTTTTTCGTTTCAGGTGGGCAGAGTCGCTCGCGCGCCACCGCTCGCTCGAACGCGCAGCAGCACGGCGCCGATCAGCGCCAAGATGAGAAACGGCGTTGCCACGCCAATCTTGAGCAGGCTGGGCGGCACGGCGGTGATCGTCCAGGCGAGCAGCGTTATTGCCAATTCGCCGGGGCGAAATCCCTCTTCCAATCCGCGCAGGAACACTATGGTCGCGGCGATCACCAGCAGTACGGCGTCATAGACCATGACATGCGGCGTCGCGAGCAGCGCCGCCGAGAGCAAGACCGCCAGACGCAAATCCTTAGGCGCGGGCCGGCTGTAAATCCACCACACGGCGCCCGCCGCGGCGAGGGCCGCCGCAATCTGCAACAAATTCGCCAGCCCCGGCGAACCGCCCAGCATGACGATGCAGGCATAGACGCTCTCACCTTTCAGCATTTCCACCTCGGACAAGCGGTTGAACACATCGCTGGCGCCGGACATCAAGCTTATCCAATCGGTCCATGGCCGAATGCCGAACACGGCAACGCTCGCGGCGGCGAAAAGCGCGCCGGTCGCAAGGGCGCTGGCGAGTGCCTTCCAGCTGCGCCCGGCGATCAGCGCGATCGGCACCATCAGCCACAATTGCGGCTTGTAGGTCGCCAGCCCCAGAAGCGCGCCGGCGACGATTGGACGGCGCGCCAGCATCCCGAAACCGCCCACCAGCAATGCGCCGGTGAGAAAAGCGTTCTGGCCGAGACACACCGTGAGCGCCGCTGCGGGGCTGAGGATCAGCGAAGCCACGTAAAGCTGGCGTCCCCGCAAGGCGATGGTCGAAAATGCGGCCATAATCGCGCCGAACGTCACACCAAGAAACAGCACCAGCGAGGCGGCGAAGGACAGCACACCGAACGGCAGCAGCAGCAGCAAAAAATTGGGCGGATATAGCCAGGGGTGAAGCCCGGCGCTCGGCATCCCAAAGCGCTGGTTCATAATCTCGGTAAAGCGGTGGCCGTCGTAGAGCGCCGCAAGCTTGCCCTCGAAAACAAGGCGCGCCGCATTATAGAAGACATGCCAGTCCTGACCGGGGCTGTGCGCAAAGGCGAGGCCGTAGAAGATCCAGGCGGCCGCGCCGCCGCCGCCGCAGACCACCGCCGCAAGGATCAGATTCTGTCGCCGGACCGCTGCCATTTGCTTCTCCGCGCCAAAACCTCTTCGATTGCCGATAAGATCGCGTTAAAAAGTTTCCCAATTCAATAGACCTGCAGGATAGTCATGTCTGCGCCGCGATAGGCGAGGCGATACGTGCTTGCGTATTTTGCTTTCGGCCCATCCGCCTTCTTCCAGACGAACAGACCGTCCTTTTCGGGCGACAGCACGATGTATTTGACATGGGCGCGGACGAGCTGCGCGCGCTGCGCCGCCAGATCGTCTGTCCTGAGATGGTCCGCCAGGCTGAAGTTCGTTATACGCGCCACGCTGCCGCCCAAAATCGGTCGGCCGTGGCAGGTTTGCATGAACATCGCCGCGCTCCCTTCGATGTAACCTCCCGGCAGGTTCAGAACGGCGAAGCCCGGTGTGTTGTCCCGGGCGATGACGCCGAGCCCCTTAGGGCAAACAGCAGTCGTCATCGCCAGATGTGTGGGCGTGAAATCGAGCAACGCCATAATCGCCACCGCGCAGATCGCGCCGCGGGCGATAGTTGTGCGATATCGTGCCCACGCCATTGCCAGCGCCTGGCCGACACCAATACTGAGAAACAAATAGACCATCACGATGGCGCGCGAGGATGTGCGCACATTGGCGAAGAAGGGCAGTTTGTCCAACACAATGTCGGGCAGATGGATAAAGAGGAATGCGTGGCCGAAGGCGTGCAGCGTCTCTCCGCTGGCGAGCACCGCGAAAACCGCCATGCCGCTGAGCACATAGACGAATGAGCCCCTCTCGTGCCGCGCGCGCAGGCCCAGCCATGCGAGCAACGCCAGATTAAACAGCCCGAGATAGACCGCGCCTTCCCATGGGCTGACGGTAATCTTCGCGTATAATCCGCTTACCCAGCGCGCCAGCAGATGCGTCGGGGGAAAGATGAAATAGCCCGCCAGATCGGCGACATAGTAGTTCCCGCCTATGTAATCGACATCGGGGCCCGCTTGCAGCACCATGGGCCAGACGAGCGGCGAAAGGAGCAAGGCGGCGCCGAAAACGCAGCCGAGCGGCGCAATCAGTTTCCATCCACGAGGCAGCTTGTTGTCGCGCCAGCACGTATAGAGCGTGTGGAACACAATGAAATAGCCGATATAGAAAAGGTAATACCAGCAGGATAGCCCGCACAACGCGGTAAAAACGATCGCCGCGCCAAGCCATGCGGCGCTCTTTTTCTCCAACGCCAGAAGATAGCTGAGCACGGCGAATGGAATGAATCCGATCCACGCGACATGAGCATGGTGCATGACATGGGCGACGTGCGAGGGATTGAAGGCGAAGACGAAGCCGCCGATCAGCGATGCCGCGCTGGATTTCGCAAAATGCCGCACCAGGTAGAACGCGCCGGTTCCCGCCAGCGGAAATGACAGCAGCAGCGTTGCGTTCTGCAGCGCGATTAATGTCGCATGATCCGTGCCGAAGAGTTTCGACAGCGCCACGAGCACCAAAATCTGCGCGTAGGCGAAGGAATGGTAATTCAGCACCGCACCTTCGGGAAACCGGATCAGATTGGTATAGAAGAAATGGCGCGGGTCGTGGGCGACGGCTGCGTACCAGCTGTTCCAGAAGTCCTGCATATTGTCTTCCGGGGGGCCGATCAGGGCCGCGGAGAGGTGCGCCATCCAAGGCCAGAAGATCAAGCCGGTGAGAAGCGTGAACAGGGCCATGACACCGGCAAAGCGCAGCACGCTTTGCGCCGTCCCGCCCAATGTGATCGTCCATTTCTGCATTGCGGTCACAAACCCTCGCCCTTGCGGCATCAAGCCACGAAGTCTTGAAGGCCGTGTTAAGCGCCGGGGGTATCACGGGTGCGGAAAACGGCTATTCTCCCCCGCTCATGACCGCCCGCCGCACTCTTGCCCGTGAGATTTCCGCCGAAGGCACGGCCCTTCACGCCGGCGCCGCCGTGCGCATGACGCTGGCGCCCGCTGCTGCGGGATTTGGCGTGGTGTTTCGCCGGGCGGACCTGCACAACGCCGAAGTCCCGGCGCGCTACGACCTGGTGAGCGAGACCAATCTCGGCACGATCATCGCAACCGCCAGCGCCAAAATCGGCGTGATCGAACATTTGATGGCAGCGGTTGCCGGGGCCGGAATCGACGATCTGCTGGTGATTCTCGACGGTCCCGAACCGCCGATCCTGGACGGCGATGCGCTGTCTTATCTGTCGCTGATCGAGGCGGCGGGAATTCGCGAACAGTCCCAGGCGCGCCGCGCCATCGAAGTGCTGAGGCGCGTGGAGGTCTCGGCCAAGGACGCGCATGCCGCGCTCCTTCCCGCGCCAGGGCTCGCCTATGAGATGGAGATCGATTTCGCCTCCGCCGCCATCGGCCGCCAAAGCTACGCCTTCGCCTTCTCGCCCGAGGGATTTCGCCGCGACATCGCGCCCGCGCGGACCTTTGGCTTCCTGCATGAGCTGGAAGCGCTCAACAAGATGGGGCTGGGCCGTGGGGCTTCGCTCGAAAACACCCTGGCCGTCGACGGCGACAAGCTCGTCAATGCCCCCCTGCTGCGGTTCCCCGATGAGTTTGTCCGGCACAAGATATTGGACGCCATTGGGGATATGGCGCTGGCGGGCGCCCCCTTGATCGGCCGTTTTGTCGGGGCGCGCTCCGGCCATGCCCTCAACAATGCCCTGCTCCGCGCCCTGTTCGCGGACAGCGCGAATTACCGGCTGGTGTCGGTTTCGTAACGCTTTGCGCCCCTGGGGTGGCCTCTTTAGGATAGTAGCAGGCCCCCCTGGACCTGGCTTCGGCCGAAATGGCATAAGGGGTTGGGCTGCCTGAGAAAAGCGCTCACCCCGTCAACCGGAACCGCTCGATGATATTCTCCAAGCTTGCCGCGCGCCGCATCGCGCCTCTGTTTCTTGTTGTTGCCGCGCTGGCGCTGTCGGGCTGCAGTTGGCTGACCGGCGATAAGAAAGACGAACCGCGCGACGCAGAATATGTGGAACGTCCGGTCGATCAGATTTATTCCGCCGCCTGGAAAAAGGTCCGCAGCGGCGATTGGGCCGACGCCGCCAAGCAATTCGCCGAGGTCGAACGCCAGCACCCCTATTCGATATGGGCGCGCCGCGCCATGCTGATGAGCGCGTTCTGCTTCTATCAGGCCAACAAATACGACGACGCCATCGCCATCGCCGACCAATACATCTCGCTGCATCCCGGCAGCAAGGAAGTCTCCTACGCGTTTTATCTCAAGGCGATTTCGCTTTACGAGCAGATCGTCGATGTGGAGCGCGACCAGTCCAATACGACCGCCGCCCTGGTGGCGCTGCAAGATGTCGTCCAGCGCTTCCCGGACACCGAATATGCCCGTGACGCGACGCTGAAGATCGACCTGACGCTGGACCATCTGGCGGGCAAGGAGATGGAAGTCGGCCGCTATTACCTGTTCCAGCATGACTATGTCGGCGCCATCAACCGCTTCCGCACCGTGGTCGAGCAGTATCAGCGCACGCCGCAGATCGGCGAAGCGCTGGAGCGGCTGACCGAGGCCTATTATTCGCTCGGTGTCTACAAAGAGGCGCAGACCGCCGCTGCCGTCCTGGGCACCAATTATCCCGGTAGTGTGTGGTACCAAGACGCCTATAATCTTCTGAAGGGTCACAATCTGGCGCCCCAGGAAGACAAGGGCTCATGGATCAGCAAGGCATTCCACAAGATTCTCTGAGGCTGCGATGCTCGCGGCGCTGACCGTACGCGACATTGTGCTGGTCGAGACGGCGGCGCTGGAATTCGCCGCCGGCCTTAACGTGCTGACCGGCGAGACCGGCGCGGGCAAATCCATCCTGCTCGACGCCTTGGGTCTGGCCGCCGGCGGACGCGGCGGGGGCCGCGCCAGCGTGCGCCCGGGCGCCGCCCAAGGCTCTGCTACCGCCGTTTTCGAGCCGCCCGCCAGCCATCCCGTGCGCGCCTTGCTGGCCGAGCAATCGATTCCCGGCGAGGGCGAAATCGTCCTGCGCCGCGCGCTGGGGGCCGACGGGCGCACCCGCGCCTTCATCAATGACGAACCGGTGGGCGTCGCGCTGTTAAAAGACGTCGGTGCCGCGCTCTTGGAAGTGCATGGTCAGGCCGACGATCGCGGCTTATTCGACGCCGCCACGCACCGCGCCTTGCTCGACGCCTTCGGCGGTCACGAAAAGCTGGTGGATGAAGTTACCGCGCGCTTTGCCGCGTTCGATGCCGCCCGTGCCGCGCTCGATGCCTTGCGCCTGGCGCAGAGCGTCGCCGCCGCCGATGCCGATTATGTCAAGCAAGCGGTCGACGAACTCTCCGCGCTCGACGCGCAGGAGGGCGAGGAGGTCGCGCTCGCCGCCGAACGCGCGCTTTTGATGAACGCCGCACGCATCGTGGAAGAGGTTGCCGCTGCCGCCGAACTGCTCTCGGGTGAGCGCGGCGCGGAGGCTTCGCTCGCTGGCGCGCTGAAGCGGCTGTCGCGCATGGCGGTGGAAGCGCGCAAGGCGGCGGGCGGCGCCGAGGCCGCGCTGGAACAATCCTTCGCCCTGGCCGAGGAAGCGCGCCGCGAACTTGACGCGCTGTTGTCGCGGCTGGATGCGGATTCGGGCGAATTGGAGCGCAAGGAAGAACGGCTGTTCGCCATTCGCGCCATGGCGCGCAAATTCGCCGTGCCGGCGGACCATTTGCCGCGCGTTCTCGCGGAATTCCGTGCCCGGCTCGATGCGCTTGATCTGAGCGGCGGAAAGCTCAAAGAGGCCGAAGCCGCCGCCACGGCGGCGCGCGCCGCTTATCTGCAAACCACCGAGCGCTTGTCGGCGGCGCGCAAGACAGCAGCGCGCGATCTCGAAACGGCGGTGGCGGGCGAGCTGGCGCCCCTCAAGCTCGGTCATGCCAAATTTCGCGTTTCGCTGACCGCACAAGCAGAGCCCAGCGCGCAGGGTCTTGAGCGGGTTGCTTTTGAAGTCGCCACGCTGGACGGCGCTGCCTTCGGCCCCTTGGCGAAGATCGCTTCGGGCGGCGAGCTGGCGCGCTTCTCGCTCGCCATCAAGGTTTCGCTGGCGCAAAGCGGCCCGCCCATGGCGCTGGTGTTTGACGAAGTGGATCGCGGCGTCGGCGGCGCGGTGGCCGATGCGGTCGGCGTGCGCTTGCAACGCCTGGCGCAATCGACGCAAGTCTTGCTCGTCACACATTCCCCGCAAGTCGCCGCCCGGGCCGAGCGCCATTTCCGCATTACCCGCAAAGCCGACAAGATGGCGGTGGAATTGCTGAACGATGACGAGCGGCTGGAGGAAGTCGCGCGCATGCTCTCAGGCGCTGCGGTGACGGATGAGGCGCGCGCCGCCGCCGCCCGCCTGATCGCCGAAGCGCGCACGCCGCCCAAAAAGGCACGCAAACGGGCATGAGCAAAGCCAAGAAACCTTCTGCCAAGCGCGACGGGCTTGGAGCCAGGACCAAATCAAAGACGAAGGCGCAGGACGAGCCAGACCTTTTTCAAGTCGAGCGGCTTGCATCAGGCCGCCGCACATCCGCACTGTCCAGCTCGAAAAAGTCTCCGGCTTCCTCAAAGGATACAATCAAGGGAAAGTCCTCCCACCGAACACGAGCTACCGGCGGATTGAGGCCTCTGGCGATTGATGAATTATCTAGGAAGCAGGCCGAGGACGAGCATGAGCAGTTGAGCCGTGAACTCGCGGAACACAACAGTCTTTATCATGACGAAGACAAGCCGAGGATTTTGGATTCGGAATACGACGCGCTCAAGATACGTCTGAAGCACATAGAAGAAAAATTTCCAGAGACTGTCGATCTTTTCACGCCGAGCAAGATGGTCGGAGCTAAGCCGAGGCGCGGCTTCGCCAAGGTTCTACACCGCGTCCCAATGTTGTCGCTGGATAACGCCTTTTCCGAGGAGGAGTTGCGGAGGTTTGTCACGCGCGTAAAGCGCCTGCTGGAATGGGGCGGTGGAAAACTCGCCTTTACCGCTGAACCCAAGATCGACGGGCTATCGGCATCCCTACGATACGAGAAGGGAATGTTCAGGCTAGGCGCTACGCGCGGAGACGGGCGTGAAGGCGAGGATATCACGGCCAATCTGAGGATGATCGCTGATATTCCGCAGTTCTTGCGAGGGCGCGCACCTGACATCTTCGAAGTCCGAGGCGAAGTGTACATGTCGCGCAGGGATTTCGAGACCCTCAACGCCCGCGAAGAATCCGCCGGAAGAGAGCGGTTCGCAAATGCCCGCAATGCGGCCGCAGGCGCGGTGCGCCAATTAAACCCAGAGATCACCGCGTCGCGGCCGCTCCATTTCTATGCCTATACTTGGGGCGATGCCAGCGAACTGCCGGCCGAGACACAGTCAGGTATGCTTGAGAAATTTAGTGAATGGGGCCTCCCAGTGAGCCCACTGGTGAGTATTCGGTACAGCGAAATTGAGTTGCTCGAATATTATCGTGAAATGCTCGATAAGAGACATACACTTGATCACGAGATTGACGGTGTTGTTTACAAGGTTGATCGCCTCGATTTACAGCGGCAGCTAGGGTTTGCCACGGATCATCCCCGTTGGGCTATCGCGCACAAGTTTCCTGCGGAGCAGGCCGAAACGAAGTTGCTGAAAATCGATATACAAGTTGGCCGCACAGGAAAGCTCGCACCGGTCGCCCGTTTAAAGCCAGTTACAGTCGGCGGCGTAGAAGTGAAAAACGCAACGCTGCACAACGAAGATGAGATCGCACGGCTGGATGTGCGCTTCGGCGACACGGTTATTATTCAGCGCGCTGGCGATGTGATTCCGCAGATTGTGCGCGTGATACCCAAGAAGCCTCGCGGCAGGAAGTACAAATTTCCCCACATCTGTCCGAAGTGCGGCAGCCACGCGGTTAGGGATGTCGATGAGAAAACCGGCAAGGAGAGCGTGGACCGACGCTGCACCGGCGGCCTCATCTGCCCCGCCCAGGCCGTGGAACGCCTCAAACATTTCGTCTCGCGTGACGCCTTCGATATCGAAGGGTTGGGCGAGACCTACATTGAGCTGTTCTATAAAGAAGGGCTGCTGAAAGAGCCTGCGGACATATTCGCACTGAAGGATAGACGGAAAGAGATCAAGGCCATCATATTGGAGGAGCGAAAGCGGCAGTCCCGCGCCCGAGAGAAAAAGGCCGGCAAGAAAATCAAGAAAGCCGTCAAAGACGAAGACCGTACATTCAAAGAAGTGGACAACCTGCTTGCCGCTATCGAAGAGCGCCGCTCACCAAGCCTGGATCGCTTCATCAATGCGCTAGGCATCAGGCATGTCGGTGAAACTAATGCAAAATTGCTGGCGCGAAATTTCAAAACGATTGAGGCGTTTGTTAAGGCGATGCAAGGCGATCACGCAGTCACCGACCTTCTTGCCATCAAAGGCATAGGAAACATTGTTAGTGAAGCGATCAAAAATTTCTTCGATGAACCGCATAATCGCGTAGCGTTGGAAAACCTCAGACGCGAAGTAATAGTGACAGAGGTCACCGCACCGTTAGTATTGGATTCTCCTGTCGCAGGTAAGACGGTCGTCTTTACTGGCAAACTGGAAAAAATGACCCGCGACGAGGCTGAGGCAGGCGCGGAAGCTTTGGGCGCCAAAGTGGCAAGTTCCGTATCCAAGAAGACAGACCTTCTCGTCGCAGGCCCAAAGGCGGGCTCCAAGCTCGCCGACGCCCAGAAGTTTGGCGTCGAGGTGATCGATGAGGACGCATGGATTAGAATGATCGGCGAATAATGAGATCGTCCGCCTTTTCACTTTGAAAGATGGGTCGGGAAGATTTCAATGAAGTTCATTGCAATAGATTTCGAGACTGCCAACGAACAGCGCGGCAGCGCCTGTTCGGTCGGATTGGCGTGGATTCAAGATAATGAGATTGTCAGGGTCGAGGAGCGGCTAATTCGTCCCAAAGACATGCGGTTTGCCGGGTTCAATATATCCATCCACGGCATCCATCCGAAGGATGTCGAAGACGCGCCGGAGTTTCCTGAAGTGATGGATGAATTTCAGGATGAATTTAGAACGGCGGTAATGATCGCTCATAACGCATCGTTTGACATGAGCGTCTGGCGCTCGACGCTAGACAAATACAACCGTCCTTATCCGGAGTTTACTTATCTATGCACGTTGTGGATGGCTCGAAAAGTCTGGGACGATCTGCCGTCGTATCGCCTTTTGGACTTGGGTAATTTCCTCGGGATAAGTTTCAAACATCACAACGCAGCTGAGGATGCGGCAGCGTGCGGCCGTGTTGCATTGGCTGCGGCCGAGACGCTGTGTGTAACTGCCATCGATAACATCCCCAAGGTCATCGATATGAGCCCTGGTCGGATGTACGCGACGGGATACGAGCCGTGTTCTTGCGGCGGTTACATTTGGCGGCGCAGGACAACTTCCCAAGTTATCGCGCCTGTCCGAGTCGTAGAAAGCACCGAACTTGCGGGCAAAACTGTCGTCTTCACCGGCACGCTGGAGAAAATGTCCCGCCCCGAAGCCAAGGCGCGCGCGGAAAGTCTGGGCGCGAAGGTCGCCAGTTCGGTCTCGAAGAAAACCGATCTGGTCGTCGCGGGGCCCGGCGCGGGCTCCAAACTCGCCGACGCGCAGAAATTCGGCGTCGAAGTGATCGACGAAGACGCGTGGCTGAAGTTGATCGCGGGCGCCTAAACCGCCCTTGTCGCAACCTCGAGCCAGGCCGCGGTTTCGCTGTCGAGCAGCGGCGTCAGCGTCTCGCGCACCCGCGCGTGATAGGTGTTGAGCCAATTGCGCTCGCCTGCCGTCAGCAGCGACACCTCCACCAGCGCCAAATCGATCGGCGATAGTGTGATGGTCTCGAAGCCCAGCATCTTGCGTTCGGCGCCGGGCTGCATCGGCACTTCCTGCACCACCACCAGATTTTCGATGCGGATGCCGTATTCGCCCGCCTTGTAATAGCCCGGCTCGTTGGAGCAGATCATGCCCGCCAGCAGCGGCTGGGCGATGGGCCGTTTGGAAATACTCTGCGGTCCTTCATGCACCGACAGATAACTGCCGACGCCATGTCCCGTGCCGTGATCGTAATCGAGCCCCGCTTCCCACAAGGGCCGCCGCGCAAAGGCATCCAGCGCTTGTCCCGTGGTGCCTTCGGGGAATTGCGCGGTGGCGAGCGCGATATGGCCCTTCAGCACGCGGGTGAAACGGTCTTTCATTTCCGGCGTCGGCGTGCCCACGATCATGGTGCGCGTCACGTCGGTGGTGCCGTCGGGATATTGCGCCCCGGAATCGATCAGATAAATCTCGTCCTTGTTGATCGGTAGGTTGGAGGAGCGCGTTACGCGGTAATGCACCACCGCGCCATGCGCCCCGGCGCCGGAAATGGAATCGAACGACAGATCGCTCAGCGCCCCGGTCGCCACGCGAAAGCCCTCAAGCTGCTCGGCGGCGCTGATTTCGCTGAGGTGCCCCTTGGGCGCCTCGCGCGCGAACCAGGAAAAGAATCGCGCCAGCGCCATGCCATCGCGGATATGCGCCTTGCGCGCGCCTTCGATCTCCACCGGATTTTTGCAAGCCTTTGCCAATTGGCACGGATCGGCCAGCCGCGCGATTTTCGCGGCCGCCTTGTCCAGCCTATCGAAGATCGCGGACGACGCGGTCACCGGATCGGCCATCACCGTCTTGCCCGCCAGCGCGTCGAGCGCCGGGGTGAATTCGTCCGGCGCGCGCAGCCGCACGGCATTGCCCAGATGCTGCATCAATTCGGGTGAGGATTTGCGCGCATCCATGAAAAGGTCGGTCGAGCCGTCGCCATTGAGGATCGCGAACGCGAGCGCAAAGGGCGTGTGCGGCACGTCATGCCCGCGAATATTCAGCAGCCAGCAGATCGAATCCGGCAAGGTGAGCACGGCGGCATCCGCGCCTTTCTTGCGCACCTCTTCGGCCAGGCGCATGCGCTTGGCTTCGGCGCTCTCGCCCGCCAGCGCCATGCCGTGCGGCATCGCCTTGGCCAGCGGCGCGGGCGGCTGATCGGCCCACACCGCGTCGATGGGATTGGTCTCGCAAGCAACCAGCGTCGCGCCGGCCTTTGCCGCCGCCGACTTCAGGCTCTCCACCGCGCTGGCGGTGTGCAGCCATGGGTCATAACCGAGCTTGGCGCCACGCGCGGCATTGGCTTCGATCCACACCGCCGGACCTTCGGCGATCAAATCGCGCGGCTCGAACAAGGCTGTGTCGGTCTGCTGGCGAACCTGCAGCGTATAGCGCCCGTCCACGAAGATCGCGGCTTTGCCCGACAGCACGACCGCCGCGCCCGCCGATCCGGTGAAGGCGGTGAGCCAGGCCAGCCGCTCGGCACGTCCCGGCACATATTCGCCCTGATGCTCGTCGGAGCGCGGCACGAGGAAGCCGTCCAGCCCGCGCTTGGCAAGCTCGGCGCGCAGCGCCGCAAGGCGCGGCGCACAACTCGCCGCATCGGATTGGTCGTCGAAACTCTGGAATGTTTTGTCCATAGCCAAGCCTAGCGCCGGGCGCGAGGCCGCTCAAGCACCAGCGCCGACCATGACCCGTCGCGCCAAATCCGGCGCAAGATCAGGCCTTGCGGGCGGTAATATCCGACAACAAGATTCTCCTGCCAGTGCAGCAGCCCCGACAGCACCAGCACGCCGCCGGGCCTCAGCGCGCGGGCGATGGCGGGCGCCAGCTGCGTCAACGGGCGGGCCAGAATATTCGCCACGATCAAATCAAACGGCGCGGCCTTAGCGATGGCGGGATGGGTCAGCCCGTCGGCGACGATGGCGCGGATCAGCGGCGCCTCGCCATTGACCAGCGCATTCTCGCGCGCCACCGCGACAGCCTCGGGGTCGATGTCGGAAGCAATAACGTGCCGACGCCACAACTTCACCGCCCCGATGGCGAGCAGGCCCGTGCCGCAGCCCAGGTCCAGCACATTGCGGTATCGCCGCCGCTTGGCAAGATCGCTCAGCACCGCCAGACACAAAGCCGTGGTCTCGTGATGGCCGGTGCCGAACGCCATGCCCGCTTCGATGCGCATGGCAATGACGCCGTGCGGCACCACGCCCGCATCATGCGCGCCATAAACAAAGAAGCGCCCGGCGCGCACCGGCGGCAATCCCTCTTGCGAAAGTCTGATCCAATCGGCATCGGGCAACAGGATAACGCGCACCTCATGCCCCGCGAGCTTGGAAAGCAGATCGCCGTCCGGCATCGCGCCGTAAAGCGCCTCCACCACCGCTTCGTCGTCAAACGGCTCCTCCGCCGTCATCACCGCCTGCGCACCAGTGAGTTCGAACGACGCCGCAACATCGGCGGCTTCCGCCTTCGTGAGGAAGACAGATGCTTTCCAGAGGGGAGGGGAGAGGTTCATTTGATTTCGCAACTAACCTAAACTGTCATGGCCCGCACCCCGGTCCGCGCATAGCGCGGCCGGAGTATATACTCCGTGCGGGCCACCCAGGTGACGCGCGCACCAATGCCGAAGACCTATTACGTTTATATCCTCGCCAGCAAGCGCAATGGCACGCTTTATATCGGCGTCACCAATGATCTCGCCCGTCGCGTCTGGGAACACCGCGAAGGTCTGGTCCCCGGCTTCACCAAGAAATACGCCGTCAAAATACTGGTCTATTACGAAAGCTTCGATGACATCAATGCCGCGATCCACCGCGAAACTCGCCTCAAGAAATACAAGCGCGAATGGAAGATAAATCTGATCCAAGAGAACAATGTTGAATGGCGGGACCTAACAGAAACCCTCTGAACCCTCAATTGTCATGGCCCGCGAATGCGGGCCACCCAGGTGATGCATTCTTGCTATCGCCGGTTACATCAGATTGCGGTTAGATCTGTCTGCAACGAGTTTGTCCCCACCTGGGTGGCCCGCACTAGGCGGGCCATGACCAATGGGGGTTGGGTTAAGCGCGGCTGACAAACGTATCGATCACCTTCTTCTCGCCCGCTTTGTCGAAATCGACGGTCAGCTTGTTGCCTTCCACCGCCTTGATCAGCCCATAGCCGAATTTCTGGTGGAACACGCGCTCGCCCTTGGCGTAATGCGTGGCCGAGGGATCGGAGGTCTGCACGCTGAACGCTTGCGCTTCGATCAGCGGCGGGCGGGCGCGGCCAAAGCCTTGCGCCTTGTTTGCTTGCGCGCGCCGCCAGCCGGGGCTGTCATAGGTGGAGGCGAAATTTTTCTCCGCCGCATTGTCGCGAAAGCCGACATTGCCGCCATAGAAGCCTTCATCCACCGTGGTTTCCACATGCTCCTCGGGAAGCTCGGAAATAAACCGCGAGGGCAGCGCGCTTTGCCAGCTGCCATGCACGCGCCGGTTGGCCGCGAAGGAAATGAAAATCCGCTGCTTGGCGCGCGTCAGGCCCACATAAGCCAGCCGCCGCTCCTCTTCCAATCCCGCCAGCCCGTTCTCGTCCATGGTGCGCTGGCTTGGGAACAAGCCTTCCTCCCAGCCCGGCAGGAACACGCTGTCGAACTCCAGCCCCTTTGCCGCATGCAGCGTCATCAAATTCAGCCGGTCGCCGGTTTCGTTCTGCTCGATCTCCATCACCAGCGAAACATGTTCCAGAAACGCCGCCAGCGACTCGAACTGCTCCATCGAGCGCACAAGTTCTTTCAGATTGTCGAGCCGCCCCGGCGCGTCCGCCGATTTGTCCACCTTCAGCATGTCGGTGTAGCCGGATTCGTCCAAAATCATTTCCGCCAGCTCGGTGTGCGGCAGATGCTGCGCCACGCCGCTCCAGCGCGCGAAATTCGCGGCGAGTTCGCCGAGCGACTTCTTGGCCTTGGGCGGCAGTTCGTCGGTTTCCACAATCTCGCGCGCCGCCGCCAAAAGCGGAATCTGCCGCGCCCGCGCAAACAGATGCAGCGATTGCACCGAGGCATCGCCAATCCCGCGCTTGGGTTTGTTGATGATGCGCTCAAAGGCAAGGTCGTCATCGCCTTGCGCCACCAGCCGCAAATACGCCATCGCATCGCGAATTTCCGCGCGCTCATAGAATCGCGGCCCGCCGATCACGCGATAAGGCAGGCCCAGCGCAATGAAGCGATCTTCGAATTCGCGCATCTGGAACGAGGCGCGCACCAAAATCGCCATATGGGCGAAGAGATGCCCTTCGCGGTGCAGCGCCTCGGCGTCGGTCGCCACGCCGCGCGCTTCTTCCTCGGCGTCCCACACGCCTTGCACTTTGATCTTCTCGCCCGCGTCGCCTTCGGTCCACAGCGTCTTGCCCAGCCGTCCCTTGTTCGCCGCGATCAGCCCCGAGGCCGCGCCCAGGATCGCGGGCGTCGAGCGGTAATTGCGCTCTAGGCGGATCACCTTGGCGCCGGGAAAATCGCGCTCGAAGCGCAGAATGTTTTCCACCTCCGCGCCGCGCCAGCCATAGATCGATTGGTCGTCGTCGCCCACCACGCAAACATTACCGCCGGTGCCCGACAGCAGCTTCAGCCAGAGATATTGCACGACATTGGTGTCTTGATATTCGTCCACCAGGATATAGCGAAAGCGCTCGCGGTATTCGGCGAGAATATTGGGATGTCCGCGCAGCACGCTGAGCGTGTCGAGCAACAGATCGCCGAAATCCGCCGCGTTCAGCGCTTTCAGCCGCGCCTGATAATCGGCATAGAGCTTGCGGCCCTTGCCGAACGCGTAACCGTGCGCGTCGCCATCCGCGATATCCTCGGGCCGCAGCCCGCGATTTTTCCAGCCGTCGATCATCGAGGCCAGCGTCCGCGCTGGCCAGCGCTTCTCGTCAATGTTTTCGGCTTGGATCAACTGCTTCATCAGGCGAAGCTGATCGTCGGCGTCGAGAATCGTGAAATTGGATTTCAGTCCCGCAAGTTCCGCGTGACGGCGCAGCATCCGCGCTCCGATGGAATGAAAGGTGCCCAGCCATTGCATTCCCTCGACCACGCCGCCGATGAGGGCGCCGATGCGCTCCTTCATCTCGCGTGCGGCTTTGTTGGTGAAGGTGACGGCCAAAATCTGCCCCGGCCAAGCGCGCCGCGTCGCCAGGATATGGGCGAGGCGCGTGGTCAACACCCGCGTCTTGCCGGTACCCGCGCCCGCCAGCACCAGCACTGCGCCTTCGGTCGCCTCCACCGCTTCGCGCTGCTCTTTGTTGAGGCCGCTCAGATAAGCCGGTTCGCGCGCGGGCGTAGGTGCGCTCGGCTCCGCGCCGAAAGCACTATCGAGCGGGTCTAAATAGCGCCCGCTCATGGGAAAAAACGTGAGTCGTGGGACATGGGGTCATTCTAAGACAGTTCTTGACCGAGTTAACGCAATATCTTCGCTATCCTGCGCGCTCGGCGCATCGTCAAAAGCCTGATCGGTCTGCCACCAGATCATCTGAACTTCCGCAAAGCGCCGCCAGGAATTCGTCGGCATTAACGGCCATGCCTGCGGCCAGCGTTCCGGTTTGCCGGATTCGGCCATCGCGAAGCCAAAGCGCGAACTCTGCCACCAGTTCCGCCGAGATCGCATAAATGTCCTGTCCCGTAAGCGAAATCTTGCGGCCCCTGCCATCGCGTTCTGCTTTGACTTCGATTGCAAAGCGTTGATCGGATCGGCCGCGCGAATCTGCGGCAACAGGGGGTGGCGTCGATGCGTCTTTCAAATCCTTGAGCGGCGCGAGATTCATCAGCGAGACAATTTCGCGGACCGGCAGATGCCGCGAGATGGTGATGACTTCGGAAAGCGGCACATGGGCCATTTCCTGTCGCCCGAACGGCTCGGAGAACTGCCACAACGCATGGGGTGCAGCATCGTCGAGTAAACCGAGGCGGCCATCGACGAGGACATAGCGCGGTCCCACATTGCGCGCGCCGGTCAGTCTTGTGCCTTGGGTTGGGTGCCAACTGTCGAGCGCAATGGCGACGGATATCCGCTCGGCCGCTTGCCAATCCGCCATTGCTGCCGTTGCCATCAAATCCGCCAGCCCGCCATAGAAGGCCATGGCGGGAAGAATTGCTATCCCGGCCTCGACGGCGGCGTGGTGATATCGATGGAAGGTCGTCAACGTCGTAATCTGTTCGGCGGTGACATCAAGATAGGCGATCTTGCAGCGCAACGCCGCGTCTATGGCAGGGACCGCGGTATCGAAAAACGGTCCGGCGCAGTTGATAATCGCGGCCGTGCCGGCCACAGCCCTGTCCAACGCCTGCGAATCCGCAAGGCTGGAAACGCAGAATGCCTCCAGCTCAGGGGCCAGTGCCGCGAGTTTGTCGCGATCGCGCCCGATCAAGATGGGAATAAGCCCACGCCGCTGCAATTCGGCCACGACAAAACGGCCTGTATGGCCGGTGGCTCCCAATACGGCGACCCGCCGATTCGATGACATGATGCGATCCCTTTTGTCGGCGTGCCGAAGACGATGGCCAAGATTGTCTTTCGTTCATTCGTCTTTATTGAGCTTTCGTCCCTCAATTGCCGTGCTTGAATTTCGGCGCGTGCCTTCGCCAGATTATGCGCGGATTTCGAAATGCCGTGCTCGGCGCGGTTGGCGGCGGCCACGACATCCTTGGCATGGCGCGCCTTGGCCTTTTTGGCGCGGCGTAAATTGACGATTTCAGCCATCATCCTTCTCCATGGCGCGCGCAAAGGCGGGCCTGCCGGTCACGCGCTTCACATAGTCTTCGATCACCGGTGATTTGGGCATCATCGGGCTTTGCCCAAACATCGCGAAGGTTGTGCCATACAGCACATCCACCGCCGAGAATTTATCGCCCAGCAGATACGGGCCCTTCGTCAGCGTCTCGATCAGGAACGCCATCGCTTCCTCGACCACCACCCAGCCCGCGGTTCCGCGCGGCACGGGCGTATCGAGGAATTTCGACATGAAGGCGGGCTCCAGCACGCTGCCGTAATAGACGAGCAGCGAAAGATAGAGCCCGCGCCCGGGTTCGCCCGCCATTGGTCCCAATCTCGCTTTGGGGAATTTGTCGGTGAGATAAAGCGCGATGGCGGGGCTTTCGAACACCACTTCGCCGTCGTCGGAAATCGCGGGCACTTTGCCGTGCGGGTGCGGATTGGCCGGATCGACCGCACCGGTGCCGTCGCGTTTGCGCACTGTTACTTTCTTCAACTGATATGGCGCGCCGAGTTCCTCAAGCAGGAAGATGAAACGCGAGGAGCGGGTTTTGGGATAGTGATAAAGCGTGATCATTGCGGTCGCCTCCATATTGCGCGGCCAAGCTACTGCCAGCCTACTGACAGCATGATGTCAGTAGCGCGCCGAAGTTTAGTCCCGTCCCCGGGCCGCGCCAAGCGCGGTGAGCCGCAGCGCGCTCGCCAGGGGACGCGTGCCGCGCTTTTTGTCGATCTCGCTGACCAGCGCCGCTAAGCTCTTGCCGCCCTTCGCCGCTTCCGCATCGATCACCGCCCAAAACTCCGCCTCCAGCGCGACACTGGTGCTGTGGCCTGAAAGGGAAAAGGAGCGCTTCTTAAGGGGCATCGAAATGGCAACTTCTCACTGAATAAACAATCCTCACCCTGAGCCTGTCGAAGGGTGAGGCCGCGGTGCAACTGGCTTCCTCCCGACGAAAAAACTATCCTCACCCTGAGCTTGTCGAAGGGTGAGGCCCCAGCTCCAATGAAGATCTACGTCTACATGCTCTTGTGTGCAGATGGAACCTATTACGTCGGCCTCACGCGCGCGGGTTTGGACAAAAGAATTGCGGAACATCAAGGCGGCGAATATCGCGGCTACACCTGCCACAGGCGTCCGGTAAAGCTTGTCTGGTCCGCCGATTTCCAATGGCTGACCGACGCCATCGCTTGCGAGCGCAGGCTTAAGGGCTGGCGGCGGGAGAAGAAGGAAGCTCTGATTCGCGGAGATCACGGCGCGCTGCCTGGATTGGCAAGAACCGCGAAGCGTCCTCATCCTTCGACGGGCTCAGGATGAGGACGAATTGGGCAGGCTCAATCTGACGACGAATTTGGTCCCCGCACCGCCCGAAAATCCATCGTTCTCAGTTCCGCCGTGATGCTCTTGACGCGGCGCTGCGGCAGCATCAGGAGCCTTGGGCGCGTAAGTCCCTTCACCGCACCGGCGAGGGCGATGACATTGCGGTCGTCCCAGCCTAACGAGTCCAACAGCCGCACCTGCGACCAAGTCTTTTTGAGCAGATGCGCAAAGCGGTCCGGCGCGCGGTCCGCGTCGTCTTCCGCCATCAGGTTGATCAGCAATATCGCGCCGCGCGTTTTCAGCCGCGATTTCACCAGATCGTAAAACGCGCGCGTCGTGAAATGCTTTGGCATGGCGCTGTCGCTATAGGCGTCCAGCACAATGGCGTCGTAGCGCCGCTTGTCGCGCCGCAGGAAATCGCGACCGTCCGCGACATGGCATTCGATGTCGTCCGGCATGTTGAAATAAGTGCGCGCAATCTCGAAATTGCGCCCGTCGATGTCGACAACCGTCACCGTCACGCCCGCGCGCCGCAGCATGGTGGCCAGCGTGCCGCCGCCGCAGCCAATCATCAACACATGGCGGCTCCCCGCTTGCCGCAGGAAGAAGTAAAACGCATGAATATAATCCGCCAGGCTGATGCCATAACGGTCGGCGACGGAGTGATTGTCACTCTTTTCCCAAAAGGAAATACCGCCGGTGACATTGTTCTGCTCGATAACGAAGCCGTCATCGGCGCGGCGCGAAGTTCTTTTTGCTGGGCATATCGGATTATTTCGGCCCGATCATATCTTCGGGCCTCACCAGCGCCTCGAATTCCTCCGCCGTGACATAGCCGCCGCCCACCGCTTCTTCTTTCAAGCTCGTGCCGTTCTTGTGCGCGGTCTTGGCGATTTTCGCCGCCGCGTCATAACCGATCTTGGGCGCCAGCGCCGTCACCAGCATCAGCGAGCGTTCCAGTCCCGCCTTGATGTTGTCCAGGCGCGGCTCAATGCCGACGATGCAATTGTCGGTGAAGCTCACCGCCGCGTCCGCCATCAGCCTGACGCTTTGCAGGAAATTATACGCCATCACCGGATTGTAGACATTGAGCTCGAAATGGCCCTGGCTGTCCGCAAAGGTCAGCGCCGCGTTGTTGCCGAAAATCTGCACGCAGACCTGAGTCATTGCCTCGCATTGGGTGGGGTTCACCTTGCCCGGCATGATGGAGGATCCCGGCTCATTCTCTGGCAACGCCAGCTCGCCGAGCCCCGAGCGCGGCCCCGAGCCCAGGAAAGCGAATGTCATTGGCGATCTTGAACAGCGACGCCGCCACAGTGTTGATCGCGCCATGGGAGAATACCATCGCGTCATGCGCCGCCAGCGCCTCGAATTTGTTGGGCGCGGAGGCGAAGGCAAGTCCGGTGATCGCGGCGATCTTGTCCGCCACCGCTTCGGCGAACCCAACCGGCGCGTTCAGCCCTGTGCCGACCGCCGTTCCGCCTTGCGCCAATTGCATCAGCTTGGGCAGAGACTGTTCGATGCGTTCGATGCCGTTCTGCACTTGTTGCGTGTAGCCGGAAAATTCCTGGCCCAGCGTCAAGGGCGTGGCATCTTGCGTATGGGTGCGCCCGATCTTGACGATGGCTTTCCAAGCCTGCGCCTTATCGTTCAGCGCATTCCTCAATTTTTGCAGCGCCGGGATCAGGCGGTGAAAGATCTCCTCCGCGCAGGCAATGTGCATGGCCGTCGGATAGGTGTCGTTCGACGATTGGCTCATATTGACGTGATCGTTGGGATGGACGGGCTTTTTGGAGCCCATCTCTCCGCCCAGCATCTCGATGGCGCGGTTGGAGATCACTTCGTTGGCATTCATGTTGGATTGGGTGCCCGAGCCCGTCTGCCAAACCGCCAGCGGGAAATGCGCGTCGAGCTTGCCTTCGATCACTTCTTCGGCGGCTGCCGCGATGGCCTTGCCCAGTTTTGGATCGAGTCTGCCTAGATCCATGTTCACTTCGGCTGCGGCACGTTTGACGATGCCGAGCGCGCGCACGATAGGCGCGGGCTGTTTTTCCCAGCCGATCTTGAAATTGCTCAGGCTGCGCTGCGCCTGCGCGCCCCAATAGCGGTCGGCGGGAACTTCCACAGGTCCGAATGTGTCGGTCTCGGTGCGGGTCTTGGTCATGGGCCTAGTATAGCGGGATTCGGAAACTTATTTCTTCCGGAAGGAATCCAGGCTGACGACTTCGCCCGGCGCTGTGGGCTTTTCGGGGGGCGCCTCGTCCGGCGGCGGCTCGGTGGTTTCCGTGTGATTTTGCTCATGCGCGGGCAGGGGCGGGGAAACCTGGGTGGGGCCGCCATGCTTGATCTCGCCCTCGGCGCCCTTGAACTGCAAGCCGAACTGCACGCCGGGGTCGAAAAAGGCGGTCAGCGCGGCAAAGGGAATCACCAGCGTCGCGGGCAGTTTGCGAAAGGTCAGCGCGACTTCGAATTGGTCGTCCTTGACTTTGAGCCCCCAGAACTGGTGCTGAATGATGATGGTCATCTCGTCGGGATATTGCTCGCGCAGGAAGTCGGGAATATCGACACCGGGGAAATGCGTCTTGAAGGTCAGATAGAAATGATGCGAGCCGATCAGGCCTTGCTTTTCGATGCGGCGCAAAGCATCGCGCACGACGCCGCGCAGCGCCGCGTCGGTCAATGCCTGATATCCGATGTAATCTTTCGCCATGCGCTCCGCCACACTGAGCGGCGGAGACTAAACCGGCATTGCGGCGAGTCAATGCGCGCGGCGCGCTTACCCATGAGCCGAAATGGCGCAAAGTGCGGGCGGAACACGAATGCGACGGTTTCTTGTCGCGGGACCCTGCGGTGAACGAGAAGCGGACGCCCGCCGCAACGCCGCTCGGCGAACCGGCCTCGGAACAGGAACTGGGCGATCTCGCGCGGCCGTCCTCGGCGCTCGCGCTGCTTGTCGTATTTCGTCACCGCAATTACCGGCTTTTCTTCGCGGGCCAGCTCGTCTCGCTGATGGGCACCTGGATGCAGACCGTGGCGCAAGCCTGGCTGGTCTACAGCCTGACCAATTCGCCCTTCATGCTGGGCCTGACCACGTTTTGCGCCCAGGTGACGGTGTTTTTCATTGCGCCGTTCGGCGGCATGGTGGCCGACCGGGTGGACCGGCGCAAAATGCTGCTGGTCACCCAAAGCTTGGCAATGATTCAGGCGGCCCTCTTGGCCGGGTTGACCCTAGCGGGTGTGGTGCAGGTATGGGAGATCATTGCGCTCGCCTTTGGGCTTGGCCTGATCAACGCCTTCGACGTCCCCACCCGCCAAGCCATGACGCTCGATATGGTCGGGCGCGGCGATCTGCGCCACGCCATTGCGCTCAATTCCATGATGTTCAACCTGGCGCGCGTGATCGGCCCGTCCTTGGCGGGCGCGGTGATCGCGCTGGTCGGCGAGGGGCTATGCTTTGCGCTGAACGCAGTGTCCTTCGCCGCGGTGCTGACCAGCCTCATTCTGATGAGCCTGCCGGTGCGCCCGCCGCGCATCCATGCCACGGCGCTGCGCGAAATCGCCGAAGGCTACCGCTTTTCGCTGGCGTCGCCGCAGATCCGCACCTCGCTGATGCTGGTGGCGGTGTCGTCCTGTTTCGGCGCGGCTTATCTCTCGCTGATGCCCGCCGTCGCGCGCGATCTGCTGCACGGCAATGCGGCAAGCTATGGCGAGTTGATGGCGGGCGTCGGCGTCGGCGCGCTGTTCGGCGCTTACGGCTTGTCGCTGATCCGCGAACGCTGGCTGACGCTGGCGCCGGTTTTGGCCGCGCTCGCATTCGGCCTCAGCCTGATCGCCTTTTCCTATTCGCGCATGATGTGGCTGAGCGTCTTGCTGCTTCTGCCCACCGCCGCCAGCCTGATGCTGCTAGGGGGCACCACCAACACCATCATCCAGATCGCGGCGGGCGAGCAATTTCGCGGCCGCGTCATCTCGCATTACACACAGAGCTTCCTCGGCATGATGCCCTGGGGCGCGCTGCTGCTGGGCTGGGTCGCAACCCGCATCGGCGTTGCGGATTCGGTCACCCTTGGCGGCTTGGTGGTGATGGCATCCGCCGCGCTCGCCTGGTTCACCCGCCGCGGCCAGCAATGGCGCTTCGACACGCAAGCTTCGGCGAAATGAAAGGGGCGGCTTTGTCTCGATCGCGCCGCCCCTTCTCCCTTCAGGGTTCGAAATAACCCGGCTGGCCGATGTCGGCAATCAGGCCGATCTCCTTAGGCTTCCAGCCCAGCCATTTCTGCGTCAAAGCGCTGGAGGCCGGCATGTCCAGCCCGGCGAACATCGCGAACGGCCCGAAATAGTCGCCGGCTTCTTCCGGCGTGATCAAGACCACGGGCACGTTCAGAGCACGGCCAATCACTTCGACGATTTCGCGCATGGGCACGCCTTCTTCGCCAACGGCATGATAGATCCCCTCGACCGCGCCCTTCTCCAAGGCGAGCCGGTAGAGACGTGCAACATCCAATCGGTGTGCCGCCGCCCAGCGCTGGCTGCCATCGCCGACATAAGCGGCAGCGCCCTTCTGGCGCGCGATGCCGAGCAGATGGGTAATCAAGCCTGCCTTGCCGTCGCCGCCATGCACTTGCGGCAGGCGCATCGCCATCGCGCGCACGCCGCGCTTCGCATAAGCCAGACCGGCTTGTTCCGACACGCGCGGAATGCGCGGGCTCGTGTCGCGCCGCATTTCTTCGGTGATCACCACGCCCGGCGCGATGAGGCCCGTTCCCGAGGTGACGATGAAGGGCTTGTTGGTGCCCGCCAGCACATCGCCCATCGCCTCGATGGCGCGCTTGTCGATCTGGCTGTTCTCCGCGAATTTCGAGAAGTCGTGGATGAAGGCGAGATGAATCACGCCATCGACGTTCGCCGCACCTTTCTTCAGGCTTTCCAGATCCTCAAGCGAGCCGCGATGAACCTCCGCGCCGGCCGCTTTCAGCGCCTCGGCATTGGCGTCGGAGCGGGCAAGGCCCACCACCTGATGGCCATTTGCGATCAGTTCCGCCGTCGTGGCCTTGCCGATGAATCCGGCCGCGCCGGTAACGAATACACGCATGATCTTTTCTCCAGACTTGGATGAAGACCATAAATAGGGCATGCTATATGCGGGTAAAGTAGTGATCTTATACGGGTATAATGGCTAACAGGATGAATGCTGCAAACCTGCTTGGAATCTATCTGAAGGATCGCCGCGCGAAGCTCGATCCGGCCGCCTTCGGCTTTCCGTTGAAGCGCAGGCGAACGCCGGGCCTTCGGCGCGAGGAAGTGGCCCAGCGCGCCAATGTCAGCGCCACTTGGTACACATGGCTGGAGCAGGGGCGCGGCGGCGCGCCATCCGCCGATGTGCTGGATCGCATCGCGCGCGCCATGATGCTGACGGATGCCGAGCGCGAGCATTTGTTTCTGCTCGGTTTGGGCCGGCCGCCCGAAGTTCGCTATCGCGCGCCCGAAGGCATCACACCGCGTTTGCAACGCTTGCTCGACACGCTGGAATACAGCCCCGCTTTTGTCCGAACGGCGACATGGGATGTGATCGCGTGGAACAAAGCCGCCGCGGCGGTATTGACCGATTACAGCATGTTGCCAGAGGGGCAACGCAATGTGCTGCGCATGATGTTCCGCGACAGCCGCGTCCGCGCGGCGCAAGCCAATTGGCAAAGCGTTGCGCGGTTTGTGGTGGCGTCGTTCCGTGCGGATGTGGCGCGCGCCGGCGCGGCGCGCAATGTGCAATCGCTTGTCGATGAACTGTGCGCGACAAGTCCCGAATTCGCGGCGATGTGGCGTGACAACGATGTGCAGGCACGTGGCGACGGCGTGAAAGTCTTGCACCATCCTACCGTCGGGCCGCTCTCTATGGAATTTTCGGGGTTCGCCGTCGATGGCCGGCCCGATCTCAACCTGGTGATCTACAATCCCGCAACGCCCGAAGATGCCGACAAGATCAGATCGCTGATGAGATCGAAGTGATCGCGGTGTCTGCCGTCGCGGTGGAATTAGTGGGGCTTCACAAAGACTATGTGCGTCGCGCTGATTATGCAGACATGCTGCATATGTTGGGGTTTGTGCCGTGTCAGTGGACAAACACGATAATCTGCGAAAATACGTGTCGCTGAGCCATATTTTTCGAATGTGTCTTCAAGAGATTGTGGGACCGGAGGGCGTTCGTCGTTGTAATCATCGGCGCCATCAACAACGGCCAGCAGTCGATGGCTGCCAACCGGCCAAATTCGTTGATTCAGTGATCCATTGTAGATGGAGAGCCGACCCTGAACAACGAAACAGGGCGCGACGATAGCGGGACTATTCCTACACGCCACGGGCGGATCCGCCGCCAATGCAGTTGCCGCCATCAGCAGGAGACTAACGATGCACGCTACGAGCCGCATTTGGCATAGCCTAATAAGTGGGGGGTTTCTGTTGCCCGGCACCCCCCGAGCCGCGCTTGTCTAACTAGAAGTTAGGCAGCGAGGGCCATTTCATTATCGTTGGCACCTGTACGAGTAGCCCGATAACGGCGGATACCATACCGAGCGAAAGAACTGCCTTTACACGTCCGTCGATCCTGTTTCGCCCCCATACGCCCGCTTCTAGAGGGTGATGGTGGAGGCGCCGGGTACCGCCCCCGGGTCCGAGCCGCTTATTACGCAGTCGTTTATCGCCATAGTCAGGCCGAAGCCGACCCCTGGAATATAGGGGGTGCGGGTAAACAATTAAAGGCCAACGCAGAATTTCGCCTTTTGCAGATTTTCGGAAATTATTCGGGGTGCCTATATTGGAAGTCGACTGCCGCAGACCTAAACTTGCATGTATTCGACGCAGCGATTCCATGAATTTTCTGGGGAGGCAAAGCAATCATGTCAAACTGGCCCGGCGACGCCGCCGTCTTTCCGCTCTGCATGCCGATCATCAAGCAGTTTGAGGGTTTCCGCGCCGCGCCCTATAAGGATTCGGCGGGCATCCCCACCATCGGCTACGGCACGATTCTCTATCCCGACGGCAAATCCGTCACGATGAACGATCCCGCTATCACCGAAGCGCAAGCCACCAGTTTCCTCAGCTACCAGATGAGTTTGAAGAGCAAAGCCATCGCGCCCTCGTTGCAGAAGCCGGCGAGCCTGCACCAGGCCGCGGCCATGCTGTCGCTGACCTATAATATCGGCACCGCGGCATTCATCGGCTCCACGGTTCTGCGCAAATTCAATACGGGTGATCTTCCCGCCTCCGCCGATGCCTTCCTGCTGTGGGACAAGGCGGTGGTGGACGGCCAGCTTGTGGTGGTTCCGGGCCTGCTCAAGCGCCGCCAGGAAGAACGCACGATCTTCCTGACCGCGGACGCTTGACATTTCATTTATTTGTAACTACGATTAAATGAAGATCGAATTCGACCCGGTGAAGAGCGCAAGGAACGCGCGCGAGCGCGAGCTGCCGTTTGAATTGGTGGAAGATTTCGAATGGGAAAGCGCTGTAGTCTCGCGGGATGACCGGTTTCCATATCCGGAAACCCGATTCAATGCGCTGGGGTTCATAGGCAAGCGGCTATATATCGTTTGCTTCACGGCCATCACAGGCGGCATCAGGGTTATCAGTTTTCGAAAAGCGAATGATCGCGAGGGTCGCAGATATGAAGAAGAGAATACCACTGACGGATGAAGAAGGCGAGGTGCGGGAGCTTACGGCGGAAGATATTCGCGCCATGCGTCCGATGGCCGAAGTGCTGCCGCCGGACCTTGTGAAGATCATTTTGAACCGCAAGCGCGGCGAGCGCGGCCCGCAGAAATCGCCGACCAAGCAGCAGGTGACGCTCCGCCTCGACCGCGACGTGGTGGAACGCTTCCGCGCCACCGGCGAAGGCTGGCAAAGCCGGATCAATGCCGCCTTGCGCAAAGCGAAGGTGGGCTAGCGGCGCGGAACGGGTAGACTGCCCATGGAATCGCCGGATTGATCGATGCGCCAATATCTCGACCTGATGGACCGTGTGCTGAAGACGGGCGTGGAGAAGCGCGACCGCACCGGCACGGGCACGCTGTCGGTGTTCGGCCATCAGATACGCTTCGATCTGGCCGAGGGCTTCCCGCTTCTCACCACCAAGAAGCTGTTCACCAAGGCCATCATCTATGAACTTCTGTGGTTCCTGCGCGGCGACACCAATGTGCGCTGGCTGCAGGAGCATGGCGTCAGTATCTGGAACGAATGGGCCGACGCCGAGGGCGAGCTTGGCCCGGTCTATGGCCATCAATGGCGCTCCTGGCCGGACGGCAAGGGCGGCACCATCGACCAGATCGCGGGGCTGATCGCCGACATCAAGCGCAATCCGGATTCGCGCCGCTTGATGGTCACCGCCTGGAACCCCGCCGATGTGCCCAAGATGGCGCTGCCGCCCTGCCATTGCCTGTTTCAGTTCTATGTCGCGGAGGGGCGGCTGAGCTGCCAGCTCTATCAGCGCTCGGCGGATATTTTTCTCGGCGTGCCGTTCAACATCGCCTCTTATGCGCTCCTCACCATGATGGTGGCGCAAGTGACGGGGCTGAAACCCGGCGAGTTCATCCACACCTTCGGCGACGCCCATCTTTATCTCAATCATCTTGAGCAAGCGCGCGAGCAGCTTTCGCGTAAGCCCTATCCGCTGCCGCGCCTGACGATCAATCCGGATGTGACGGATATTTTCGCGTTCAAATACGAAGACTTTAAACTCGAAAACTATCAATCCCATCCGCATATCAAGGCGGCGGTGGCGGTATAATTTTCTGCCCCCACGTAGTGGTGGAAGTGGCCGTGCAGCGGCCGAAGAGGGCGTTTGTGCCATTCACGATCCGCCGCGCGACATCGGGCGACGAGGATGTCATCCTCGCGCTGCTGCATGACCTCGCCGAATATGAAAAGCTGCTGGATAAGTTCCACATCACGCGCGACGTGATCTTGCGCGATTATCTGAGCGCCCAGCCGCTCTGCCAATGCGATCTGATCTTCGACGGCGAGGAAGCCGCGGGCATCGCCACCTGGCGCTGGACCTATGCGACCTTCGCCGCCGCACGAAGCATCTATCTCGAAGATCTCTTCGTGCGCCCGGCCTTTCGCGGGCGCGGCTATGGCAAGGCGCTGCTTGCCCATCTGGCGAAGACGGCGGCAGAGGCAGGCGCGGTGCGCGTCGAATGGCAGGTGCTCGATTGGAACAAGCCGTCGATCGATTTCTACGAGGGAATCGGCGCGCGCCCGGTCGGCGGCTGGCTCACCTATCGCCTGGAAGGCGACGCGCTCAAGAAAGCGGCGAAATGATTTCCCTCATCCTCGCCCGTGCCGACAACGGCGTAATCGGCGCGAATGGCGCGCTGCCTTGGCGGCTGCCCGGCGATATGCGCCGCTTCAAGGCGCTGACCATGGGCAAGCCTTGCATCATGGGCCGCAAGACTTGGGACAGTCTGCCGAAAAAACCCTTGCCGGGCCGCAGTAACATTGTCGTCACGCGCGATGCGTCGTTCAAGGCGGATGGCGCGGTGGCGGCGCATTCCTTCGACGAGGCGCTTGCTATGGCGCGCAAAGAAAATCCCGCCGAGATTATGGTCATTGGCGGCGCGCAAATTTACGCGGCGGCGATTACCCTTGCAGAACGCGTTTATCTGACCGAGGTGCATGTCGCCGCCGAGGGCGACACGTTTTTCGCGCCCTTCGCGGCGGACGTCTGGCGCGAAATCGCCCGCGAAGATCATGTGCCGCCGGATGCTCCTGCCCACAGCTTTGTCACATTGGAGCGCATCCTGTCCTGACGCCGGTCGCGCGAATGACGCATGCGAGACACGCGCGTCTCGAAGCGCAGCAAACTAGTGGGTCGTGCAGCAATCGCCAACTCTTGCCACAATTGCCAATTATCGATTCCGCTTTCGCTAATCCAACGGGGAGAAACACATGCGATATATTCTTGCCGCCGCTTCCGTGCTCGCGCTGTCCACCGCCGCCATGGCCGATCCCTTTGCCGTCGCTTACGGCAACACCGTCACCCAGACCTTGCCCGACGGTGCCAAGATGATCACCTACATCAATGCCGATAAGACCTGGGAACAGCATGTCGGAGGCGCGACCTACAAGGGAACCTATGCGTGGAAGGACGACACGCATGCCTGCTTCACGGTGACCGATCCCGCGCCCGCCGATCCCTCCAAAGCGACCAGCTGCGACGAGATCAAGGGTGATCACAAAGTCGGCGACACCTGGGGCGAAACCTTGCCCGACGGAAAGCAGATGACGCTGACGATCACCGCGGGTCGCTGACCGGCGTTGACGTAGGGTTTTCCTGAACGGCGCCCTTGAAAGCGATACGCATTCTGCGACGCGTGCGACACGCGTGCGCGCGGTTGGAAACTCGATTAGAGTGCCGCAAAACAATCTGGGAGGACCTGATCACATGCGTTTGGCAATCATCGCGGTATCGCTTGTCGCCTTGTCGGCGAGCGCGGCACTGGCCGGCGACGACGACATCATGTCGACGCGCTATGGCAACACCACGCTCGTTCACGAGACGCTGGGGACGTCGCACATCTATTACAAGCAGGACCACACGTTCACCGGCGGGAACTGGATCCTGGACGTCAGCGGCAAATGGGACATCTCGGACACGGCGGACGGCAAGAAGCAGATTTGTCTGCATTACGACAGCAAGCCGCCCGGTCATCCCAATCCCGAATGCGACTTGGTCGGCTTTCACAAGGTCGGCGACAAGTGGACGCTCGGTGGCCGTAACTTCGAGCTGGTCGCGGGCATTCAGAAATAGTGACCTAACCTTCCGTCCTCATGCTGAGCTTGTCGAAGCATGAGGACGTTCAAGTCACGGTATCGCCAGATCGAATTCGATGGTGATGCGCTGGGCGGCGCCGTCATGGCGCCGTTCGCCGCGCGGCAGCCAGGACGGGTGCAGAATGATCATGCCGCTTTGCGGTCGGATGATTTCGGTCTGGCCCGAGGTGAGCCCGCCCGGAAAGCGAAAGGCAAGCTGCGGGGCGATCATGGCGGGAAGAATGCCGCGCGGATCGGCCAGCTCGCATTCCCCGCCAAGCGTCTCGTCGTCGGATTTCGCATAGCCGTCATCGACATAATAGACGCCCGACCAGAAGCTGGCCGCTCTGGCGGTGGGTTCCAGATAATCGCCCTTCTGGCGCATTGTCGCGGCGGCCGTGATTTTCCATTCCACCGCGGTGCGCGCGCCGGTGCGCAGCGCCGTCAGATTGTCGGAGAGATCGCGCAGAACCCGAAACAGCGTTTCCGCGTGATGACTACCCCACTCCTCGAAATCGGCGGGGGAGCGCCAGCCTTGGCCGCGCGCGCTGCTGATGCCGTTCGATTGTGCCCGCTCGGCGATCAGCGGGCGCAATTCCGCGTTGGTCTCCTGCGCCACGGGCAGGTAATGCACGCAGACGGGCGTGGCGAACATGCTGCGAATCTGGGGTTTTGTAGCGGCCATGATCCTAAAACGTGTGGAGTCGGGTTATTCAATCACAATTTGCGGAGCAGCGCGCTGCGGCGTGCCGATCTTCGCCGCCACTTCGGCGGCTATCAACAGAAAAGCTTTCGCTTCGGCACTTTGGGGGGCGGATGCGACGATCGGCGTGCCGGCGTCGGAGGTCTCGCGAATCACCCCAACCAGAGGGATTTCGCCCAGGAAGGGCGCATCCAGCGTCTTGGCGGTCTCGCGCGCCCCGCCATGACCGAAGATGTGGCTTTCCGTTCCGCAATGGGGACACACGAAGGTGCTCATATTCTCGATGATGCCGAGAATCGGTATCTGGGTCTTGCGGAACATGGCCAAACCCTTACGGGCGTCGATCAAGGCAATGTCCTGCGGCGTGGAGACGATCACCGCGCCTTTCAGCGGCACGCGCTGGGCGATGGTGAGTTGGGCATCGCCGGTTCCCGGCGGCATGTCGATCACCAGAATGTCGAGCGGCGCCCAGGCGACGTCGCCCATCATCTGTGTCAGCGCCGATTGCACCATCGGTCCGCGCCAGATCATCGGGGTGTCTTCATCGACCAGAAAGCCGATCGACATCGCCTTCAGGCCGAATTTGACGATGGGCTGAAGCTTCTTGCCGTCGGTCTCGGGCTTCTCGGTGATGCCGAGGAGGCGCGGTATGCTCGGTCCATAAATGTCGGCGTCGAGAATCCCGACCTTCATGCCCAGCGCTTGCAAGCCGAGCGCCAGATTGACCGCGACGGTGGATTTGCCGACGCCGCCCTTGCCGCTGGCCACCGCGATAATGGAGGTAACGCCGGGAATGCCCGTTTGCGGCGGCGGGGTGTTGCGATGCGCGGCGTCGCCATGACCGTGTCGCGCCGGCGCGGGCGCTGCTTGATGCGCGGTGAGCACGGCGGTCACCGACAGGATTCCGGGAAGTGCATGAACCGCATCCTCGCACGCCTTGCGCAGCGGTTCCGCCTCGCGCCCGCGCGCGGCGTCGACTTCCAGTGCGAAGCCGACATGGCCGTCCTTCAGCACCAGGCCCTGAATCAGGTCTTCCTGCACGACGCTGCGCCCGCTGACGGGATCGATGATGCCGTCGAGGGCCTTGAACACGTCGTTTCGCGTCGCCTGCGGCATGGTTTGCGCCTTGTGGTGGATGCTCATATAACCGCGCGGACGCAGAACACAAGAAAACACCATGCCTTGGAGCAATCAGAGCGGCGGTCCGTCACGGGGTCCTTGGGGACAAGGTCCGTCCGGCGGCGGCATGCGGCCGCCCGATTTCGAGGAATTGCTGCGCCGCGCTCGCGAAAGCTTCAAGCGCTATCTGCCGGGCGGCGGGCTGGGCCGGGGCGGCATTATGGTGGCGTGCCTGGCGGTTGTGGGCCTGTGGCTGCTTTCGGGCTTTTATATTGTCAGCCCTTATGAGCAAGGCGTGGTGCTGCGCTTCGGCAAATTCGTCGGACACACCTCGTCGGGCGTCAATTATCATCTGCCCTGGCCGATCGAGACCGCTTACACGCCCGAGGTCACGCGCCAGAAGCAGATCAACATCGGCTACAAGGTTAGCGCGGACAGCAACAACCAGTCGCAGACCGAGGATATTCCCGACGAAAGCCTGATGCTGACCGGCGACGAGAACATCGTCGACATCAATTTCACGGTCTATTGGCAGATCAAGGACGCCAACGCTTATCTTTTCAATGTCGACAAGCCGGACGACGCCATCAAGGCGGTCGCCGAAAGCGCGATGCGCGAAGCGGTGGGCCAGGACCGCATGGATTTGATCCTGACCTCCGACCGCGAACTGATCCAGCTCAAGGTCCTCAAGCTGATGCAGGAGGCGCTCGATTCCTATCACTCCGGCGTCCTCGTCACCGATGTGAAGATGCAGAAGGCCGAACCGCCCGATGAAGTGCGCGCCGCCTATCTCGACGTGCAGGCCGCGCTGGCCGATCAGGACCGCAAGCGCAGTGAAGGCGAAGCGTACGCCAACACCATTATTCCGCAGGCGCGCGGCGATGCCGCCCATATCGTGCAGGACGCCGAAGCTTATCGCCAGCAAGCCATTGCCGAAGCCTCCGGCGAGGCCAAGCGTTTCCTCTCGGTTTATCAGGAATACAAGAAGGCGCCCGAAGTGACGCGCCGCCGCATGTATCTGGAGACGATGACCCAGGTGCTGACGCCGATGAACAAGATCATCGTCGACGATGCGGCCAAGGGCGTGGTGCCTTACTTCCAGCTTCCGCCGCTGCAGAAAACCTTGCCGACTCAGCCGCAGGCACAGCCGCCCGCCCAATCCAGCGCGCAGCCCACCGACCAGGGGACCAGCCCATGAGCCGCACCCTGGGTATCACGCTCGCTGTTCTCGCCCTGCTCGTTCTTGGTGTGCTGTTTTCCTGCGTCTTCGTCGTCAATCAGACGCAGCAAGCGCTGATCGTTCAATTCGGCGCGCCGCAATCCTCGGTCAGCGATCCCGGCCTGCATTTCAAGGCGCCTTGGCAACAGGTCATCGTCTTCGACAAGCGGCTGCTCAATCTCGACGCCCAGAGCGAGGAAGTGATCGCCCAGGACAAGAAACGCATCCTGGTCGATGCCTTCGCGCGCTGGCGCATCGTCGATCCGCTGCTGTTCTATCAAACGCTGCTCGGCCAGCAGACCGCGGAAACGCGGCTGACCCCGATCCTATCCTCGAACATCCGCCGCGTGCTCGGCTCGCAGAACTTCGCCGCCATGCTGTCGGCGCGCCGCTCCGAATTGATGCACGATATCCGCGACAACATGAATCACGACGTCAAGGATTTCGGCATCGTCGTCGCGGACGTGCGTATCCGCCGCGCCGATCTGCCGCCGGAGAACAATCTGGCGATCTATCACCGCATGCAAAAGGAACGTCAGCGCGAGGCGGCGCAGTTCCGCGCCGAGGGCGACGAGACCAGCCAGCGCATCCGCGCCCGCGCCGAACGCGAAGTGACGGTCATCAAGGCCGAAGCGACGCGCGAGGCCTCGATCCTGCGCGGCGAGGGCGATGGGGAAAAGACACGCATGCTGGGCGAGGCCTACAGCCAGGATCCCAATTTCTTCGCCTTCTACCGCACGATGCGGGCCTATCAAGACGCGCTGGGCGGCGGCAACACGACCGTGGTGCTTTCGCCCAAGAGCGACTTCTTCAAATATTTCGGCGAAGGCCCCGGCGGCGGCAAACAGAAATAGCATCGCGCTGCGCGCCTCATCCTGAGTAGTTTCCGAGCCTGTCTTGTCGCGCCCCCGCCCGGCTATGGTCCGCTCGATTAATCCATGACGCCGTGTCGTGAGGCTTGCCCCGGCAAGCGTGAAACTATTGGCGCGTGCGGCGTCAATATCGGCACGGCTTTATCCCGTTAACAGTACGAACTTCAACGATTGGAATCGAACATGGTCGACCGTAAGACAAAGAATGGCTCAAAGCGTATCGACACACGGCTCGGCGCGCTGCGCTCGGACCTTGATGCCTTGCAGTCGGACATGAAGGGGCTCGCCGGCGATGTCGGAACGAGTGCGGACAGCAGGGTGCACCTTGCCATTCGCAACGCGGAAAATGTCGCGGAGCGCGCCTACCGTCTCGCCGAGGAAGCGGCCGGCAGCATGGCCGACGATGTGGAAGCCTGGACCAACGACAATCTGGATTCGGTGCGGGAATCGATCAAGGCGCAGCCGCTTTCGGCGATCCTTCTCTCGATGGGCGCCGGTGCGCTGGTCGGCGCCATCTTCCTGCGCCGCTAGGCGCTCCATGCGCTTTCCGAGTGTCGCAACGGCCTTTATGGGATTGATCGGCGCCGCGCTGGTTCTTTTCGGGGTCGCGTTTTTGGGCGCGGCAATCATGCTGGCGCTTCAGCCGCATCTGGGCGGCGCCGC
This sequence comes from uncultured Alphaproteobacteria bacterium, assembly GCA_963849895.1. GTDB lineage: Bacteria > Pseudomonadota > Alphaproteobacteria > Micropepsales > Micropepsaceae > Rhizomicrobium. The sequence goes on from CAWKIU010000014.1 coordinate 51,175, forward strand.
CAGCGCGGCGATCGCCGGGCTCATCCTGCTGCTGCCGCCTTGTCTTTGGGCTGCCGCGATGGGATTTCGCGCGCCCCCGCCGCCGCCGCCGCGCCCCACGCTGGAACGCGCGGTCGTGGCCTTGCTCAGCGGTCTGGCGCGGGACAAGCCCTTGCTGGCGGTTCTGGGCGCCGCGCTCTTCGCGACGGCCGACGTCGTTCTCAAAGGAAGAAAAGACCGCCATGCTGGGCGAGACCGGTAATCGGGGTCCCGCGATTATCCAATCATTTGTTATAATCATATCAATTACTTAGACGGTCTTATCCCAACCCGCCGCAACGGCCTTATACTGCGCTCGGCGCTTTGCCTTCCGCTGGCTCAAGTTTGGGATAAACCGGGGGGAGGGGGCCTCAGAAATCGAAATCAACCTACGAACGAAATTGCAATGAAATGAATAGCTTAGAGAAAATCCGGCCAGAAATGCGGACCAAAAATCGCGGCGGCGCGCCCAAAGCCAATCGCAACGCCCTCAAGGCCGGCCTGCATACCGCCGATCTGCGTGCGCGCAAAGCAAAGGTGCGCCGCCTCGTGCGCCATGCGCGCCAAGTTATCGCTCAGGCATCTGTCGCCGCCGCGCGGGAAATCCGTGAGATGCGCCAAATATAAGCGCTCGGCCCTATTTGCTACACAGTTTGATCGCATATGCTGCGCATGATTTCGGGGATCGGAAAATTCTCTTCATGCGCAGGCATTGGCTGAGATTTGTGTCCGCGTTTTGCGGCGCGCTGGTGATGGCGGCGGCGCCGGCTTTGGCGCGCGGCGCGCCCGATTCCTTCGCCGATCTCTCCGCCAAGCTGCTGCCGACCGTGGTCAATATCGCCACGACCCAAACGCTCAAGGCGTCGAACCAGAAATCCATTCTGTCCGATTTGCCGCCCGGCTCGCCGCTGGCGGAGATGTTCAAGAATTTCCTGGGGCCGAAGCAGAACCAGCCGCGCCATGTCACCTCGCTCGGTTCCGGCTTCATCATCGATGCGAACGGACTGATCGTCACCAACAATCATGTGATCGAGGGCGCCGAACAGATCACCGTCACCTTGAACGACGGAACCACATTGCCCGCCAAATTGATCGGGCGTGACGAGAAAACCGATTTGGCGCTGCTCAAGATTGCGGCCAGGAAGCCGTTGCCCTCGGCGCATTTCGGCGATTCCGACAAGGCGCGGATCGGCGATTGGGTGATTGCCATCGGAAATCCCTTTGGGCTTGGCTCGACCGTCACCGCCGGCATCGTCTCGGCGCGCAACCGCGATATCGAGGCGGGGCCTTATGACGATTTCATCCAGACCGATGCGCCGATCAATCGCGGCAATTCGGGCGGCCCGCTGTTCGACATGGACGGCAATGTGGTGGGCGTGAACTCCGCGATCTATTCGCCGACCGGTGGCTCGGTGGGCATCGGCTTTTCCATTCCGTCCAATTTGGTGCGCGACGTCATCGACCAGCTTCGCCAGCATGGCGGGGTGCGGCGCGGCTGGGTTGGCGTGCGCATTCAGCCGGTGACGCAGGACATCGCGGAAGGCATGGGACTTTCGACGACCATGGGCGCGCTGGTCGCCGACGTCACGGCGAACGGTCCCGCTGCGAAAGCGGGCATCCGCAATGGCGATCTGATCGTCGGCTTCGACGGCAAGAAGGTGCCGGATTCGCGCGCCCTGTCGCGCATCGTTGCCGACACGCCGATCGGCAAGACGGTGAATGTCGATCTGATGCGCAAGGGCAAGAAGATGAGCCTGCATCTGACGGTGCAGCGCCTGAGCGAAGGCGGCGGCCCCGCCAATCCCGCACCCAAGCCGAAAAATAAGATGTCGCAACTCGGCCTGTCGCTCTCGCCGCTCGATGCGAGCGAACGCACCTCTTTCAAAGTTCCGGGGGGCGTCCACGGCGTCGTGGTCACCGGCGTCGATCCCGACGGTATTGCCGCCGACAAAAATGTCTGCCCCGGCGATGTCATCGTGGAAGTGCAGAACCAGTCCGTGACGACGCCGGATGATGTGATGCGCCATCTCGCTGCCGACGCCAAGGCGGGCCGCAAAGTCGATATTCTGCTGGTCAATCGCGCCGGTTCGCTGAGCTTCGTGGCGCTGAGGCTCTAATCGCGCACGATCTCGTCGTCGCGATAGCCTTGCAGATAAAGCAGCGCCGTCAAATCATGATGCGCGATGCTCGCCCCCGCCGCCGCCGCAACCACCGGCTTGGCGTGATAGGCGACGCCAAGTCCTGCCCGTTCGATCATCGCCAAATCATTTGCGCCGTCGCCAACCGCCAATGCATCCGCTGCTGTTATGCCGAGCTGTGCGACATCCTCTTCCAGCGCCGCAAGTTTGGCTTCGCGTCCCAAGATCGGCTCGCCCACTTTGCCGATCAGCCGCGCGCCGTCATCCATCAGTACATTGGCGCGCGTATCGTCGAAGCCTGCCGCCGCAGCGACGCGCGACGTGAAGAAGGTGAAGCCGCCCGAAACCAGCAGCGCGTATGCGCCATGCGCCTTCATGGTCGCGACCAACGCCTTCGCGCCTGGATTGAGGCGCACGCGCTCGCGCCACACCCGTTCCAGTGCCGCAAGCTCCAAGCCCCTCAGAAGTCCGACGCGCTCGCGCAGTGCGCCGTCGAACGCGATCTCGCCGCGCATGGCGCGCTCGGTGATCGCCGAGACCTTGTCCTTCAGTCCCGCCATGTCGGCGAGTTCGTCCAGGCACTCACAGTTGATGATGGTGGAATCCATGTCGGCGACCAGAAGCCGCTTGCGCCGGTTCGCAGTCGCCACCACATTGATGTCGGCGACCTGCGCCATCGCGCGCGCCTCGCTGAGCGCCATGGCGGGATCGCCCGTAAAGGAGGTGTCGAAGGCGCGGCCATCCGACAGCCACGCGATCTCGCCGCCACGGGCGCTGAACGTATCCGCCAGCAATCGCGCGTCATCTGCGATAACATTCAGCACATGAGAGAATCGCTGGTTCAAATCGGGCGTCCTCGATGTCGGTAGATGCCGTGCTTATTGCAGGCCCCACCGCCAGCGGCAAGTCGGCCGCCGCGCTGGCGCTGGCCGAGGCGATCGGCGGCGTCATCGTCAATGCCGATTCGATGCAGGTCTATCGCGAGGTGCGCATCCTCTCCGCGCGCCCATCCGATGCCGACATGGCGCGTGCGCCCCATCTGCTCTACGGCCATGTCGGTGTTGGTGGGCGCTATTCGGTCGGGCGCTACCAGATCGACGCCATCGCGGCATTGGCGGACGCACGTGCGATGGGCCGTGTGCCCATCTTCACCGGCGGCACTGGCCTCTACTTCGAGGCGCTGACCGAAGGCCTCACCGACATTCCAGGCATTCCCGCGCCGGTGCGCGCGGCGGCGCGCGAGAAGCTGGCCGAGATCGGCGTCGAACGTCTCCATGCCGCGCTTGCGGCGCGCGATCCCGAGACAGCGGCGCGGCTTCGCCCCTCCGATCCGCAGCGCGTCTTGCGCGCCTATGAGGTGTTCGAGGCGACTGGCCGTCCGCTGGCAAGCTGGCAGCAGGCGGCGAAGACGCCTGTCCTCGCCGGTCTCCAACTCGCCCGCTTCGTCATGGATGTGCCCAGGCCAGAACTGCGCGCCCGGATCGAGACGCGGTTTCTCGCCATGTTGGCCGCTGGCGCCGCGCGCGAAGCCGCCGCGCTTCGCGGGCTCGACCCCACGCTGCCCGCCGCGAAAATCCTGGGCCTGCGCGAGCTTTTGGCGCTGGGCGACGGGGCGATGGACGAGACCACAGCGGTATCCACCGCCGTCACCGCAACCCGCCAATTCGCCAAGCGGCAGATGACCTGGTTTCGCAACCGGATGGGGGAGTGGGTGTGGATTCCGGCGGGCAACGAGAGCAATAATATTTCCAGAATGCGACAATATTGCTCATGAAATTGCTTGACGGCAATTCGTTCGCCCCGTAATTTGCCCCCCGTTCAACAAGGTAACGCCGTGAAAACCGTGCTCGTAGTACTTAGCAGGCCGCTAACCGGACGGGATTGACCCGTTTTCCTGCATAGCGGCTTGGTTCAAAGGGGCGGAAACGCCCCTTTTGCTTTTCTCAATCGCAACACGAAGGACGTCCATCATGGACAAGGAACAGACCACCGCCCCTCAACTGGCCCCGCGCACCGTCGAAATGACGGGCGCCGAAATGGTGATTGCCGCTCTGAAGGATCAGGGCGTCACCCATATCTTCGGGTATCCCGGCGGCGCGGTCCTTCCGATTTATGACGCGCTCTTCGCGGCGAGCGACATTGTCCATGTGCTGGTGCGGCACGAGCAGGGCGCGGTTCACGCCGCCGAAGGCTATGCGCGCTCAACCGGCAAACCGGGCGTTGCGCTGGTGACCTCGGGTCCCGGCGCCACCAATGCGGTCACCGGCATCGCCGACGCGCTGATGGATTCCATCCCGATTGTTGTGCTGTCGGGCCAGGTCGCCTCCCATTTGATCGGCAATGATGCCTTTCAGGAATGCGATACGGTCGGCATCACGCGGCCCTGCACCAAACACAATTGGCTGGTGAAGGACATCGACGATCTCGCCCGCGTGCTGCATGAGGCGTTTCAGATCGCCACCACCGGACGTCCCGGTCCGGTCGTCGTCGACATCCCCAAGGACATCCAGTTCAAGAAGGGCACTTATCGCGGACCTTCCGGCGTCGCGCATCGCACCTATCGCCCGAAGACCGAGCCCGATCCGCGCGCCATCGAAGAAGCCGTCGCGATGATGGCCGAGGCCAAGCGCCCGATCTTCTACACCGGCGGCGGCATCATCAATGCGGGGCTGGAGGCCAGCAACGCCTTGCGCGAGCTTGTGGCGCTGACCGGCTTTCCCATCACCTCCACGCTGATGGGGCTGGGCGCTTATCCCGCTTCGGGCAAGAACTGGCTCGGCATGCTGGGCATGCACGGCACCTACGAAGCCAACAACGCGATGCACGATTGCGATGTGATGATCGCCTTGGGCAGCCGCTTCGACGACCGGGTGACGGGACGCATCGACGCTTTCTCGCCGGGCTCGAAGAAAATCCATCTCGATATCGACGCTTCGCAGATCAACAAGAATGTCCGCATCGATCTGCCCATCGTCGCCGACGCGGCCAAGGCGATCACCGAGATGGTGCGCGTCTGGAAAGCCCGCAAATACAAGGCGAACGCGCCGGCGCTGTGCGAATGGTGGGCGCAGATCGATCATTGGCGCGCCAAGCGCTCGCTCGACTACAAGACCTCGACCACGCTGATCAAGCCGCAATACGCCATCGACCGGCTTTACGAGTTGACGCGCGGACGCGACGTTTACATCACCACCGAGGTCGGCCAGCACCAGATGTGGGCGGCGCAGCGCTTCAAGTTCGAGGACCCCAAGCGCTGGATGACCTCGGGCGGGCTGGGCACCATGGGCTATGGCCTGCCTGCCGCCATCGGCGTGCAGACGGCCCATCCCGGCAGCCTCGTCATCGACATCGCGGGTGAAGCGAGCATCCAGATGACGATGCAGGAAATGGCGACCGCCATTCAATACAATCTGTCGGTCAAGATTTTCATCTTGAACAATCAGTACATGGGCATGGTGCGCCAATGGCAGCAATTGCTGCATGGCGGGCGCTATTCCAATTCCTATTCGGCGGCGCTGCCCGATTTCGTCAAGCTGGCGGAAGCCTTCGGCGGCGTCGGCATCCGTGCCGAAACGCCGGGAGAACTCGATGCCAAGATTTTGGAGATGATCGACGTACCCAAGCCTGTGCTGTTCGATTGCCGGGTCGATCAGAAAGAGAATTGCTATCCGATGATCCCCTCGGGCGCGGCGCACAACGAAATGATCCTGTGCGACGCGGAAGAAGAAGCGACGCAAGTGAGTGAAGCTGGAAAGATGTTGGTCTGATGCAAAACCGTATCGAACGCCATACCATCGCGGTGCTGGTGGACAATGAAGCGGGCGTCTTGGCGCGCGTCGTGGGTCTGTTCTCGGGCCGCGGCTACAATATCGAGAGCCTGACGGTGGCCGAGGTCGATCCCGCCGAGCACACATCGCGCATCACCATCGTCACCTCCGGCACGCCCGAAGTGCTGGAGCAGATTCGCGCTCAGCTGTCGCGCATCGTGCCGGTTCACCGCGTCATCGACTGGACCATCGACAAGCCGAGCATCGAGCGCGAAATGGCGCTGGTGAAGGTGGCGGGCACCGGCGAGAAGCGCGTAGAATCGCTGCGCATGGCCGATGCCTTCCGCGCCCGCCCGGTGGACACCACCCACACCAGCTTCGTGTTCGAGATCACCGGCAGCCCCGGCAAGGTCGACAGCTTTCGTCGATCTGATGCGCCCGCTGGGCCTGGTGGAAGTCTCCCGCACCGGCGTCGCGGCAATCTCGCGCGGCCCCGAGGCGATGTGAACTTGACGCCCGTCGCGCGACGCGCTACAATATTTTGTGATCCGAACCTTTCGTCACAAAGGGCTGAGGCGGCTGTTCGAGGAGAACAATCCTCGGGGCGTGCCTCCGCAGTTGGCACCGAAGCTTCGCCGCATGTTGGCGCAGCTTCATGTTTCGGAAGTGTCTGACGATATGGATGACGTTCCGGGCTGGCGACTTCATCCACTGAAAGGCGATCTCGTCGGCCATTGGAGTGTGACGGTAACGGGAAATTTAAGGATCACGTTTCGGTTCGAAGGCAAGAATGTCTTCGATGTGGATTTGGTGGATTATCACTGAGGCAGCGACAATGGATATGATGGACCCGCCGCATCCGGGCGAAATTATCGCGGAGGAAGTATTGAAGCCGCTTGGCGTGTCGGTGACCGATGCGGCCCACGCGCTCGGGGTCGGCCGTCAGGCATTGAGCGCGGTGCTGAACGGCCGTGCCAAGCTCACGCCGGAAATGGCTGTGCGCGTGCAGAAGGCATTCGGCCCGAAGTGGGAAGTGATGATGCGCCTTCAGCTTCAATACGACGTGGCCGAAATGCGCAAGCGGGAGAAACACATTAAAGTCGTGAAGCGTTACGTCCGCAAGGCAGCATGATGCACGCCGCTACTTCCTGCGGACTGGAGGCGATATGAATGTCAATCATGCTTTGGGCAGAAAAACTTGTCACCAATCCACTTTGGGGCGGCATCGCTTCATTGCTGACAATTATTGGTATTATATTTGCTGCAGTCTATTGGTGGGTACTGCGACGGCAGGAATTGCGTCAACAGCGATGGAACCAATATCAGCAAACGATTAGTCTGGCGTGGGGCAGTGGTCCGAACGATCAGGGGGTGCCGGCAGCGTTACAAATTGCTGCTGTATATCAACTCGCCGAGTTCAAGGAATTTGCATACATGACTGCATTTTCTTTGAAGTATGTTGTGGTCGATAATCCAGTACAGACAAGTCCAAAGTGGAAAGAATTTGTGGGACCTCACGTTGAGCGAGTTATCAAGTTGTTGCAGCATACACGGGCGTATAAGAACCAAGCGAAGAAATTCACAAGCCAATAAAATCTGGGAGCCATCACATGCGCGTCTATTACGATCGGGATGCAGAGTGAAGCTTGTTGCGAGATCTTTCGTTGCGACAATGGCTGTCGCTCTCGCCGCTGCGCCCGCCATCGCCGAGGTCAGCGCGTCGATGGCAAAGGAGATCCCCGGCGCGCGCGATGTGCCGGTCTACACACTGGCCGAGCGCGCAAAGGCGGTTCGGGAGGCGATGAAACTGTCCGCGCCACCAGTGCTCGATAGCGCTGTGTCGCTCACGCCGAACGCACCCTTTGCTGCGGACGGCTCGCATCTGTCGTTCTGGAAGCCGTCTTATGTGATCGGTACAGCCACGGGCGGTGAAGCGGGGGTGAATTTCTGGGGTATCTACAATGGCGGCCATGTAAATGTGGGCACTGCGGCAAAGCCCGCAAAATCGGCCCTTTTGGACTGCCGCATGATCTCGTCCGCTCCCATCACCTACAAAATATACGCGGGCGAAGGCAGCACGCCGCGCGCCGAGGGACGATTGGCGTTGCATGACGGCCATTTCCTGCTAACGGTTCCGCCCGCCGGGGCCGGCGAAGCGGTCTCCGTGGAGCTTTGGCCTGCAACGCCAACCACCCCGGTCGGATTTTTCGGCTGCGAGCTTGGCACATATCACTAATCATCCAATGGCATTCGGGAGCTAGCACATGCGCGTCTATTATGATCGGGATGCCGATCTGAACTTCATCAAGAACAAGAAGGTCGCCGTGATCGGCTTCGGCAGCCAAGGGTCACGCCCATGCGCTCAACATGCGCGACAGCGGCGTCAAGGATGTCGTCATCGCGGCGCGCCCTGGCGCCAGCGCCAAGAAGGCGGAGGCTGCGGGCTTCACGGTCATGTCCACCGCGGACGCCGCCAAATGGGCCGACTGCATGATGATGGTGACGCCCGATGAACTTCAGGCCGACATCTACAAGGAAGACCTCGCCGCCAATATGAAACAAGGCGCGGCGCTGTTTTTCGCGCATGGCTTCAATGTGCATTTCCGTTTGATCGAAGCGCGCCCCGATCTCGACATCTTGATGGTCGCGCCCAAGGGCCCCGGCCACACCGTGCGCAGCGAATATCAGAAGGGTGGCGGTGTGCCTTGCCTGATCGCCGTGCATCAGGACGCCAGCGGCAACGCCCATGATCTGGGCCTCGCTTATGCCTCGGCCATCGGCGGCGGCCGCGCCGGCATCATCGAGACCACCTTCCGCGAGGAATGCGAGACCGATCTGTTCGGCGAGCAGGTGGTTCTCTGCGGCGGCCTTGTGGAACTCATCCGCGCCGGTTTCGAGACGCTGGTCGAAGCGGGCTATGCGCCCGAGATGGCCTATTTCGAATGCCTGCACGAAGTGAAGCTGATCGTCGACCTGATCTATGAAGGCGGTATCGCCAACATGAACTACTCGATCTCCAACACGGCGGAATACGGCGAATATGTCACCGGCCCGCGCGTCGTGACGGCGGAAACCAAAAAGGAAATGAAGCGCGTGCTGGACGACATCCAATCAGGCCGCTTCGCGCGCGATTGGGTGCTGGAGAACAAGGCCGGCCAGCCCTCCTTCAAGGCGACCCGCGCCCGCGCCGCCGCGCACCCCATCGAGGATGTCGGCGCCAAACTCCGCGCCATGATGCCCTGGATCGCCAAGAACAAGCTGGTGGATCAGAGCAAGAACTGAAATCGATGCCCATCGTATGGCCCGACGAAATTCCGGGAGCTGCCGAACTTTCCGATTGGTTCGGCGGCCTTCCCGGGTTCCATGACGGATATGCGACCCTTCAGGTTTCCGAAGACTGCACTGCATTCTTGAAGGTCCACGGATTCAAGATGACCGACCGCGTGGATGAGAAGGGCTATTACATTCTTGAAAAGCATTTCGTAGCAACGTTTTTCTTCGAAGAACTGGTTTCGATCTCAATAGCCGACTTCCAACCCGGCGCTGCAATCTTGTCTAGCCTCGACATCGCCAAATCGGATGGCGTATTCGAAGTCCAGCTTGAAGTCCAGCTACGGGTTCTGCGGCTCGATAGCTTCTAAGCGTCTTCGCGTCGCGTTTGAACCGGAGAAATCGACTTGAACAAGAACCGCAGTTTTCTTTTTGTTTTCGTCGTCGCATCATCTCTTATCATTCCCGCGTATGCAGGTGATGCGCTGACTGCCGCCGCCTTGCGCGACAAGGCGCTGACGGATTCCACTGCCTGGGACATTGTGGAATCGCTGACCACCGAGATCGGTCCGCGCATGGTCGGCAGTCCATCGGCTGAGCGTGCCCGCGATTGGGGCCTCGCCAAGCTGAAGGCGCTCGGCTTCGTCAATGTCCATGCCGAAGCCTTTGCCAAGCCGTCCTGGGGGCGCGGCGAGGAATCCGCCGAGGTGACCCTGCCATTTCCCCAGAAACTCGCCGTGATCGGCCTGGGCGGATCAATTCCCACGCCGCCCGATGGCGTCGAGGCGGAGATCGTGGTGCTGAAAAGCTATGCCGCGCTCCTGGCCGCGCCCGCCGATGCCTTCAAGGGCAAGATTGTGGTTGTCGATCAGCCCATGACGCGCACGCAGGACGGCTCGGGCTACGGCGCGGCGGTTGCCGCGCGCTATGGCGCGTCGGAAGCGGCCAAGCGCGGTGCAGTGGCCTATCTGGTGCGCTCCATCTCCACCGGCGACACGCGCGAGCCGCACACCGGATCGGGCAAATATGCGTCCGACGATTTTAAGATTCCAGAAGCCGCGCTCGGCGTGCCCGATGCGGAGCTGCTCGCGAATATGGCAGCGCGCGGCCCGGTGCGCGTGCGTCTGAGGCTCGCGTCTTTCGTCAGGCCCGATTCCATGGCCTGGAATGTGTCGGGCGAAATCCCCGGCAGCGCCAAGCCGGGCGAGGTGATAGTTATCGGCGGCCATCTCGATAGCTGGGATCCCGGCACCGGCGCCATCGATGATGGCGCGGGCGTCGCCATTACCACGGCGGCGGCACACTTGGTCGGTACGCTGCGCCATCATCCGCGCCGCACCATCAGAGTGGTGATGTGGGGTTCGGAGGAAACCGGCGGCTCCTCCGAGGCTTATCTGGCGGCGCATCGCGGCGAGCTGCCCAAGATCGTACTCGCGGCGGAAAGCGATTTGGGCGCCGATCGCGCTTACCGGCTGAAGCTGCCCCAAGGCACATCGGACAAGAATTTGCTTGGCGCGCTGGCGGCGAGCTTGGCGCCGTTAAGAATATTCGTCTCACCCGATCCGGCCATTCATGCCGGTTCGGACGTCGAGGGCCTGCAAAACGCGGGCGTTGCGGTATTTTCCCTGGATCAGGACGCCAGCCGCTATTTCGATATCCATCACTCGGCGGACGATACCATCGCCGTGATCGACCGCGCACAATTGAACCAGAACGTGGCGGCCTGGGCGGCGGTGCTCGACCTTCTCGCCGACTGCAATGTGGATTTCCGCGCGCTACCGGCCAAGTGAAACTGATCCGCGCCTTCAACAAAATATTTTCGCGCGCCCCTTGAACCGACAAGGTCGAATACCCATATCGGCTATATCCCGACATTTGCATCCACACCTGTCATGGTCCGCCTAGTGCGGGCCACCCAGTTGGGACCAAATTCTGGGCTGAAAGTTTGATCGCTACGTAATTTTGATACGGGAGATGTGTCACCTGGGTGGCCCGCGCGGAGTTTACACTCCGGCCGCGCCGTGCGCGGACCGGGGTGCGGGCCATGACAAAAATGACGGTTTGGTGGGCGCGGTACATCCGTCCCGCTACGTCGGATTTTCCAGACTGAAGACCTCGCCTTCCTTGTCATAGGAGAAGAGTTCCGCAAAACGCGCCCAAGAGATGACCGCGCGTAGCGTCTGTTCGGCGGCCTCTTCCACCATATGATCTTCGAGTTCGTCGACGAAGCGCCGCCGCGGCGCGGTGTGATTAGCGCGTTCGTCGAGCACGCGGCGGATATGGCTGGCCAACGGAACATTGGCGATCAGGGCGCGCGAGAAAATTTCCTTGCGTTCGCCCAGTTCCGCGTCGGCAAAGCGCTTGCCCATATGGGTGAGCTTGATGTCGCCGCCTTCCACATCGCCGAGGCGCAACAGTTGCAGCGCTTCGGTCACGGGGAACAGCTCGTCGATCTCAAGCTGCAAGTCCGAGGCGATGTCGGGCAAGTCCGCCTTGCCGTTATAGGGCGCTGCGGCAACGGCCTCGATCAGACCGGCGATCAGGCCGGAGGAAACATGCGTCAAAGGCGTGCCGAGATTGTGCCCCGTCACCTGCGCTTGGCGCGATTGCCGCTCGACGCGGCGGGCGGTCATCTCGACATAGATTTGGTCGACAAAGTCCTCGAAGGCTTCGGAGGTGCGTTCGCGCGGCCTCGGCAGGTCGATTTTGATATCGGTCGTAATGCGGCCGGGATTGCTGGAGAACAACAACACGCGGTCGCACATCTGCACCGCTTCCTCGATATTGTGGGTGACCAGGATGATGCCCTTGATCGGCAGCTTTTTGTCCAGCCACAGATCGATCAGATCGGTGCGCAGGTTTTCCGCCGTCAGCACGTCGAGCGCGGAGAACGGCTCGTCCATCAGAAGGATATTGGGATGCACCACCAAGGCGCGGGCGAAGCCGACGCGCTGGCGCATGCCGCCGGAAAGTTCGCGCGGATAGGCGCTTTCGTAGCCGTCGAGGCCGATCAGATCGATGGCGGCAAGCGCCCGGGCGCGGATATCCTTGGGCGGCATGCCCAGCGCCTCCAGACCAAGCTGCACATTCTCCAGAACCGTCAGCCAGGGAAACAGCGCGAAGCTCTGGAACACCATGGCGATGCCGCTGGCGGGACCGTCGACCGGTGCGCCCATATAGGTGAGCTCGCCGCCTTGAGGCCTGGCGAGCCCCGCAATCAGGCGCAGCAGCGTGGATTTGCCCGAGCCGGACCGGCCGAGCAGGCCCACGATTTCGCCTTCGCGCAAGGTGAGATTGACGCCTTCGAGCACCAAAAGCTCGTCGCCGCCCGAGCGCGGAAATGCCCGGCGTACATCATGCACATCCAGAAGGGTCGCGGCATCCATCGCGGTCTCCTAACCAAGCCGAAACTTGCGTTCGGCATACCAATAGAGCGGGCGCCAGAACAGTCTGTTCACAACGACCACGAAAAAGCTCATCACGGCGATGCCCAGTACGATCTTACGGAAATCGCCGGCGGTCGTGGCGTCGGTGATGTATGCACCCAGGCCATAGGCGCGCAGGGTCTTGTGGCCCCATTCGACGATCTCCGCCAGAACGGCCGCGTTCCAGGAGCCTCCAGACGCCGTGATGGCACCCGTCAGATAGTACGGAAATACAGCAGGAAGCGCCACTTTGCGCCACCACAGCCAGCCCTTGATCTGGAGATTATCGGCAGCATCGCGCAATTCCCGCGGCAGCGCCGAGGCGCCTGCGATGACGTTGAACAGGATGTACCATTGCGTGCCAAGCACCATCAGCGGCGATAGCCAGATGTTGGGGTCCAGATTCCACATGACGATTAGGAAAACGACGATGGGGAACAGCAGATTGACCGGAAAGGCCGCCAGGAACTGCGCCACGGGTTGAACCACCCGCGACAGATGCGGGCGCAGGCCGATATAGATTCCGATGGGTGTCCAGATGACGCTCGCCAGTGCGATCATAACGATGACGCGCGTCAGCGTGGCGAAGCCGCGCAGGACGATGTTGAGGAGTTCGCCGAAGCCGAGCGGAATAGCGGCGAAACCGACGATCTGCCATAGGGCAAACGCCGCCAAACCAGCCAGGCAAAGGTACCACATGACAGCGGCAATCTTCGAACGGACGGCGCTCGGGGCCTTCGCACCACCCATCGATATCGGCGCCGACAGCCGATAGGTCCAGTGCATCACCCGGTCAAACGGCACGCCGATGGCGTCGATCAGCTTCGATCGGCGGAACATAGACAGCGCCCAGGATTCGCCCCCTTCGTCGCTGTCGTTAGTGTCGGCGTCGATGCGGAAGCGGTCCGCCCAGGCGATCAGCGGGCGAAACAGCAACTGGTCATAGATCACGATGACGACGAGCATGGCGATAATCGCCCAGAGAATTGCCGTCATGTTTTTCGCTGCCACGGCGGTGGCGATATAGGAGCCGATGCCCGGCAGCACGATGGAGGTGTTGCCGACGGTGAAGGCTTCGGCAGCCACCACAAAGAACCAGGCACCGGACATCGACATCATCATGTTCCAGATGAGCTGCGGCATCCCGAAGGGAACTTCGATGCGCCAGAAACGTGCCCAGGCGTTGAGCCCAAACAGCCGGCCGGCTTCCTCCAACTCGGCCGGCACAGTGCGCAGCGACTGGTAGAAGCTGAACGCCATGTTCCAGGCCTGGCTGGTGAAGATCAGGAAGATCGCCGCGAACTCCGCGCCCAGGATGCGCCCCGGTGCCAGCGACAGGAAGAAGGCCAGGGTCACCGACAGGAAGCCAAAGATCGGAATCGATTGCAGGATGTCCAGCAATGGCACGAGCAGCGTCCCCGCGCGCGCGCTCTTGGCGGCCCAGGTTGCGTAGGTGAAGGTGAAAAGCAGCGAAAAACCCAGTGCAATCAACATCCGCAGACCGGTCCGCAGCGCATAGCCGGGCAGATAGGAGGGATCCAAGGAAATCGGCTTTTGGCTGAGCGCCGCGAGCGGCTGAACCGCCTCGCGGCTCGCATTCGCGAACAGCACGATGAAGCCCAGCACCAGCGCAGCCGCGAGCAGGTCCCATGGACCGGGCAGCAGGCGGCGTGCCTCAATCGAGACGGGCGGCAGGATTTTCATATCCGGCAGGCCTCGAAGCAGTTGAACTGGGTTAGGCGGGCGATTTGCGCGGGGCGCGCAACTCGTGCGCAAAGAACCACGCCGCGCGGATTTGGCAAAGCGAAAAGCGCAGCTTTCGATACGTTATGTCGCCGACGCCCGGCATGGCCCGCTTGAGGGGGCTCGACGGGGCGCGAAGGCGTTCGGCGCGAGCCGCAAAACGTTAATTTAGGCCGCAAAAACAGGGTGTTCACCTTGCGTCCCTCGGCTCTTCCGGCGTACAAGCCTGCATTGAGCCAGTCCTGCGCCTTCACCGGCAATTAAAGGGGGCTCTTTAGGGTTTAGCGAGTTGACAACTCGGCGGGCGGAACGGCGATCCGGCGATGACGAGGAGCGCAAGACGGCATAACGCAACAGGCGGATTGTCCGCTTGCGTTTGCACGCGCATCGCGCTTTCGCCCCGTCCTTCCCTCGGTTTGCCGCAAACAGCGCTTCTCCTCCTTAGCTGCCCCTAGGCGCCGGCTGGCGCGAGACGTGATCTCGCGACGGGTGTTTAGGGGAATGCGAGCGAAAGGAGAGATCGAAGCCGCTGAGCGCGGCGAACGGAAGGAACGTGTGGCCATGAGCACCAATAACGTGAAATCGCAGCGAGTAAAAATCTTCGACACGACACTGCGCGACGGCGAGCAATCGCCCGGCGCAGCCATGACGTTTGAAGAGAAAATCGAAGTCGCCGAATATCTCGACACGATGGGCGTCGATATCATCGAAGCGGGATTTCCCATTTCCTCGCCCGGCGATTTCGAAGCAGTATCGGAAATCGCGAGGCGCGTGAAAAACGCAACCGTCTGCGGCTTGGCGCGCGCCGGCTTCAAGGACATCGACCGCGCCGGCGAAGCGGTGAAATCGGCCAAGCGCGGCCGCATCCATACCTTCATCTCGACCAGCCCGGTTCATATGAAGCACAAACTGCAGATGGGGCCGAACGCCGTACTCGACGCGGTGGGCGCATCGGTATCGCGCGCCCGCAGCCTGGTGGACGATGTGCAATGGTCGCCGGAAGACGCCACGCGTACCGAGCATGATTTCCTCTGCCGCTGCGTGGAACTTGCGATCCGTTCGGGCGCTACGACCATCAACATTCCCGACACGGTCGGTTATGCAACGCCGCAGGAATTCTTCGCGCTGATTACGATGCTGCTCAACCGCGTGCCGAACATCGACAAGGCGGTGATCGCCACGCATTGTCACAACGACCTTGGCCTCGCCGTCGCCAATTCGCTTGCGGGCGTGATTGCGGGCGCGCGGCAGATCGAATGCACCATCAACGGCATCGGCGAGCGGGCGGGCAACGCGGCGCTGGAAGAAATCGTCATGGCGCTCAAGGTGCGCCAGGATTTGATGCCGTATGCGACGGGCATCGACACGACAATGCTGTCGCGTGCGTCCAAGCTGGTTTCCAACGTCACGGCCTTCCCCGTGCAATACAACAAGGCGATCGTCGGCAAGAACGCCTTCAGCCACGAATCCGGCATCCATCAGGACGGCATGCTGAAGAATGTGGAGACCTACGAGATCATGCGCCCCGAGGATGTCGGGGTGAAGGAAACCTCGCTGGTGCTCGGCAAGCTCTCCGGCCGCCACGCTTTCCGCGACAAGCTGACCAATCTCGGCTACGAGCTGTCCGATGCCGCTGTGGAAGATGCGTTCCGCCGCTTCAAGGAACTCGCCGACAAAAAGAAGAATTTGTTCGACGAAGACATCGTGGCGCTGGTGGACGATGAGATCGTCCGCGGTCAGGACGCCATTCTGGTCAAGTCGGTGCGGGTTCAAACCGGCACTGACATCGCGCCCAGCGCCGAGTTGACGCTTTCCATCAATGGCAAGGAAAAGAGCATCAAGACCACGGGCGACGGCCCGGTCGATGCGATTTTCAGGGCCATCCGCGAGCTTTACCCCCATCCGGCCTCGATGCAGCTCTACCAGGTCCATGCGGTGACCGAGGGAACGGACGCACAGGCGACGGTGAGCGTCAGGCTCGAGGAAAACGGACGCACGGTCACGGGAAAGGGCTCGGACACCGACACTTTGGTGGCCTCGGCCTTTGCATATGTTAATGCACTCAATAAGCTCTTGGTGAAACGTAATAAGCTGGCGCCAGAGGCTCTAAGCGTTGCACGATGAAACACAACGGCTCCGGCATGGGTCCGCCGGAGCCGGTTTTGTCGGAACGGCAATTGCACGGCCTGACGCCAGGCTCAAAAAAGGAATGGTAGGTTAAGCATGTTCGGCAGTCTTCTCGGCGCGCTGTCGAGCGATATGGCGATTGATCTGGGAACCGCGAACACCTTGGTTTACGTCAAGGGTCGCGGGATCGTTCTCAACGAACCCTCGGTCGTCGCCACCATCAATCGAGGGGGTAAGAAGCAGGTTCGTGCGGTCGGCAACGACGCCAAGATGATGCTGGGCAGGACGCCCGGCAATATCGAGGCGATCCGGCCGATGCGCGACGGCGTCATCGCGGATTTCGAGGTGGCGGAGGAAATGATCAAACATTTCATCCGCAAGGTGCATAACCGGCGCTCCTTCGCCAATCCGATGATCATCGTGTGCGTTCCGTCCGGCTCGACGGCGGTGGAGCGGCGCGCCATTCAGGAATCCGCTCTGTCGGCGGGCGCGCGGCGCGTCTATCTGATCGAGGAGCCGATGGCGGCAGCGATCGGCGCGGGTCTGCCGGTCAGCGAGCCCACCGGCTCCATGGTTGTCGACATCGGCGGCGGCACGACGGAAGTCGCCGTGCTCAGCCTTGGCGGTATCGTCTATTCGCGTTCGGTGCGGGTCGGCGGCGACAAGATGGACGAGGCGATCATCGCCTATATCCGCCGCCATCAGAATCTGCTCATCGGCGAAGCCAGCTCCGAGCGCATCAAGAAAGAAATCGGCTCGGCTGCGCCGCCCGCCGACGGCAACGGCGTGACGCTGGAAATCAAGGGCCGCGATCTGCTCAACGGCGTGCCGAAGGAAATCACCATCACGCAGCGCCATATCGCGGAGGCTCTGGCCGAACCGGTCGGCGCCATCGTCGAGGCGGTGAAAGTGGCGCTCGAAGCAACGCCGCCCGAACTCGCCGCCGACATCGTCGACAAGGGTATCGTGCTGACGGGCGGCGGCTCGCTGCTCGCCAATCTCGATCAGGTTCTGCGCGAGGAAACCGGCTTGCCGGTGTCGATCGCGGACGACCCGTTGTCATGCGTGGCGCTGGGTACCGGGCGCGTTTTGGAAAATACCAAGGGCATGCGCCATGTCCTATCGACGGCATTCTAGGTTTATCGGGCGTTCGCGCGGCGCGGGTGAGTAGAGCATGGCCAACGGGTCTTGGAGAATTGCGCGTACGAGGAGTGGCGCGCACCTCCCGCTGATCATCGTCGTCGCGCTTGCGGTGGCGCTAATTCTGATCGGCAAGGCGCAATCCTCGTTGTTCGACCGCGCGCGCGCGCATGTCATCGATTGGATGGAGCCTGTCCTCCACGCCTCGCGCGTGCCGGTCGACGGTTTCAACCGCTGGATGGGTTCGATCGGCGAAATCTTCTCCGTCTACAATGAAAACCTGAAGCTCAAGGAAGAGAATGCGCGCCTGCGCCAGTGGCACAACAGGGCGATCGTCCTTGATGACCGGGTCCAGCGTTATCAATTGCTGCTGCATGCCGTGCCGGATCCGGCACTGTCCTCGGTGGTGGCGAGTGTCATCGGCCGTGCCAGCCATCCCTTCCTGCAGACAGTCATTCTCGATGCGGGTAAGGCGCAGGGCGTGAAGCCCGGCGAGGCCGTGGTCGATGCGCGCGGTATGATCGGGCGCATTTTTCTCACCGGCGAACGCACCTCGTGGGTCATTCTGCTAAGCGATCTGAACAGCCGCATTCCTGTCACCATTCAACCCGGCAACGCACAGGCGATCATGGCCGGCGACAATTCGCGCGCACCCACCATCGAAATCCTCTCGCAAGGCGCAGAGCTGAAAGCCGGCAATCAGGTGATTACTTCCGGCGATGGCGGCATTTTGCCGGGCGGCCTGCCGATTGGAACCCTGGTGGCCGACGCCAATGGCTTCCGCGTTGCGCTCTTTGCCGATCAATCCACGGCGCAGGATGTGCAGATTCTCGATTACAAGCAGCCGATGGAAGTGGCCCCCGCGCCCTCACCGGGCGATCTGCCTGTGACGGCGGCGGGATTGCCGCCCGCTGCACCTGCGCAGCAGCCCACCCAAATCGCGCCCACTCAAAGCGCCGCGAAGCCGCTCACGTCGGCTTCGGGCGCGGCGAAACCGACGGTCAAACCCGCCGTCAAACAACCTCTCCCGAATTTGGCTAAGCCCGGTGCCGGTACAGCGCAAGGTGGCGGGGCGGGCGACAATGCCCCCGACGCCACCAATGAGTGAGGCGCCGCCATGGAGCGCTTGAGCAATCTCATGGGCGGCAGAATTCTCGCGGGCATCCTGCCCGTTTGCCTCGGGTTGATCGCGGCCTTGGTCGATAATATCCCGATTTCGTTCCTCGGCTCGCTGGTTCCCGCGCCGCTGCTGTCGCTGATGACGATCTATTTCTGGTGCCTGGTGCGCCCCGATCTGATGTCGCCGGCTTGGGCCTTCTTGATCGGCATGCTGGAGGACATTTTGTCCGGCGGACCGCCGGGCGTGTGGGCCGCATCCTTTGTCGCGACCTATGCCGTGATCGATCATCAGCGTGATGCTTTCGCCGGGCTCTCGGGCTGGGGCGCGCTTCTCGGCTTTGCGACGGCGGTGCTGGTGGCGTGCGGCACAGCCTATGTCATCATCGACGTTCTGCGCTGGCGGCTATTGCCGGTCGGTCCGCTGATGAGCGAATTCATGGTGACCGTGGTGTTCTATGTTCCCGCCGCTTTTGTGCTGGGCGCTATCCACCGTCATCTGGTGGGACCATTGCGAGGCGACGCCTGATGCCGCTTTTCGATCGCAAAGATAAAAGCCGGTACGTCAGCTTCACGCGCCGCACGCTGATGATGACCGGGGGCATGACCGGCGTTTTCGGACTGCTCGCCGGCCGGCTCTATCAGCTTCAAATTCTGAACGGCAGCCAGTACATGACGCAGGCCGAGGACAACCGCATCAGCGAGCGGCTAATCGCGCCGCCCAGGGGACGCATCCTCGACCGATTTGGAATCGAACTGGCCAACGATCGGCGCAATTATCGCGTCCTGCTCGTGGCTGAACAGGCGACCGGCGGTGTTGAAGCCGCTTTGGATGCCGTCGGCAAGGTCATCGTCCTGCCGCCTCATCAAAAGGAGCGCGTATTGCGCGACATCGCGCAAAACAAGAAATTCGTGGCTGTCCCGGTTGCGGAGAATTTAACCTGGGAAGAATTCGCGCGGCTGAATCTGCATCTTCCCTATCTGCCCGGCGTTCAACCCGATGTGGGCGAAACGCGCGACTATCCCTTCAGTCAGGAGCTTTCGCACATCCTTGGCTATGTGGCGGCGGCGAGTCCCGACGACACCAAGAACGACGATGATCCGCTTCTCGATCTGCCGGGGTTCCGCGTCGGCAAGCGCGGCGTCGAGAAACAGTTCGACAGAGAGCTGCGCGGCACGGCGGGTGCCAGTCGCGTGGAAGTCAACGCCTATGGGCGCATCGTGCGCGAACTCAGCAACGAGGCAGGCGCGGCGGGCAAGGACGTATATCTCACCATCGATTGCCAATTGCAGCGCTACGTGACCGAGACGCTCGGCCAAGAAAGCGCGGCCTGCGTGGTTATGGACACACAGAATGGTGATGTTCTGGCGCTGTCTTCGACGCCGGGTTACGATCCTAATCTTTTCAATGTCGGTATCACCAACAACCAGTGGCGCGCGCTGATGGACGATGACCATAAGCCGCTGCTCAACAAAGCGGTGGCGGGTACATTTCCGCCCGGCTCCACATTCAAGACGGCGATGGCGCTGGCCGCGGTCGACAACGGCCTTGCCGATCTGCAGGTCAATTGTACCGGCTCGATGAGGCTCGGCGACCACATCTTCTACTGCGATGCCTGGCGGATAGGCGGCCACGGCCATGTCAATCTGAAGCGCGGCATTCAGGTATCGTGCGACATCTTCTTCTACGAAGTGGCGCGCAGGCTCGGCATCGACAAGATGGGCGAGGCGGCGCGCGCCATAGGCCTCGGCGCACCGACCGGCATCGAATTGCCGGGCGAGCTCGGCGGGTTCATCCCGAGCCGTGCCTGGAAGCTGGCGAGGTTCGGGGTTCCCTGGCAGCAGGGCGAAACACTCGTCAATGGCATCGGCCAGGGTTATGTGCTGGCCACGCCGATCCAGCTCTGCATGCAGGCCGCGCGCATCGCCAGCGGCAAGGCGCTCGCTCCGCGCCTCACGCACGAAATCGGTCCGACGCTGACGCCGCGCCCCGTTCCCGCGCCGTTGCCGTTTTCGGATAACGCCTTTGCCGCGGTGCGTGAGGGCATGAATATGGCCGTCAACGTACCGGGTGGCACGGCCTATGGCGGGCGCATCACCCAGCCCGGCTTCGAGATGGCGGGCAAGACGGGAACGGCGCAGGTTCGGCGCATCAGCAAGGAGGAGCGCGCCAATGGTCTAACGCCCGAAAGCGAGCTGCCTTGGAAAGCGCGCGAGCATGCCTTGTTCATCGGTTTCGCTCCGGCCGACAATCCGCGCTATGCGGTCTCTGTCGTGATCGAGCACGGCGGCAACGCGCGGACCGAGCCGCAGGTGCATTTGGCGGCCAACATTCTCACCTACGCCCAACAGCGCGATCCAATCAAACTGCCGACCGCCTATCCGGTCCATGCCGCGCAGACGACGCGCACGAACCCAGTGAGCGGAACATGATCGCGCGCCCCTATGCCGCGATGCGGCGCACGCTCTCCATCGTGGACAAGCTTTACGAGATCAATTGGGGCCTGGTGCTTCTCATCACCATCATCGCATGCGTCGGTTTTGCGATGCTCTATTCGGTGGCCGGCGGGTCGCTGTCGCCCTGGGCGGACAAGCAGATGGTTCGCTTTGTCATCGGCTTTTTCCTGATGATTGCCGTGGCCATGGTCGACATCCGCTTTTGGTTGAGTTTCGCCTATCCTGCCTATGTGGTTTCGCTCCTGCTTCTTGTGGTGGTGGAAGTGGCCGGGCATGCCGGTCTTGGCGCCCAGCGCTGGATCACGCTTGGGCCGCTTGAGTTGCAGCCTTCGGAGTTGATGAAGATTTCGCTGGTGCTGGCGCTGGCGCGCTATCTGCACGGTCTCAGCGTCGAGGACGTCTCCAAGCCGCTTCGCCTCTTCATTCCACTCGCCATGGTTGCGATGCCCGCGGCGCTGGTTGCGATCCAGCCCAATCTCGGAACCACCTTGATCCTGGTCGCCGATGGCGCGTCCTTGCTGTTCCTGGCGGGGCTTTCCTGGTGGTGGATTGCACCCACGATCGGCGCGGTCGCGGCCGCCGTTCCGCTGGCCTGGCGGTTTGTGCTGCACGATTACCAGAAGGCTCGGGTGATGACATTCCTCAACCCGCAATCCGATTCGCTCGGCGCCGGCTGGAACATCACCCAGGCCAAAATCGCCATCGGCTCCGGCGGCGTCGCCGGCAAGGGCTTCCTGCAGGGCACGCAAAGCAAGCTCAACTTCCTGCCGGAAAAGAACACCGACTTCATCATCACGAATTTCGGCGAGGAGTTCGGCTTCGTGGGCTGCATCGCGCTGCTCATTCTGTTCGGCGTGGTAATCGGTTATGGCGTGCAGATCGCGATGAGCGCGCGAAGCCAGTTTGGGCGGCTGCTGGCGATGGGACTTATCCTCAATTTCTTCTTCTACATCATGATCAACGCGTCGATGGTCATGGGTCTCATCCCCGTGGTCGGTATCCCCATGCCGCTGATTTCCTATGGCGGCACCGCGATGCTGACGGTGATGTTCGGCTTCGGCCTGCTGCTCAGCGTGCATGTCCACCGTCAGGTCGAAATTCCGCGTCATTCGGCCGGCATTATCTAGAGCAATTTTGGAATGAGCTGAACTCGGGACGGATTCCCAAAGTTGGCTCGATAGGCGAGTCTCGGATCGCGGTTGATTTCGGGAGGCGCGGATGGCGCGAGCCTATTCCCAGGATTTGCGTATACGGCTGGTTCGTTACGTTGAGGGCGGTATATCGGCCCGAGCGGCTGCCAAGGTGTTTGGCGTGAGCGAGAGCTCGGCGATCAAATGGATGCAGCGTTGGCGTCGGCAAAAGAGTGTGGCGCCGCATCCGGTGCGCGGCCATCGCCGCCAACTTCTTGAGAGCCATGCCGACTGGCTTCTGGAGGTCATCGAGTCCAAGACGGACCTGACGCTTGAAGAGATACGTGCGCAACTGAAGAAGCGCGGCCTGCGTGTCAGCCTGTGGACGGTGTGGAGCTTCTACGACCGACACGACATCAGCTTCAAAAAAAAGCGTCTACGCCAGCGAGCAGGATCGCACCGACGTGGTAGCCGCACGGGAGCGCTGGAAAGACACGCAAAAACTTCTTGATCGCACGGGGCTGGTCTTCATCGACGAGACCGGCACCAGCACCAACATGGCCCGTTCCAGAGGCCGCTGCCGGCGCGGAGAGCGACTGATCGGCAAAGTTCCTCACGGTCATTGGAAGATCACCACCTTCGTCGCCGGGCTGCGATGCGACGCGATCACCGCGCCCTTCGTCATCGACAAGCCGATGAACAGCGCGATCTTCAAGGCCTATCTGGAGCAATGTCTCGTGCCGACCCTGAAGCCAGGCGACATCGTCGTGATGGACAATCTGTCGTCCCACAAAAGCGAAGAAGTGCGCGAGATCATCGAAGCGGCCGGCGCCACGCTCCTATATCTACCGCCTTACTCCCCAGATCTGAACCCGATCGAGATGGCCTTTGCCAAACTTAAAGCCCATCTGCGCAAAGCCGCCGAGCGCTCCATGCCAGCCCTCTGGGACCGCATCGGCATAATCCTCGACACCTTCCCGCCCGACGAATGCGCGAACTTCTTCAGTCATGCAGGTTATGCGTAATCCCAAAACAAAAATGCTCTAGCTCTCGGAGGCCCGCATTTTGCGGCGAATCGGGCACGGAAAAGGCGGGATTTGTGGCGCATGGACAGGGTGGAAACCCTCTGCTATAGCGCGCCTCCCTTGTCCGGGTGATTAGCTCAGGTGGTAGAGCAGCTGACTCTTAATCAGCGGGTCGCAGGTTCGAGTCCTGCATCACCCACCAATGGTTTCAATGGCTTAACAGAATCCTGGAATGTCTTAGGCTCTCTATAGGCTCCGGGAGTTGACCCGAAAACAGGTAGCGGACACTTCCCACCGCGTATGGTGCGCCTCTGCGCTGGCTGCTTGCACTAGCCGTTGGCTCTCGCAATTTCAATTGTCGTTGCGCTGAACGGCTTGCTCAGTGCGCCATCGATCATCAGCTTCAGATAATGCTGTAATTCGGAGGATTGCGGAGGTCTTGGACATCGAAATCCGGCTGAAGCTTTTGGCCACAAGCGAATCGTCCTTAGATCCAACACGAAACGAAACCAGCATTCTGGCATCACCGAGTACGGCGTGCAGAATGTCCCGCTCAAACCGGTGAATGTATTGGTGCGCCAGCATAAACGATTATCCGAGCTCAGATCTCGCTGCGGCACTTTGTGGTGGTCGGCTGATACAGAACCGACAAATTTATCCCGAATATTTGGGATAGAATGCCTTCCGCACGGCTCGCAAGAAGTCGGCAACTCGGTCTTGTGAACAATCGGGAGGAAATGATGTATCCGTTCTTTATTATGGGGGCTATTCATCACGCCATCGTGCTTGTCGTGATCGCTTTCTTCGTACTGTTTACCGCCAGCAAGGCCGAAGGCTTTGTCAAAATACTTGGTACCGTGCTGGGCTATCTATTTCTGGTTTGCGCGGTCCTCTGGGTCGTCGGTGCCGTGACCGCGCCCATGTTCGGCGGACATCCGTTCGGTATGACGTTCGGTGACGGGCATATGGGTATGGGATATCACTGGGGCCATATGCAGCCTACGCCGACACAATCTCCGCCGCCGCATTAGTAACGGAGTGTGGCGTCGTTTCTTCGCGGCGAAGGGGCAAATAGAGCCTTCGCCGACGAGGGACTGCGCTCAAAACTACCGACGCACGGCAGAATTATTTGTGGAGCCTAATTCATAGGTTCATTGCCGCTTGGTTTGCGGGGGCGTGCCCTCACCCACATGTCATAAATGCGAGCGATTTGCTCTTTCCCGATTGAATCGGTGAGCGGCCCAGTGCCAATCGCGTAAACGTCGCAACCATCGTCGAGAAGGTGACAGGCTTTTTCTATCGCCTGTTCAGGCGTCCGTTCGCGCACGAGGTCATCGGTGCCGAACTGCGTATACTTAACGAACCACGTCATGAACCCCGCGCTGAGAGCGGTTTGTCGCGCTCCGCAACTAAGGAGCATAGACTTGAGGGGGTTAAATACCAGCTTCCCGGGTCAGCGTGCTATTGCTCAACTGGGCTATTCGTCTGCTCCCGTATCGCCGGCATGACCGACTGGGTGCAGGCCATGCTGGCGCCGCTGAATCACAAGCTTGTATGCGCTTGCTTCTTATCTTTCATATCGACCACCACCATCATAAGGCCCACCCAGTGAGCCATTGCCGGTATATCGTCTGACTTTTTGGCTTCGAGGAATTTTGCCACCGCCACGGTCGCAGCTTTGTCGCCATACTCTTCAATGAGAAGTTCTGCATCCTGCAAAAACCCCGTCTTTTCAAATTCGAGTGAGCGCAACACGCGATAGAACTCCGTTGGGATTCTCTCCCCAGTTGAATTTGAACAATGCGCATGTTCAATTAATAAAATCATAACAGGTCATGATCGTGCCTACGGCAAACGCACGGGATTTGTTAACGCTAAATACTCCACTTTATTGCCCTTCCGGTCCCCATCATAGTGACCGTCGTGCGCCGCACCCGATAGGGGGATACCGGCTATCGATGACGAGCAAGGGGCGGTGAATCAGCCGGAACCACAAGTCTTTGTCCAACCGGCCGCAAAACCTCGGTCACCACATAGCCGTGAGATTCCAACCGCTTCGTTTCCGCAGCGACATCGGCCTCGCTATACAAAATGGATAGTCCGGCATGCCCGGTGCGCTGGTGGCGATACATAATGCGGTAGTTGTATTGCATCTGAATGGCCCCACACTCAGCACAGCCCGCGTAATTGCAGGCAGCGGCGGCGGCAATAGCAAGGTTCGGAATCTACTCATATGGCAAAACGTTCGTTGCAAGCCTTATACAACCCGTCCGTTACGCGGCACTGCCCGGCATCGGTTGAAATCCGCTGACGGCCTTGGCGCTAATCCAAAATCCGCCGTGGCCCGCTGTCGCGTACTTCTTCCCGGCGCGCGGAAGGACGACGCCATTTTGCGGATGGTCAAAGAGCAAAGAGGCGATTGAGAGAAGAAGCGGGTTGACCGGCTGGGTGCTCCATGGCTTGCGCAGAACCTTTGCGTCGGGTCTCGCTTCCATCGGCGTATCGATCCCTGTCATAGAGCGCCTGTTGAACCACATCTCTGGCAGCTTCGCGGGCATCGTTGGCGTGTATCAACGGTGTGAATTCATGCCGGTGATGCACGATGCCATCACGCGATGGGGGGAACACGTTCACGAGCTTGTGCTGGGTTGACGAGCAGCCAATCCGAGCCATCACCTGCGAAGTTGTCGGCGCAAGATTGTTGATGGAAATGGCCGAACATTGACCGAGTTTCGGATTGCATTGTGGAGCTGGTTTGGTTGTACTTACGTCAAGCCAATGACCGTACCAAGGAGCCAGGGAAAATGGCTGCGCCAGTTGGAATGGCGAAATTTGAGGACGTTCCGTCGGTTGACCCCGAGCAGCTGCACGCGGCACTTGCCATGGTTTACGCCTGGGCCACCGATTGTGACGAGAACACCAGCGAGACGATGGGCCAGGGAGATTTGCGCGACCTGCTCAATCGGATAACACAACAATTCGATGTCGAAGCGTCCATCGCTATCGCACTCTTCCAACGAGCGCTCGCTCTCTCAGCCTTCGCCGCCGATGTAGCACTGCCCGACACACTCTTCGAGAACGGTCTGCCGGGGCATGAGCTCTGCGCGGCAGCAGCCAAAGTACCGGTACTTCATGAGCAGGGCGAGGCAGTGGGTGAAGTCAGCCACAATTTCGACGAAGGGACGATGCGCGCGGCGTTGGCGGCGATGCGGAATTGAGCTTGCATCGGTTCGGGCTCCATCAAGGAACACGCGGGCGCGTCTAACGTGTGCTTTCGATGCCATCTACCGCGACCGTTGTCGCACTGAACGGCTTGCTCGGCGTGCCGTCAATCATCAGCTTCAAATAGATGTTGCGGTTCGGAAGGTTGAGGAGGTCGAGTACCTCGAAAGTCGGCTGAAACTCATCGGCGAGAATTGTCGCATCCTCGGGGCCGACGCGGAACGAGATGATCGTACCGGCGTTTCCCAATACCGCGTGCTGGATATCCGGCTCTAGCTGATGGAGGTATTGATGGGCGAGTACCAGCCCCACGCCATATTTTCTCAGTTCGCTCATCATGTTGGCGAGCATGAGGGTGGTAAAGTTGTGGAACTCGTCGAGATAGACGAAGAAGGGGCGGCGGGTCTCGGGCGCGGATTCCGCGCGGCTGAACGCCGCCAGTCCGAGCGTTGAGACGATCAGGCTCCCTAGCAACAGAGAACTCTCCTCGCCGAGCCGTCCTTTCGAGACGTTCACGAGGAGGATCATGCCGTCGTCCATGAGCTTGCGGAAATGTAGGTCGATCGTGGGATTGACGAGGATGCGATGGAGCGTCGGATCGGAGAGGAGGGCGCCGAGCTTGTTCTGGATGGGCGCGCAGGCTTCCGCACGCAGTCGCGCAGGATAGTTCTCGAACTCGTCCTTCCAGAACCGCTTCACTACTTCGTTTCTGATGCCGCGCACGACTTCTTTGCGATAGTTCTCGTCGGTGTATAGCGAGAGGATATCGGGGAGCGTGGAGCCGTCCCGCTCAAGGAGGGCATAGAGGGAATTGCGCAGCACATGTTCCATGCGCACGCCCCATGCGTCCGGCCATATCTTCTTGAAGGTTTCCAGGAGCCCCGAGACAGCTAGCGGTATTTTGTCTTCCCGCACGCGCCGGAGCGGGTTGTATCCGAGGGCAGCCAGGGGTCACAGGCGTTCAGATAGACGAGGCGCTCGGGGTTGGATGCTCCAATGCGCCGAGCCAACTCTTCCACCAAGTCTCCATGCGGATCGACAAGCGCGAAGCCGCGTCCGGCTTCAAAGTCCTGCCAAGCGAGCGTTTCGAGCAACGTGGATTTACCTACGCCAGTCTTGCCGATCACATACATATGCGACAGACGATCTTCCTGCTTAATCCCGAACGGCACATGCGCATTGCGATGGTTCGTCCGGGCGAAATACGAGATATCGGGTGAGGCCATGCTCCGCATCGTCGCCGATACAGCATGAGCGCATAGGCACCGATATATCTCCCACTTCAGTCTTCGCGGCAGGCAGTCCCTTCAAGGACGCGGCTTGTTTAATGACGCCGCGCCCATTCGGGCTGCCTGCCGCGAAGTGACAGAGTGACGAAGTGACGAGACTTGAGGCATGGCAACACCTGTCCGATATCTCTCGCCGGGATTTCCCCTCGCATATTTTCGGTCCGTTCCGTCGCGCACGATGCTCGCACATGACCAACGAT